>CAMDHZ010000019.1 GCA_945898275.1 Chitinophaga pinensis | reverse complement strand
AAGGTAATCCCGGTATGCGATAACACCCCAGAAACAAACTCTCCGGTTTTCTTATCTGTAAAACCCATGATTTCGCCCATCCACTTTTTGTAGGTAGGTTTGGGAACCACAATTAATGGTCTTTTACATTTTCCAGAATATAGGTTGTGCGCCAAGTTTACAATGGCGGTCATAGTTTTACCTACACCTACATCAAATGCATTTATACCTGATCCCATAGCCTCCATAAAAGCTACTCCTTCGCGTTGAATGTCGGTAATTTGAAGGATACCAGATTTAAACCTGGTAGAACATTCAAAACCAATTGGCACTTTGGAGTAATTAATATCCGATTGGCCATTGTACATTCTGTTCCAAGATATATCCAGTTTTTGCTGGTCTTCATAGGTTGGAACCTCATGCAAGAAGCGCGAAAACAGGCTTTCACCTTCTATCCTGGCATTGGCTCGAAGCTCTGCTTTTTCTTCTTTTGTAAGCTTATCATCTCGCAAAGGTCGGTTGGCCAAATAATAATCTGCAATATCAATGGCCGAGCTTTTTACAAAGTCGGTATCTGCATTTAGTGTATAAAGCCACTTGATAAAAACCTGTTGTAGGGTGAACTGAGTTTCGGCATCAAAGCGAATCTTTATCTTCTCCTTTTCTTTTTTGCGCTCAATTTTGCCGTTTACCTTTTTAAGTTCTTCAGCATTCTCAAGATCCATAAATTCTTCGCGCACTGCTGTAACATAAAACAGTTTCACATCTATAGCAAAATCAGAAATAGCAGTAATAATGGGCCTTTCTTTCGGGTCAGGATTTAAAACAGATAACAGTTCTGGCTTGGCCTTTTCTAGGGCTAGTTTGTGAAGTTCAAACACCTCAGTACCAAACAATCGCTCAATCTCAGGCTTGTCTTGCTCTAGTTGGTTCAGCCTATCATAAATATTACCATAGGTGTACATAGGAAATGGAAGCAATTCCGAACCATGGTAGAATAAGGCTCCGGCTCTAATTAAAGCAAAAAGTTCCTGTTCTAATTGTTTTCCGCTGGCATTGATATAAAAGCTTTGCCATCCACTCATAGGTACACCCATTCTACGTTTATACCATACCCAGGCCTTTATTTCATTTGGAGTGATTCCCTTATTGTATTTGCCTACCACTTCTGCAAATGACAAGGTTTTGTTTTCTGCATCACCCAATCCATTCAGTTGTTTGGCTTGAGATAATACCCTTTTTAGAATATCTGCCTGTGCAGTAAGGTGATTGATGGTGTAGGTATTGAGTTCACCTAAACTCTTACTATTGTTTATTCCTTGTAAATAACTCATAGTTTTTTCAGTTCAAATTCAATTTCTAATGCGAGTGCTTCCATTTCTAAAATGGATTCAGGGTTATGAGGTTTAAGATGCGTTTGCATAAAGTTTATGATATGCTTATTGGCATCTTCAATTAGCATGTAATTAATATTGTCGAGAATAAAATCACCCTTGTGGATTTGCAGGTTAAAATCTACCCCTTGTGAGTATAGAATGATATGAAAATCGTTGTAACGGTAGATTACCAAAAATTCTTCATCACTTGGATCAAAGTAATCAATATACCACTGACCAGGTAAATCTAAAATTAATCTACCTTCACCAAGGGCATGGCCAATGGTGCTTTCTATCCATGTTCTTTCGCCTTCAATGGTTAATGGAAACTCTCTAGAACTTGAAATTTTCTCATTGCCGCAAACCTTTTCGGGGTGCATAGAAAACCAGGTATTAAAGGTGCAGAGCTCAGTAAAAGAAAGCGGTTCATTAGAAAAATCTCTTTCTTTTTGATAAACCTGCACCATGTTTTGCTCATCCCTATCTGGTGGAAATACTCCATTTCGCATCAGTGCCGCGTGCTGTGCTTTTGGGTCAACCTTAGATAGTATATCCCTGAGCATAAACACCCTAGCACGTTGATATTTCGGGCTAAGCCTGTCCATTAAATCATGTCTAAGTCAGATTCTATCATGGGAATTATGGCAGCTGGCACTAGTTGTGTTTTGATCACTCTGTCTATTACCATTTTTTCAACTGCTCTATAGCCTTCTTCGGTGTTTAGCATATTGTAGAGGTTTGGAGAGTTGGCAGGTGTTACCTTTTTTAGCTGAAGTAAAATTTCTGCTCTAAGTGCATTCACTAAATCTTCGTTTTCGGTTTGAACCGAACCCAATGATCCTTCCATTTTTTCTGCAAAAGAGTAATAGCCGTTTCTCGTTATGATTAAATGGTCAACCAGGGCAATTCCAAATAGCTTAAGGGCTGCTTTTATGTTCCTTGTTAAATTGCGGTCGGCATCCGACGGTTTTAAGTTTCCACTTGGATGATTATGAGAAATAATCACTGATTTTGCAAGGGTTTTTAGTGCCACAGCAGAAACAATTTCAATATCTACCAAGGTGGCATTAATTGATCCAGTGGAGTGATGGTAATACCCAATGATTTTATTGGATTGGTTTAGATATATAGCAATGAAATGTTCTTGCACCTCAATGCCCCCTAAAATGCGCTCTTTGATGAATTGATAAACATCTTCTGAGCTGTTGACTTGGCCAAAGAAATAAGCTTCTTGGTTAAAGGTTACTTCTATTTCTCGCACCTTAAATTCAGCATCTAAGGCATCTATTTTAGCTTCTAGGTCGGAGAAATCGTGCTTGTCAAATACTAATACAGGACTTATGGTGTTTTGAGGGTATTTCATGCTTAGTTTCTTTTAAAAATTAGAATGTCGGTGGGTACCGAAGTGGATTTAAAAACTGGTGGCAAACGATAGGCATCTAAAAAGGTGCAAAGCTTTTCTAATTCTAGCTTTTCGCCTTGGTATGAAATGCCATTGCGCATAAAGTTGGAGCCTGTGATATATACCAGTAACCCCCCCGATTGCAGCATTTGCAAACCTTGATACATAAAGAATAGTTCTATTTGATGCATCTTAGGTTTAGTAAAGTAACTTGAGTATTTGTTCTTGTACTTTCCGTAAGGTGGATTTCCAATAACCAATGAAAAAGGAAAGCCAGGTAACCAAGTGATTTTACCTTTTAATTTTGTGCTAAACCTAGGTGGTTCTAAAAATGCTGTTTCAAAGTAGCCATCATATAAATTGGCTTCTGGGTAAAGAATTTGTGCTATTCTTTTGGCAATTGGGCTAATCTCAAACCCTGTACACTTGCTTTTGTCTGGCGCATAAGCTAGCATTTTACCTGTTCCCATGGCGGGCTCCAATACCGTTCCATTTGGTTTGAACCCATACCGATACGCAAGTTTCCACATCAATTCACAGATATAATCTGGTGTGTAAAATTCATATAAAACACCCTCTCCGGTTGCACCTTTTGCCCCAAGTCCACCTGCTCCTTCGTATAAGGCAATAAAGCGTTTTTCCTCATCCGAAAATGGCTTGCCTGCCTTATCCTTTTGGAGAATAAGTGTTTCAATTTCTTTATTTACTTTAAGCTGGTTCAAGGTTTTACTTGGCTTGAATGGTTATGGTTTTTTGGTAGCTAATAGTTGAGTAGGGGTTAGCTAATTGAGCGCGTTGTTGTAGTTTTCTTTTCGAGAAAAACCATAGCCATGGCCGATATCTTTCGCCTTTATAAACCACTTGAATAAGTGTATCTGTTAAACTCAACTGTACCTTTTGAGAATCTCCAATGGCTATTCCATTGAGTGTAAGCCATGGGTCCCTATACCTAAATGCCTTTACTGGAATAGTATCATAAAGTATACTATCATAAATATGGGTAACAACATTCCTTTGATGGGTAAAGCCAATGCTAGAAACCTGTCTAATGCGTGATGGCTTTACACCAATAGCCTTAATGTCTGCAATGGTTTTTGGAAACAAATCTTTAAGCTCCTTAAGTTGTAGCATTAAAACATCGCTTTGGGCTACAAGCTTTCCATTTTCAGATTCTAGGTATTGAATATTGTTACCAAGCGATTCAATGGTATGCGCCAATCTTTGCTTTTCTGAATAAAGGTATTTATTGCTTTTCCAGAATATCCATAGGGCCAGGGTAAGCATAGCCAGGAGGAACATTTTTATCAGGTTTAGTCGAGTGTTTAGGTTTTTCATTTGGGTAACAAGTTGGACGTGTAGTTTGAGACCATATATATGTTGACAATACGGTCATAATGCCTGCGATGCCTGCGGTGGCAACTGTTTCCATATTTAAAAAAATGGATAGCAGTGTTACAATGGCCAGAAACAAAGCAGCTGCAAGCGTAAATCGGTAGCGTGTGTTTGGTGTCATAGTGATAGTTTTAGATTTTGATGGGTGCAGACTCTCGCCATTCTCCTTCCCTGAATTTTTGAAAGCTTAATCCTTCAGTTGAAAGGCCTGGGCCTAGTCTCAAGTCACCATCAGAATAGAAGTGTGACTGGTCTTTTAACCAATAAAGATAAAGACCCTCAGCGCGTATACATGCATATCCTTCTACGTTTTCGGAGATGAAATTTACTGGAGAGGTGAATGATTTCACCCCTCCAATATTTTGTTCAGTTGAGGTATCAACTGCCCCTTCTACTTGTTTAGCTGAAATGGTTTCCATTTACAAGTATTAATAAGTATAGCTTACCATAATGTCATCAGAAGTCTCAATGGCATAAGGCACTTTAAAGGTAATGGCATTGGCTCCTTGGGTGGCATTAATGGTTTTAACACGTAGTCCATTTACATAAACCATGGTTGCAAAACCTCCTTTTAGGGTTTGACCCAAGGTAATTGGAATATCTACGTTTGCAGCGCCAGTTAAACCAGTAAAGTTTTCTGTTACCTGAATAAAGGCATCCTCTTTGGCATTGGCTGTTGCTTGAGCAGCGGCAGCAGCTGTAGCTGCATTGTTTGCCGTTGTTTGAGCGGCAGAGGCTGCTGTGTTGGCATTGTTTGCCGAAGTTTGCGCTGCACCTGCTGCGGTGTTTGCCGTATTAGCAGTAGATTGAGCGGCGGCGGCATTTGTTAAGGCATTACTTGCATTTGTCCTTACAAGATCCAAGTCAATATTGTTGGCAATGGTAATCTTGTCTAGCTTACCTTTGTAAACTCCATTGAAGGCAAATGTGTCGGCATTGCTTTCATATGCTGCTTTAACAGCCGCTGCACTTAAGGCATTTGTAAACAAATCTTCATCGGCAATCTTTTTAAAGGTAGAAGTTGCACCAGTACCTGTAGTAACAGCGGTTACAATGTACAAGGCCCATTTGGTGTCGCCATCGTCATTTACAAACACACGGTCTGTAACCTTTAAGCCTGTTAAAGCTGCTCTAGCAGCAATATCGGCTACGTTGAAGGCATTTCTTGCGCCTATCACCAAGTTGTCTACCTCTGTTTTTGAATACAAATTGAGGTTTGCTCTTGCTGTGATAGCATTTACATCTGATAAATTGTTGGCCTTTTTAACTACTTCTGAGTCTAAGGCTTTTTGTGCCAGTGTTTGTGTTAACTGGTCAACCTGTTTGATTTTTAAAAGTTCACTCATATAATTTAATTATGGGTTAGTGTTAAGTATTTTACATATACCACATCGGTGGGTTCAAGCTTAAATCTACCATGCCAGTAAAGCACGCCTTCCTCTACATGAAAGGCACTGTGAGAGCCATGGTCGAATAAGGCGCCATTAACTACCAAGAATAATCCCTCTGGATCATCGGCGTTTGGTTCAAATCGAAACTGAGCTTGGCCACTGGCGCTTACGGTGAGGTTTACCTTTATCCATTCTGGTTTCCAAATCAAGCTGGTAGTGTCGTTTTGGCTTCCATAGATTTCTTGAATGGTGCTTATTTTATAGCGCTCCTTGCCAAAACGTATTTCATCATTAATCCTATCACCTAAAAGACTAAGAAGGTCTTTTAATGAAAAGGTTTTTTGAACCCTAGTGCGGATATTGGTAAGTTTAAATAGCATTTATTTTTGTTTAAAAAGTTTGAGATACAAGTACCTGCCTCCCCAAAGCAATAGCAGCGCACCGCCTAAGCCAAGGGAGGATTTGGTAGGAATACTTTTTTTTTAGCGATGGATAGAATGTTTTCATAAATGGAGATGATTCCTTTCATGTACGCGTTCCTATCGTCTCCATTTTTCTCGGATATATAAGGGCTTTGTGATATGCGCTGGGCATAAAGTTTGTAATCTGTTCCAGCAGCTTTGGCTGACTTATAGCTTGTGGCAATAAGCCTGGCAAAATCATAGAAACTATCTTGGGCATTGGCATAAACCCTAAATACTAAGTTGTACTTTGGATTGGCTTTTACAGAGGCTCCCTTCCAAAAGTCATTTACCTTTCCAGCCGCAGTAATACCAAAAAAGTTGTTGTGCTTTTTGGCTAGGGTGGAGGTCCCCCAAGCACTTTCAAATGCGCCTTGTGATAATATGATTAATGGGTCGATCCCAAACTTTTCGCCAGCTTTTTTGGCAAGCTCATAATAAGTTGTTACGTATAGTTCTGTTTTTGTACTCATGCGTTTAAAAGTATTGTAGTGTATTTTTTTTCTACCCAAAGCAGGGTATTGTCAACGGTTTTAAATTGGGTAAACTCTCCTTTATTAGTGGTTAAACTCAATACAGGTTCACCTAGTAAGGAATTGACATTTGCTATGTCAATCATGATAAGCTGCTCATTAAGAATGGGCGCTTTACGGATGGTTAACAGCATAGGTGTTGACAAACCTTTAAGAGTAAAAAAGTCTTGTGGTTTCATCCATGCAGTAAAGGGAATGGTGGCCGGATAGGCATCGTACATGTTTTTGTAGAAGGGGAATATGTCCACAAAATCAATGGAGCTGGAAACCCAAAAGCTTACTCTGGCTTTGTTCTTATCTTTATACGCACTAGGGGCCTTAACTGCATTGATAACATAGGCCACTTCAATGAACTTCACATTGTTCTTTTGGTCGTATTGCTGCCTGCCTGTTGCATACCCTAAAAACTCACCAGCTTTGGCAATTCTTATGCTATTTTTTTCTGAGAACTGCTCATAGAAAGCGCCATGGTTAGAGGCATCTGGCGTACTTCTAAGTGTAACAGGCTTTTTTGCAACTACTAAACTGCTTGCTTTGGCATATTCAACTGCCGGACTATTGCCTTTATCTGTTTGCTTTTTAGGATTTGCAGCAATAATGGATAAGAAGGTTTGATATTCTGAGGCGCTTAATTCGCTTTGAAGATCATCTAGCAAATTATCTTCAAAAAGGTTGGCATAATCCTTAGCCACCTGGTCAAGATTGGTGATTGATTTTGCTGTTTCAAAAACTACAGAAACAGTTGTGGTATCAATACTCTTTAGCCAAGATATACCGGAAGGGTTGATGGCAGAGCGAAGACCAATAGCCTGGCGTGCTGTTGGGCTATCATCTACTTGGTTTTGGGTGCTGTTCTTTTTAAAATCTAGCAATAATTTTTTAGCCAGACTATAGGTAATAATTACCCCTCCAATCACAAGAATGCCGTTAACAATCTTAGCTGGATTGAGACCTACATGTTGTTCAAAGGTGGAAGTATTATTAGGCATGATTGTATTATCTGATAGTTAGGTAGGCGCGAAGCTTTAGTCTGTTATCAAAAGACTCCAGCTTCTTCATCATGATTTGAAGTTCTTTGGCGTTAAATTCATCTGCTATTTTTTGCAGAGATTCGCTAATGATGCGCTCTTCTAAGGCATCATGAGGGTGTATTTTTATTTGAACCGATTTTGCTTCGGCTTTCTTGCCTGGTCTTAAGGATGGAAACATAAAGGTTTAAGATTGAGGTGAAGGATTGTTTTGAGTGATGAGATCAAGAATGGTTTTGAGAACGGCTTTATCTTTTTCAATTTCGCTAAGCAACAAATACATGGTGCCCAACTCTTGATTGGATAGGCTTTTGCAAAAGGTTTGAATGAGCTCTAAAATGGCTTCTCTTTGGTTCGGGTCTTTCTCTTTTCCGGCATCTAACTGGGTAGCTTCCTCAACTCCAGATAAGAAGTTAATCGCACTGCCCACTGGTGTTCCTGTAAAGAATTTAGCAAGCCCTGGTAGTGCCATTCCAATTACTGAAGAGTAGTATTCTATTTGCTTTTTGGCATCGAGGCTGGCTTGCATATCAGATACCTGGTATTGCAATTCCTCATTTAGTGCTTGGGATTTGGTAAGCTCTGCACTTAAGCGTTCTAGTTCTTTGCTGCGCTCCATTTCAGAGAATTTGCGCTGAACCAAATCGTTTACTTCTGCCTCGCCTAAGCCGTTAAATCCGGCAAGGGTTTTTGGTAGCTCAGAGTCGGCATCATGAAATTCGAACACCTTTGACCAAATTAGAATATTGTCGTCTGCCGACTTAAACTCAATTTTTACCTTATCTGGATTTTCTGATTTATCATAACTAATGACCAAGGGTGAGAAATTGGCAATGGCAGCATTTTCAATGCTATTAAGCTTTTTGCCATTTCTATAAAACAAGGCATTAAAAACTACATGGGTATGTCCTTGCTTGGCAAAAGTCTTTATCAACTTTGCGCAGGCAGATGTTACATTGTATATTTTTCGCTTGTTCACGTTAGAGTATGATTTGAATAAATTCCAGTACTGGGTAAACTGTTAGGTTATTTGGTAACACAATGGCAACAAGTCCACTAAATTCTTCGAGACTTTCTGAGTATGCATGTTCCGGGCCAATTTCTATGATATTGGTATCAGAGATAATTTTGGTTCTAAGTGGCAATTCTGGCGCATTGGTTAGGAAAAGCAATTCATTATAGGCGGGTACTTCGTACCTATTTTGCCCACTTCGTGTAACAACCTTTTTAAAACGATGTAAGGCTATGGGAATTCCTCTTTGAGCCAATTGCTCTTTTATATAAGAAATGGCTTCTAGCATAGCTTATCCTCCTGATAAAAACTATCTGAATAAGGCTGTTCTTTATCGGCATTAGGATTAGTGTTGTAGGCATCTTTTTCAAGTGAAGTGCACCTGAGATAGACACTAATATGGTATGGAGAAAAACTGCTTATAGGTGTGGTATCTGTATAAATACCACATAGCAGTGCACCTGGTTTTAATTGTATATCTAGGGTTTGGAAATCATAACAATCATTCACTTCTAAGTGAGCAGGACAAGCAACTACAGCAGCAATGGCATTTTCGTTTAGGTTGTTAAATTGCAGGTTTAACCAACCTATTTCTGGAAGATGCGCATTGGGCTTTAGTCCCTTGGTATGCTTTACTAAAAAGCCTGTACACCTTTTAAGGTAAGCAGGTATTTTGTGATTGATGTGTATGGTTTGACCACTAGACTCAACCTTTAGTTGCAAGATATGATAGCTTATATATGCCATTATCTCAATTCTCGTTGCTAAGCCACAAATAAATTTTCGCCTCGTAGGGATAGCCTTCTGGTGTTAAATCGCCAGGAACCGTTTCAAGTGCTGCACCATCGGTTAATCTACCCTCAATGGCACTGCCAGCTGCATCCAAGTGTTCTTCAAACAGGAAAAACTTTTGATTGGGGGCAACCTGGTTTCCACTGGTAAGCAGTTTAACCTCATGCAGGTCTTCAAATATCTCTTGGTTGTTTACCTTTAAGCCAAGCATGGTTCCAGCAATCAGACTTTCCTGTGGCAGCGATACATAAATGCCTCTAATGCGGGCATATTGCTTATCTGTTTGTGCGGTGATTCTTAGCGCTTCTCCCGGACTATTCACGGTTACTCTGATTTGCTGAAACTTGTGCTTTTTCATGGGTTGCTATGGTAAATGGGTTAAGCCTTGATAACTGCGGTACCTCTTAAGATTACTTTTAAGAAAGAATTCTCAGGAGCATTGGCTGCCCACTCCAAGTTAAATTCTATGGATTGCTGATCGCGAATAATCTTAGGATTATCCAATACAAACAAGCCTTTGAAGTTGTCTTTTCCTTCTGTTTGAAATACCTCACAAGAAGTATTAGGGACAAGAACGGTTCCGTTGGCTTTGAACTCAAATTCACCATTGCGCACATAATCGGGGATAATGTCATAGTTAACCGTTCCTGGATTGTCTGCGGCTTCTCCAACAGCACCTAACAAGGTGATGCCATAGAGCAAGAAGTAGTTGCCTTTTTCGAGCTTACCACTAGAGATGTTAGATTGGCCAACTACCTTGTTGTCGTCGTCCTTAAACATCTTGATTACTTTAGAGCCGCCAATGGCACGCGCAACATAGTAGGCCGTATCAACAGCCTGCAAACTTTGGTTTGCTAGGCCTTGCTGAATTTCTTTTGGTAGCATGGCAATGCGCTTTTCAAACTCAGCACGAGAGCGTGAGCTGGTGGCTGCTGTGGTGGCCTTGGTTTGGTTTTGAATCTTGCGAAACAGTTTTTTCTTGTCGGCTGGACCACTCAAGCTAAGTGCTTCCAAGAAATCGTCTTCCGACATAGCGCCAAGCAAGTTGTATTCGCTGGCTTCAATTTGTCCTAAGGTTGGCATAGTATAATGTTGATTATGGGTTAAGAATTAGATAATTTCAAATACGGCTGGTGAGCCTTCCAGGTCTCCAGAATTGGAGTATTCATCACTTGCGGCAAGTGCTGGTAAATCTGGATTGTAGCGGTCAACACTTAGGTTAATCGGGTCGCGGTAAACGGTAGGATTTCCCAATAAGCCTTCCATGCCGTTGAAGCTAAAATCTGCTAAGCCAGCAAGAAGATCCTTTTTCATTACCAGTTTTACACCAGAGAGTACACCAGCTGCGCCAACGCCAACACCTAGCATTTTGATGTTTGGGTTTTTCATCAGCAGGTTTGCTGCTGTTCCCGCACTTACCAATAATATTGGTCGGGCAAATGCTTTTGCATTAAAGCCAGATGCATTTGGATCAACCTTTAACATTTTGTCGATTATTTTGCCACCGGCTGAGCCAATTACAACGCCGCCAGTAAGCAGTGCCAAGGTTTTGAGTTCATCCATTACAGCTTGGCTACTGATTTTGGCTTTTGATTTGGTTTTGGTTGCCATTTTTTTGGGTATTTATGTTTAAAATAATTTGACTGTTTTGATGCTCTTTTTGCCGCTCTGCTTGGTTTTGTAGGCTTTATATTTTTTAATTGGCGACTTAGATTTGGTTTTATATCCAGACAAGCCTTTTGCCTTTTGTTTGGGCTTCACCATTTGGTAAATGCCAAAGGCAAGTAGGCCTCCACCAAGGGCAGCAGGTAAGGGATTTTGTTTGATGAAACTTAAAATGCCTCCTGACTGCGTACCACTAGTTGCTGTTTGTATGTCTGATTGATATGCCTCAGATGGCAAAGACGAACTTCCTGAGCTAGGTATGTTACTTGTTTGAACCAAAGCACTATTGTTTTCATTGGCCATGATTTGCGCCGCTACAGAATTGGCAGTAGGATCGGCAGAAGCTTGGGCTTGCAAGGCATTTATATCTACCTTTTCATTTTTGCCCATCAAACCAGTTTCTTTTAAGATGTTTATGGTTGCAATAATTACAGGAGTTGCCGCAGCAATGGCCGTTGCCGTGGCTACTTCACCTAAGTCGCCCAACTCACCTATGGCTTGGCCATTAAGCTGACCTGATAGGTTTCCGGCTTTTCCATTTAAAATGGCATTTTTTAAGGCTGTTCTATTCCCTTGAAGTTTGTCGGCAAATAAGGTCTCTACTTTAGCTAAGGCATTTTTACTCTTTTGCCAGGTATCTGCATTTACCCCTTTTGCGGCGGCCTGTTCTTTTGAGCCATAAGCCCATTTTAGTTTTGATCCAATTTGTCCCAGGTTAAGTTTAAGCGCCAACAAAAAACCTCCACGAGCTGCAAGTGATAGGGGGTTGAATTTTACTACTGCCTTCACCGCTGCTTTGGCTACCTCTGCCACTTTGTTACCTACCTTTTGGGTGGTGGTTTTTACAGCAGTTTTTACATTGGTAAAAAAGCCTTTGATGTTTAAACCACTTAAGGCTAAATCATCAGGATCGAGCTCAATACCATTTACCGTTTGCAGGCCGTTTTTAAGGTTAAGCTGTTGCTCATTTTTGGCCAGAATATCCAAGGCTTCCATACGCTTATCTGTGTACCAATACTGAATGGCATAGTCGAGCATTCTAAGCAAAGCTTGAGGGTCATCTACAGTTGAAACCAGGTTAGGATTTTGCGCCACTGCATTGCGTGTAGCCACTAGGTTTTGATAAAGCTTATCTAAGCTTGGCTGTTCAGAAGAATCGCCTAGTCCATGACCAGTGAGTGAGGTTGCCATTACAGCATCATGAAAATCGTTTCCGCTAATGCCGCTTAGCACAGCTACATTTATTCCTTTTAGGTTCATGGTATAATCAAATTTGTCTGAGAAAGATTTTTCGTAATTGAATTGAGAAACAACCCCATCAATTACACAATACTTTTTGCTATCCGGCAAAGGCACAATCACGTAAACATGTTGCCAGGTATCGGCAGAATAGCGGGTAATGCGAAACTTGTGAGGGATTTGAAGATTGGTAAGAATGGACGAAACAAAAATGCTCATGCAGTCACAATCCACACCAGTAGTGCGCTCTGCCCAAGAGCGAGCAGGGCGGCGCAACTGTTCTAAGCCTTTTTGATCGAGCTTATATTGGATAAAGGAATAAACAAACTCCCAAATAGCTTGGCAGGTTTCTACCAAAGATGCCCGCTTGAGCAATGGAGCCAGTCGCTTGGTGTCGTCAAGGTATTTCCAAACAACTTTCTCCATTAGCTCTACGGTATCGGTCACCTCACCATCTTCAATGATGATGCGATCGCGTTCCTCTGGCGGAGGAAAATACGCGTTGAAGCGGCTGCCATCCTTTATAGCACGATAGCCACTAGCAACAGGTATAGTAGGTTTATAACAGCGCTCTTTCATCCTTGTAACTTTTCAGGTTGAGATTGAAAAAAGATGCCGTTTACATAAGTAGAAAAAGACATTTCTAAGGGCAGGTTCAGTGATGAAAGTGCTTGGTTGAGCTTCTTATTTTTAAAGGCATTGATAAGGGCCGGAACCTGCGTGATAATGCTGCCCACCACTTTAGAAAGGGCAGTCCAAGGCAATACCAATTCAATGGTATCTACCTTTGAAACCGAAAGGGGATTAATTTGAATTTGCTTATTCTCTGCAACTGATTGGCCCAGCACCTTTCCGTTAACCCAAATAGAAACTACAGGCTTGGTGAGGTTAAGGCTATCTCTGGTAGGATTGTTAACTGAAATTTCTGTTTTAAAAGAAATGCCACCCAAGTTAACCAAATGAATACGCGGATTCACCAAGGTAAACAAAGCATTCTCCGACACATTTTGTGCCCTAGCCATGCGCAGGATAAATAACCCAGCAAAGCCAAACAAACCTATACCTAGCAATTTATTCATGGCCATTGGTTTTGCGTTTTTCTTTGTAAGCAGTAAGATTTTCAAAAAACTTATCGAGCACCTTTTTAACCAGGTAACCAGCAGCAGCCGAAACCGAGGCATAAAGCACCACAGTGCCTAAGGCACCAAAAGAAATATAAAGTAAAACAGGCTTAGCGCTAACAGCTTTGGTTACACCACCAATAACTCCAGAGAAAGTAGTAAAAATAGCAGTAGCGGTATGGGCTTCTTGTGACATGCGAAGTGTGACTTTGTGAGGTCAAACTTCGGGAGAGTCTTTAATTGCAAAGGGTATGAAAGGGCATAGAAAGTTTTGTGAAGGTTTGAAGGAATTTAGGAGGGTGTTTTGTATATTTGATGTAATAAAACTCTATAGCCTATGAGTAATAGAAATTCAATTCACTTTTTTTTATCAATGTATAATGTTTCTCTCGATTCAAAATCAAGAGGTTGGCGAAATTTTGTTTTGCACGTAAAATAGTCTCATGCTAAAAAGACGATAGTGCAACAACTAATGACATAAATTTAATGGAACCAATAGTAAAATCTACAGCAAATTCCAAAGGGGTGCAAACCGATTTACAAACCAACCCACAGTTGCATCAAATTTGCTTTTGACCCAACTAGCAAAAACAACGTTAATGAATTTTCTAAAAAAGATATGGCAAAAAATCAGAGGTATTTTTATAAAGCGACCTCCTTCAACTGATAAAATTATTTCAGAAGTAAAAACTTTATTGGAACAACCTATAAATACGAATAAAATATTTACACAAATAGCCGAATCCCAACATGAAAATGAAAGAGCAAGTTTAATAAGTTTAATTGCCAAACATAAAACAGCAGAAAGCATTATCGAATTTGTAGAGCAAGACGAACAAACTTTAACGGCGAAAAAAAAAGGAAGAAAAAGACTTTACGAATTATATGAGTTAAGGACAGAACTGCAAATCTTGGAAGAAAAAAGAGCAGCTCTTGACTATACTAAATCTAAAATATTTTTTGCTGAATACCCAGACACACAATCAATTGAAAGAGGAGTAGATTCATTAAGAACCCTTTTGAAAAAGAATAAAAGTGAAAATAATGTTAAACTTTCCAAAATTTCCATTTCCGAGTTTGACAAATCATTTCAACAACTTGAAAAACTTTTAAACGATAAATCAACACTTAGTAGGCACACAACAAGAGAAATTTTAAAACAAAAACAAGAGGAAATATATAAAAATAAGATTAAGCAAAATCTATCAAATATTGAAAACTTAATCAGTCAAAACAAACTAGTTGAAGCTAAAACGCTTATCAATCTAATTTCCTATTCTATAAAACCCAACCTACAAAAGGAGCTGGCAAGGCTGTCAAAAGCGAAAGAAAAATACAAAGAAAAAGAACTTTACAACTATAAAAGACAAGAAGAAGAACTTCTAAAAAAACAAACCAAACAAGCCGAATTTATTAAGGAACAAGAGGAGAAAAGATTTGCTGAACTAAAGCTAAAAAAAGAACAAGAAGCCAATCAAAAAAAAGCCGAAGTAGAAAGGCAAAATGAAAAAGAAAATAGATTAAAAGTGCTTTTAAATAAAAAAGCCAATTGGAGAGATTTTCAAAAAGTGCTCCAAGAAAATAGCATTACAGCATTTTATCACTTTACTGATGAATCAAATCTAAAATCAATTAAGGAAAATGGAGGGTTATTTTCTTGGTTTTATTGTGATATGAATAACATTTCAATTCCTATGCCTGGTGGAAGTTTAAGCTCAAGACAAAACGATTCGATAAACGGTAAAAAGGATTTTGTAAGAATATCTTTTAATAAAGAAAATCCAATGTTATTTATTGCATTAAAGGATGACAGAATAACCAAAGCTGTTTGGCTTATAATTGATATTGAAGTTGCATATTTTGAAAACACTGAATTTTCAGATAAAAACGCAGCAGCATTTGCATCATATAAGCCAATAATTGGTAAAGAGATAAGTAATTTAGAAAATATACGGTTTGAAATTCTTAAAAAAGCACAACGTGTAAAGCACTACAATTTGGCTGATGACGAAAAACCATTTAATCAAGCAGAAGTTCTCGTAAAAACATGGATTCCTCTAAAATACATAACAAATATTAATGCCTTAACATAATGATATATATTGAAAATAGAAAGGTTAAAGAGAAAACATTATTGAATAAATATCCAAATGCTAAAATTGTTGATGTTACTTCTAAAGCAAAAACGGCATTAGTAAAATTAAGCCCATTTTATCCGCATGGAGAAATACCAATACCATTTTCAGAAAACCAAACTGCCAAATCGGTTGAGGGAATTTGGCAAGCACTAAAAGTTTTTGAAAGTGCTGACATTGACCAAAAAATGTTCCAAAATGATACAATGAAAAATATCAAAAGAACAGTTTACAAATTTGGAAAACCCTTAGGGCATAGAAAGGGAATTAATGGAACGGAGTTATTAAATTATATTGATGCAAGGATTCAAATATACCTTCCAAGTTATTTATGGGTTTTAGAAAATAAGGTATCCGAAATACTAGAAAGACTAAAAGAAGCATCGCAAAAAGAGGACATAGTTCTATTAGACTTTGAAACAAATTGCGATGTTCTAAATCCTAAAAAGCCCTTATCTCATGCGTTTTTAATAAAGGCATATGTAGAGAACAGCTATCCAAAGGAAGCTGATTTATATAAAGAATTAACTGAGAGCCAAAACAATTTGATTGTATATGAACCGCCTAAAGAAGTTAAAAAGAAAAAAACAAGCAAAGTGAAAAAAACTAACGATAACAATCAAACAACTCTGTTCTAAAAGTAGAAATTATGGAATTTGACATCATATTTATAGCAGCATTAATTGGTTTACAAGTTTTTGTATTTGCCAACGTATATAAGAAAATAATCTCTTACAAACGATTTTTCCCAAGTTCATTTAAGGAGATTGAAATTCAGCGGTTCACAATAACAAAAGATATTTTAACCAACCCTGAATTATTTGAAAATTATCTAGACAAACTTTCAAATAAAATTCAGGTAATTGATGAAACAAAAGATTCTGAACAAGTTGAACTACTTGTTATTCCCAATACAACCAAAGCAAAACATATAAACTTTGCTGAAGTAATAAAATCTACTAATGCTTATTTGTGTAAAAACAAAGGAGCATCAGCAGACTTTGGAATTTTAAAAGATACTTGTGAAAGGCACTTAGACAAAGTTGATAATGAAATTGGCAACTTAATAAATGTTCCGTTATACATTGGTTTAGCTGGAACTTTTGTAGGTATTATCATAGGTTTATCAGGCATTGATTTTTCAGCAACAACAACAGGTACAACAACAATAATTTCATCGGATAGTATTGGACAATTGCTTCATGGTGTTATTGCTGCAATGGTTGCAAGTTTGGTAGGTTTAGCATTTACAGTTATTAGTACAGCATTAGCATACAAGCCAGCCGCATATAAAAACGATACCGACAAAAATCATTATTACGATTTTCTACAAAGAGAATTATTACCTTTCTTAAATATTGGTGTTTCAAAATCTCTTGGAAGTTTTAAAGATGTTTTAAACCACTTTATTATAAAGTTTGGAGAAAACATGGATGACTACAAGGATTCAGGCAATTTGCTAAATGAGAATTTGAGTAAGCAACAATCAGTTTTAGAGGAAATCAATAAGCTAAATTTAATGCGAACTTCAACTCAGATTGTTAACATTTTTGCGAAACTAAAAGATTCTTCAGATGACCTTGCCAAATTTCAATCTTACCAAAAAGGCTTAAATAATTACGTAGATAAAACGGAAAAAGTAGCTGAAGAGATGAATATTATAATAGAGCATTTTAAAGATTTCAACACAAACTTAAAAGCAATAAGTAATAATTCCGTAGCAACAATTGAACTCCAAAAGCAATTCAAAGATTCATTAGAAAAACACTTCCCAACTATTAACGACCATCGTGAAATTTGGCGTTCACAAGTGGACGAATTAAACCAAGATATAAAGGAAGTTTACAAAGAACTTAACAACTATTTCAAAACATCAACAGATCAAATTCAAACATTTATTGGTAACAATAACAACTTCTTTACTGGCATTAATGAAATTCAGAATGCTATCAAAATATTTGTTGAAAACTCTTCAATTCAAAAGGACGAGTTTAATGTTCTGAAAAATCAAATTGTTGATATGCGTAATGACTTCAAAGAGTCACAAAGACAATCAATAGAAACTAATAAGGCATTGATTGATGCAATCAAAGATTTGAAAATTACGATAAGCAAAATAGAAATAAAAACAGAGAACTAAAATGGCAAAATCAAACGAAAAAAAGAGAGACTTCTTTTGGTTAAGCTATTCAGATTTAATGACTAGCCTATTCTTTGTGATGTTAGTTTTATTTGTTTTAGTTTACACTATGCAAAACAAACTCATTGGAGAACTTGGAGAAAAAGGCAGGGAACTTGATAGAATTAAAGAAATTGAAAAGACTATCAACAACATTGACACCACCTATTTCAAATATGATGAAGTAAATAAAAAGCATATTCTAAATATGAATTTCCTTTATCCTGTTGGAAGTGCAGACATAACAAAAATTGTTCCTGATAAAAGAAATGAACTTTTAAAAGCTGGGCAAACTATTAAAAACCTAATATTAAAATATCCCGAAAAGGACAATATAAAATACCTTATTGTTGTAGAGGGACAAGCGTCAAAAGACAATTGGATTGGAAATGAAGACCTGAGTTTTCATAGAGCACAATCATTGACAAAGTTTTGGGAATCAAACAACATCGGGCTAGATAAATTGAAAAACTGCGAAATAATAATTGCAGGTAGTGGCGAAAAAGGTATTCCACGCACACAACCAGACACTGGTAACGCAAACCAAAGATTTTTAATAACAATAGTTCCTAAAATTGGGAAGATGAAAACTAATAACTAAATAATATGAATTACCATTTTGACACAAAAAATAATCAGTTCGGTATAGCCTGCTTAAATAGTGTAAACTCAGAAGATATAAAAAAAATCATTTTAGAATTAAAAAATAGAAATATAGAAGTTGATAAAATAATTGAAAATGATACAGAATTATCTGATAATGGAAGAAATTATGCTTTTAAAATTATTCTAAGCAAATCAACTGGCTTTAATAGTATTGTTGATTTGAAGAAAACAACTGAATCAATATTATTAGACCATAAAAGAAAAAAATCAATTGGCCCCAATAATATAGATGAATTAGACAACTTAAGAAATCTCAATGTACAACTTTTGGATAAAGTTAACTCGCTTGAAAAAAATATTATCCTCAATAATGAAAAGCTAGAATTAGTATTTGAAAAAAATAAAATCGAGATGGAAAGCTATTTCTCGAAACTAATTAGTTTAATAACTCCAAATGAAACACAAATAGAAAATGGAATAAATAGCCTGTCTGAAATTGAACGCGAGCGGATTAAACTTGAATTGGATGAGAAAATTAATGACTATGAAGATACAATAACAGAATTAAGAAACGAGATAATTGATAAGGGTAATATCATTAATTCAGTAAGAAATGAAGAATTTGGAATTTTTGCAAATAATAAAACGGAAAAGAAAGGTATTTTACTTTTTGGAGATTGTAAAATAAATGAAAATCAAATAAATGAAATAATTGCAAGTAAATTGAAACCTGTATTTGAACCAAATATTGAAATCATTTCTTCTGATTATGATGATTCCAAAAAATTATATAAAACATTACAAATAAAATTTGAAAGTGGTAAATTTCAATATCTAATTTTTGGTCCAACCCCACACAGCATCGCAGGAAAAGAACTTAGTAAAAGTATTACTAATGAGGCACATAAAAATGGCATTATTTGTTATGGTGGTACGAAAAAACCAATTTCAAAATCAGATATTGAAAATTATACAGATCAAATGTTTAGGAATTTTTACAGCCAAAATAATAATTAAAAAATGAGGGAATAATAAACATGTCTCCAAAATTATCACCTTCTACTTTTGCGACCTTTTTATTGGTAGCCTTCATAATCTTGTAATTCATACAAACGAAGGTTTCAAAAGAACCTCGATAATCTTTTTGAATTTCCCCAAAAACATCAGCCTGGTAGGAGCATGAAGTACAGGTAAAAGTTTTGTATTCTCTAGACTAGAGAAAGTGAAACAGAAACAGAAAGAGTGGGGGAAACAGAAACACTAAGTTTTTGAGTTTAGGCGCAGGAGAATTTGGATGTAGTGTTTATAAAATAAGCCCTATGTTTCGCATCATTTATAATTAATACTATTTTAAAATATAAAAAATATAATGAAACAATTAAAATTATTACTGTTATTAATAATGATAAGTGGAAATTCACTTTATAGTCAAAAGGTTTCTAAAACAGAAACTATTAACTTTTTAAAATTAAAATTTCATTCTTCATCATTAGATAAAGGTGAGATATTCTTTTTGCAATCTGGAATAATAAGGATAAAATTTTCTAGTGAAGTTTTCTCCTTTTCAAAAAACTACTTCATTCCCGTGGTTACTATTTTAGAATTTAACATAACCGATGTTTCCTTTAAAAAGGAGGACCAAACTGGAGATTTTGGGTACTTAGGTAATAACTCAAATATTACTACTTTTCACAACTTTGTTATAATCTGTAAAACAGGCAATTGTATAAAAATAAAAACCTATCCTGAATTTGATTCAAGTAACAAAGAACCTGAATTGAACAAAAGTTATTCTACAAGTAAATACCATTTGGCAATTGACAGTGGTGAGAATGCAAGTAGATTAGTTAAAGCATTCAAAAATCTACAAAGTTATTATCCAAAAAAAGAGTTAAAAGAAATATTTGACAAATAATTCTAATTGGAAATTGTAATACATTATAAAGTACAATATACAAAATTTAAATGGTTACGGCTCTCCAAACTCCCCAACAATCACCTTCACCTGGGCAGGGGTGAATAAGCGGTTACCAGGTTTGTAACCCATGGTTTGTAGTTTTTCTATGGTTGGGGTATGGTTCGTGATCCAGGAGCGGAGTTGCGCACTTGCGCTTTTCTTAGTAATGTTTGGAAAGTATAATTGTGCGAGCTCACCAAATCCGTAAGCTCGCACTTTGAAAGTTTCTTCATTCATGGTGTTTTTTTTGATTTTAACACCCCCATTTTTGAAATCGGTTACTCTATGTATCTTTTTGCTCATTTGAGGCGAGCAGGCCTTAAAAATTAAACTGCTTGGGTTCGCATGACATTGGCAGTGTTTAAGCGGGAGCCAATTTTACTAGCCAGCTCATTCATGTCGTTACCAATCTTAGCATCCACTATTCTTGCATAATGCTGGGTGGTTCTTATGTTTTTATGTCCTAGCATTTTGGCAATGGATTCAATGGGAACGCCATTCATCATGGTTACTGTGGTTGCAAAGGTGTGCCTGGCCACATGGAAGGTGAGCAGTTTTTGAATTCTGGCTAAGGTTTGAATTTCTTTTAGATAAGCATTGAGTTTTTGATTGCTCAATACAGGTAGCACTTTGTCTTCTGCCTTAAGAATGCTTAAGTCGCTGTATTTTTCAATAATAAATTTGGGCACATGCAACAAGGGCACCTGCGACCTGGTTTTTGTTTTTTGCCTTCTAGTTTTTATCCAAAGTACACCATGATGGTCTTCTTCTAATTCTGCTTTCTTTAGTTTGAACAGGTCGGCATAAGACAAGCCGCTAAAACAAGCAAATACAAATAAGTCTCTTACCAATTCTAAGCGTGGCATCAAAACTTCCAAATCCATGATAGATTGCAATTCTGCTTCGTTAAGATAAGGCCTGTCCACTTCACGAAGCGAAAGTTTAAAATCTGCAAAGGGATTATTTCTTAACCAGCCGTTTTGTATGCCAATGCGCACAATTCGTTTAAAGTTTTGCAAGTACTTCATGGTAGTATTGTGGCAGCAGTTCTTTTTAGTGCGTAGGAACATTTCAAACTTAGATACCATTTGTCTGTTCACCACTTTAATGGGAACATCTGGCACCTTTAGTTCTTCTATTAAAAACTGGCGCATGTATTTGAGGGCCGTTCTGTATTTGTGGTAATTGCCATAGGATGTTTCTTTTCCAATCATTAGCCTCAAATCTTCCACATGTTCATCCCAAATAATGCAGAGGGTTCTGGCCTTAGAAGTGTTAATGGAAAGAATGGCATCGCGTAAAAGTTCCGGTGTGCAATGGTCGTAAAGGGTGTTTAGCTCTGCATACTTGTGATAAGTATGGGCTTTAAAATCTTCCAGGTATCGGTTTACTTCAACTGCCGCATTGGTTTTACCCCGGCAAAGACCTTGTTTGGCCTCCCAAAGTTCGGGAACTACATTACGTTTGGTGAAGATGGTGAGCGATCTACCATTGATGGTAATACGCATGTTAATTGGGCATTCGCCATTTCTAGTTGGGCGAGTGCGATTGATGTAAAACATCAATCTGAAAGTTGTTCTTGACGACATCTTTAAATTGGTTTAAAATGGCCCCCCATTTTAGGTACAATTCTGACGTTTTTTAGCCAAGTTGGCAAGCGACAAATCGAGCATTAACGCGACTTTCAGCGCAAAGTCGTGACGTAATTTGTGAAAAAGCAAAAAACGTCACATTCTGCAAAATATTCTTGGCGTTTTTAGGCGTTTTATGACGTATAAAACAGCCTAAAAATGCTCAAAAAATAGTCACTCATCAATGATAATCAGTATATTAACTCAATTTCAGTGATGAAATCAGTGGAGCTGCAGGGAGTCGAACCCTGGTCCGGAGGTGCAATGGTCACGCTTTCTACACGTTTAGCGCAACATTGTTTTCGGCTTAGGCAGGTTGTTGTGCTTACCAACCCAAACTATATTTACTAAATACTCTTTACAGCCAGTAACCACACCGCAAAAAGACCTTGTCTGATGACGGTTCTAGTGGCAATACGACAAGACAAGCACTACCGAACCGAAGGCATCGCGTAATCTTCCTGATTAGGCAGCCATTGCGAATTGAGTTTCGCCAACTATGGTTTTGGAAATTGATATTATAGTGCCAACTGTCCAATGCACTACATGCTTACATGCCAATCAATCACCCCGTCAATACCGGTCAGCCCCAGAAATAAAGAACTAGCCTACAAAGATACAATCTTTACAAGCATTTGTAACATATACCGCAACTTTTACGCTTTATTGTTTTTCTTTGCCCTATTGAAATCGAAAGCATACATATTTCTGCTCTTCATCCTCGGATTTGGTTCAGCCCAAACCCTAGCCCAACAAGTGCCAACTGGCTTTTTGCTGCGTGGCTACATTCTAGGTGCCGATACCACCAACACCATTCCTTTGGCCAATATCCTTAAAAAGCCTTCTGGGGAGCGCTACATCAGCAATAGATTTGGCGCTTTTGGCATCCGGGTGCAAGAAGGGGATACCCTCGTGTTTTCGGTAATTGGCTACCAAAATTACATATTGCCTGTAAAGAAGTATGTAGTGAATAACCTCACAGACCCCATTCGGGTACGCATGAAATCTACGGTTTACAAACTCAAAGAAGCCGAGGTAAATTATAACCAAAAGAAAAAAGACAGTGTAGCCCGTGCTGCCGCAAAAATCTTAAAAACCAGTCCGCTTTTAAACGACTATAACCACCAGCGCTCGTGGATTCTTGGTTATACAGGAGCTCCGCTAAGCGATTTGCTCTCGCAAGGCAGTTCGAGGTTAGTGCAATATCAAAAAATTGAGCGCTTACGTGCCTTGTATTACGAACAGGAAATGGTAGACCATAAATACACCGATGATTTGGTGATAAGGGCCACCGGTGTTCAAGCCAAACGGGTGGCCGAGTTCAAGAAGTTTTGCAACCTGCCCCATTATTTTATCCTCAATTCTAATGATTATGATTTGGTGTTGGCCATTAGAAATTGCTATGAAGACTTTAAAAAAACAATTCCAAAGTAAAATTTAAACATTTGTTAACCAAATAGTTCTTGCATTTTAATTTTGAGTTCGTAGCTTTATAAAAACAAAAAGCAATGGACTGGAGAAAATTCAACGGAGAAAAAATCAAACAGGAAATAGACCTGGAGGTTGAGCAAATAATCCTCAAAGAAAAGGAAGCTGGCCATAAGTTAAAAGTTTGTATTGGCACAGATTCACAAGTAACAGGAGGGGTAACCGAGTATGCTACTGTAATTGTTTTTGTGCGTCCAAAGCATGGCGGTTTTATGCTTATCTCAAGCGAAAAAACCAAACAAAAATATACCCTTAAAGAAAGAATGATTGAAGAGGTAAGCAGGTCAATTCAAATTGCGTATAGAATTTGTCCTTTGCTAGATAAGCATGAAGTAGATTTAGAAGTTCATGCCGATATTAATACCAATCCACAGTTTAAATCTAACTCTGCTTTGAGCGATGCCATGGGTTATATTTTGGGAATGGGATTTGTGTTCAAGGCCAAGCCCGATGCCTTTGCCAGCAGTTATTGTGCGAATAAAATTGTGCATTAATAGGTTTGAACCTACCTTTGCAACTGCATGTTAAAAGATATTAAACAAGAAAGTTATGAAGGCGTAGCGGTTGCAGTGGTGCACGAGCTAAACGATGAAATGGAAATGGTTTGGAATGTATATGCCATTAATTATACCCAGCATCTAATGTATGGCGTTTTGGTAAGTAGCAAAGGATATGGCATTATTGATGGAGAAGAAAAGAAAACCAGCGCACTTAGGCATTTTTTAGATGAAATTCCTGCTTTGAGTTATGTCAAAATAGAGCCAATTCAACCAGAGTTGTTTTTGATAAGCAATGAGTATTGGATGAGTTATTATATTCAAGATAAAATCTATGAACGCAAGTATGTGTTTGAACCCAATAGCGTTGCCGAAGAGAACGTAGAAACAGTTAGTTTACTTAACAAGCCAGGGATATTGCTGTTATAGGGTTTAGCAAATATTTCGGTTTGAACCCAACCTTGCCTGATTCTAGTTTTTTAAGCTCATAATAGAGTACATCTCTAACAGGCATAATCACGCCATTAGGAAACTTAATCTTATAAGCTTCACCGCTCATGCTGCTTTTGGAGGCGATATAATCTATAAATTCTCTCGCTGTTTTAACTCTCTTTCCAGCTTTTTCGCGTTTCGTGCGAAGGTGCTTGGCGGCATCAATAGCGTTGTATTCGGAACCATTTCTAATGAATGTTACCTTAGATTTTTCAATGTATTGAATCAAGTGATTTATTTTTTGCTCCTCCGTAAGCGCTGAACTTTGAAGTGGACCTCCAATGCCAAAACCCAATAAAGAATAGTTCGACAGTAATACAACAATCCCTATTAGCAGCGTATATTTTTTTGTTGTTAGCGTCATACTTTTTTGAGTTTAATTAAATGAGATAGCAAGTTATTAATATATGTTGAACCTAAACTAGTTTGACAAAAAATTCATTGTATTGAAGTAAGGTTTAAGATGAAATTTTGTTAGTTTTAGATTTAAAATAGCAATAAAGGCATTTTCTAATATCAATTAGTTTTAAAATAATGTGTTTTTTTAAATACTTGAAAAACAAATTAATATGTTTTTATTTTTTGACAAATACGGAATCAGATTCCGTATTTGTCAAAAATATATAACTTTGTATTATGATAGTAAGAGCTGCTTCAAGTAAAATAAAATACCTTGCAAAAAAGTTTCCAGCAGTTGGTTTATTAGGTCCAAGGCAATCGGGTAAAACAACTTTAGCCAAGGAATTATTTCCTAAGAAACCCTATATAAGCTTCGAAAATCAGGATAATATTTTATTGGCTACAAAAGATCCAAGAGCATTTTTGAACCAATATAAAACAGGGGCAATTTTTGATGAAATACAACGTGTTCCGCAGCTCTTATCTTATATGCAAGGCGTTATAGATGATCAGCCTAATAAAGTAGGATTGTTCATTATCACAGGTTCGCAAAATTTATTGTTACTAGAAAGTGTAACACAGACATTGGCAGGTAGAATTGCTTTTATTCATTTATTGCCGTTTAGTTTCACAGAACTAGAAGCAAGTAAGTATGGCTCGATTTCATTGAATAAATTGATTTTAAATGGTGGTTACCCGCGCTTATATGATAAAAAAATTAAGCCAGTTGATTTTTACCCAAATTATCTTTTAACCTATGTAGAAAGGGACGTTAGGCAAATAAAAAACATTACAAACTTAGCCATGTTTCAAAGGTTTTTAAAAGTTTGTGCTTCGCGAGTGGGTCAGGAAGTTAATTATACCTCCATTGGAAATGATACAGGAGTTGACCAAAAAACGATCCTAAGTTGGTTTGGAATTTTGGAAGCCAGCTTTATTGCTTTTCGTTTACAACCATTTTATAATAACCTAGGTAAGCGATTGACACAAATGCCAAAGCTATATTTTTACGATACTGGATTGTGTTGCTCCTTGCTAGAGTTTGAAACAGAATCGCATGTTAACACCCATCCTTTAAGAGGAGCTTTATTCGAAAATTTAATTATTCTGGAGCTGCTAAAGACTAGGTTCAACAATGGTCAACGTAGTAATTTGTTTTATTGGAGAGACCGCACTGGCAATGAAATTGATGTATTGTTAGATCAGTCAGGGCAAGTAGTACCAATTGAAATAAAAACAGCTGCCACTTTTACCACAGACTTTGTAAAGGGGATTAACTATTGGAAGAAAATTAATCCTGAAGTTAGAAATGCTTATGTGGTCTACACGGGTAAAAACAATGCTTTAGATAACACCCAAATTTTAAATTGGAAGGATATTGATGAAATTAAGAATTAGACTTAATTCCAAAGCATTCTTTCGAAATCTTTCCATCTTGGTTCAAGCCGAAAAAAAAAAGAGACTCTCCAATTGGAAAGTCTCTTTTTATATTTAAAACCAAAAGCAATTAAGCTTGTGATTGTTGTTGCATTTTAAGCTTGTAGGCGGCACGGATCTTTTGCTGACGCATGGCAATACAGCCTTTTGTAAATGCTTGACGCGCGCGAAGTTCTTTTACTACGCCCGTTTTCTCGAATTTCTTTTTGAATTTCTTCAAAGCTCTATCGAGTGATTCATTTTCTTTAACGCTAATATGGATCATAATTGTGCACCTCCTTTCCTTCAGATTTTCCCTCGAAGGGGCTGCGAAGGTATTTATTTTACCTTGTAAAACAAATATTTATCTAAAGACCTAACCAATCTAAATAATTCTTGGGATGTACCACAGAAAATTCAGCATCAGGGTAAGCATTACTCCAAGTTTTAGGCGCCTTAACAAGCTTTGATGGATTCCATTTTATTTCATAAGCAAAAAGCTTTGAATCAATTTCTTCTATCCAATCAATTTCCTGTTGTTGATAGGTTCTCCAAAAATAGTTATTGGCTGGAATTTGTTTGTATGACTGGTATTTTAAACGCTCAGATAAACAATAATTCTCCCATAAATCTCCTACATCGTTACGCAATGTTAATACCGAAAAGTTGGCAATCAAGGCATTTCTAATGCCATTATCATAAAAATACCATTTACTGCTTTTTACCAACTCATTTCTTAAGTTTCTGCTAAATCCTCCCACCCTGTAAACTACAAACACTTTACTCAATAGATCTAGGTACTTTTCTACTGTGTTTTTGCTTAATCCTAGTTGCCTACCCAACTCTTCTAAAGATACCTCTTTACCTAGCTGAAATGCAATAAGCCTAAGTAGGTCTAACATTTTATGGGCATTTCGCAAGCCATCTAACATCAGGATGTCTTTTAACAGGTAATCCTTCACCAATTCATTTAAATATTTTCTTTTATCTATGGCATTCTCTATTTGCAACAGCTCTGGATACGATCCAAATACTAAGCGCTCTTCTAGGTTTGCCGCAGTTTGAACCAAATTTTCTTTCGTTGCATATTCTATTTGCGAAAAAGGAAACATTTGTAAAGTAATTTTTCTTCCCGTTAAAGGCTCTCCTGTCTTGTTATTCAAATCAAACATGGATGAGCCAGTTACTAAAATTTTGATATTAGAAATTTCATCTACTATTAACTTAAGTGCCATGCCAATTTCTGGAACATGTTGGGCTTCGTCGATGATTAATAAAGAATAGTTTTTTAAAAGCCGTTGATAATTTTCAATTGTACGCTGTTTTAATATCTCTACAGTGGCGGCATCTTCTCCATTAAGTTTTAAAATGTGCTCGTTAGGAAGCTTTTCTATCATTTTCTTTAGTAGTAGCGTTTTGCCAATCCTTCTGGCACCTAAGATTAACACTACTTTTCCAGGAGTTAGGTATTTTAAAACCTGCTGCTCAATGGCTCTTTCTATATACATTTTATAGTAAATTGAAGGGCAAAAATATGAAATTGCGTCAATATACTGACGCAATTTCATATAATTCCGTCAATACACTGACGCAATTTTATATAATTCCGTCAATTTGCTCCACCTCGCCATACACCACAGGCTTATAAACCATGGCCGTTTTTCCTACCACATATCCGCCAATTTTGCTCATGGCCCAAGGGTAGTAAAAGCCAATTGTAACTACAATCAATAGCATTTGTACCAAATAAAATACATAATCCTTTTGGTGGTTTGCTTCATACTCAAATGTGTAAATGCCTGTTGCACTGTCTGCAAGGGTTTCATTGATAAAGCGTTCAGCCATTTTGCTAAATGCCATCGGAAAATAAAAGCCCAAAGTAATTAGGGTTAAAAGCAACTGGATGGCTATAAACTTTACCGAAGGCCAAAACTCAGATTTAACCTCAAAATCATAAAAGCCATAAACCACATCGGCACGCCACTTGTAAGAAAAATAAAAGAAAGGGATGAAAAGGAAATAAGTTATGATTTGTATAAATACTTGCAAAACAATAATTGCTGAGCCTCCATTTGCCAGATTAGTTTCAAATAAATCGGCCATTAAAAAGGCTATCAAACCAATTCCAAGGGAGGGTAAAATCACCCATTTTAAGAAAATAATAAACAAGGCACCACCAGTTCCTTTAAAATCAAAGTTTTGCCCCTTATAACTGGTTCCATTTGTAAAATAACTCATAAGTAACTGTATAAACCAAGGAACATAAATACCTATACTCATAACTGAAAAGACGATTCCCAAAATAACAACTCCTAAAAAAGAGCCAAATCGCATTTTTGTTTTTAGTGATTCTTCCCTAAAAGATAAACCTTGAATGCTCAGTTTGATAATTTGAAAATAAAAAAAACAATAGCCGATAAAAGTTAAAAAGCCTACCCAACCTATATGCTGCTGCACAATGCCCAAAATAGAAGTAGGATCTTCAATTCTAAAATATCGAAGAAAAAAACTCAGATAAGGCAACAACAATAAGGCTAAAAACAAAAACCAATAAGGCACCAACTTATTCGGGTTCAAATTGTATGATAAATACTCCTTCTGCATAGCTAAACTATATTTCTAATAAGGCTTTAAGTAAGTAGTCCCAAGTAAATTTTTGTTTTTCATCTGCCACTCCTTTGGCAAAATCTTCCTCTCGATTATGTTCATAAAAATCAACTAAAGCCGCTGCTATTTCTGCTTCATTTTGCTCGCATACATAGCCTACTTTTTTTGCTGGCACCAACTCTGCCAAACCTCCAACATTGGTAACCAACATAGGTTTATCATAGAAATAGGCAATTTGTGTTACCCCACTTTGAGTTGCACTGGTATAGGTTTGAACCACTATATCAGCAGCCGAAAAGTATTTTCCTACTTCATTATTGGGAATAAAATCAGTGCGTAGTTCAATGCAATCCTCCAATTGCAATTCCTTTATTTGATCAAGGTAGGGCTTAGCATCTTCATAAAATTCACCTGCAATAATGAGTTTTACCTTATGTTTTTTCGGGTTGAACCGATGTAGGCTATTCAGTAGTAATTGCAAGCCTTTGTATTTTCTAATGAACCCAAAAAACAGCAAGTAATGGGTATCTTCTTTTAAGCCTAATTCTTTTTTTGCTAAGTGTTTTTCTACTTTCGGCCCAAACATGTCATACATTGGGTGGGGCACGTAAGCCACCTTTTTGTTTGGCTGTAATGCTTTGGCTTGTTGTTGCACTTCTTTAGACATGGCTAGAAAGCCATCGCAACTATTTAAAAAGTAATTGGTAAAGGGTTTATCAAAAAAACGCTTTTCATGCGGCACAATATTATCTGTAATAGCGATTACCCTTGCGCCAGAACCAGTTAGTTTTCTGGCTATAAATCCAAAGGCTGGCGCCATAAAACTCATCCAATACCTAAACACCACCAAATCATATTTTTTTTTGGAAAAGGCATTTCCTACTAGCCACCAGTTCAGCGGATTTATTGAGTTTATGCGTGAATGGATTAGAATATCATTTGGTTGTGGGTCGCTAGAGAACTGTGTTTTTCCGGGAAACAAAATCTTGGGATACTGCAATGAAAAACTAAGTATTTCGCAGTCGAATCCGTTGTTGTTAAATTCTCTGCACAAGCGCTCATTATAGGTAGCTAAACCACCTCGTAAGGGCCAAGCCGGACCAACAATTAGAACTTTTTTTTTAGTCATTTAAGCCAATCTTTTTGGTGATACCATAAATGTTTCTTTCTGTTGCGTTTCTAGAAATCATTTCACCAATAAAGCCGGCTAAGAACAATTGAACCCCAATAATTAAGGCCACTAAACAAAGGAAGAAAACGGGTTGCTCAGTGATATTTCGTGGCAAGGTGTCTCCATTATATACATGAACTAATTTGTCTATACCGATGGTTAAGGCACCAATAAAACCCAAAATAAACATGATGGTTCCCCAAACACCAAAAAAATGCATGGGTTTTTTGCCAAATTTAGAAACGAAGAAAATGGTTAGTAAATCTAGAAATCCGTTTATAAACCTAGAGATTCCGCCAAACTTTGTAGTTCCATATTTACGTGAACGATGTTGAACTACTTTTTCACCAATCTTCTTGAAGCCTGCCCATTTAGCAATTACAGGGATATAGCGATGCATCTCGTTATAAACTTCTATTGATTTTACTACATCTTGTTTGTAGGCTTTTAAGCCGCAGTTGAAATCATGCAAATGAATACCACTTATTTTGCGTGTTACGTAGTTGAAAAACTTGGTAGGAATGGTTTTTGAAATTGGGTCAAACCGTTTCTTTTTCCAGCCACTTACAATATCATAATTCTCTTCGGTAATCAGTCGGTATAACTCAGGAATCTCATCTGGACTATCCTGCATGTCTGCATCCATGGTTATCACAACATCTCCACTTACAGCATGAAAACCTACATTTAAAGCTGCACTTTTGCCGTAATTTCTCCTAAACTTTATGGCTTTGATGTTAGGATTTCTTTGACTTTCTAGCTCAACAATTTTCCAAGAGTTATCTGTGCTGCCATCGTCTACTAAAATAATTTCATAGGTAAAATGGCTAGCAGCCATTACCCTTTCAATCCATTGAATGAGTTCTGGAATGGACTCATCCTCATTTAAAAAAGGTACAACTACAGATATTTGGTAAGGATTTAAACTCATTCTTATAAATTTTTGTAAGCCGAATCAGGGTCTTCTTTTTTTGTAAATGCAGCAATAATTAAAGATGCTATCAATCCAAAAATAAAGCTACCTGCAATTCCACCCAATACAATATAAATAGGCTCACTCATTTTCTTAAACATACTCAATGTTCGTTCTATGTCTTCTTCTGATGAATTGGATTCAATCATTTGACGTTTGGCTTCATTCATTAAATTAGTAGCCATTTCTGGAGCAATGTATAAATTAAAAATCAATTGATACAAGGCTAGAATAACACCTGCTATTAATGAAATTAGCAATCCAATTCCCAAACCTTGGCCATAAGTGATAAAGCCATTTAAATTTTGATTCCTATGTGCGAGTATGCCATAATTAATTGAGCCAAATAAGGCCAACAAACTAACTAATCCGCTTGCCCAGCCAGCTTTCATAGTTAGGTTAAAAATGTATAGGATCAATCCAAATCCTATTACTATAAGTGAGTATACAATAGCAAATTTGGTTACAATTTGCCATTTGTTGGTTTTAAATTGTGATTCCATTAAGGTTTATAAAATGAAATTAATGAATGATAAATTGAAGTTTCAAATGCATCCAAACCTTGACTTAATGTTTCTTCTTGAGTGTCATCTTCAAGGTATTGGAAAAATAAAACAATGGGTACAAAATATTCTTTTAGACCAGTATCTTCTTTCACACTATCTTTTAGATTTCTTATACTGCTTAAATCTGCATCCATTAAATCTTGATTCACAATTAAGCTTTCATAAATGCGGTATTCATTTTGAAACTCATCTTCTTCTACCAATAAAAACTCTGTTAAGAAATCTTCTAAACCAATTTCAACTTCATTCTCATTTGCTTCTCCAATATATAAAAATAGGTTTAGCATTTCTGAACCCATGTCTAATGTCTTTTGCTCGATATGCTCCCATTCTGGAGAATCAAAATAATCTTCAATATGTGATTCTGCCGACAGAAAATGTACTAAAAGCAAATCAAATAAAACATCTGCTAAGGGCTCAAAACTTGCATTAGATGCTACCCAATTTTCTATCAATTTGGCTCGAACCAAAAAGTTTTCATCGTAATCTGCAATGATAGAAGTGATTTCTTTTTCTGCAGCAGCAGCTTTTTCAGAATTATAATTGCTAAGCAGAGATTTTAAGCTCGCAAGCACTGCCATTTGGTTGGGTTGGTGAATATTCATTTTATGCCTGTGTGTAAATTTGATTGTTATGGATTACCCATTCGATTTTGGTTTTTAATTCTTTACCTATCAATGGGCTATTTGCAGATTTTGAACCTGTATTTAATAATGTATTCGAGTTATTTAGGTGGTAGCAAACCAAAGAGGCATTAGCACCTACTTCTATTTTAATGGAAGGTAAGTTTAATATTTTCCTAGGTTGACAGCTCAAAGCATTTATGATTTGAGCCAGATTAACGTTTGCTGGTTTTGCTTCCATCAGCATTTGAAAAGTGTGGGATAAGGTTGCCATACCCGGAAATGCATATTCAAATTCTACTGCTTTGTTTTCGATTCTTTGGGGTTGGTGATTACTACAAATGGCATCAATTGTGCCGTCTGCAATTCCCTCCCAAAGTGCTTTTTGGTCTAGTTTGCTGCGCAAAGGTGGAACAACTTTAAAGTTTGAATCGTAGTTGATTAAGGCTTCCTCAGTAAAGCATAAATTGGCTGCAGCTACATCACAAGTTACTTGAAATCCTTGGCGTTTGGCCTTTCTGATAATTTCTACAGCGCCTTTAGTACTTATACAAGAGAAATGAATTTTGCCTTCTGCATATTTCAATAATTCCAAATCTCTGCTGATTACAGTTTCCTCGGCAATGGCTGGGATTCCTTTTAATCCAAGTAATGTACTTACTTTTCCTTCATGCATTTGTCCGCCAGCACTGAGGTTTAAGTCGTTAGGCAAAACTAGCAAAAGCCCATCAAATATTTTGTTGTATTGCAAAATTCGAAGTAGCAAACCGGCATCACTAATTGCACGATTTCCATCCGTAAACCCAATAGCGCCCGCCAAATTCATGTCGTATAATTCGGCCATTTCTTTGCCTTCTCTTCCTTGCGTGGCTGCGCCATAAGGGTGAACTTGAATTGGAACTTGGGTAGATTTTCCTGTAATATAAGCTACAGCAGATTTATTATCTCGGGTAGGTAGGGTAGAGGGTAAAATTGCTACTTCTGTAAAACCTCCAAGCAAGGCTGCCCTGCTTCCACTTTCAATGGTTTCGTTGTATTCGAATCCTGGATCAGAAAAATCTGCACGCAAATCTGCGAAGGACGGTGAAAGCACCTTTCCTTTTAAAGAAAGTACTTTATAACCTTTCGGCGTTTCTATAATTTCGGAAGCACTAGGTTCAATAGCCTGAATGATGCCACCTTCTAGTAAAAGGTCACATACTTTTCCATTAAAACCGGATGCGGGATCACAAATGAGAACCTGACTTAATCTTAATTTCATTGCCATCAATGACTGATTTGACAAATATAGAGATTATTCGCTATTTCCATAGCCGCAACAACAATACCTCAATAAGAATCATTAGCAAGGCCAAAAGTAAGAAGTAACGCCACAAAGCCTTTCCTTGCCCAGTAGCCGAAATAGTATTTCTAAAAGCATCAATGGTTTGAACCAACAATGGCTCACCTAATTTTGCCTCAATTTCTTCCTTGGCATAAAACTTCATATTAGACTCTTGCCGCGGGAAGTTAAAAGCCACTTTTGTAATTTTGTTGCCATCTGCTAGAACGCTGTAAATGCCTGCTTTAGGAGAAATTCCATTTATTGCAGCAAAAACTTGATTGTTAAGTAATCTCGTTTCTACCCTGTAATCAGCTAACTCATTTTTAATTTGAACAACTTTTCCAGCAGCTTCCGATGGCAGTGGGAAATTTATTTGTTTGCCAATTGAAAAAGAGGCTGGTGCAGCTTGAATGGCTTGAATTGGTAGGTTTAACATCACCGGAACAAACAAGGCATTTTGCACAAAATTTCCACTTTCTAGATTTAGGTTTGAACCCATCAAATAAACACTACCTTTTCCTAAACCGACCTCGCTTAGCCATTCTTGTCCGTTTTCTAAACTAATAATGGTTTTATGACTCTTGTTAAGGGTGAAATTATACCATGAATTAACGGTTGGCATGGCTGCCAAATCAGGAAGTTTGCTAAACACATTAGCCATTAATGGGTGTCTTTGACTTGGTTTCTCGAACACCTGTTTTGAGGTTTGAGCTTGGTTCAAACCGAACCCAACTTTTTGCAAAAAGGTTTGAAATGAATTTCCCATTTTTACGCCAGGAACTGCTAACAAAACACCTCCTGAGCGCACAAATTTCTCAAGTTCTTGGTAAACTGTTGCGCTCATTTCCTGCGGTGACTGTAATATGATGAGCTGTTGGTCAGCAAATAATTCGCTTTTTAGGTTGCCAATTGGCATATTGCTAAATGCATACAAAGAATCCAGGCTAAACACTGTTTCCAAATGTTTATTGCCTTCGCCATTGTGTATTAGCAATACATTTAAGATTTTTTTTGCAGCAGCGCTTAGATAATATACATCATCAAAAACAATTGGAAAATCAGTGAGTAAGAGTTCAAACCCATGCGACTTATAATCACTTAGGCTAAAATTAATTTCTGCTGTTTCAGAGCCACCAGCATTACAGGTAAGGTTTACCAAAGCCTTTTGAATGCCATCGATTTTTAAAACTAGCGGTTGGTTTTCCCAAGGACTTGTTCCTCCATTTTTTATACGTACTTTTATTTTATTGTTTGAACCTAAATGTAACACAGGTTGAGGAAACCAAGCAGAATCTATCCATTTGTTTTGTGCCTGATTTGCTTCCAAAATAAAGGGTTTAGGAAGGAAAGCGCTATCAAATGTTACACTTCCATCTAATTTAAGATTTTGTTGAAAATCACTAAACCAAAAGTTTTGGCCATTTGCTTGCCCTGAAAAAAGTGATTGTTGCCTAAGCTGAATTTCGGCAGCATTTCTAAAAGTTTGTGAAGGACTAAGCAATTCGATTTCTTTAAGTATATCTTTCTTTTTGAGCCAACGTTGGTGCTTACCTTCAAAATCGTTGGTAAGTAAGCTAAATTCATCTTTGTCGGGAAAGGCTTTTACAAGTTTTAGAGCCTCCTCTTTCGCTGTGTTTAGCAAAGAACCCTTTTCGGCAATGGCTTCCATGCTTGGACTATTATCAATATAAATGCTAATTTTATTTGATAAAGTGCTTGATTGTAGTTGGTTAGAAGGTATAAAAGGTTGCGCAAATGCAAAAACCAATGCTGCAATGGCCAAAGTTCTTGCCAATAAAATAAGTAAATGTTTGAGTGTTTGTTGCTTTTTATTTTGTTCTGTAAATTCTTTTAAAAAACGGATATCACTAAAAACGATTTTTTTATAACGTCTAAAGTTAAACAAGTGAATTAGCACAGGAATAGAAACAAGTCCTAAAGCATATAAAAATCCAGGATACAAAAACTGCATGGTGCAAAATAATTGATAAATATGGTATGTGAGGATTATTTTACATACTATTTGCAAAAAATAATTTATTCTAGCCACAATTTAAAAGCATGTGAAAGAATAATATTTACAGATTGAGCTTCTGGAGAACTAAAATTCAAAAATAAGCCTAAAGGCGACTAGATTTGCGTTATGAAAATTGACTTAAAAGGGAAAAACGCTTTGGTTTGTGGTAGCACCAAAGGAATTGGATTGGCTATTGCCAAGCAGTTTGCTGCTTTAGGAGCAAACGTTACCATGATGAGCAGAAATGGCGCTTTGTTAGAAAGAATGGTGAGAGATTTGCCTTGTGAAGATGGACAAAAACATGATATTTTAGTGGCTGATTTCTCTAAACCAGAACAAGTTAAACAAGCTATTGAAGAAAAAATTCAAGCACACTATAGTTATCAAATTTTAGTGAATAATAGCGGCGGTCCAAGTCCGGGCCCAGTTTTGAACGCAAAGGAAGAAGAGTTTTTAGGCGCATTCAACGCACACTTACTCAGCAGTCACTTTTTGGTTCAAGGCGTTGTTAATGGCATGAAACAAAGTGGTTATGGAAGAATTATTAACATCATTTCTACTAGTGTTAAAATTCCTTTAAAAGGTTTAGGAGTAAGTAATACCATTAGAGGAGCAGTAGCCAGTTGGAGCAAAACCATGGCTACAGAACTTGCACCAATGGGTATAACTGTAAACAATATTTTGCCAGGTGCAACTTCAACAGATAGATTAAAACAAATTATTGAAGGCAAAGCTTTGAAGCAAAATGAAGAAGTGGAAGCTGTGAACCAAGAAATGCTTTCAGAAATTCCTATGAATAGGTTTGCAAAACCAGAAGAAATTGCCTTTACAGCAGCCTTTTTGGCAAGCGAATATGCAGCTTATATAACCGGAATAAATGTGCCAGTAGATGGCGGTAGAACGGGTAGTTTGTAACAACTAAAACAAGCCGTTAACCTCGGCTTGTATTCTATTGATGATTGAACCTAAGTGCTCTGAGTTTTCTGCAAAATTTAATTCATCTACTTCGATGATGAGGTGTTTGTGTTTATAAGAGCTAATCCAAGCTTCATAGCGCTCATTAAGCCTGCGCAGGTAATCTAAACGAATACTGTCTTCATATTCTCTTCCACGCTTTTGAATATTATTTACCAAAGAAGGAATAGAAGCCCTAAGATAAACCAATAAATCTGGCGCTTTGATGGTTTGGTTAAGCGACTCAAATAACTTTTGATAGGTTTCAAAATCACGGGTACTCATTAAACCCATGCTATGCAAATTGGGTGCGAAAATGTGAGCGTCTTCGTAGATGGTTCTGTCTTGAATAATGTTCTTCTTTGCTTTTTGTAAATGCAACAAAGTATTGTAACGTTCATTCAAAAAGAAAATTTGGAGATTGAAACTCCAGCGTTGCATATCTTCATAGAAATCACTGATGTAAGGATTGTCCTCAACATTCTCGTAATGTGGCTCAAACTTATAATGCTTTGAAAGCAATGTTGTCAATGTGGTTTTGCCCGACCCAATATTTCCTGCGATAGCTAAATGCATATTCTCCTCTCTAAATATCATGTAAAAAAACAACATTAAACCGACACCAACAAATGAGAATTATAATTTTTGATTAAACCATAAATATTTTCCATCTTGCTGCATGCAAATTCAATTTTTTGGCGCTGCCCAAATGGTTACTGGCAGTAAACATTTACTCACTACCCCAAGCGGAACACAAATACTTTTGGATTGTGGTTTGGTTCAAGGCTACATTCAAAATAGGGAGGATTTAAATAGAAAGTTTGGGTTTGATCCTAGCGCAGTTGATTACCTGATACTGTCGCATGCACACATCGACCATAGCGGCCTGATTCCGCGTTTAGTGAGAGAAGGTTTCAATGGTATTATTTTTTGCACCCCAGCAACCAAAACTTTGTGCGAAATTATGCTGGCAGACAGCGCCCACATTCAAACTGCTGATTTAAAATGGGTCAATAAGCGTAGGAAAAACAAAGGCGTAGATTTAATAGAACCCTTATATGAATTAGAAGACGTAGAGGTGGCCTTAAAACTAATGAATGAATTAGACTACGACCAAACTCTTAAAATAGACAATGAAATTAGCCTTCACTTTACAGATGCTGGACATTTATTGGGCAGTGCATCAGTTCATTTGGATATAAAGACTGGCACAGGACAAAAAACTAAAATAACCTTTAGTGGAGATATTGGCCGTTATAATGACCCCATCTTACGCGACCCTCAGCCTTTTAGGCAATGTGATTATTTGATTTGTGAAAGCACGTATGGCAATAAAAAACATCAATTAGTTGAAGATGCTGAGGCCGAATTGCTAGATATTATCCATGATACCTGTATTGAAAAAAAAGGTAAACTAATTATACCAGCTTTTAGTGTAGACCGCACCCAAGAAATAATCTATATTTTAGACAAAGCCGTAAACGAAGGCAGAATGCCAAATGTTAAAGTTTATGTGGATAGTCCGCTTTCTGTAAAAGCCACCCAAGCCATGCGCATTCATGCCGAATGTTACCGCGAGGAGTTTGTTGCATATACCCAACACGATCCAGAGCCTTTTGGGTTCAAGAACCTAAAATACATTTCAGATGTAGAAGCCAGCAAAGCATTAAACAGCAGCAAAGAACCTTGCATCATCATTAGTGCCAGTGGAATGGCAGAAGCTGGTAGGGTAAAACACCATATTGCCAACAATATTGAAAACCCGAAAAATACCATTTTGTTGGTTGGCTATTGCACGCCTGAGAGCTTGGGAGGAAGGTTAAAAGCAGGGGAGAAGATGGTTAGAATTTTTGGCGAGGAGTATGGGGTAAATGCACAAGTAAGGTCATTGGAATATTATTCTGCCCATGCAGATTATGACGAGATATTTGAATGGTTGAAATGTCAAAACAAAAAGAAAATTAAAACCATCTTTTTGGTTCATGGCGAAACCACTGCATTAGATGCTATGAAACAAAAATTTGCTAAGAAAGGATTTGGCAAAGTGAGGATACCCTATATGAAAGAGAAGTTTGACTTGGCAGTTTAGCCAATACAAACTGAAAAATTAAAATTTCTATGCGTATTTTGGAGTTTTATTAAACAAATAATTAAACAAATCTTGTTATGAAAATAGCTCTTTTTGGAGAATTGAATCTCCGAAAAGACGTCTTTTTGGAGAATGTACTATCCAAAAAGACGTCTTTTCGGAGAATATTTATATATTTGTGCCATTATGAGCATCCAAAGAGCGTTTTTAAGCCAAGTTAAGAATTGGCTATTCAAAGGAAAAACCTTGGTGATTACGGGGCCTCGACAGGTAGGCAAGACTACTCTTATAAAAACTTTATTGGGAGAAGCCTCTGAATTTTTGTTTTTAGACGGCGATGATTCAGAAATTAGGGAAATGCTTTCAAGAAACAACACCCAAGAAATTGCGAGAATTATTGGCAATCATAAAATTGTTTTTATTGATGAAGCGCAACGTATTAATCAAATAGGCTTAACGGCAAAAATCATACACGACCAATTTAAACAAGTTCAATTGATTATGAGCGGCTCTTCAGCTTTGGATTTAAACAATGCCATAAATGAACCACTTACAGGAAGAAAAATTGAATTTACTTTATTCCCTATTTCATGGAAAGAACTTTCAAACCATTATGGGTATCTGCAAGCAAAACAAGATATTAACAACAGACTTATTTTTGGAATGTATCCAGATATTATAACACATAAAGGGGAAGAGAAATTATTTCTTAAAAATTTAACCGAAAGTTATTTGTACAAGGATATTCTTGCCTTAACCAATATCCAAAAACCAGATATATTAGAAAAGCTTTTGCAAGCACTGGCATATCAAGTTGGGTCTGAAGTTTCTTATACAGAACTTGCAACTTTGCTTGGCATTAGCAAAGAAACGGTGAGCAGTTATATTCAGCTTTTAGAAAAGGCATTTGTAATTTTTAGGGTAAATGCATTTAGCCGTAATTTAAGGAGTGAAATCAAAACCAATAAGAAAATTTATTTTTACGACAATGGCATTCGGAATGCAATTATTAAGGCATACAATCCAATAGAGTTGAGACCTGACAAAGGCGCCCTTTGGGAAAATTTCTTAATTGCAGAGCGCATCAAACACTTGAACTACCAATTGCATTATCCAAATTACTTTTTTTGGCGAACCAAAGACCAGCAAGAGGTAGATTGGGTTGAGGAGGAAAATTTAAAGTTGTCGGCATTTGAGTTTAAATGGAAAGATGCTGGTAAGTTTAAATTCCCAAAGAAGTTTGTAGAGGCCTATCAACCCAATACAAAAGTGATTGACATTGATAATTTCTCGGAGTTTATACTTGATGACATCTCTTAAGAATCATCTAAATAACTTCGTCAGCCCAAAGCCGTTCTAAAAAAATCTTCCAAGGCAATATCAAAACGCCTTCAACAAGCCTTGGTAAAGGCTCATGGCAGACTAGAATTAATTGTTTGGTACTGTATTCTTCTGAGAAACTTTTGAGTCCTTTAAGATGCCTCGTATTGATATTTGCAGAAGATTTAACTTCAATGGCCACTTCATTTTCTCCTAAGATAAAATCAACTTCTAGTTGAGAAGTAGTTCTCCAATAATGAATTGGATATCCTTTACCAGAATAGCTGCTGTGCGCATATATTTCTTGGTAAATGAAATGTTCAAAAGCATTGCCATAAATTTCGCTTCCTTGTTGAATTTCGCCTCGCTTGAGCAGGTAATTTACAATACCCAAATCAAAATAGTAAAACTTTGGCGCTGCAATTACCCGGCGTTTGGGCTTTTTCTGGTAAGAAGGAACAAACCTGCCAATAAGTGTGTCTTCTAAAATTTGAAAGTACTCTCTAACTGTTGGGGCAGATACCCCACAATCAGTAGCAATATTAGCATAGTTCACCATCTCTCCATTGCTAAAAGCTGCAGCTTCTAAAAACCTCGCAAACACCTGTATGTTCCTAATTTTTGCTTCTGCGGCAATTTCATCTTTCAAGTAATTGCCAATATAAGACGAGATTAATTTTTTAGCGTTGTTTGCCAAATAGTGCCTAGGTAGTAAACCATTGTTCAAGGCCTTTGATAAATCAAAGTCGGGAATTTCGCTACTTACCAAAGGATAAAGCTCGTAGCGCAAAGCCCTACCACCTAAAAGATTTGCACCACCTCGTATAATTTTACGCGGACTAGAACCACTAAGGATAAATTGAACTTTATGGTTGGCAATCAACCAATGTACTTCATTGAGTAATGTTGGGATTCTTTGAATTTCATCTATTATAACTACGCGATTTTCAACATCAGCCAAAATGGTTTCCCTGAGTAAGGAAGGTTGTTTGGATAACCTTTCATACACATCAGATAGCAATAAATCAAACCATAAAGCCTTTGGAAATAATTGTTTCAGCAAGGTACTTTTACCTGTTTGCCGCGCGCCCCACAAAAACACGCTTTCGCTTTCGGCATCAATTAATATTTGCTTTCTATTAAAATCCATGCGCCAAAATTACTTTTTTTATCATGATATTCAAAAGTATTACCTTATTTTATCATGATAATCTAAAGTATTACTTTGTTTTATCATGATAATCAAAAGTGTAAAAGTGTTAAAATATTGATTTTAAAATAAATATGGAAAAATGCTATTTAAATTTTTTTAAAATAATTTGCTAGTAATAAGTTGAGTAAATTATAAAGTGCCAGCAAGGAATCTGTGTACGCCAACATGCAACCTAATCCTTCAGAATTGAATTACCCAAACAGGCTATCCATTATACGTAGATGGCAAAATAGTTTGTTTGAACCAAGATTTCGCGCATTCTGAAATTCTTATTTATCCCAATCCGGCAAGTGAGGCCATTTATATTGATCTGAAAAATTGTTCTAATCTGAAAAAATATACAATTAAGGTTTACGCTCAGTTGGGTCAATTGGTTTACCAGATAGGCAGCCATGAGAAACAACATAAAATTTCATTGGCAGGATGGCCCAAAGGCAAGTTTTATTTTGTGGAGGTTAGTAATGAGAATCAACAATTGCTGCATGTGGTAAAGGTTTGGGTTGATTAGGCAAATTAGTAGGTTTGGGCGTTTAGGAATGATTGCTCAAATTACAATTTAACTTTTCGTAAAATTGGGCTACCACCCAATATATCGAAATTCTCCAGCAGGAATTTTTGATATGGCAAGTTTGAAAATCAATAATAATAGAAAAATATAATAGCAAAGCATCAAAAGGTTTGCGTGTTTTGGTTTTAGGTATTTTAGCAAATAATGATACATAATTAGTTTAATAAAAATATAATTTTAAGTTTCACTATTGCTTCTTCTAAACTTTCATTTGAAACGAGCACACAGCTAATTGCAAAAAAGTTGATCACAAAGAATCTACTGATGATATCTGTTAATTTATTATTGGGACTTTTTGGGGCATATCTTGCGAGGTAAATTCCAATGGTTTGCACTGCACCCCAAATTAAATATTGGAGGTTTATTTGATGCCAAAGTGCAATGATTAACATTGTTATCAAAACACCAACAATAGGTTTTCGAAAATAGGCTGCGATTGGTTCATATATATAGTCCTTACAAAAACCAGAAAGTGACATGTGGTACCGAGTCCAAAACTCCCTCATGTTTGTTGACCAAAACGGATTGTTGAAATTTTCATTAATGCGAAAGCCTAATAATAAGGATAAGCCAATGGCAATATCAGAATAACCTGCAAATTGATAATAGGCATTAAAAATAAATCTGAGTGATTCTAAATAGGTTTTATGCCATAAATATTCTGTTGGCAACGCATTAAGATAGACAGAAACCTTGTAGGAAAAAATATAATTCCCTAATATAAATATTTTAGCAGTTCCAAATAATATTCTTTCTAACCCTAAAGAAATAAAATCTTTATTGAACCTTCGCCTATTCCAATCTCTAATAAAATCATTGTATTTGTTGATAGGGCCAATAATTAATACAGGCAAAAAGAAATTATAGGCAAGGTAATTTATCAAAGAATCTTGTTTTATTTTACCTAAACTCACATCTATGGTATAATGCAAATTTCTAAAGATATAATAGGACATTCCTAGTGGCAAAATCCAATTATCATTGATTGAGTATAAAACCTTGGCTGCAACTAATACCAACGACAAAATAGAAATGCTTCCAAATAATTTTAAAGATGGAGAAAACCTGTCACTTTTTAACCAATAAAAATTTAGAAGGGTTATTCCTGCCAGTATAAAAAAGGACCAGTAAGAAGTATATAGTAAAAACAATGAAGTGAAAGCTATCTGAACGTTCAATACATATTTTTGAGGAATCATCCACGCTAAAAAAATAAGCGGAATTGCAAACAAAAAAACGATTAATAATTCACTCATAAAATCGAATCAAGTAAAGAAACCAACCAATTATTATACTTCTTAGCACCTTTATAATTAAGGTGCCCGCCGTCAAAAAAATCTGAATCGTTTAATGTTTCATTAAATACAAATGTTGGCACCTTGAAAATACTATCATATTTGGCATGTAGTAGCTTCTTTTTATACCTTTCTAGTGGACTAAGGCAAGTATTTTCATAGGCCGAAAATTTTGGCAATTCAAGGAAACAAACTTTAACATTTTTAGAATTTAAATGACGAATTGCTTCGTTAAATTCTTGATTTTGCCCAAAATTTCTAACAAGTTGCCTGTTCTCTTTTAAAGCTCTAAATGCTACAGTATCAAATTTATCCGAAAAAAAGGAGCGGTGAACGGTTGGATTACAATTAATGTCAATTGGCTGCTTTACTCCTAAATAGAATTTAGAATTGGCAAGTAATTCTTCTAAAGCTTCATTGTATTCATTAGGGAACCTACCTTTTTTTATAGATTCATACATGCTTAATAAAGTTAATGAATCCCTGCCCCAATCATCGTCAACAAATAATCTATTGGTTTCTATGAATAAGATTTTCGGAGGGTAAATTTTTATATATTCTAAGAATTCTGAATTCAAAAGCCTATCCATATTAAGCCAAAGAATATTAACTTTTAATAGGTTTAATTTTAAACCAGTTTTAAGTTCAATATCATTTTCAAGTTGCTTTGAATTTGGAATGGCAAAAAAGCTTGGGGAAGACCCAAAAAACAAAACTGTAGTGCGAGAAGAATCTTGGTTATATAAATGTTGCAAAGTTTCTTTGAGTGACTTTCTATAGGCATTTGAAACCCGATTTGGATGTTTGAAGATATGTAAAGCATATGCCGAAAAAACCAAAACTAAAAATGAGCTTACAACAATTGCATAAATCCATATTTTAATGGGTGTTACTGATCTATACATTTTTAAGTTTCATAGTTATTATCCTATCAATATCCTGAATGTTTTTCATCGACATTATTTCTGAGGTTGAAAATTGTACTTTAAATCTTTCTTCGATGGTGGTAATATAGATAAAGTTATTCATTGAGTCCCAACCCGCCAAATTAATAGAAGAACTAGTGGCACTAACTTCTTCAGGTTTTACCTTAAAAACATTTGCTGCAATTTGAAAGAGAATTTCTAGGTTTGAACCAATGGATGTTTCGGTGAGTGTTTTAGTTTGCAATGCAAGATTTTTTAATGGTTCTATCATGATTTTCCCACTAATTCCTCTTTGGAAGTCATCAACAAAGATGATTTGACTTGGTACTTTTTCTGGTTCTAGAAGGGCTCTCAAAAATTTATAACATACAACCTCATCTTTAACTATGATTCTATCAACTTTTAAGAATGCAATAATTTTTTCAATTAATATAGGGTCAGGCACGCCAATAACTTTACATGCATCAACACCCTCCATTGTTAGAATTACTTCCTCAATTTCTTCAGGTTGGATCCTAAATCCACCAGCATTAATCATACTTTTCTTCCTACCTACAATGCTATAAAAGCCATCTTCATCTTTTAAAGCAATGTCTCCAGTATGTAACCATCCATCTTTGATAATTTGCTTGTTTTCTTCGGCATTGTTATAATAGCCCAGCATAATATGTGTTCCTTTTAAAAGTAACTCTCCTTTTTCATTTGATAGACATTCATTGCCATTTTCATCCACAATTTTAACTTCGCAATCAACTGGTTTGCCTATTGTGCCAACTTTAAAATTAGAATCCTCTGGACCACAATAAATACTTCCATTCACGGTTTCTGTTAGTCCATAAACGTTAATAATCTTTACTTTAAAGATATCCATTACAGATTGCCAAAGGCGCGCATCTAATTGGGCAGCCACGGAAATGAGAAACTTAAAATCACTTGTTTTAAAACTATCTTCAAATCCTAGGTGTAGCTTTTCAAAAAAGGCTAATAAAGTTGGCACCACAAAGGCATGGGTAATTTCATATTTATAAATTGAAAAGTAAAACTTCTCAAGTTGGGTTGTGTCCAAGCCAAATGGACTTAACCAAGTAGAACCGCAATAAAATGACAATAACGGACCTTGATTAATCCCGTCGGCATGAAAAGGATTAAGAACATTCAAAATTTTTGAAGCAGCATCCATTTTGTAAACATTTTTAAGTGTTTCTAAATGACTGAACAAATTTGCATGCGTAATCATCACTCCTTTAGGCTCGGAAGTTGAACCTGAAGTATACATGATATAGGCGATAGCGCTTTCGCTTACTTCCTTAGGAAATACTGGTTGTAAGCCTTCGAAATTTTTTAAACAAGCAGGAAAGCTTTTTAATGAATCTTCAACTGCTTCATTTGTTGCAGCCTTGTTAAAGAGCTTTTTAAAGACTACACTTTTTGCCACCTTGCTTCTTTTAACCAATAGCGTTTTATCTGTTTCAAGGTTCCATTCCTGCAAAAGGTTAGGGTCAACAATAAACAAACTTGGTTTACATGCCTCAATAATCCCTTTTACTCTACCTTTTTTTGAATTGAAATCTAATAAAATAACGGTTAACCCAAATCTATAAGCAGCTAAAGTTACCTCGGCAATAGCCAACTTATCAGTACTTGAAAGTAAGACTTTTTCACCTTGCTGCAGGCCAAAGGAAACAAACAAATGGCTAATTTTATTGGCAGTATTAATTATATCGCCATAGGTAATTTTTTGATCGTCTTCTAAAATTGCAAATGTTCTTTTGGGAAACTCATGTACTTTTTTAAATAATTCTGAAATATTCATATTAATTTTAAAATCTCTTCTTTACTTATTTTACCATTTGTTTTACGAGGAATTGTATTTACACTTTTAATAATTACCGGCGTTTTTCTAGTCCCCAAATAGTTTTGTAGATTTTCTCTAATCCTATCTAAAATTGATTTATTTTCTTGATTTTCAATTGCTACTAATAAGGCAATCTTCTCAGCTTCATTCTCAAAAAATGGAATAATAACTAAATCTTTAACCTCATTCTCTTTTCGCACCAACGCTTCAATCTCCTTAAAGTAAACAATTTCACTTCTGGCATTTTTAATGAAATCAAGTTTTCTACCTACCAGTTCTATACTGCCATCTATTTTCATTACAGCAATATCCCCCGTGTTAAACCAACCTTCTTTGTCAGTATTTATTGCAGGAGAATTGCCTAAATAGGAAGTTGAAATATTGCCATTATAGACAAACAATTCACCTTTTTCATCTACTGAAACTGGAGCGTTTTCTTCATTAATTATTTTAATTAAACTATGAAAAGCTTTTCCAATTGAATTTGAATTAACATTTGCACTTTCGATACATTCTCCTATGCAAAAGCCACTTGTTTCTGTTAATCCATAATAATTGTGAATCTTTAAACCCGTTTTCTCGAAGAAGCGTTCTTTTAATGAAGGTGTTAAAGCACTCCCTGTACTGAGTACCAATTGAACTTTTGCAAGTTTAATTTGCACATCTTTTACAGTTAGAAACAATGCTAACAAACTAGGACTAGCCACTAATTTTGTTATTTTCGATTCATATAGTGCGTTAACACATGCCGTTGGTATTTGTGTTTCATTTATGGTAGGAATTACACAAACAGAACCCGACTCTGCAGTAATTAAACAGGCATTTCTTATTGCACTCATTTGATCGAGTGTCCCAATTGCCAAATACCTGTCAGCGCTATTCCAATGGTAAGCTTCCACAAAACTTATTGCACTTTGAAACAATTGACTTTGGGTAAGTACAACTCCCTTTGCATTCCCGCTCGAACCAGAAGTATATAAAACAGCAGCAACACATTCAGGTTCAACTTTTGGTTCAACCCAACCTGAAACTGTCTCTTGCAACCAATCTGAAAGCAAACAGCCAAAAGGAATCTGAACTTGTTCTTCTCTATCAAAAATGATTGCTTTATGTTGCCAATTTTCTTTAAGTGGAAGTATTTTATTTAGAAAAATATAGTTAGGCTGATTTTGAATTAAAATACTTTCAAAATTACCCTCTTTTTCATCACTTTTAATTGGCACAAATACTAAGCCTAGTCGCATACAAGCCCAAAAAATGGCTATAGATTCTAGGCATATATCAGCATGCACTATAATTCGATTTCCATTCCTGCAACCATTCGTTTGTAAGGTATAGGCTAAGGCTTCTACAATAACTTCAAATTCTTGATAGGTATAATTAACTTTTTCGTTTCTATCAAAAATATATTCTTGATTTGGGTAAGATTTAAGTGCCCGCTTCCAAAGATGAGAAAGCGTCATGGCATCATGCGAAGTAATAAAGGTTTGCCACGAAAAATAATGTTGTAATCGAACATGCTGCTCCTTAACTGGTAAAATTTGCCATAGGTCGATTGCTTGCAGTCTTAATATAATAGCTTTAAACACCTCATCAGAAATACCTAATTTCTCTTTGATAAAAACACAGGATTTGCATCTAGAAGCCCAAAAGTAAATTTGCCATTCAAGTTCGGTTAACTCAAATTCTATCGACTTATTGAGATGCCCAATATAAACTGGATGTGTAACCAACAAATACTCAATTTCTAATTTGAGAGCATCTTGTCTAAGGTTTACCTTTCTTAGTGCATTGATTTCTAATAGCGGATTTGCAATCAAGTACCCTTCGTTTAATTGAAAATAATCGAAATAATTAAATGCCTTTAATTCCTCATTCAAATTAACCCCTTTGGGAGAAATTGAAAAAAGTCCATTATAATCAGTGGTTGACGCATCGGCATAAACAATACAGGAATCATCTAAACTCTTATTAAACAGATCGGGTTCAGAAAAAACATATGCGTTTCTCTCACCATTAAACTTTGAAAATAATTTTAAATAGGATTCCCCATGAATTAAATCGCCACCCCTCTTAAAATAAGGCACAGGTTGGTTGTTTGCTAAATGTACATGGGGAAAAAAGGCATACCCTTCGGGTTTCAAAATTCTAAGTATTTCAGGTACCAAATTACTTTTTACTTGCCTGTGCAATGTATCAAACCCTAAAACCAATGAAATAGAACTATTCTCAAATGAAAAAGGAACATTGGGTTTGGCAAAACGAATTTCAATGTTTGGGGTTGAACCAAGCCAGTATGCAAATCCGTTATACCCCAAAACATCTGAATCGCCTTCCCAAAAACTAATTACTTTTTGTTCCGGGAAAAGGGATGCCAATAGGATTGAACTCCAACCTGTTCTGTTCCAAACGTCAACTATAATATCACCTTGCTTGAGCTGCTGTTTTAAAAAAGGCACAAAAGGATAAAATGCTCTTATCGCTTCATTAAAAGGAGCGAAGAGTGCATATATATCATATACTGGTTTTCTAAATTTATTTCTGCAAAATTTTTCATAAACATCAAGGTCTATCTTGAGTTTTAAATTCTTCTCAATTTCAGCAGTAATTTCTTCTACATTCAAAGAAGATTCATTTTCAAAATAAACACCATCTATGAAAGGTATATTTATTAAAGAAGTATCGCTCATTCTCAGGCGAAAATAGAATTTTCAATTAACATCAAAGGTTTAAATAACTGATTTTTTAAAATGAAAAAACAATTTAGACTACATAAATACATGCAATTAGAGGTATGTTAAAATATTGTAAACAAAAAATCATCTACCCTCAATCTCTTCTAACACTCCATCCCATAATAGCTTTCGCTTTTCAAGAGATGCTATCACAACAGCTTCTACTTGTTCCCATTTTTGTTCATCGTTGCCGCATAAATTTGCAGTCATTTGTAAAGCAAGGTGGCTATGATGATCACCATCTACTTCGATGTGTCTATCTAAATAGTATTTGAAAATAGAGATACTGTCTGGGAACTTCTCATTCATGTCTTTCACTATAGAAATAAACATTCCCGGGATTAAATCTTCTCTCCCAAAGGTAAAAATAGCGGCTTGCAAGAAGGCTTGATCGCTATGAATTACCTTGAAAGTAAAATCTACAAAATGCTGGGCGGCACTAGGTACACTTGCCAATTTAAATGACGCCGTTAAATCTCCTGATTCTTGAAAGGCTCTCAGAAAATCTTCCATTTTACCTGTACTTGCTCCCAATTGACGCATCGCATCCAAGTAGAGTTCAAAATGACTTTTCCTTACGCCATTCATATCTATATCAGATTCCTCACCTACCACAATTTCATTGATTAAAAACCGGGTATCAGGATTACCTTTAGGAAACCAAGGGATTGTTGTACAAGTTAAGTTATTCTGTAAGGTTTTAAGCAACGACATAAAATCCCAAACAGCATAAACATGATAGGACATAAACACCTTTAAATCATCTAAATTCTTTATTGCTGAATATACCTTATGAAGTATGATAGCCTCACGCAATGGCTCAATTTTTAAACGAATAGCTTCTATTTTCTGCTCTATTTCGGGTGCAATCATGCTTCTATTACTATTATGTAAAGTATTATAATTAATTCAAAAATAACAAACCCAATAATAAGGATAGTGTTTTACAAAATTATTGCCTCATGCCATTTTTCCGCCTTTTTAACTGTAATTTACCCAATTAAGTTATGTAAATTTTTGGTTTGAACCGAAGCGCCTGCTGCAAATCAAATTGATTCAAAGCAAAGTTCTACCCTACCTTGCATAAATTGTAGTAACATAATCCTTTTCTAGATTTCACTTGTTTGCCGTTATCAGAAAGGGTCCATAAGTGATGAAACTTCAACTGCAATTCCGAACTTTTTAGGATAATTTTATTTCCTTTTTGAACCCAATTTCCTGAAGTACTTATTTTATGTTTCGAATCAGAAAAATCTTGGTATTTAAAGGTATTATCTGCATTTAGCGTAAGATAAATTTGCGAAGAATCTTCCTCTGAAACACCATAAACACCTATGCAACTAGGGTTAGCCTTATAGGTAAATGCAACATTTAACGTAAAAACAAAAAGCAGAATAGAAAATTTAATTATAGTTTTCATAATGTAAACAACTTGACATAAAGGTAATTATTTCAAATCACTATTGTGTCATTATTATTTAACAACTATAATTGGTTCAAAGCTTTTCCTACATTTGAACATATTAAACTCCATTGATGAAGCAACTATTTTCTGGGATTACACTTATTGGGTTAAAGACTTTTTTAGCGCTTAATTTACTTTCTAATTTCTTAATCGGGCAAATTGTGCCAGTGGGTGCCGGAAGCTATACCACTGCGTTTCCAGGTACAGACCAAGCCGGCAGAAATTCATTTCCTTCTGGAGCGCCCCTTACTACAGGAAATGCGGCTCTCAAACCTGTTCCTACCAATGATTGGTGGTCGAACAAAGTAAAAAACAACCACTCTGATAATCTTTTTAGTTATCCATTTACCCTTAAAACAACTAATAATGGACTTGTAGTGAGCTATATTCCTTGGGGGGTGATAGATAATATTTTACCAGTTGTTGTGGGTGTTACCGGCTTAAATGCTAGCGCCTGTAAAGTTTCTGATTTCTCTGACTGGACCGTAAGCCTTAACTGGAAGAATAATACTCAAAACTTTACTGCTACAGCTGGTATTGGCATGCCTTTTTTATATTTTACCAAAGACAGTGCAGACATTGCTAGCATTACTGTTAATGAAGGAACTGCAAGCATTGACAATGAAAGGCTAATTATTTTAAACGTCCGCAATGGCGCCGACTTTGTAGTGTATGCGCCAACGGGTTCGGTTTGGACCCAATCGGGAAAAACTTTTACCTCAACCCTTAACGGCAAAAATTACTGGTCCTTGGCCTTTATTCCACTTACCGCAAGCAATGTAAATTCTGTGGCCAATGAATTCAAAAAATATGCCTATGTGTTTCCCAAAAACACGCTTGCCAATTGGAAATATACGGAAGCAACGGCTTTGGTTCAAACCGAATTTATAGTAGAAACAGACATAAAAGAAGGCAGCGATACCCTTATTTTACAAGGCCTTTTGCCGCATCAATGGTCGCACTTGGCTGCAAATTCTCCAACACCAAATGGCTACACTTATGCAGGCGTTCGAGGACAAATAAAAACCATGGCAAGCAATAGGTTTGTGGTTGAAAATAAATTTTATGGCATCTTACCTACGCTTCCAAATGTAAACCACCTAAGCAATGGCTTTAGTCCGATGAAGCTTAAGGAAAAAGTAGATGCCATTAAAAGTGATGGCTTAAGCACTTGGACAGATTCCTATAATGAAGGGCAAGTGATGAACAGACTCATTCAAACTGCCCGCATAGCAGAACTAACAAAGGATACAGCATCATTGAATATAATACTAAAAACTGTTAAAGACAGGTTAGAAAATTGGTTAACTGCAAAGCCTGGGGAAGTAGCATTCTTATTTTATTACAATCAAAATTGGTCCACTTTAATTGGCTATCCAGCGGGGCATGGGCAAGACGGAAACATAAACGACCACCATTTTCATTGGGGCTATTTTATTCATGCTGCTGCTTTTGTAGAACAATTTGAACCTGGATGGAAGGATAATTTTGGCGCAATGGTAAACCTCTTGGTTAAAGATGCAGCCAATGACAACAGAAATAGCAACGACTACCCTCATTTGAGAAATTTTAGTCCGTATGCTGGGCATTGCTGGGCAAACGGCTTTGCAACTTTTCCGCAGGGCAACGACCAAGAATCAACCTCAGAAAGTATGCAGTTTAACTCGGCACTCATTCATTGGGGCGAAGTTACAGGCAACAAAGCCATCAGAGATTTAGGCATTTATTTATATACCACCGAGCAAACTGCAATTGAAGAATATTGGTTGGATATTTACAATAGAAATTTTGGTTCGAACCAACAATTTAGCCTAGTTTCTAGGGTTTGGGGAAATAGCTACGACAACGGCACTTTTTGGACAGCAGACATTGCCGCTTCGTATGGCATAGAAATGTACCCCATTCATGGGGGCTCTTTGTATTTGGGGCACGACACCAATTATGTGAAAACCCTTTGGGCTGAAATTGAAAAGAACACGGGTATCTTAAGCAACCAAGTAAATGACAATTTATGGCACGATGTATATTGGTCTTATTTGGCATTTATCAATCCGCAAAAGGCCCTTGATTTATACAACTCATATTCCAACCGAAATTTAAAATTTGGAATATCCGATGCGCAAACTTATCATTGGTTGCATGCCATGAATGTGTTGGGTAAGGTAAGCAATAACATCACTTCTAACCATCCACTTGCAGCAGTGTTTATCAAAAATGGTGTTAAAACTTATGTTGCGCATAACTATGGAAATACACCAAAATTGGTTATGTTTTCTGATAATTTCTCGTTTACCGTGCCTGCAAAAAGTATGCTTAGCAACTTAGATGCAAATGCAAGTGGAACTTTAGGTGCTAACTTTTCTGAAGCCTACCCGGGCAGCAATATCACCCTTCAATTGACTGTTAATTCTGGAAATGTTTCCAAGGTTCAATTTGTAAATGGAGAAACAGTTTTAGGCGAAGTAACCCAAGCACCATTTACTTTTAAGGTAAATAATTTACAAGCAGGCAAGCAACATTTTTATGCTAAGATTTTTACGGGTACAAATTATTCCCTTAGTAATATTTACACTGTTGTGGTTGGCGAGCAATTGCCATTTACTGGCACGCCAATTGAAATTCCTGGTATTTTGATGTCTGGTAATTATGATGTATTTGAAGGTGGCTTGGGGCAAGGTATAACTTATAACGATAATACGCCAAAAAACGAAGGGGATTTTAGAACCAATGAATATGTAGATGCAAGTATAGATGCAGTTGAAGGAAACACCATTGGTTGGATTGCCGCTGGAGAATGGGTTAATTATACAGTGGATGTCAAACAAGCTGGAATTTACAATTTACAGTTTCGTTATGCTTGCGGCAATGGTGCAGGCGGCGGTCCTTTTATTTTAAGTATGGACGGACAACAAGTTGGCTCACCCATATCGGTTAATTCTCCAGGCAACTGGACAACTTGGGCCAGCAAAAGCATTGAAAATTTAGCTTTAAAAAGTGGCAAGCAAACCCTGAGAATATTTTTTAGCAATGGCGAGTTAAATCTTGGTAAACTCACTTTTACCTACGTTTCGCCATTACCATATTCGCAGCCCATTGCAGAAGCTGGAGAAAATATCTTGGTGCAACTTCCATCCAATAGTGTGATTTTAGATGGCAGCAAAAGTAGCAACCCAGCAGGTGGCACATTAACTTATGCTTGGAAACAAATTTATGGCCCAAGTATCTTAAGCATTACCAATGAAAGTTCATCCAAACCCTTGATAAACGGCTTACAAGAAGGCATTTATTTAATGGAATTGAGTGTTAGTAATGGTGCCTATGCAGACAAAGACCAAGTGTATATTATTTCTTCAATCAGCAGTAACATTGCACCAAAGGTAACTATAGCCACACCCACAGATGGTAGCAGGTATTTTGCCAATGAACCTGTAAAGTTTAGTGCTCTTGCATCAGATATAAACGGCATTGTGAGCGAAGTTAAACTATATGAAGGGCCGCGGTTGGTAGGGAGCGATGCCAGTTACCCATATGAATATAATTGGTTTGGTTCGGCAGGCACATATACATTTACCGCAACGGCAATTGATAACCAAGGAGCCTCAAATAATTCTAAAGCAATTACATTGTATATAGACTCAACACCTTCATGCAGAGGCAGTGCATTCAATGGCGATTTTGATTATCAATTTTCTGAAGACGAAAGTAATCCAACTTTAACGTTTATACCCTCCAAAACAGGTGTTGGCAGCCCCACTTGTATTTTGTATTATGGCCTAAATGCTGGCAGTTTACCGGGTTATACTGTTAGTCCGAATGTGCCTTTTAAAATTACAGCAGCTAAGGGAGCACAGGTTTATTTTTATTATACCTACTCTTTTCCTGGAGCGGGAGAAAGGAATACTGGAGGAAATAAAAATACATATAAGGTTGGCAGTTGTAAACCCTTTGCGATAGGTTTAGAAAGTTCAAAGAACTTACAACAACTTCGCTTTTATCCTAATCCAGTTGAACAAACATTAAACATTGAATTACCAATAGGTTCAAGCCAAATAAAAGTGTTTGACCTGAGTGGGAAATTAATAGATATTATTGAAACAAAGGAAACCTTGTTGAGATATGATATGCGAGCATTTGAAAGTGGAATTTATCTTTTTGAAATTACCAATAGTAGCAGCCTTAAACAAATTAAGGTTATCAGGTAGGCAAAATAGCAAATACATTTTATTGGTTTCGGTTTGAACCAAATCGAATTATACTCAGATGTAGATAAATAATATTCTACTTTAAATAGCGCATAATTTTGTAAACACTAGGTAAATGAACTTTATTTAGTTGTTTGTTAAAGTTGAATTATATAAATTGCCTCAAGCAATAAAGGATATGGAGCTACAAGAAGGTATTCAACAGTTCATAAATTATGCACGTTTCGAGAAGAAACAATCTGCACACACCTTGCTTGCATTAGAGAATGATTTACAACAATTTCAAACCTATATTTTAGATGTATACCAGCTAACATTGCTCAAAGATATTAGTCATTTATACATACGTTCTTGGTTATCACAAATGATGGAGAATGGCATAGGAGCTAGGAGTGTAGCTCGTAAAGTATCTAGTCTTCGCGCTTTTTATAAATTTATGTTAAGTGAAGAATTGGTGATGCAAAACCCTATGACGCGAATACAAGCGCCTAAAGTAGAAAAGAAACTTCCTGTGTTTATAGAAGAGCGTGCCATGAAAGAATTGTTTGCATTGGAGTCGGTTCAAACCGAAACCCAAAACAACATAGAAACTTGGCAGGATGAATTGATATTGCTTACTTACTACACAACTGGCATGCGTTTGTCAGAGTTAATTGGACTCAAAGAATCAGATGTTGATTTTTATCGTATGCAACTTAAAGTGTTAGGCAAACGAAATAAGGAAAGAATTATACCTATTACAAATGAATTAAGCGATGCATTGCAAGCTTTTATTGCCGCAAAAAGAGTAGAAGGTTTGGCGGCTACACACTTGTTTTGCTTAGCAAATGGAGAAGCGCTTTATCCTAAGAAAATTTATAATATGGTAAAGGCAAGATTATCTGAAGTGACTACCTTACAAAAGAGAAGTCCGCATGTGTTGCGCCACACCTTTGCAACCCATATGTTAAACAATGGTGCAGATTTAAACGCCATCAAAGAATTATTAGGACATGCCAATTTAAGTGCCACGCAAGTGTACACGCACAACAGTATAGAAAGATTAAAACAAGTGTATAAAAATAAACACCCAAGAGCTTAACCTGCTATTCAAATAAAACCGGGCGAAAGGTAATTTGGCAGGTATTACTAATTGCCCAACAAATGAAAAAAATATGAAGATAGAAATTCAATCCATTCATTTTAAAGCCGACCACAAGTTGCTCGACTTTGTAAAAGCAAAAATTGAAAAAACAAAAACCTTCTTTGAAGGCGCAAACCAAGCCGATGTTTACCTGAGGCTGGATAAAGATAGTACGGGTGAGAATAAAGTTGTTGAAGTAAAGATGAATGTAGGTGGGCATCCTGTATTTGCCAAGGAACACAATAGCACTTTTGAGGCTGCCACCGATATGGTAATGGATAAGTTAGTAGCACAGATTAAAAAGCACAAAGAAAAAATGCAGGAAAAGGTTTAATTACTGTGCCTCTAACCTATAAACGGGTACTCTTTTTAATTCGGCTTCTTTGTATGGAGAATGATTATAAATAAAATTTAATACTTCTCTTTGATTATTGGCTTTATCTGGGTTTTCTATTTTCCACGTGTTGAACCAAACTGCAAGTTCAGGGAATTTTAAGAGCAAATCCTTGGCTTCGTCTTCAAAAACGTAATCAGAATAACCTTCCTTTTGGTTTAAGATAGGGTCAAAAAAATTCCATGCAAAGAAGCCGTCTTCTGTTTCTGGCTCCAAACATTCCATTACATATTTCCAATTTCCTTGGTTAAGCGGAATCATAATATCTCCAGCTCTCACAAGCGTACGTTCTATAGTTTTTTCGACTTTAATGTTTTTGTGCGGGAAATGACCTTCATAAGGTTCTTTCGCAAACTCAATGTTTTTAATTCGATAAATTCCTAAATTTAGGAAGGTATCCTCTGGGAATTCATTGATTTCTACCCCAGCCAATTGTAGTTTATACCTCGCTAATTGCCATTGTTTTGGAATTACGTAGGCAGCAGGAGCTTGAATAACCAATTCAGGTTTGCATTTATGAAAATAAGGAATTTTTACGGAAACTGGTTTATTTCTGTTGTAAAACATTCTTTGGTAGCTTCCTACTTCGCTAGGTTTTGATTCATAAGCATAACCTTTAAAGTTCAGTATAATCGAGTCATTTTTATCAACCTTGAAATTACTTTCATATGGAGCTTCAAACATGCTATTTTGTTTATCGTAGATGCGTGCTTGTCTAATTAGAATGGTATTATCAGAAGTGTAAGTATATAAGGATTTTAGTAAAGCATAGCTTGCATTGACCCTATCTGCATAAGGTTTTAGCATATGCGTTTCGGCAACAAAACCAAGGGTATGGTGTAATGCAGTAAAACCTGTCGAGTATTTTGGCGATTCTACAAAAACTTCGTAGCCATTTGGAATAGGAGAGCGACCAAACACGTTAACATAAGGAGCCATTTCCCATCCACGCGTTTTCATATCATTATAAAGAAATCGTGAGGCATCGGCATGAACCAACTCAGCCATTTTTCCACCTAATTTTTCTTGTTGGGTGGTAATTAGCGTCATGGTATATTGATAATCTGCGCCATTGGAAGTATGTGTATCAATAAATACATCTGGATTCCAAACTTTAAAAAGACTAACAAAGGTAGCAGTAATCCAGCTATCCATTTTTATAAAATCCCGATTAAGGTCGAGGTTCATGCCATCTGCCCTAAAACCTTTCTTTTCTGGTCCAACTTGCCCACAGCGGGTGTATTGTTTTCGGTTAACCATTCCTTCAATGTTGTAAATTGGAATAATTACGAGTGTAACGTTGGATGCGATCTTTTCAGGATGCATGAGTAAATCTTGCGCCCAAAGATAACTTGCATCAATGCCATCACTTTCTCCAGGATGGATTCCATTCATAACCATAAGTACTGAGCGAGATTTATCTTCTGGTGCTGGAGGAGAAAGGTTTTTGTTTTTATCGATTATCAAATAATAGAAATTTGGAGTAGGAGAGAGAAGGGTTGCATATTCGCTAAGTGCATCTAACTGCCGATAAGCAGAAATAAGTTCTTCATAAGTTGGGCTAGAATTTCCTTTGAAAGGCAATTCTTTTTTTTGCGCAAATAAAAAAAATGAAATTATTTGAAGGGTTATAAACAGAACTAATTTATTCATGGTTCAACAATAAGCAAGGAATTTAAAAATTCAAAGTCCTGAAAAATAGGCTAGACACAATCTTTTCTTAATTTTTTTTGCATTTGTAAAATGTAAATTTACTTTTGCCCCACTGTTACGCTTCAAACTTCTCTTTAAATATTTTTTGCTTCCTACTTGTAAACTTGCTGCAAAATATTACATTTGCAGTCCTTTTATCAAAGTAAGGTAAAAGTAAAAAATGTTCTTTGTAGGTTTTCAGTTCAATAAGCATCGCTCCAGAAGCTTATTAAATGTGATAACAAACGCGATTCATTGTTCAAAGGAATTGCCACTTTAGCTCAGCTGGTAGAGCAACTGATTTGTAATCAGTAGGTCGCTGGTTCGATTCCGGCAAGTGGCTCCAAGGCTTGTTTGGCCAAGGGGAGGTTCCAGAGCGGTCAAATGGGACGGACTGTAAATCCGTTACTTCGGTTTCGAAGGTT
>CAMDHZ010000018.1 GCA_945898275.1 Chitinophaga pinensis | reverse complement strand
CCCCCCCCGCGCCTAGATCACCTACCCAGCACAGAAGACCAACCCCAAAACTTTGCATCTATCCTAGATACACCGCATCAATATCTTTTGGTTCAAACCGAAGAAGAAATAAATAACTGTTTAACAGAACTCCTGCAATACACAGAAGTGTGTTTTGATACAGAAACCTCTCAACTAGAAAGTACAGAAGCCGATATTGTTGGACTCTCTTTCGCAGTTAAGTCTCACCATGCTTGGTACATACCCTGCCCAGAAAACTTCGAAGCCGCACAGCAAATATTGAAAAGATTTGAACCCATTTTCCTAAGTGAAACCATTACAAAAATTGGTCAGAATATTAAGTATGATCTTAATATCTTAAAGCGCTACGGACTTACACTTAAAGGAAAGTTATTTGATACCATGTTGGCGCATTATATAATTGATGCAGACCTTAGACATGGCATGGATTACTTAAGTGGAATTTATCTCGGTTATCAGCCTGTTAGCATAACAGAACTCATTGGCAAAAAGGGAAAAAACCAATTGAGCATGCGCGATGTTGACTTGGAGAAAGTGAAAGAATACGCTGCCGAGGATGCAGATATTACCCTTCAATTAAAACAAAAGCTAGCACCAGAGTTACTAGAAAAAAATGGGTTTGATTTATTAGAAAATTTGGAACTCCCTCTAATTGATGTGTTAAGTGACATGGAAATTGAAGGCATTAAAATTAATGAGGCATTTTTAAATGATTACTCTAAAGAACTAGAAGCAGAACTGCATATTTTAGAAAAAGATATTTTAGCACTTGCAGGAGTTCCTTTTAACATTAGCTCACCAAAACAGCTGGGCGAAGTTTTATTTGACCATTTAAAACTTGACCCAAAAGCCAAGAAAACCAAAACTGGCCAGTATAAAACAGACGAGGACGTTTTACTAGGATTGTCTGAACATGAAATTGTAAAAAAGATTTTAACCGTAAGGCAAATGCAAAAGTTAAAATCTACTTATGTAGATGCCTTGCCAACCATGATTAATCCTTTAACAGGAAGGGTGCATACCAGCTTTAACCAGGCGGTTGCTGCAACTGGTAGATTAAGTTCTACCAATCCAAATCTGCAAAACATACCAATCAAAACAGATAGAGGCAAAGAGGTGCGAAAAGCCTTTATTCCCCGCAATGAAGAGTATGTATTATTAAGTGCAGATTACTCTCAAATAGAACTTAGAATTATTGCTTCGGTTGCAAAAGAGGAGGCCATGATAGACGCTTTTGAGAATAAACTCGACATTCATGCTGCAACTGCTGCTAGAGTTTATAATAAGTCATTGGCAGAAGTAACACCAGAGGAAAGGCGCAATGCGAAGGCCGTTAATTTTGGAATTATATACGGCCAAAGTGCTTTTGGGTTGAGCCAAAACTTAGGCATTAGCAGAAAGGAAGCTGCACAAATTATTGAAGAATATTTTAAGTCGTATCCGGGAATCAAAAGATACATGGATGATACCATCAACTTTGCCAAAGAAAATGGTTATGTAGAAACCATCATGGGCAGAAGACGGTATTTAAGGGACATCAATTCTGCTAATTTTACGGTTAGGGGTTTTGCAGAGCGAAACGCAATCAATGCGCCTATACAAGGCTCTGCTGCCGATATGATTAAAATGGCTATGATTAAAATCCACTTAGCCATGAAAGACCCTGCCAATGGCATAGTACATTCGCGCATGGTTTTACAAGTGCATGATGAACTTATTTTTGATACACATAAGAGCGAAATAGAATTGCTAAAACCATTGGTTACATCCAATATGGAATCGGCCATGCAGTTGTTAACTCCTGTGGTAGCAGAAGTTGGGGTTGGCGAAAACTGGTTAGAAGCGCATTAAGCGCGAATTACACCTGGTCTAAACTCTTTAGTAAGTGGTGCATGATTTGCCGCTTCAATGCCCATACTAATCCATTTGCGGGTTTCTATTGGATTGATAATTGCATCCACCCACAAACGCGCTGCAGCATAATATGGTTCCGTTTGACGTTCGTATCTTTCGGTAATCTTTTCTAGTAAAGCTTGTTGTTTTACCTCATCAATCACTTCTCCACGAGATTTTAACGCAGCTTCTTCAATTTGAAGTAAAACCTTAGCTGCTTGTGCACCACCCATTACCGCAATTTTAGCATTAGGCCAAGCAGCAATTAATCTAGGGTCGTAGGCTTTGCCACACATTGCATAATTCCCTGCGCCATAACTATTGCCCGTAATAATGGTAAATTTAGGCACAACTGAGTTAGCTTGAGCATTAACCAATTTAGCACCATCTTTGATAATTCCGCCATGCTCGCTGCGCGAGCCTACCATAAATCCTGTTACATCTTGCAAGAAAACCAAAGGAATTTTCTTTTGATTGCAATTCATGATAAAATGGGCAGCCTTATCAGCACTATCGCTGTATATAACCCCACCAATTTGCATTTCCATAGGATTGTCATTGGCACTTTGTTTAGGCTTTTTAGCCTTAACCACTAATCTGTTATTGGCCACAATTCCTACAGCCCAGCCATCAATGCGCGCATAGCCGCAAGTAATGGTTTTTCCATAAAGTTCTTTATACGGGTCAAAACTACCAGCATCTACTAGCCTTTCTATAATTTCCATGACATCAAAAGGTTTGGTAAAATTATTTACAGCTGGGTAAATATCTGCCATGTCTTTGGCTGGAGCTACAGGGGCAGCGCGGTTAAAACCTGCCTTATCAAAATCTCCAATTTTATCCATGATGCGCTTAATTCTATCCAAGCATGCCGCATCGTTTTCAAATTTATAATCAGTTACGCCACTAATCTCACAATGAGTAGAGGCGCCTCCTAAAGTTTCGTTGTCTATGTCTTCGCCAATAGCTGCTTTAACAAGATAAGAACCTGCTAAAAAGATAGAGCCAGTCTTATCTACTATCATCGCCTCGTCACTCATTATTGGTAAGTATGCTCCACCTGCCACACAAGAGCCCATTACCGCTGCAATTTGGGTAATGCCCATGCTGCTCATCACCGCATTGTTTCTAAAAATTCTTCCAAAATGTTCTTTATCAGGGAAAATTTCATCCTGCATAGGCAGGTAAACTCCTGCACTGTCCACCAAATAGATAATTGGCAACTTATTTTCAATAGAGATTTCTTGTGCTCTTAAATTCTTTTTTCCTGTGATTGGAAACCATGCGCCCGCTTTTACGGTAGCATCATTGGCTACCACGATGCATTGTCGTCCACTTACATAACCCATTACAACAACCACACCGCCCCCAGGGCATCCACCATGTTCTTCATACATTTCATAGCCAGCTAAAGCGCCAATTTCAAGCTGAGGCTTGTCCTCATCTAATAAATAGGAAACCCTTTCACGGGCAAGCATCTTGCCTTTTTCTTTCTGTTTTGCTGCTGCTTTTTGTCCACCACCTTCGTAAATCTTGGTAAGTCTTTCGTTTAATTGTTCAACTAATTGTTGCATATATTTTGGGGCTTGCTTTGTGGCAAATGTATTGAAATTATTGATTTCTTGAGTTTAGCCAATTAACTTTAGTTCTAGTTTTTTTAAATTGATTGTGGCTTTAAGTTTCATCAGCAAATCTGCTCCTAAAACCCCATCAATTTCAGGAACATTGATATTTTGGTATGCTGCATTCACATGTGAAAGATTAAGCACTGCAACCTCAACATGTGTTAGTTTTAATTCCCCAAATTTTATTGAACTTAGGCTGCTTATAGTTGTAAAAACTTCGTTTGAGCCTAATCCTACCGATTGTACTTCCAAGGGATTAAAGTGTTTTCCTTTGGTAAATTTTAAGAATTTCTCATTGTCAAAGGCCGTTCTTGAAGCCCCAGTGTCGAGTAATAGTCGCGCAGATTTAACCCCAATTTTTACAGCAATAAAAAAATGATAATTGTCTGCCTCTAAGGCTATCGGTTCAATAGGAATAGAAAAAATGGGCATTAATCAATAAGTATTAGAATTCAACTATACGAAAGACAAACTTTAAATGGTTAAGTTTTCCACACTAATCCACATATTCTAAACAGTTTTGAACATCCTTATTTCTTCCCACTAAAGTTTAAAATGTTCTCAGCACTATAATTAGCAAGGCTTTAGAGGGTTTAATTCTATCCACAATAATGTGGAAATGTCGCATTTTTTTAACAAAGTGGGAGAAAGTGGTGAAAAGTGGCGAAAAGAATTTACTTTTACGCTGTAATCGCTGCAGCAAAGGAATGACACAACTCCACGGAGAATATGAAGTAAAAATGGATACCAAAGGAAGGGTCATGATTCCGGCTGCTCTTAAAAAGCAGTTGCCCGAAGCGGCAAAAGATTCCTTCTTTATCAACCGTGGTTTTGAAAAGTGCTGTGTTCTTTATCCAAGTAATGAATGGAAATCTATTGCAGCAGAAATTGACAAGCTTTCAGATTTTGTACAAAAAGAAAGAACCTTCAAAAGGTATTTTTTAAGAGGCGCCTCGCAATTAGAGATGGATAGCGCCGCGCGTGTTCTTATTCCAAAGCAGTTGCAAGAATATGCTGGACTCAATGGCGAATTGGTTTTGCTTGCATATGGCAACAAAGTAGAGCTTTGGAACAAAGAAGAATACAATAAGATGCTCAATGAAGAGCCGTCTGATTTTAGTGCTTTAGCCGAAGAAGTGATGGGCAATAGAAGAAAGGAGGCTGAAGATGGAAAATAAATATCATGCCCCTGTTATGCTAAAAGAGTGTCTTGAAGGATTGGCTATAAATACAGATGCTACTTATGTGGATGTGACATTTGGTGGAGGTGGGCATTCCAATGCAATTTTATCTTTATTAAGTCCAAAAGGAAAACTGGTTGCTTTCGACCAAGACGAGGATGCTAAAGCAAATTTACCAGAAGATGAGCGATTATATTTTATCGATCAGAATTTTGAGTTTATACGCAATCATCTCGATTATCAAGGCCTTTTGCCAGTAGCAGGAATTTTGGCAGATTTAGGTGTGAGCTCTCACCAATTTGATGAAGCTGAACGAGGATTCTCTTTTAGGTTTGATGAGGCTGAATTGGATATGCGCATGGATAGAAATGCAGGTAAATCTGCCTCAGAATTATTAAATGCCTTGCCTGAGGCTGCAATTGCCGATATACTTTATCAGTATGGTGAATTAAGTAATGCACGTTCTTTAGCCAGAGAGATTGTTGCATATAGAAGTGCTTGCCCCATTGAAACTGTTGGGCAATTAAAAGATGCCTTAAAAAAGCATACCCCAAAATTTGGCGACTATAAATTTCTAGCCCCTGTATTTCAAGCTTTGCGAATTGAAGTAAACCATGAACTGGAAGTGCTTAAGTCGTTTTTATTGCAAGTGCCACAAGTTTTAAAACCTGGTGGAAGATTGGTAGTAATGAGTTACCATTCCCTAGAGGATAGATTGGTTAAGAACTTTATTCAGACAGGTAATTTTAACGGTGAAGCTGAAAAGGATTTATATGGAAATGTAAATAGACCCTTGCAACCTATTTCTAGAAAAGTAATAACCGCTTCTTCAGAAGAGTTGGCTCAAAACCCACGTTCAAGAAGTGCAAAGTTGAGAATAGCAGAAAAAACTAATAGTTAAACAATGAATAGGATAATAACAGAAGAAGAAAGTAAAGAAGCTGCTATGCCTGATCTAGAAACTAAGAAGTTCACAGAAAGGGTGCGTAAGCTGGCAGATTATGATTTTAAGATTAATCCAGATGTTTTACGCAAGCAAACACCTTTTATCTTATACCTTCTTTTTTGGGTAATCCTATTTATCTATAGCAGTCATAGAGCAGAAAAACTCATCAGAAGAACGGATAAATTAAATGGAGAATTAAAAGAATTACGTAGCGAATATGTATCTGTTTCTAGTGAATTAATGCGCGCGAGCAAGCAAAGTGCTGTTGCTTCAAAGTTAAAGTCAATTGGAATTAAAGAATTAACCACACCTCCTCAAAAGATAACCTACAGTGGCAAGTAATACAAATACAAGAAAAGCAATTTTTATCCGAAGCATGATTGTGTTTTCGGGTATGCTGCTTTTTGCTATTTGGATTGCATACAACATCGTCGTAATACAGTTTGTTGAGGGAGATAAATGGCGTAAAATGTCTGAAGATTTCACCATTAAGGAGGACGATATCGAACCTATAAGAGGGAATATTTTTGATTGTAAAGGCAATCTATTGGCCACCTCTATTCCTATTTATGATATTTATATAGATGCAAAAACACAGGGTTTTGTAAATAGTGATACCTTTCAACTTTATGTAGATTCCCTTGCCATTAGTATGGCAAATTTATTTAAGGATAAATCAGTTGATAGCTATAAGCAGCAATTAACCAAAATTAAATTAGCCGGCAGTCGATATACTTTGTTTAAATCAAAACTTAGTTACCGACAAATGAAGGCCATGAGAGGTTTTCCTATTTTTAGAAAAGGTAAGAATAAAGGCGGATTTATTGCTGTACCTAAAAGTAAACGTGAAAAGCCTTTTGATTTATTGGCAGAAAGAACTCTTGGGTTCTCGAGATATGGTGTGGCTCCTGTTGGTTTGGAAGGAGCATTTGATACGATTCTAAAGGGTAAGAGTGGAAAGCAAGTGCTTCAAAGAATTGCTGGTAACTCTTGGATCCCTATAGACGATGAATCAGTGATTGATGCACAACAAGGGAAAGACCTTATCACTACCATTGATATTAACCTGCAAGATGTAGCAGAACATGCACTCATGAAAACACTTGTTGAAAATGATGCAGAATACGGAACTGCGATATTAATGGAAGTAAATACTGGCGAGTTAAAAGCTATCGCAAATCTTACACGTATTTCTCCTGGCGTATATGCCGAAAGATACAATTATGCTGTGGGTGAAAAAGTTGCTCCCGGTTCTACTATGAAGCTAATTTCTATGATGGCTTTGCTTAATGATGGATACACCACTCCAAAGGATAATGTTGACGTTGAAGGAGGAGTGAAAACTTTTTGTAGAGCTACCATGCAAGACTCTCATCTGGGTAATAACTTAATTGACATGCAATATGCTTTTGAACATTCTTCCAATGTTGCATTTGCTAAACAGATTAACCAATACTATGCTAAAAATCCGCATCAGTTATATGATTTTTACAAATCGCTTGGTTTAACAAAGCCTTTGTCTCTGCAGGTTGAAGGAGCTGGCATTCCTGATGTTAAAAGTCCAGATAACAAAAGATGGTCATGTACCAGTTTGCCTTGGATGGCTATTGGGTATGAGCTAGAATTTACCCCACTTCAATTGTTGACCATTTACAATGCTGTTGCAAATAATGGTGTGATGGTTAATCCCTTATTGGTGAAAAGAATTGAGCAAGAAGGAAGAGTTATTGAAACATTTTCTACAAAAGTTTTAAATAAACAAATCTGCAAACCAGAGGTAGTAAAGCAACTGCAAAGTATGCTGGAAGGTGTGGTATTAAGAGGCACGGCTTCTGAATTGAGAAGTGATCATTATAGTTATGCTGGAAAAACAGGTACAGCGGTAATTGATAAAAACAGTGCATTAAATGTTGCTGGTATCAAGGCATATAGAGCTTCTTTTTGTGGCTATTTTCCAGCAGAGAATCCCAAATACTCATGCTTAGTGGTGATAAGTCGTCCTAGAAAAGATAACTATTATGCCTCAAAAGTTGCCCTGCCTGTTTTCAAGGAAATTGCTGATAAGGTTTATGCAAGTGCCTTGTCTTTACATCAGGAGTTAAAGTTTGCCATGAAGCATTCTACCGCTGATTTGCCAATTATCCCTAAAGCAGATAAGGAGCAAATACAAACAATTCTAAATAATGTATCTCTCTCCTCTCATTTTCATAATGATTCCATTCACCAAGAAGAAACAGATTGGGTAGCAGGTTTGCCTCAAGATAAATCATTGGCCTTAGCACCAATTAAAATGGAGGGTGCGGGTGTTCCAAATGTTGTAGGAATGGGCGTGAGAGATGCCGTTTATTTATTGGAGAAAAAGGGATTAAATGTGATTGTAATAGGTGTTGGAAAAGTAAAGCGTCAATCTATTGCCCCTGGGACAAATTCAAAAAAGTATAAATCAATCCAAATAGAATTAAGCTAAGTGAAAACCTTATTACAACTTATATCAGACCTAAACTTTATCAAACTCCTTGGTTCAAACCAAAAGGAAATTGATATGCTAACCTTTGATAGCAGAGAGGCTAAAAGTAATGCTGTATTCTTTGCCATCAAAGGAACACAAGTTGATGGACATAATTTTATTTCACAAGTGATTGAGAAGGAATGTGAAGTAATTGTTTGTGAAAGTTTACCTGCCCATTGCGATGCCAATGTAACTTATGTTCTTGTAGATAATAGTTCTGCTGCCATGGCAAGTTTGGCAAATAAGTTTTATGATGAACCAAGCAAAGAATTGCAATTGGTTGGGGTTACTGGAACCAATGGGAAGACAACTGTTGCCACTTTATTGTTTAACCTATTTAGGTCTTTTGGGTATTCTGTGGGTTTGCTTTCTACGGTTCAAAATCAAATTAATGAAGCTGTAATTCCAGCCACACATACAACACCAGATGCCATAAAAATAAATGCTTTATTAAGACAAATGGTGGATGAAGGTTGTGCTTATTGTTTTATGGAGGCCAGTTCACATGCCATCCATCAAAATAGGATAAAACATTTACATTTTGCTGGTGTAGCATTTACAAATATTACGCATGACCATTTGGATTATCATAAAACATTTGATGCATATATTAAAGCAAAAAAGCAATTGTTTGATGAGGTAAATGAAGATGCATTTGCTTTAACCAATAAGGATGATAAAAATGGTATGGTGATGCTTCAAAATTCAAAAGCCACCAGATATTCTTATGGTTTGCAGCACATGTCCGACTTTAAAGCACGAATCATTGAAAGTGATTTTAATGGTATGCTACTCAATATTGATGGGGATGAAGCATGGTTTAAATTGGTTGGGAATTTTAACGCTTACAACCTTTTGGCAGTTTATGGGGTAGCTTGTTTGTTAGGCAAGGATAAACAAGAAGTAATTACCCATTTAAGTAGTTTGAATGCAGTAAGAGGAAGATTTGAATACCTACGTTCTAGCACTGGTGTTGTGGGTATAGTAGATTATGCTCACACGCCTGATGCCTTAGAAAATGTATTGGACACCATTAATCAAACCCGAACTGGGAATGAAGCCTTAATAACAATTGTGGGTTGCGGTGGCAATAGGGATGCTGCAAAACGCCCTATCATGGCAAAGGTGGCTTGTGAAAAAAGTACACGTGTAATTCTAACTTCAGATAATCCAAGAAATGAGGACCCAGAATTAATACTTGATGAAATGATGACTGGTGTACCCCCTTTACACTATAAAAAAACTACCCGAATTACAGATAGAAGAGAGGCAATCAAAATGGCTGTTTCTTTAGCCAATAAAGGTGATATCATCTTGGTTGCTGGTAAAGGCCATGAGACTTATCAAGAGGTTAAAGGTGTAAAATACCCCTTTGATGATAAAGCCATTTTGAATGAAATGTTTAAAATTTTTGAAGCTTAACTAAATATAACTTATGCTATATTATTTATTTGATTACTTAGACAAAGCCTACAATTTCCCTGGAGCTGGTATGTTTCAGTTTATCTCCTTTAGGGCAGCTATGGCAATTATTTTGTCATTGTTTATATCCCTTGTTTATGGAAAAACCCTCATCAATAAGCTTCATCAATTACAAGTTAGTGATGAAATTAGAAACCTTGGTTTAGCAGGTGAACAACAGAAAAAGGGAACCCCAACAATGGGTGGACTCATCATTCTTGCTGCTATCATCATTCCAACTTTATTGTTTGCTAGGACAAACAATGTCTATATAATTCTCATCCTTATTTCAACTGTTTGGTTAGGTTTGGTGGGGTTCTTAGACGACTATATTAAAGTTTTTAAAAAGAACAAGGAAGGTTTGGCAGGTAGATTTAAAGTGCTAGGCCAAGTTGGTTTAGGTGTTATAGTTGCTACTACTTTGTATTTTAATCAGCATGTAAAAACGAAAGAGTTTTACAAACCAAGCGAGGTAAATGAAGCGTTTATTAAAGAACATAATTTAAATCCGCAGTTGGTAAATAATGAGTTAATGTTGGTTAAAGAAAGCAAGGCTACTACTACTACCATCCCATTTTTTAAGCGCTCAGAATTTGATTATGTAAGTTTGTTAAGCTGGATTGGAACTAGCTATAAAGATTATAATTTCATCATTTATTTATTTGTCGTAATTTTTATCATTACTGCTGTTTCTAATGGGGCTAACATAACAGATGGAATAGATGGATTAGCAGCGGGTACTTCAGCAATTATTTCCTTTGTTTTAGGAGTTTTCGCTTATGTAAGTGGCAATATCATATTTTCTAAGTATCTAAATATTATGTACATCCCTCACCTTGAAGAGATGGTAATATTTGCTGGAGCTTTGGTTGGTGCATGTATAGGTTTTCTTTGGTACAATGCCTTTCCAGCGCAAGTTTTTATGGGCGATACGGGCAGTTTAGCCTTAGGCGGTATCATAGCTTCCTTTTCAATTATGGTACGCAAAGAGTTACTCATTCCCATTTTATGCGGAATCTTCTTAGTAGAAAATTTATCGGTTGTTATGCAGGTTTCTTATTTTAAATATACTAAAAAGAAGTATGGCGAAGGCAGAAGGATTTTTAAAATGTCCCCACTGCATCATCACTATCAGAAGCTGGGTTTTCATGAATCTAAAATTGTAACCCGTTTTTGGATTATTGGAATTCTATTGGCCATCATTACCATTATTACCCTTAAAGTTAGATAGTATGAGCAGAATAGTAATTTTAGGTAGTGGAGAAAGTGGTACAGGGGCTGCAATTCTAGCCAAGGTTAAAGGATTCGATGTTTTTGTTTCAGACAAAGGAGCCATTAGTGATTTGTATAAAAATGAGCTTAATGAATGGAAGGTTCCTTTCGAAGAAAATCAACATACTGAGGAGTTAATTTTAAATGCAGATGAAGTAATTAAAAGTCCTGGAATTCCAGAAAAGGCAGAAATCGTAAAAGCACTTCGCGCAAAAAATATTCCTATCATCAATGAAATCGAGTTTGCTTCTAGGTATACTTCTGCTTATAAGATATGTATCACAGGCACTAATGGAAAAACAACAACAACCTCATTAACCTACCACTTATTAAAGAAGGCTGGACTAAATGTTGGACTTGCAGGTAATATTGGTATTAGCATGTGCAGGTTAGTGGCTACTGGCAATTACGACTATTTTGTTTTAGAAATATCCAGCTTTCAATTGGATGATATGTATGATTTTAAAGCAGAGATGGCTGTCATATGCAACATCACGCCAGATCACCTAGATAGATACAATTATGAACTTCAGAATTACATCAACGCGAAGTTTAGAATAACCCAAAATCAAACTGAAAATGATTACTTCATTTATTGCTCTGATGATGAGTTAACCTTAAAGAACCTAAATCAAATACAAGGAAAAGCGATGCACTTGCCATTTTCATTGCTAAAAGCAGAAATACCAGGTGCTTATTTAAACGATGGTCAAATCGTTATCACCACCCAAAATAATCAAATAAACCCTTTTAATATGTATACTTCAGAACTTGTACTTAGAGGTCGTCACAACACCTACAACTCAATGGCAGCAGCCATTATCGCTAATGCACTAGACATTCGTAAGGATGTTATCAGAGAAGGCTTAACAGATTTTCAAAATGTAGAACACCGACTAGAACAGGTGGCAACCATTAGAGGCGTGGATTATATCAATGATTCAAAAGCCACAAATGTGAACTCGGCTTGGTACGCGCTTGAAAGCATGGATAAGCCAACCATTTGGATTGTTGGGGGTGTAGACAAAGGAAATGATTATGCAATGTTAAGTGAACTTGTAAAAGAAAAAGTTAGAATCATTGTTTGTATGGGCCTTGATAATACCAAAATTCATGAGGCATTTGGTAAAGATGTTGACATGATTTTTAATACGAGTAGTGCACAAGAAGCCGTTCATGTTGCTGCAAAAATGTCAAAACCTGGTGAAGCTGTTTTGCTTTCTCCTGCTTGTGCATCCTTTGATTTGTTTAAAAATTACGAAGACCGCGGTAGACAATTTAAAGCTGCTGTTAAGAATTTATAATTAACTATGTTACTGTTTGCTTGGTCACGTATAAAGCCTTCAGGCGATCGCATCATGTGGTTGGTTATCATTGTGCTTATGGTACTTGGATTGCTATCTGTTTATAGCTCAACAAGTGCCTTGGCTTATAAGCGACATGGTGGTAGCCCTGAGCTTTTCTTGTTCAATCAAATGATTTTTCTTGGTGCAGGTTTTTTGCTCATGCTTTTAGTACACAGTATACATTATAAGTACTTTATTAAGTTCTCTAAACCGCTTCTATATTTAAGTTATATACTTTTATTTTTAACCATGTTTTTTGGTTCAAACACCAATGAAGCCCAACGTTGGCTTAGGATTCCGATCATTGGTATAAAGTTTCAACCGTCCGATTTTGCAAAGGTGGCTTTGGTCTTATTTTTGGCGAGAGAATTGGCATTTCGACAGGATGATATTAAGGATTTTAAAAAGGGGTTTTTACCTATTATCATTCATGTTGGCCTAACTTGTTTGCTCATTGCTCCATCTAACCTTTCCACCTCACTGGTTATTTTAAGCACATCTATGGTTATTATGTTTATTGGAAGGGTTAGTGTTAAACATATTTTTTATGTGGGTGGTCCCATCTTTGCCGTGATTGCACTTTTAGTTCTTTTATTAATTAATACGCCAGACAAACACCTAAGTGGCTTGGGTAGGGTGAAGACCTGGAAGCACCGTATTGAGAACTTTTCTAATGGCTCAGATAACCGTGATGTAACCTTTCAAAATGACCATGCAAAAATGGCTATTGCAACCGGTGGCCTTATTGGAAAGGGCCCCGGAGGCAGCATAGAAAGAAACTCTTTGCCTCATGCTTACTCCGATTTTATTTATGCAATTTTTGCTGAAGAATATGGTTTGTTTGGCGCTTTGTTTCTTATGTCTTTGTATTTATTGTTTATGTATAGAGCCTTTCGAATTTTACTTAAAAGTCCCAAAGCTTTTGGTGCTCTTTTAGCCATAGGGTTGTCCTTTGCCTTTATCATGCAAGCGCTAATCCATATGGCCATCTCTGTAAATATTGTGCCTAATACGGGTCTAACCTTGCCGTTTATATCCATGGGTGGAACCTCTATTTTAATGACAAGTATTGCCTTTGGACTCATCATGAGTGTAAGCAGATATGTAGAAACAGAAGATTCAAATGATTTAAAACCAGCTTAAATTATGACAGAAAACTTAAGAGTAATTATAAGTGGAGGTGGCACTGGAGGTCATATTTATCCGGCAATTGCTGTGGCACAAGCTTTAGAGAAAATGCTTCCTAATGGAGTAGAATTTATCTTTGTAGGTGCGGCTGATAGAATGGAAATGGAGAAAGTGCCTAAGGCGGGTTATGCCATAGAAGGCCTTTGGATTAGTGGGTTTCAACGTAGTTTAAGTTTCAAAAATTTGCTGTTTCCTTTTAAGGTTATATCAAGTGTTTGGCGTTCTTTAAGTATCATTCATAATTTCAAACCCCATCTTGCAATTGGTTTTGGAGGTTATGCCAGCGGTGCCATGATGTATGCTGCCACACTTAAAGGAATTCCATCTATGATTCATGAGCAAAATTCTTATGCTGGGATCACCAATAAAATCCTTAAAAATAGGGTCAATAAAATTGCTGTTGCTTACGAAGGAATGGAAAAGTTTTTTCCTGCTTCAAAGCTCGTATTAACTGGTAATCCTGTCCGCCAAGACATCTTAACAGCTAACCAAAAAAGGGAGGTTGCTATTTCTTTTTTCGGTTTGAACCCAAGCCGCCCAACACTCCTAATTATTGGTGGAAGTCTTGGTGCTCGAACTATTAACCAAAGCATGGAAAAGGGACTGCATACTTTATGTCAAATGGATTATAACATCATTTGGCAGACGGGTAAGAATTTTATTAGCAAGGAAAGTGAAAAGGTAATTACAAAAAGCAAACTCTTAATCTCTCCTTTTATTTACGAAATGGATTTGGCTTATGCTGCAGCAGATTTGGTTATTAGCAGGGCTGGAGCACTCTCCATAGCAGAACTTCAACTTACAGGAAAAGCTACTATTCTGGTTCCTTCTCCAAACGTGAGCGAAGACCATCAAACAAAAAATGCATTGGCTTTAACCAAAAATAATGCAGCCGTTTTAGTAAAAGATAATGAAGCGCTCAATACCTTGGTTCAAACCGCTATAGATTTAATGGAAGATAAGGGTAGGCGAGATTTGCTTTCAGCGCAAATTGCTAAGATGGCTGTTCATCAGGCGGCGGAGAAAATTGCCACGGAATTATTATCATTAAGAAAATGAGTATGGAACTAAAAGAAATAAGAATTGCGTATTTTTTAGGGATTGGCGGTATTGGAATGAGTGCTATCGCTAGGTATTTTAACCACTTAGGAATTACAGTACTAGGCTATGATAAAACTGAAACTCCTCTTACTAAAAAATTAGTAGACGAAGGCATGTATATTCATTATGAAGATACTCCCACTTTGGTTCAAACCTTAAACCTAGGTGTTAAAGATACTTTAATTGTGTTAACACCGGCTATCCCTGCTAATCATCAAGAGTGGGCTTGGCTTAAAGCAAATAAATTTGAAATTCAAAAGCGCTCAGAGGTCTTAGGCACTATAAGTAGAGCCTATAAAACTATTGGGATTGCGGGCACGCATGGTAAAACAACTACTTCTACAATGGTTGCTCATTTATTGGCGCAAAGTACCGTGGGTTGTAATGCATTTTTAGGGGGTATTTCGAGCAATTATAATAGCAACCTTTTGCTGCATCAAAAGGCCGCAGAAATACCTACTTATAACCAATATAATGTGGTAGAGGCCGATGAGTTTGATCGCTCATTTTTAACTTTGTCTCCCACCTTGGCGGTTATTACCTCAACAGATGCCGACCATTTAGACATTTACGGGGAGCATGATGCCATGAAAGATTCTTTTGTGCAATACACCAAAAGAATCATGCCTGGCGGAATGTTATTTATCAAAATTGGATTAGATATCATAGATAGATTAAAGGTGCCATTTCAAACTTATGGACTAACAGAAGCTGCAGATAATTTTGCTTATAACATTAGAATAAACGAAGCTGAACATATTTTTGATTTGAGTTTGAACCATCAAATTATCTCGGATGTTTCTTTGGGAATTCCAGGTTTGCACAACGTAGAAAATGCCATTGCCGCTGCTGCCATTGCCTTAAAAGCTGGGTTGTCGCATGAGGAAATTAAGGAAGGACTTGCATCTTTTTCAGGTGTAAAAAGACGTTTTGAATACATCATCAAAGAAAAGTACAGGGTCTTTATTGATGATTATGCGCATCATCCAGAAGAACTTAAAGCCATTCTTACCTCGGTAAAACGTATGTACCCGAATCATAAATTGGTGGTGGCTTTTCAACCCCATTTATACTCAAGAACCAGAGATTTTGCAGAAGGATTTGCAGAAAGCCTTTCATTAATAGACCACCTTCTTTTATTGGATATATACCCAGCACGTGAATTGCCAATTCCAGGAATAAGCTCTGCCATGTTGCTCGAAAATATCAAGTGTAATGAGATTGAATTATGCACCAAAGAACAACTTATTGAAAGAGTAGGTGCTTTGCAACCTAGCCTGTTTTTAACCTTAGGCGCAGGGGATATAGATACTTTGGTTGAACCTATTCGTTTAAAACTTAAATGACAGATAAGCCTAAATATGATAAATGGCTAAAGCTGCTTAAAAAAGGCTTGCTCATTACTGCTTGGGTTGGCATGTTGGGCGGACTTGTATTTGCGCTTGCTTTTGTAAACAAGCAAGAGCAAGAACTTAAATGTAAAAAAGTTAATATCAGTATTTATCCACTTGATGTAAGGTTCTTTAACAGGCAAAGTGTTTTCGACGTCATTAGACATGAAATTGGTGAGGGCAAAAAGCTCATTGGATTGCCAATGAAAGAAATTAATGTTTCAAAATTTGAACAAAAATTAACCAAACAAGTACACATAGAAAAGGCAGATGTTTACATAGACCTCCATGGTGAAATGAACATAAAGGTGGTTCAAAGAGTCCCTATATTAAGGGTAATTCGATTTGATGGCACACAATACTATTTGGATAAAAAAGGGTTCAAAATACCTATTAGTGATGCATACACTGCCCATGTACCTGTGGCTAATGGTAATATTTTTGAAAGATATGAGAAGGGAGACACGGTGTACTCTTTTGTAGGAAAGCAACTATATGATATGGCCTCTTATGTTGATAAAGACCCATTCTTGAATGCATTTATTGAACAGATATTTGTAAGAGCCGATAATGAACTTGTGCTGGTCCCAAAAGTTGGACGAGCCTATTTCATTTTTGGGACTACTGAGAACCTCGAAGAAAAGTTTGAAATGATGCTTGTTTTTTGTCAAGAAGGTTTGAACCGAATTGGCTGGAACAAGTATAGAAGTATAGATTTAAGATTTAAAGGTCAGGTAATTGGAAAAAAATAATTAGGAACATGTCAAGTGTAATTATAGGATTAGATATAGGTACCACAAAGGTTTGCGCCATTGTAGGTAGAAGAAATGAAGGTGGCAAAATTGAAGTGCTCGGCATGGGGAAAGCCGAAAGCCTTGGTGTCATCAGGGGCGAAGTGCGCAACATTGAAAAGACGGTGAAAGCCATCAATGAGGCCATTGAAAAAGCGCGTCAATCCTTATTGAAAAACGAAATTAAATTGGTTTTGCATAGCGTGCATGTGGGCATTGCAGGTCAACATATCAAAAGCTTACAACATAGAAATAGCATCAGCTTAGGTACAGAGGCAGTTGAAGTAAGCCGCGAAGACGTTAAGCGTTTAATTGCGGATACCAATAAACTTGCCCTATCTCCGGGAGATAAAATAATCCATGTTCTACCTCAAGAATATGCTGTAGATGATTGGGGAGATGTGCTTGATCCAATTGGCATGTCTGGCGTTCGCTTGTCCTCTAATTTTCACATTATCACTGGTAATGTAGATGCCATCACAAATATTTATAAAAGTGTTGACCGCTCTGGCTTAGAGGTGGCCGATTTAATTCTTGAACCGCTTTCTTCTGCCGAAGCAGTGCTTACACCAGAAGAAATGGAAGCTGGTGTTTGTTTAGTAGATATTGGTGGAGGTACTACCGATGTTGCTATCTTTAAAAATGGTATTATCAGACATACTGCTGTTATTCCATTTGGCGGAAATATCATTACCAAAGATGTAGAAGAAGGCTGCAATGTGCTAAAAAACCAAGCTGAAGCGTTAAAAGTAAAGTTTGGTTCAGCCCTAGCCGAAGAAAATAAAGAAAATGAAATAGTATGTATTCCTAGTTTTCATGGAAGGCCTCCAAAAGAAGTTGCAGTAAAAAATTTAGCCATGGTTATTCAAGCGAGAGTTGAAGAAATTTTTGAGTCGGTTTTGTATGAAATAAAAAGTTCAAGATTAGAACGCAAACTCAATGCAGGTGTTGTTATTACTGGTGGAGGTTCTCAGCTTAAACATATTGATAAATTAGCAGAATACGTTACTAGCTTGGATGCCAGAATTGGATATGCCAATGAACATATTGGAAAAACATTTGTAGAAGAAATCAAAAGCCCAATATATGCAACTGGGGTTGGACTAGTAATCAAAGGCCTTTTGGCAGAAGAGGAAAGACTCGCCATTAGCAATTCAAAGGATGAAACAGGCCGCAAAAAGATGGATACTGATGAGGAAGGGAAAACAGGAGTTGGGTTTCTAAAACGTTTAGTAGAAAAGGGTAAAAATTGGCTAAATGATGATAAAGACCTTAGCGATTTCTAATTATTAACCTTAAGGAAAAAAGGATATGGAAAGTTTATTAAAATTCAATTTGCCAAAAGATAGGGCTTCAATAATAAAAGTATTGGGCGTTGGTGGTGGTGGCTCAAATGCTGTCAACTATATGTATAGCCAAGGCATTAAGGGTGTAGATTTTATGGTTTGTAATACGGATTTACAAGCCTTAGAAGCCAGCCCAATTCCAACAAAAATTCAATTGGGTGCAAGCCTAACTGAAGGATTAGGTGCAGGCTCAAACCCAGAAGTTGGCAAAAACTCTGCGATGGAAGCAATTGAAGACATCATTGAAATGTTAGGGGTAAATACCAAAATGGTTTTTATAACTGCCGGAATGGGCGGTGGAACTGGAACTGGCGCTGCTCCAATCATTGCAAAAACCGCAAGGGAAATGGGTATTTTAACAGTGGGTATTGTTACCACCCCATTTGCCTTTGAAGGCAAAAGAAGAATTGAATATGCAAAAGAAGGTATTGAAGCACTCAAAAACAGTGTTGATTGTTTACTTATTATTTCAAATGATAAGATAAAGGAAATGTATGGAAACCTTCCAATGCGCCAAGCTTTAGGTCATGCTAACGAAATATTAAATACGGCTGCTAAAGGTATTGCCGAGGTAATCACCTACCCAGGCGATATCAACGTAGATTTTGAAGACGTTAGAACAGTAATGCGTTTTAGCGGCGTTGCGCTTATGGGCTCTGCAAAAGCAAAAGGCGATAACCGTGCGCTTGAAGCAGTTAAAACAGCTTTGAGTTCACCTTTGTTAAATGATAGCAGAATCACTGGTGCTAAAAATATATTACTTAACATCAGCACTTCTCAAGGTGCTTATGAATTGTTAATGGATGAATTTAGCTTAATCTCTGATTACATACAAGAAGAGAGTGGCTTTACGGCCGAAATGATCATTGGAACCAGTTATGATGATACCTTAGAAGATAATATCTCTGTTACAATCATTGCTACAGGTTTTGAAGCTGCACCCAAAGAAAATAAAATCATTGTTGGGAAAGTAGAAACAGCACCCCTCAACCATAAAGCTAATTTATATGAAGAGGAAATTGAAGATGTCTTGCCTCCAAGTGTTCAATCCACAACTCCTCCTGCTTCAGTTCCTGTAGCTGAAACTAAATTGCCAGTTCCGCCTGTCGAGGTTAGATTTAACCTCGATGAAATCATGAATGAAATTAGGTCAGAAGAAATATTAGACCCTTTGGAAATGAACCTTCGCATTGAAGAGGAAGATTTTTATGAAACAGAATATTCAGAGCCCTTTTTTGAACCAACTGCCGAAGAAAACCCAAATGAAATGTCTTTGAAGACAAGTTCAAATGAGTCTTATGCCAGACCCATAAACAATGCCTCAATTGAAGACCAAGAACGTAAAATTGAAAGCAAAGTACATCGCATCAAGACTTTAATGGAGCTGAATGTTAGTATTAAATCTCCTCAAGGATTGCGAGATATGGAAAAGGAACCTGCTTACAAACGTAAAATGAAACGTTTAAACGAAGTACCACATTCTTCAACCTCTCAAGTTTCTAGGTTGAGTTTGTTTGATGACGAGTCTGGTAGACCGGAAATTAAAAGCAACAACACCTTCCTACATGATAATGTAGATTAAACAATGAACCTAAACTTTGCTGATGGTATAAATTTCTTTTCTAAGCTCAACAATAGAAAAATTGCAAATGCAATCAAACTATACTTGAGTTATAAGTTTTCTCTTTTACTGAAAAGCCCTATTCATTGGGGAAACCCAGTTGTTATGGAGATTGAGCCAACCACAAGTTGTAATCTCAGGTGCCCCCAATGTCCAAGCGGTTTGAGGGAGTTTTCGCGAAGTACGGGAATGCTAGATTTACCTTTGTATAGAAAAATAATTGATGAGCTTCATGGAGATTTAATGTACTTAATTTTATATTTTCAAGGGGAGCCTTTTCTTAACAAAAACTTTCTTGAATTTGTAAAATATGCCGCCTCCAAAAATGTATATACTGCAACTTCTAGCAATGGTCATTATTTTACAGATGAAATGGCCAAAGCAACTGTTGAAAGTGGTTTAGATAGACTCATCATTTCTATGGATGGCCTAACTCAAGAAACTTACGAAAAGTACAGAGTAGGAGGTAACTTAGAAAAGGTTTTAGCAGGCACTGAAAGAATTGTTTATTGGAAAAAGAAGCTTGGCAAAACTACTCCAAATATCATTTGGCAATTCATTGCTTTCAAACACAATGAGCACCAAATTCCAGCATTAAAAAAGAAAGCCAAAGAATTAGGGGTCGATGAATTGGGAATTAAAACAGCCCAAATTTATGATTACAAACATACGGATGACTTAATTCCTGAAGCCGATAAGTTTAGCCGTTACAAAAAAACGGAGGAAGGGTATGTCATTAAAAATGAATTGTTGAACCAATGCTGGCGCATGTGGCGCGGTTCTGTTATTACTTGGGACGGACTTGTAGTGCCTTGCTGTTTCGACAAAGATGCTACCCATCGTTTTGGGGATGTGAGTGTCGACAGCTTTGAAAGGGTCTGGAAAAGTAAAGCCTATTATAATTTTCGTTCGGCAATTTTGAGAGGTAGAAAAGAAATAGACATTTGCACCAATTGTACCGAAGGCACTAAGGTTTGGGCCTAATTAGTTATTGGTTCAACCATTGTTTAAATTCCGAGGCACGCTCTCTGCTTACCAAAATTTCATCAACTACATTAGGATTCAATTGAATTTTTAGCTTACCATTAAAATAGCTTGAAATACTCTCTATTGCGTCAATTTTTGAAAGATATTGTCGGTTCAACCTAAAAAATGCTTTTGGTTCAACCATACCTTCTAATTCATCTAAGGTATAATCTATAATATACTTCTTTTGGTCTTTGGTTACCAAATACACCACCTTTTCATTCGCGTTAAAATACGCCACTTCTGAGATGTTAATGGATAGGTATTTCTGACCCATTTTCACTAAAAAGCGTTGCTTAAAATTAGCCTCAGTTTTCTGGTTAAATGAAACCAGTAATTCTTGTAAGTTCACCGAATTTGATGGCGTTTGCAGCTTTTTAAATTTTTCCAAAGCTTGCTTTAACTCATCAGGGTCTATGGGTTTTAACAAATAATCAATGCTATTTACCTTGAAAGCTTTTAAGGCAAATTCGTCATAAGCAGTTGTAAAAATAATTGGAATTGTTACCGCAATGCGATTAAAAATTTCAAAGCTTTGTCCATCTGCAAGCTCTATGTCCATTAATGCTAATTGCGCGTCTTTATGCTGCTGAAACAAGGCAACGGCGTCGTCAATGGTATCTGCAGAACCTAGAATTTCTGCCTCAGGCATGAGCTCCAATAACATTTTACTCAATCGCCTTAAAGCGGGCAATTCATCTTCAATTAAGATTAATTTCATACGATTAAATTAAAGGAATACAAACCGAAAATGTACTTGCTGTTTTGCTAATTTCAACCAACTCTTCACTCACAATTGCATACCTGTTTTTGATATTTTCGAGGCCTATGCCATTGCTTTCGGTTAGAATGGTTTTGGGCTGTAAATTATTACTCACACAAAGCTTATTTTCCTTGCCATAAATGCTAACTGTTAAAGGTTTTTCTTTGCTAATGACATTGTGCTTTATGGCGTTTTCAAACAACATTTGAAGCGTTAAGGTTACAATCTCTTTGTGCATCAAATTGGAAGGAATATCAATTTCTACTTTAAAGTTTTCTCCAAACCTAATTTGATAAAGGAAAATATAACTTCTTAGAAATTCAAGTTCCTCGCCTAAACTAACAATTTCTTTATCTTTTTGAGAAAGTAAATAGCGGTAAACCGAAGATAATTTTTGGACAAATCTGGATGCAATTTTGGGCTCTTCATCTATTAATCCAGATAAAGTATTTAGCGCATTAAACAAAAAATGAGGGTTTACCTGGTTTTTTAAACTTTCAAATTCTGCACTAATGGTAATTCTTTTCAAAGCTTCCTTCTCAAGTTTAGACTTACGCCAATGCACAAAAAACTCATTGGCTACCATAATTGCATTAATAAGTAAGGTAATGTTTACGGTAATAATCAAAAAAATAACATTCTCTTTTGAACCTAACTCACATGGGTATCCAAGAATAGGTTCATAAAAATATATATTAAATAAATAGTAGCACAAAATTGGCCAAAATAACGCCACAACTAAGGCTACTAAAATCTTCTTTCTTGGTTCTGTTTCCCAACTTAGTTTTTCAAAAGGCCCAATTTTGAATAAGGCCATATTGCCGTTCCAAATAAAAGAAATGAAAAGGAAGTTCCAAGTCAATGCCTTTAACCAACCCTCCAAAGTGAATAATGCTGGGTCGTCAGAAACCATACTTAGCCCAAACAACATAGATAATATCAAGATGATGCTGTGCCTAATAAGAATATCTCTTTTGTCAAAAAAATGCTGCATGGTGCTACAAATATCTAGGTTTGTTTCTTTTTTTTTCGGTTTGAACCGATAAAGCAGAAAGTTTATAGGATGAACTTGAGTATTCTTGCACTGCAACAAAAACACACGATATTTGTTGAATTATAAAAGAAGTAAATTTAATGAACGCAAATGATATCATAAAGGCTTTAAGTACCGTGCAGGAGCCAGATTTAAGGAAAGATTTAGTGAGCCTTAACATGATTAAAAATGTAGTGGTAGAAGGAAAGGATGTTAGTTTTACAGTGGTATTAACCACGCCTGCATGCCCTATGAAGGATAAAATTGAAAAAGATTGCATCCAAGCAATTCATGCTTTAGTGGATGAAAATGCCGAGGTGAAAATAGAAATGACCGCCAATGTTACCAGCAACAGGCCAGATAAATTAACCCTTCCGGGTGTAAAAAACATCATTGCTGTAGCCAGTGGAAAAGGTGGAGTTGGAAAATCAACCGTTAGCAGTAACCTCGCAATTGCCCTTTCCTTAACTGGTGCAAAAGTGGGTTTATTAGATGCAGACATTCATGGTCCTTCTGTACCCATGATGTTTGGCGAAATGGATAGCCAGCCCATGATGAAAGACGTGGACGGCAAATCTCTTATGATTCCTATCGAAAAATTTGGAATCAAATTGCTATCCATTGGGTTTTTAATTAAGCCAGAACAAGCCGTGGTGTGGCGTGGGCCAATGGTTTCGTCTGCCTTGCGTCAGTTTGTGAATGATACCGATTGGGGCGAATTAGATTACCTAATTTTAGATTTACCTCCTGGTACTGGCGACATACATTTAACCATGTTGCAAGTAGTTCCTTTAACGGGCATTGTGATGGTTACCACCCCGCAAGCAATTGCTTTGGCTGATGCCTACAAAGCTGCAACAATGTTTGGCATGACACCTGTTAAAGTGCCAATTTTAGGCATTGTTGAAAACATGGCCTATTTTACCCCTGCCGAGTTACCCGACAATAAATACCATATTTTTGGCTATGGTGGCGGAAAAACCATGAGCAATGTGTTAAATGTTCCCTTTCTTGGAGAAATACCTATTTATATGAGCGTAAGAGAAGGAGGCGATGCCGGAGTGCCGGCTGCCCTGCAAGAGAATACGCCTGCGCAGAAGTCATTTAAGCAAATTGCAGAGCGCGTGGCGCAACAAATAGCAGTGCTGAATGCTAACCCAATGGTTGCGAATTCTAATTAATTTTTATTTTTGAAGTATGAACCAAGAATTGGCAGAAAAAGTTGAAATAGCCTTAAATGGGATGAGACCATTTTTGCAAGCAGATGGGGGAGATGTTCAATTGGTAGACATTACCGATGAATTAGAAGTGCAACTGCGTTTGGTTGGCAATTGCAGTAGTTGTTCTATGAGTTCAATGACCATGAAAGCAGGTATAGAAAACGGCATCAGAAACGCTTTGCCACAAATTACGAGAGTAACTGCGGTGGAGTAGACTAGCTTCTGGATTAGTAAGAATCTAGTTTTGACTTTTCCTAAACATACTTAAATAGGTATGTATGTTTGTTAAAAAAATTAAAAATTTAGTAGTTATATTTTATATTTGATTATCAGAAAATTAAATTTTTAAACCTATGAACCTCAATAAATTTTTTTTAAATTTCTGCTTATTAAACTTCTTTTTCTCTCAAATTTCATTCGCCCAAAATGGCTTAACTTACAAGGGAGACAATTTCGGGTTTGGCCAAATTACCTCTGCAAATGGATTTTTTGATGGAACCTTTGGCTATTTGATAGGTGGACAAAATGATTTACTTAATAATGAAATTTGGCGATATAACCTCACATCAAATGAATGGCAATTTATGGATACCATTCCATTCCCTAGCAGACACTCACCGATTTGCGAGAAAATCAACCAAAAAGTTTATTACGGTTTAGGAATAAAAAATGGCGTTAAAGGTGAACATGATTTTTATGAATATGATTTAGACAGTAACGTTTGGCATAGATTGGCTGATTTCTCAGGCGATAGAAGGGCCTTAGCCTCTTCCTTTGTAATTAATGATAAACTTTACGTTGGCCTAGGAGATCCTATGGGTAATCCTCTTTCAAGTTTTTGGGAATACAATCCTCAAAGCAACCAATGGAATAATAAAGCCGACTTTCCAGGCACTGAAAGGTTCGGAGCCTTCGCCTTTACTTTGAACAATAAAGGATATATTGGAGGAGGATTAAAATCGGCACCCTACTTGAATGATTTTTGGGAGTATAATTCATTAAATGATACTTGGACTCAAAAGGCAAATCTCCCTGCACCTGTTTTTGGAGCAATAGCTTTAGTAATTAATAACAAGCCTTATGTTCTGGGTGGGCAAGATGTCTATAGGTACAATGTACAATCGGATACTTGGGAAGAATTTCCACTTTCAAAAGAATTTACTAGTAGGATTTATGGTTTTGGATTTACTGCTGATAATAAAGCATTTTTTGGAACTGGTTATGATGGTAATAAAAAGTTTTCTGATTGGTGGGAATTTGACCCAAGTTTACTAGGAGTTGGGATAAACAAAAATAGCCTGCAACATCAATCAATAAAATTATACCCAAACCCTTCCAAAGGTATATTTTACCTTGACCTAAATGGATTCAATGAACCCAACTTAATTGTATCCATTTATAATTCGCAAGGAGAATTGGTTTGGGAAAATCAAGTTTCCCAAAATAACACCACTGATAACTTTGTTTGTAATACAAATATTACCCAATCAGGTGTTTATATTGTAAAGCTCGGTGCTGGCCAATTTGCAAGCATACAAAAGTTAATCATTGAATAAAATGAAGATTGAATTGAGTAAAGTTGTATTTTTCATGTGCTAAAAAATCTGTGTTCATCTGTGCTATCTGTGAGCCAATTTTACTTCTTCACTAAATGCTTCCCCTGCTCAATCAAATTTACAAACAGCTTGTACGCGCCTGCATTTCCTGCGGGCAATTGTCTAAAAAATACCAAGCCTGTATAAGTATAATAACCTTTGCCAAATTTAGTTGTGATTAAGCTGCCAGTGCTAGGTTTTTCGCCTACATCGCCCATAATTAATAACTGCTTATAATTGCTGTCGATTTCCGTGGCTTCATAAATACTACGCTCCTGCACCCAACCTTCAAAGTCGGCTTCTTTAATCTTGTTCGGTACATTAAACACTGGATGTTGCGGCTCTAGCAAATTAACCATTGCTTGCTCATTGGTTACCCTATTGCGCGAAATCTTAAATGGATAGGGTCCAATTTCTCCTTTAAATGGTCCTGCAAAACTATTGGTATTGTATTGCACAATTAAGTTGCCTCCATTACGCACATAATCCATTAATTTAGATTTATATATCGTAAGATTTTCATTGGTGTTAAATGCCCTCACACCTGTAATGATAGCAGGAAATTCAGACAACTTTCCTTTTTTCAATCGCTCGTCTGTAATCATCACCACTTCATATCCCAACTGCTCCAAACATGCTGCAACTTCGTCTCCTGCACCCGGCAAATAGCCAATTTTTTTAAGTTTCTTTTTTATTTCGGTTTGAACCAATTTGATTGAGGCATCTGGAAACAAACCTTGAACTGGAATATGATCATATTTAATTTCATCGTACCCAACACTAAATACTTGTGGATAGTCATTTACCCTTAACTTCAAGTTTACTTTGCCAGTTTGCATATCTGCATCCTTGGCACTTAGCAGTATCGTCATCTCTTGAATTTCTCCTTTCTTGGCTATTTCAAAAGGGTAGCTTTTTTCGCCACATGTCAATACCCCTTTCACTTGATTTTTTTGGGCTTGTAACAATACTTTCATTTTTTTCGAACCTTGACCATTCATGATCACTATCGATGCGGGAAGTTTTACGGTAACGGGTGGAACAATTAAATGTGCCCGATATTGCTCGCCTTTATCCGGATCAACCCATTTGTATTTTAGTACCTCAGAAAACTGGTAGCTCTCCCCGCCAATATTAATGTCAAAAATTACAGAATAATTTGTGCTCAATCCCCATGGCTCTAAAATAGGAAGATGGTTAAATTTATTGTTTTTAATAGGTTGTTCTAGCCAATAAAGCGTGCTAGAAGAAGCATCTTTGCAAGTAACAAAACTGATTACCTTTTGATAGGGTTTATTGGTAGACAATACCTGTTTATTATTTTCATTGTAAGCACCCGGTTTACATTCGGGTAATTTTCCTCCATTTAAAAACACGCCTATAGATTCAAGCTGTATGGCTGCATTCGAGCGATTGAGTGCTGTTACTTTTATCTTTAACGAATCTCCAGCAGCAGTAATACCCGCGTTTTCAGCGGTGGCTTCCAAATGAATGCCATACATATGTAAAAGCAATCTGTAAAGTTTTTCTCTATGGTAAGTCGGAATATCATTGTCATTCGATTGGCATAAAACAATGGCTTTTTTCAATAACCTGTTGCAAGCATCCAAATCGTTTTGCTTCCAAACTTCTAGCAATTCAACCAGTAAGTCTTCTAGTTTTTTACCTGTTTTGAACCTACGAATGCTTAAGTCTATTCCTTGAAATATATCCTTTAAATTTGTGGTATCGCCTTTAATGGGTTTAAAATATTCAAATAGTTCACCTCTTTGTTTGGCTGAACCAAAACCTTGTGAGCGGTGCATGCTGCGGCTTTCTGCAGCAATTTCGCCATAGCTTTTTCCAAGTAAAACATTATAAGTGCCAACATCCACTTTTAAATGACCACTCATGTCTGCATTGGGGTTCCAAAACCTTGCAGCAGAATTATACAGCAATCTTTTGGCTTGCCACACACTTACTGTACTCAACTGTTCTGGGAACTTTTTTGGATTTGCCGCCGCTTCAAAAGCCTCTTCTGCCAGCATTGCAGAAGCTGTATGATGGCCATGTCCGCCACTTCCATCTGTAGAAAACCTGGTAATAATAACATCTGGTTTAAAATGCCTAATCACATAAACCACATCTGCTAGGATTGCTTCTCTATTCCATTTTTCGAAAGTTTCTTGTGGTGTTTTACTGTAGCCAAAATCAAATGCCCTTGTAAAAAACTGTTCACCACCATCTGTTCTTCTAGCTGCTAATAATTCTTGAGAACGAATTACACCCAGTTCTGTGCCTTGTTCTGAACCAATTAGATTTTGGCCACCATCGCCTCTTGTTAAACTTAGGTAGCCCGTTCTCACACATTTATCATTTGCCAACCAAGAAATCAGCCTTGTGTTTTCATCATCTGGATGTGCAGCAATGTATAAAACGGAGCCACTTGTTTTTAACTTTTTTATCTCTAATTCAATTTCTGATGAATTTAGATTTCTTGGCGCTTGCCCAAAGGAATGGATACATAAAAGAAAGGAAAAGGCGACTGTTAGAAATGGCTTTGAATATTTCATAAAGCAAATAAACAAAAATATGGCGATGTGTTACTAAAGTTCATTACCTATTTTCGCAACATGGCAGATTTATTATTGATAAACATAAAGTCACTAGAGGGATTAGATGAAAGTAAAGTGTTGCTTAAGAAAGGAAAAGAAATGCAAGATTGGCAAACCCTTAGTGACGCTTGGCTTTTGGTTCAAAACGACCAAATAATAGACTATGGAAAAATGGCAGCAATACCAGCCTTGCCAGAAGGTATTGAAACCATTGATTGTAGCGGAAAATTAGTACTTCCCTCGTTTATAGATTCTCATACTCACATTGTATTTGCGGCGAGTAGAGAAGAAGAATTTGTAATGCGCATCAAGGGGAAATCCTACGAAGAAATTGCTGAAGCTGGAGGGGGTATTTTAAATTCTGCTGCAAAATTAAGCAAGATGTCAGAAGACGAACTCTTTGAAGCCGCTTTCAGCAGGTTGCAACAGCTTATTGCTTGGGGTACAGGCGCCATAGAAATTAAAAGTGGTTATGGACTTAGCGTAGCAGATGAATTAAAAATGCTAAGAGTTATAAAAAGAATTAAGGAAGCGAGCGATATCCCAGTTAAGGCAACATTTTTAGGGGCTCATGCCATTCCCATAGCGTTCAAACAAAACCGTAATGCCTATATTAATTTGATAATCGACGAAATGCTACCACTTATTCATGCAGAAAATCTTGCAGACTACATGGACGTTTTTTGTGATAAAGGATTTTTTACACCTGAAGAAACCTCGGAGTTATTAGTAGCCGCAGCAAAATACGGACTAAAAGCAAAAATTCATGGCAACGAGCTTGGGTATACAGGTGGCGTGCAAGTCGCGGTCAAACATAATGCTTTGAGTGTAGACCATTTGGAGTATACAGGAGAAGATGAAATTGCTTGTTTGTTGCAAAGTGAAACCATGCCAGTAGCTTTACCAGGTTGCTCTTTCTTTCTTGGAATTCCTTATGCGCCACTTAGAAAAATGATAGACGCAGGTTTGCCAGTTTGTTTGGCAAGTGATTATAATCCAGGTAGCACACCAAATGGCAGAATGGGCTTTGTATTAAGTTTGGCTTGTGCACAAATGAAATTAACACCAGAGGAGGCCATGAATGCAATGACCATCAATGCTGCTTATGCACTTGAATTAAGTGAAACACATGGCTCTATTAGTAGAAACAAAAAAGCCAACCTCATGATAACCAAAAAGGTTAATGGGTTGGCTTATTTGCCTTATAGTTTTGGTGAAAACCTAATTGAAAATGTAATTGTAGCAGGAAAGCTTATTTCTGCAAAGCAATCATTTTAATAAATTCTTCTCTGGTTTTCATATCTAAGAACTTTCCAGAGTAATCAGAAGTAACGGTGCTGCTTGTAACATCTTGCACACCACGCATGGCAACGCACATATGATCTGCTTCAATAATAACAGCAACATCATCTGTTCCTAAAGCCTCTTTTAGCATGTTTGCAATCTGCACTGTCATGCGTTCTTGCACCTGCGGACGTTGTGCAAAGTACCTAACAATGCGGTTTAGCTTAGATAATCCCACAACCTTACCATTTGGAATGTAAGACACATGGGCTTTACCAATAATTGGCACGAAATGGTGCTCGCAAACACTATGAAAGGAGATGTTTTTTTCTACCAACATGTTTTTATATTGGTATCTATTGTCGAATAGTTTGGCAATAGGTAGGTTTTTTGGATCAAGCCCTTTAAACATTTCTGTTACATACATTTTAGCAACTCGGTGCGGCGTTCCACTTAAACTATCATCGTTTAAGTCTAGACCAAGTATGAGCATAATCTCTTTAAAATGTTTTTCAATGAGTTCAATTTTTAGCTCATCATCCAATGCAAAGGCATCTTCGCGAAGAGGTGTTTCCATTGAAAAACCTGCGTGGCTGTCTCCCATTTCAACATGGGTTATTTGCTGGTCTTTAATTTCCGTTGTATTCAACGAAGTTTCTTTCTGTTTCATAAAGAATTACTTTAAGTTTAAGGTGTGTTGGAATTTTAGAACGTAATTTATTCCATATTACCACTGCAATGTTTTCTGCTGTAGGGTTGAGGTTTTTGAACTCATCACAATCGAGATTGAGATTTTTATGATCAAAGGCATCCTCTACTTCTTGCTTTATCCAAGTGCTTAGTTGTTTCATGTCGATAAGATAACCACTAATTGGATCAACTTCACCAATAACAGTTACAATCAAATCATAATTATGTCCATGATAATTTTTGTTATTACAGTTGCCAAAAAAGGCAAAATTTTCTTCATCCGTCCAAAGAGGAACATGTAATCTATGTGCGGCGTTAAAGTGAGCTTTTCTTGAAACTGCAATTTCCATAATTATACAAAGGTAATAGGATTGAACGCGGCATGTAGTTTTAATTTTCCCTACAGGCTTTGTTTAATGTTATAAGTTAAGAGTTGTACAAAATGTTTTTTTAGGGTTCAAAAATGTCCTTTTAACAACTAAATATCTATTGTAAATGTCTGTTTATTATCAAAAAATTTGACATTCTAACAGTTGTTAGGTAAATTTAGAAAATTTATTGATTGAAAATCAGCATTTTATATTTTGTTTAACAAAAAGTTTTATTGGTTAAACAAAATCGCTTGCATCTCTCATTATTATCATCATATCTTTGTTTAACAAATCGAAAGAAAACCTAAACAACATGACTGCAATAGAATTCAAAAGAATGGTTGAAAGAGAAGCAAAGCCTTTAAGACAATATGCTTATCAATTAACAAGAAATGTAGAAGACACTAATGACCTTGTTCAAGAAACAATGTTAAAGGCTTTTACATATCAAGATAAATTTGAAAGTGGTACAAACTTAAAGGGATGGTTGTACACAATTATGAAGAACACATTTATTAATAACTATCGCAGGATGGTTAAGCGTAATACTTTTATCGATCAAACTGATAATGATTTTTATTTAGACAGTGTTGCACCACTTGTAAAAAATGACGGGGAGCAAAAGTTTGTTCGAACCGATATAGAATCTGCAATAAGTAAATTACCTATGAGTTTGAGTAAACCATTTACAATGAATGTAAAGGGCTTTAAGTATCATGAGATTGCGGAAATTCTTAGAATACCAATTGGTACTGTAAAGACGAGGATATTTGTAGCTAGAAGACAACTTAGGAATAGTCTTTCTATGTATGGGAAAATGTATGGTTACAGTAATTCAGAAATGGAAGCAGCCTAAGAATAACCAAATTTTTTTGAAAGCAGTTTAGCAATAAACTGCTTTTTTTTGCGCTTAATTTTGTATGATTGTGTGTTGAACCAATATTATGAGAAAGCTATTTAACACTGCGGTATTCATTCTCCTAAGTTTAGGAGCCTTTGCACAATTCGGAAGTTTTAAGAAACGTGCTGATATTGAAAAGTTTAAGGACACAAGGTTAATTATTGTTTTATTACAAGATAGCGCATACAATGCTTCTGTTATTGCCGCAGTAGAGCGTTATTGGACCTATACTGGTTATGATTTTGCAGAAGATACTGCCTTGTATAGGTTCAAAAAAGGAGACTTTGCTTTCCTTTATTTTAGTAAAAGTAAAGGTTCAAAAATTAAGGCTAAGGTAGCTAGTTCAGAAGAGGACATGAATGCATTTGTAATTACAAAGAAATTTTCACGCCGCATCACACCAGATATTTTGTTGGCATATGCTTATGCAGGAAATAGAATAGATACTGCAGATTGGGATGCAGAAGCCACAAGAGGAATTCAGCTTTTAAATAATTATTTTAATTATGCAATTCAAGCAACATCTGATGGTGAGATTTCTGCAAGCCGAATGATGAACAATTACCCTTCTGACAAAAGTCAGTTGGTTGACAAAAAGCTGTTGATTGAAGACAAACAATTAGATTTAAAAGGAAAAGAAGATGCAATGACTTTGTTCAATGGTGATGTAGAAGAAGTTGATATTGAGGAAATTCAGAAATCTATAATATGGCAAGACAATTCATTGGTTTATTTTTATTACTCCAAAGATGAAAAGTTTTGTAACAAACTTTTTGTAAGCGCTGCCAATAGTGAGTTGCTTTATTACACTTCTGATGGCGCAGAAAAATGTAAATGCAATGCCAAAGATTTGAAAGAATTAAAGGCTATAAAAGACAAAGTTGTCTCAGGTAAATAGCAAAAATCTAATCAATCGATTGCCCAAGCATCAAACAGGGAGTGAATAAACTGATTCTCTTCAATCTCCATTTTCTTATCAGCCATAACAACCTTCATAGCAAAGGAAATTAAACTATTTCTTTCTTCTTCAGTACTCATTACATAAAATTGATGAGCCACTTCAGTAAAGTGATTGATAAGTTCTTCCGTTGGGCAAGCTCTTAGAAAAGCTTGTTCCTTAATAATTTCTATTGGCTCATGAAAACTTTTTTCAAGGAAATCTAATATTATAGAGCTTTCTGCCTTTTGTATCGATCCATCTGCTAAGCTTAAGGTCATCAAGAGGTGAAAACCTGCTTCAGTCTTATTCATTTTGGATATAAATTGCGTTCTCATCCGGGTGTTTATATTGGTAGAAAGGTAATTTAAATTCTTTTAATGCCAAATTTTTCAAATTATTTATTCTATAAGCTTGCCTTTGTAATTGTTATTCACTGCTGTAAGTTTGTCAAAATATTTATAAAATGAAGTTTGCAACAAAAGCCATCCATGCAGGTCAAGAACCAGACCCAACTACAGGAGCAGTTATGACACCCATTTATCAAACGAGTACTTTCTGGCAAGAAAGTCCAGGAAAACACAAAGGTTATGCATATGCGCGTGGAAAAAACCCTACCAGAACAGCTTTAGAAAAATGTTTGGCAGCACTTGAAAATGCTAATCACGGACTTTGCTTTTCAAGCGGAATGGGCGCAACAGATGCTGTAGTTAAACTTTTGCTGCCTGGAGATGAAGTAATTACCGGAAATGATTTATATGGTGGTACCTATAGAATGTTTACTAAAATTTATGAACCAATAGGTATTAAATTTCATTTTATTGATTTGGCTGATCCAAATAATATTTTGAATTATTTGAATGATAAAACAAAATTAATTTGGATTGAAACACCCACCAATCCTACCATGCAAATTGTTGATATTGAAAGGTGTGCAGCTATTTCAAAAGCTAACAATTTAATCTTAGCAGTAGATAATACTTTTGCATCACCATACCTTCAAAATCCAATTGATTTAGGTGCTGATATTGTGATGCACAGCGTAACAAAATATTTGGGTGGGCATAGTGATGTTGTAATGGGTGCTCTCATTACAAACAATCAAGATTTACATGATAGATTAGCCTTTATTCATAATTCTTGTGGCGCAACTCCAGGCCCACAAGATAGTTTCTTGGTATTACGAGGTTTAAAAACACTTCATTTAAGAATGAAAGCACATTGCGAGAATGGAGAAAAAATAGCGCATTATTTAAAAAATCATCCTGCAATCGAAAAGGTATATTGGCCAGGCTTCCCAGAACATCCAAACCATGATGTTGCAAAAAAACAAATGAGAGGTTTTGGTGGTATGATTTCTATCGTGCTTAAAGACGCAGATTTAGAGAAAACTTTTAAGATAGCTTCTTCGTTTAGCATTTTTACCCTTGCAGAAAGTCTTGGAGGAGTAGAAAGTTTAATAAATCATCCAGCTACAATGACACATGCATCTATTCCGAAAGCTGAAAGAGAAAAGGCGGGTGTGGTAGATAACTTATTGAGGATTAGCGTAGGAGTTGAGGATATAGAAGACCTATTAACTGACCTGGAAAGGGCCTTATCTGCCTGATTTTTAACCTGAAATTAAAACTTAATTTTATCTTAAGAAAGCGAACCTTTAAAAGGCTCGCTTTTTTTTTATGAAAAAATTACATTAATTGAATCGGAAAATATTCTAAAAAAACTAACTAAACTTCTATGACAAATTATTACTTATCAAAACTATTATCTTTAGATTTTAGTATTCGAAGAAAATTTGGATCAGCATTGATTGGTTCATTTTTATTGTTTGTAGCAGTTTTTGCTACTTTCAAAACAAATGCCCAATGTTATACGCCTCCAAACTATTGTACCAGCATTGGTGCAACAAATGTTGCCAACTACCAAATGGGTATTCAGCAAGTTACACTTGGAACCTCCACCTTACCAACTCAAATCAATAATTTAACTGCCAGCGGGACTGGTGCTCCCATCTATTTTAATTACACCAATTTAATTGTGCGCGCACTTGCCTCCGACACAATAAATTATAGCATTAGAGTGGGAGCTGGTAATAGTACTACCTTCAGAATTTATATAGATTATAACAATGATGGCACATTTGCTACAACAGCCCCAGAGTTAGTTTTAACTTCACCTCAAACAAATGCAAACCTATTTGTTAATGGTTCATTTATTTTGCCTTCAACATTGGCTGCTGGAGCTTATAGAATTAGAATTGCTAGCGACGGCTTAAATCAAATTGCTTCTCCATGTGGACCTATTTTTTACTCTGCGGAGTATGAGGATTATACTTTATTAGTGCCTTCTTCTACCGCTGATTTAATCAGTGGAACCATCACTCAACCTGCCTCTCCTTTCGTAGGTAATAATACTGTTGCATTTAATTTTACTAATCTTTCAACTGTTACAATTACCAGTGTCGATATATATTATCAATTAAATAATAATACGCCTGTTTCTCAATCTTTGTCAAGTTTATCTATTGCTCCTGGAGCAACTTATACAGCCACATTTACTACTCAGGTTAGTATACCAGCAGTAGGAACTTACTTATTAAGAACTTGGACAGATAATCCCAATTTTGCAGGTAATAACACACCAGGAAATGATACCATTTGTAGAAGTTTAGCTACTTATTGTTCAGGACCTTTAGCAGGAACTTACACCATTAACCCCGCTGGTTCTGGTGCAACAAATTTTAGAACTTTTGGTGCTGCAGACTCTGCTATTACTTCTTGTGGTGTTTCTGCTCCAGTAGTATTTAATGTAAGCCCTGGAACATACAATGAGCAAGTTACTTTCTTTGCCGTTCCTGGTGCAAGCGCAACCAACAATGTTGTATTTAATTGTGCTGGTAGTACAATGGAATTTAATTGTACTGCTGCAAATCCTGCACTCATTCGTTTTCAAGGTGCTAAACATATAACTTTTGATAGTTTAACTGTTCGCTCAACTAGTAATACTTTTGGTTGGGGTTTGCACTTCTTATCAAATGCAGATTCAAATACTTTCAAAAATGGAAGAATTGAAATTACAAATGTTACCTCAAGCACCTCTAACAACTCTGCGGGTATTGTTTTTTCAAGTAGTTTAACATCAGTCTTAACTTCAGGAAATAATGGTGCTGGAAACCTATTTCAAAATAATGTTATTAAAGGTAGTACAGCAAGTTTTGGTTTGTATTATGGTATTGTTGGGTTCCCCCAAAGTTCTTTTAATACTTATTCTGGTAATCAGTTTATCAATAATCGCATTGAAGACTTTTTCCAATTTGGCATTTATTGGCAAAATGGTAATAGAACTGTTTTTAGAGGAAATGTTTTAACAAGGGCTACAAAAGTTCAACAAACTACAGTATATGGTTTCTACCTTTCTTCTCAATCAAGGTTTGAAACCTTTGATAGAAATGAAATCACTAATATATTCAACGGTTCTCCAACCTATACAGGTACATTCTTTGGATGGTATATGATTAACTATTCTGGAGCCAATAGCACAACAGAAAGCAATTTGTTTACCAATAACTTACTCCATAAAATCAATGGAAATGGACCCCAATATGGATTTTACCTCCTTACATCTTTCAATAACCGTTTTTATAATAATACGCTCTTGTTTGATAATATTAACAATACAACAACTAGTCAAACTTGGGGTTTGTATTTTACTGGAGGAACCTCCGCTTTCTCAACTATTGATTTTAGAAACAACTTAATTGCAATCACTAGAGGTGGAACTGGTCAAAAATTAGCTTTAAATGTCACTGGTAGCTGGGCAACTGGTGCAACTGTTAATAGAAATGCTTATTTTGGAAATGCTTCCAATTACAACTTAGCAAATTATTTGGGCGTTAATTATTTAGGCTTGACCCAATGGAGAGCTGCACTAACTGTTGCAGACCAACAAAGTATTGAGGTTTCACCTAACTTTACAAATCCTGCTTCAAATGTTTATTCACCTCGAGATGGTGCCTACAATGGTAGTGGAGATACAACCTTACTTGCAACTGTACCTGTTGATTTTACAGGTGCCACTAGAACCAACCCAATGGATATTGGCGCATGGGAAGCTTCCCCTATTTCAGTAGATGGAGCGATGGCAGAAATTGTAGTACCAGCAACGCCATATTTGGCTGGATTACAAAATATAAATGTTAAGATTAGAAATGCTGGTATAAATACCATTGACAGTGCCATGATTAATTGGTCAGTTAACGGAGTACCCCAAACGCCAGTTATGTACACTGGTCCACTTGGAGGCGGAGCAGTTTCCGGAAACATCTTATTGGGTAGTGTTAACTTAACTGTCAACACCTTGTTCAATATCACTGCAACTTTAGGAAATGTTAATGGTAGTGCTGACCCAAATCCAGATAATAATTCTTTATCTAGCGTTACAGCACCAGCTTCTGCTGGCACTTTAACGGTTAATGCAGCAGGAACTGGTGCGGGAGTTTTTCAAAATTTCACCAATGTGGCAACACTATTATCTGTAGGAGGAGTTTCTGGTCCTGTTACTATTAATGTTGTAACAGGCTCTGGCCCTTACACAGAACAATTATTTTTTAGAACTATTCCAGGTGTAAGCGCTACCAATAATATCGTTGTAAATGGCAACGGCAATACAATTCAATTCAATAATATCGACCCTTCAAACATTGGTATCATTAACCTAATTGGAGCAGATTACTTTACATTTAATAACCTAACTGTTCGTTCATTAAATGCATCTTATGGCATTGGATACATCTTTACTGCTGGTGCAGATTTTAATAAAATTTTGAACAATACCATAGACATTGGTTCGGTAACAGGAAGTTCATTGTCAGCTGGTATTGCATTTACTGGTAGTTTGGGCAATCCAACAACAACCGGCATCAATGGTAGCAATAACTTAATTGAAAACAACCAAATCATCGGAAATTCTACTGGAGGTCCTTATTACGCCATTGCATACCAGCCACAAGCGGTTAATAATGGAGTAAACACCTTCAATGTGTTTAAAAATAATATTTTAAGAGATTTTACAGTTTTCGGATTTTATGTAGCATATAGCGCCGGAACCACTTATTCTGGAAATGTATTATCTCGTCCAACAAAAACATCTCCAACTACTTTTTATGGATTTTATATGGTAAATAGTGTTAACCAAGATACCATTGAAAATAATGTGATTAAACAACCATATCAAGCTTTACAAACAACAACTGGTACATTCTATGGCTATTTTTTGATTGCTACCAATACACAAACTAATAGACCAATTATCATTCGCAACAACCAAATGTATGATATTAGGTTCAATGGTACTATTTATGGGTTCTACCAATTAAGTGCTAGTAACATAAGGTTGTTCAACAATATTTTTGTGGTTGACCATCCTACTTCAACTTCTACTAGTGTTACTTATTTATATTATAATTCTGGCACGCCTACTACTACTACAATTAGAAACAATATCTGGTTTTTAAATAGAGGAGGTTCTGGTGCGAAGTATATTTACTATTTAGCCACAACGGGTGCAGGTTATGTTATCAATAACAACGTAGTACATTTAAAACAAACTGGTACCAATAATTTTGTAGGCTTCCATGGAGGAAATATTACCACATTCACTGCTTGGAGGGCTGTAAATGCTAGTGCATACGACCAAAACAGCGTGAGTGCTGATCCATTATTCAGATTGTCTGTTGGTCCTGAATATTACATGCCAGGCAGCGATACTGTTAATAACATCGGTTTTGTTACAGCGGATGTTCCTAGAGATGTAACAGGTGCGTTAAGAAATGCTATTACACCAGATCCAGGTGCATATGAATTTGGAATATATGGTGATGATGCAGGTTTAACTCGTATTACTTCACCTATTAATCCAATTTCATTAGGTACACAAAATGTAAATGTATTATTGAAGAACTTTGGAACAAATACGTTAACAACATCCTTTATTAATTGGACGGTTAATGATTCCGTTCAATCACCAAATCTTTGGAGTGGACTTTTAGCAAAGGATGATACCGTTACTACTTCTGCTGGAACCTTTAATTTTTTAAATCCAGGTGTTTACAGAATTAAAGCTTGGACTTCGATGCCAAATTCTACATCGGATAGTTTCCCAGTAAATGACACAGCTAGTATTACTGTTTGTACAGCACTTTCTGGTAACTTATTTGTAAATGCTGCCATTCCTACAAATGATTCTACCTTCAACTCAATTACAGCCGTAACGCAATTGCTTCAAACTTGCGGTGTTAATGGACCAGTTGTAGTAAATATAGCTCCAGGTACTTACAATGGTTCTTTAACATTTACTGGCAAAATACCTGGGTCTTCCCCAATCAATACGATTACCTACAGAGGTGCTGATTCATCTTCTACCAAAATCGTTCACACGGCCTCCGGTCAAAGAGCTACGATATTAGTGGATGGTGCCAAATATTTAGTATTTAGAAACCTAACAATTGAATCAAATGCGCTTTCAGGTGGCGGTTATGGTGTTCTATTTACAAACAGTGCTGATAGTAACAGTGTAATTCGTTCTACTGTAAGAGTAGCGCAGTTAACAATAGGTTTTACAACTTTTGCAGGTATAGCTTCTAGTGGTAACGCTTTGAACCTAAACTTTGCCGGTAATAATGGTAATGTTTTGCTGGTAGACAGTTGCACAATCATTGGTGGTTACTATGGTGTGAACTTCTTTAATAACACCACAACAAAATCAGTTGGTAATGTGATTAGAAACTCAAACTTTATTAATCCTTTCTATTATGGCGTTTATGCCTACGCACAAAATGGCATTGTAACCACAAGAAATACTATTACTGGTTCTGGCAACGGAATTAATACTTTTGCTTGTCCACTTTATTATGCTTTGTGTGATAATGGTATCATTGTAACCAAAAATCAAACAAGTAATCAATTGGGAGGTTATGGTATCTTCTTAACTCAGAACTTTGGAACTTCAACAAATAGAAATGTTATTGCTAATAACATGTTCCAGTTAGGTGCAATCACCTATACTACTTATGGAATTTATGATGCAGGAAATGCATTCACAGACATTGCTCATAATTCTGTTCATAATACTTCTGGAGATGCTAGTTATGTTAGTTGTGCCCTCTATTTAAATTACAATAACGTTTCAACCTCAAATAACTTAAGATTAGTTAATAATGTGTTTGCTTCTCCTAATGGCGCTATGGCTTCATGGATTCCATCAACTGGTTCTCTATCAATCAGCTCAATTCTTGCAAACAACAACGTTTATTTTTCAACTTCAACCTATCCATATAGGATTATAAACACCATTTACCCAGCCTTGGCAAATTATGTAACTGCTATGGCTGTATTTGTGCCAGGTTTAGATTCATTAAGTATTTGGACAAATCCAAGTTTCTTATCAGCGACAAATTTACGTTCTATTAATCCTCAATTAGATTCAATTGGTATTCCAATTGCAACAGTTGTGGATGATATAGACGGAGTTACAAGAAGTACAGTTGCTCCTGATGCGGGTGTTAATGAATTCGCTAAGCCAAATGACGATGCTGGTGTGATTGCAATTTTGCAGCCTTCTCAACCAACGCTTTCTGGTTTAACCAATGTTCGAGTGGTTGTAAGAAACTTTGGAATAAGCACAATCACTTCTCTTAATGTACATTACAACGGTGGTTCTACTCCAGTTACTAGAACTATTACTAGCACTATTTTGCCAGGCGCAACCGATACAGTTACCTTTGACAGTACAAGTGGCCCAGGTGGAACCAACCAAAGGTTTAACTTTGTTGGCGGATTAATTACATTTAAGGCATATACTTCGCAACCTAATACTGTTGTTGATCCTCAAAACCTAAATGATACTGCTTTTTTAAACATCTGTGGTGCTTTGGTTGGAACCTACACTATCAATCCAAGCGGTTCAGGTGCCAATAACTTTTTAACTATTGGTGATGCGATTAATAGATTAACTTGTGGCGGTGTTGCTGGAAATGTAATCTTTAATATTGCCTCTGGCACTTATACAGGGCAGTTTGATATGTCACCAATTGCAGGTACCAATGATACTTCACGAATTTTATTCCGTTCACTTACAGGTAACCCTGCAAATGTTATTATCACTTCTGCTACTGCCACGCCAGCAGATAACTACACCATTCGTTTAAGAGGTGTTTCTTTTGCTACTTTCCTTAACTTAACTATTAGAAATACAAATGTTACAAATGGCAGGGTTTTTTCAATTAACAAATGGACACCAACCAATACAAATACGAATAATTTAATTATCAGAAACTGTATTTTAGAGGGAATTACCACTACAAGTACTAGTGATTTATTGGCCGTTGTTTATGGACCAAATGGAGATAATGCTACCAATATCAGAATTGTTAATAACCAAATACGCCAAGGTTCTTATGGCGTTTGGATGGGTGGACAAAACATCATCAACCAGTTTTCTCCAGGCTTAGAGATTGACTCTAATAACTTTGTTCAGGCTTATTGGGCTTCTATTAACTTAACTAGCCGCGCCGAAACCAAAATTAGAAACAACTTCTTCGATGGTAATACCTCTCAAGGATATTATGGTATTTTCCTAGCAAGCACTTCTGGTAATACAGAAATTAGCAGAAATAACTTCCAGTTGCCATTCTCTACATATGGTATTTATATGGCAACTAATGGATACTATGGCGAAACTGGGGTTGGTCAAATTAAGAACAATGTTATTAATATGCTTTCAACAGGCACACAGTACGGAATAGCATTGTTTAATACTTCGAATTTGTATACCATGAATAATACGGTTCGTTTGAATTCTTCTGCAACCTCATATGCTTATTATTATTCTGGTCACTCTACCACACCAGCTGTTCCGCAAGTTACAGCCTCTAATAATGTTAGACTTTTCAATAACATTTTGTGGTCAAATACTGGATATGCAGCTTACTATGCAAATTTCCAAGCAATAACCGGTACCCCTCAATCGGATAATAATTTATACTACACAGGTGGAACCAACTTGATTTACTCAAATGGTTTGAATTATACACCTGCAGCTTTCTTAACTTTCAGAAATGCAATTTATGCTGGGTCAGATAGAAGGTCATTAACTTCAAACATTTCCTTTACTTCTAGTAGTAATTTATCACCATTGGTAACTGCATCTAATGCTTGGGCATCTAATGGTCGCGGTGTGCAATCTACTTTTGTAACCAATGATTTCAACGGTGCAAACAGAAGTACAATGGTAGCAACAGGTGCAACAGATATTGGTGCATTTGAATTTACACCAACTTCAACTCCTCCTGCTGTAACCTTTACTGGTTCAATTGGTGGCGGAAACACACAACATATGTTGCTTTACGGTGATACCATTGGTAAATTAGTATGGGGCTTTTCAGGTACTTTACCTTCAGCAATTTCAGGAACATATCATTCAGGCGCTTTAATCAGTAATCCTACAAATAATGGAACAATTACGGGCGCACATTACATGGATGTGTTCTGGAGAATTAATGCAACAGGTGGATCTTTCTTTAACTACGATTTAGATCTTATTTATGATCCTAATATGTTAGGAACCGTGCCATTTGCATCTGATTTAAAAATGGCTAAGAAACCAACTGGTTCTGGATATTGGGTACATTATGGTTCTACTGCTACAACTGTTGATACTGTTGCAATGGACTTTGGTGTAACTGGCTTGTCAGATTTCTCTGATTTTACCGGTACAACTGATATCTCTCCACTTCCTGTTGCGCTTTCAAGCTTTGAAGCTGTTAAGGAAGGCAGTACAAATGCTGGTTTGTATTGGAATACTGCATCTGAAATAAGAAGCAGTCATTTTATTATAGAAAGAGCCGTAGAATATGGCAAGTTTGAAGCTATTGATAAAGTAAAAGCTGCTGGAAACAGCAATAGAATGATTAGCTACCAATTTAAAGATGCAAATGTTGCAGAGGTATTAAATACTAATGTAGTTTTCTACCGCTTAAAAATGGTTGATTTGGATGGAACTTTCGAGTACAGCCAAGTTAGAACGGTTCGTTTTGGAGATGATACTGAAACAGATGTTACTGTTTTCCCTGTTCCGTTTAACAATGAAATTTCAATTTTCATCGCAGCTAATGAGGCTGGAAATGGAAATATTGAAGTTGTAAATGTTATGGGTTCTATTTGTCACAAATCATCTTTTACAATTAAAGCTGATGGAGATAAAGTTAGTTTAACTGAACTTTCAAATCTTCCTGCTGGTGTTTATATGATTCGTGTTCAAATGAACAACGAATGGGTAGTTAGAAAAGTAATAAAGCAGTAATACGCTAGCAAATTAACTTTAAAGAGGCTGTCTCAATCTTGAGGCAGCCTCTTTTATTTTATATGTATCTTCAAATAGTTTTGGTTTGACCCCAAGCAACTATAAAGCCTATGCCTTTTAAAATGACCCCAAAATCTGAAATCAAAATAGCAGTAATACTTTTTAAACTCAATAAGCCCTTTTTAGAAAAGGAATTTGTTGCCATTGGTACAAACTCATCCAACAAATCATTTAGTAATTAATAAATGTCTCATGTCCATTAATGCGTTTGCATTTGGCTATATGCTTATTCTTTTATTAAGATTGATAATTCTATTCTTATTGGTTCAAACCGAAACAAAAAAAGCCCCTTGATGACAAATGCACCAAGGGGCTTTTTTTAAGATTAACCCTTTAAACGTTTTCTTTTTGAAACAAAGCTGGTATAGTTCTCAAAATAATCTTTATATCATTCAACAAGGAGTAGTTTTTAGCATATTCATTATCAAGTTCCATGCGTTCTTCTTCACTCATTTGGCCTCCTTTTCCACGTTTGGTAACTTGCCATAAACCCGTTATTCCTGCGGGTGCTAGAAACCTCAGGGCAAATTGGTCTGTAGTGAGTTTTTCTGCTTCATAAATTGGTAATGGTCTATTTCCAACAATACTCATGTCCCCTTTTAACACATTAAACAACTGAGGCAATTCATCTATGCTGGTATTGCGCATGATTTTTCCAAAACGGGTTATTCTTGGGTCATTCTCAATTTTAATGAATTTAGAACCTTCTTTCACACGCTTATAATCGGCAAATACTTTTTCGCAAATTCTCTCTCCATCCATGTAAAGGCTGTTTTTACAGGCTATGTTTGCTGTTTTACATTCTTCACATACAAAATTTTTGTAATCTTCAAGTGATTTTGCATCGGAAGTATTACTGTATTGATTCAAGTGCTTTAGGTTCTTTAACATAGCATCTGCTCCTTGTCTCATCGAGCGAAACTTGTAGAAGTCAAAAGGAGTATACCCAGTTCCAACTCGCTTTGCCGCATAAAATACTGGACCTTTGGATTCAAGCATAATAATGATTGCAAAAATGATAAAGAAAGGCAGTAAAAACAGCAAGGCTAAACTTGCAAATACAATATCAAAAACTCTCTTCGCTAAGGGGATGCTATATTTTGGAAAATTATTTGAAGCAGTTACAATGCTTTTATGATAACGAGGAGGGTTTTCAATTAAGAAAATAGCTCTTGTTAAGAACTCATCTTGTTTTACTGGCCTTTCGAAAATTTCTGCAAACTGCTCCATCAAGGCAATGTTCTTGTTAGCATCTGTAATCCTATCAACAATTAAGACGAAAGGTACATTAGCAATTTTAGGAACATTTTTACAGTTTTTTCTTAAGGTAATACCGTTTGCACCCAATAAATCAGAATAAGTTACAACCAATTTTACGGTATCGTTTACATTGGTCCATTGAATGAATTGAAAGATATTGTCAAAGTGAAATATTTCAAACTCCTCCCTAAAAGAATGTGAAAACTCTACAATTGCATCAGGACTAGAAGCTATGAAAGCAATTCTATTTTTAATTGATTCCATCCCTATAATTTTTTTAATCTTCTAAATATATTATCAATTCTTGCCTCAAGCTCCTCTGGATTGAATGGCTTTATCAAATAATCATCTGCACCTGCCTTTAAACATTTTATCTTATCACTTGAACCTTCATTTCCTGATAACATGATAAGCGGTACATCTTTGAAAAATCCACTGGCACGAATTTGTCTAATAAACTCTAGTCCATTAATTTCAGGCATATTAACATCTGCAATAATAACATCTGGAATTACCCCTTGTTGCATCCACTCTAATGCTTCCTTACCGTTTTGTTTTGCAACCACGGTGTATGTTTTGTTAAAATAAAAGTCAAGAATTTTCAAGATACTTAATTCATCATCTAAGGCTAAAAGTGTCTTTTTCATAATTTAATTTGTGAAGCTGAAGTTATTTTTTTAATAATTTTTGGAAACTATCTGTCTTAACAATTCTGTAAATGGTAGACTTCCCGATATTCAATTTTTTAGCAACTATGATTACATTATCATCATATTTTTCTAAGTAGAATTTGATGATAAGATTTGTATAATCATCAAATGTCATTTCTTGCGACATGATATTATTAATCGATTTTTCATTGTTATAGGTGATATCATCTGCAGCAATAACCTGTTGTTCACAAAGCACACAAGCTAATTCAATGATTGCTTTTAACTCCCTTATATTACCAGGAAAACTATATTCCAACAATTTTTTTTGAGCCTCGCTTGATAAAGTTATCTTACCAGTCTTGTTTTCTTTAATGTACTCATCTATAAAATACTTGGCCAAATGCACCACATCATTGCCACGCTCTCTTAACGGTGGTAAGTGTATCGGTAGCCCCAATAACCTATAGTACAAGTCTTCTCTAAATCTGCCTTCTTGAACCTCTAAGGCTAAGTTTTTATGCGTGGCCACTATAATCCTTACATCAATTGGTATAGCATTATTACTGCCAATTCTTGTCACTTCACGTTCTTGCAAAACCCTTAATAATTTAGCTTGTAGGTTCAAATCAAGTTCCCCAATTTCATCTAAAAAAATGGTTCCTTTAATTGCTTGTTCAAATTTTCCTATTCGTCTAGCATCAGCACCCGTAAATGCGCCTTTCTCATGGCCAAATAATTCACTTTCTATTAAATCTTTCGGAATTGCAGCAACATTAACCGCTACAAAGGATGACTTTTTTCTATCACTATGATAATGTATCGCTTTTGCAACCAACTCTTTTCCTGTGCCAGTTTCTCCGGTTATTGAAACTGTAATTTTGCTATTTGCCGACTTTTCAATCAAAGAAAAGGTTTTCTTTATGGCATCGCTATTCCCAATAATGGTTTTACTAAAATCATACTTTTTGCCAAGGTCTTCTTTTAGCTCTACAATTTGAGTTTTTAAATTAGTATTGATAAGCGCATTACGAGCCGAGTTCAACAAACGGTTTTTAGTGTCTTCGTTTTTTATCAAATAATCAAAAACGCCCAATTTTAAAAGTTCTACAGCCGTAGAAACATCCTCTTGCCCAGAAATTACTATTAACTGAATTTGATCGTCTACCTCCTTGATTTTCTTAATCAATTCAGCACCATTCATGCCTGGTAAAGAATAATCAATAGTTATTAAATCAGGCTTCAAATGCAAATTTGATAAACAATCCTTAGCATTCTCAAATGCTAGTACTTCGTAATCGGGATTTAATTGAATGGTATAGGTTAGGAAATTCCTATACCACGTATCATCTTCAACTACAAAAATTTTATAATTATTTTTTTCGTTTGCCATAGGGTCTACTGACAAAACAAATATGCAAGGAAATTTCCAAATTTGGGAATTATTTTATTATTAAAGCTTTTTTCTGAAAATATTAACCATTTCTGATTTAGTATGCTCAGAAAATTTAGAGTTGTAAATCATTTTATATTGCTTTCCCATTTCAATAGAATCATAGTGCCTAACCTTTATGCTTCTTGTATGAAAAATTGCAATGAGTTCTTTTTTGTAAAAAACTAATAATATCCTTGGCTCTAGTTTTTGTAAGGTAAATTCGGGTTGAACCAACAAGTATGAAGCATAGTCTCCTTGCTCGATTTGAGGTTTTAACTCAAATTTTTGAATAAATGGTATAAAAGTTTCCAGTTTTTCATTGTCGCCTGTTTTGAGAAGCAATTTACTGAGTTCTTCCTCTGGCAAATGTGTATTGTCTAGGCAGCTGTTTTCTAAATATCCCCAAATGATAACCGGTGTTAAGCTGTCAATGGGTTCAAAACTTTGCATCGGATTAAACGGCTCTAATACCTTTCCAATCAATTTCCTGTTCCTATCATAAATAGATGCTCCAGAATTGAACCTAATTTCATCATATAAATCTTTTGTTTTTACAAATGCCTCTAACCAAATTCTAACTTTAATTTGGCCAGGTGCTGCTATGTAAAATTCTACTTTAGGAAGCAAAGCTAAAACGGGTCTTCCTTTTTCATCTTCAGAAAGGTTGCAATGTCCAGCGGTTCTTTCAGCAAATAGTTCGGTTTGAACCAATAGGCACAAAACGAATAGTAGAAAACTATTTTTTAGGAGCAAATTGGTGTTTGATAATTTGAAAGAATATGGGCAAGACAGATAAACCAACAATTCCTAGAACTACCTTTTCAAAGTTTTTTTGAACCCATTCATTGCTACCTAAAAAGTATCCTGCAAGGGTAATGCTGGTTACCCATAAAATGGCACCCACTACACAAAAGGTAATATATTTACTGTATTTCATGCTGCCAACACCTGCCACAAATGGCGCAAATGTTCTTACAATCGGTACAAATCGGGCGATAATAATGGCAACACTACCATGCTTTTCATAAAAATCTTCAGTCTTTTTAATATACTCTTTCTTAATTGTGAAAATGCCGAAAAGCTTTGCGCCTTCTCCTTTTTTTGCTAAAAATTTACCTATGAAATAATTGGTATTATCACCCATTAAAGCTGCCGTAATTAATAGAATTATAATCAACGCAACATCTAACTGATTATTTGGATTGCCTGCAAGAACACCTGCTGTAAATAATAAAGAATCACCTGGTAAAAGGGGTAGCACAACCAAACCAGTTTCACAAAAGACAATTAAAAATAGCAGGCCATACAGCCATAAACCATGATTTGCTACAAATTGCTCTAAAAAAGGTTTTGTGTTGGTAAGCAACTCTTTTAAAATTTCAATAATTCCCATTTGTATTAAAATAAAGTGCAAGTTTACTAAAATCCCGTTGGTTTTTTTAATTTTGTATCATGCGACAAAAGCTTAACATATTAATGATATTGCTCATTAGCTTCCTATTATTGGGTACTTCTTGTAGCAGCCACAAAGGAATTGCTCGAGATAAAAAATGTAACTGTCCCAAGTTTTAATGGATAAGGTTGCCCCAAAGCTCAGCATTATAACTGTTTGTTTCAATGCCGCGCCTTTGATTCAAAAAACCCTTTTTTCAGCTCTCCATCAAACCTTTCAAGATTTTGAATTGGTTATAGTAGATGGTGGTTCTAAAGACAATACCTTGGCCCTACTTCAGCCATTTCAAAGTAAAATTGGACAACTTGTTTCAGAGAAAGATAATGGAATTTATGATGCGATGAACAAAGGTGTAAATCTAGCAAAAGGGGAGTGGGTTTACTTTTTAAATGCTGGTGACGCATTCTTTGATGATTTAGTTTTAGCGAATGTATTTAATGAAATTGATACGGCATTGCCAGATTTTTTATATGCCAAGGTTCAAACCTTAAACGAACCAACAGGCATAGATTATGTGGCTGGTGAAGCAGTAACTTTAAAGGATTTTTGGCATAAGTATCCTATTTGTCATCAGGCTACCTTTGCAAAGCGGGAAATATTCAATAAAGTAGGAATATTCAACACCAATTACCAATTAATATCAGATACAGAATGGTTCATTAGGTTATTTAAAAAAAAGGAACTTAAAACTCATTTTATGAACGCGGTGGTGGCATTTTACGACGTAACAGGCGCTACTTATCAAAAAAGAATGTTGGGAATGCGAGAGTATATTCATGCAAGTTTTAGTCATTTCCCTTTGCACATAGCATTGCTTAATTTCTTGAGTTATCCGCTAATTTGGATTAAAGTTAAGTTGATTAGAGGCTTTCAGCATACGCCTTGGTTCAAGGCTTACCGAAAATGGAAATTTAAACAAAGCTAGTTTTGAAATGAAAATTAAAGAAATTACAAATTATTTGGAATCATTGGCGCCTTTGGCCTTGCAGGAATCTTATGACAATTGCGGATTATTGGTTGGAAATCATGAGCAGGAAGTTAGCAAAATACTTATAACGCTTGATTGCACCGAAGCGGTTGTGATAGAGGCAATTTCAAATGGTTGTGAATTAATCATTGCTCATCACCCAATTATTTTTGGAGGCTTAAAAAAGCTCAATGGCGCTAATTATGTCGAAAGAACAGTTATAAAAGCCATACAAAATAATGTAGCTATTTATGCCATTCATACTAATTTAGACAATTGGGGGATGGGAGTTAATGCTAAAATTGCTGAAAAATTGGGTTTGGTTCAAACCGAAATATTGGCTGAAACCAAAAATAGTTTGATTAAGTTGGCCACCTACGTTCCGCTTGCACAATTGGAGTTTGTGAGGTCCGCACTTTTTGAAGCAGGTGCCGGGAATATTGGCAATTATAGTGAATGTTCCTTTGAAGTATTAGGAAGTGGCACTTACAAAGCAAATGAACAGGCTAATCCTTTTTTGGGAAAGACCTTAGAAAGACATACTGAAGCAGAAATTAAACTGGAAGTAGTTTTGCCAAGTTGGTTACAAAAGCAAGTAGTTGAAGCTTTAAAAAAGGCACATCCATACGAAGAAGTTGCCTTTGAGTTGTATCCAATTAAAAACGAACTGTCGTCGGCAGGAGCTGGCATGATTGGAAATTTACCAGAAGAATTAGATTCGAAAGGTTTTCTTAAATTACTAAAAGAAAACATGGAGCTTGAAGTGATTAGGTTCACACCTATTGATAAACCCATACGAAAAGTGGCCATTTGCGGCGGAGCAGGTAGCTTTCTTTTGAAAACAGCTATTGCTAAAAAGGCAGATGCATTTGTGTCGGCAGATTTTAAATATCACGAATTTTTTGATGCCGAAGAAAAGCTAATGATAGCTGATATTGGGCATTATGAAAGTGAAAAATTCACTAAAAATCTTTTAAGTGAGTTGATAATCAAGAAATTTTCTAATCAAATTGTTAGATTATCTCAAGTAGTTACCAATCCTATACAATATTTTACCTAAATGGGTTAAATAAAAAAGGCTGCCTCTAGTTTAGAAGCAGCCTTTTAAAAGTTAATATAGTTTAGATTATTTTGAAGCTGTTTCTGTAACATTTACAGTTAAAGAGTCGCTCATTTCCCAAGGGTAGGTGATTACAAGGCTGTTTGTGGTAATATTATCAATGGTTGAGGTAAGTTCGTCAGCGGTACCTTTTTCAAAAATGATTGTTTTGTCTCCAGATAATTCCCAGGTTCCAAATTCTGAACTATCACTGTACATATAGCTGCCATTTGAACTGTATGTTACAAACAATTCACCGGCTTTTAGGTCATCATTCCATCCTTTTATAACAGAAACGGTAAGAGGATCAGTTGCTGATGAACTGTAGCCAGTTACTTTCCAAGCACCTGCAGTAATAAGGTCTTTAGTGCTAGTGGTTTTATTAGTATTTTCATCTTTTTTACATGCGAAAAGAAACACAACTAATAAAGCAAGGGTTAATTTAAATAAATTTTTCATTATATTTTTTTTGTATAAACAATGTTATAGAATGTTTCTTAAAAAAGGAAAAGTTTGTTAACTTTATGGATATAAATTGATTAATTTAAAATAATTTTTTGTTTATAAGCCTTTTAAATTAACTAAATCTAAACAAGTGAGTTGATTCTCAAAAAAATTCCTACTTTTGCAATCCTTTTATCGGGAAAAAATACAAATCCAATTAATTACTTTAGGTAAAGCAATATGGCAGGAGCAACAGAGACTAGCATAGAACAAAAATTGAGGGCGCTTTATAAGCTACAGCTCATCGACAGTAAAATTGACAAATTAACTGCAGTGAGAGGCGAATTACCCATGGAGGTGAGCGACTTGGAGGATGAAATCATAGGGTATGAAACCAGGTTAAATAATATTTTGGCTGAGGTTAAGCGAATGGAAGAGTCAATTTCAGCTAATAAATCAAAAATTACAGACTCAAAAGCTCTTTCAAAAAAATATGAAAAGCAGCTTGAGAACGTTAAAAATAATAGAGAGTTTGATGCGCTAAACAAGGAAATTGAAATCCAAGGTTTAGAGCAACAAGCGCTTGAGAAGCGTATAAAAAATACTCAATTTGACATTGAGCAAAAGAAACAAGCTATTGAAGCTTCTAAACTTGAGTTAGAGGGCAGAAAAGTAGACTTACAAACTAAAAAGTCTGAACTTAGCAATATCGTTGAAGAAACTCAAAAAGAGGAAGATGAATTGTTAAAAGTACGCGCAAATGCTGTTAAAGTAGCAGATGAAAGATTGGTACATTCTTACGATAGAATTAGAAAGAGTGTAAAAAATGGCATCGGGGTTGCAACCATTGAAAGAGAAAGTTGCAGTGGCTGTTATGCTGGAATTCCACCACAACGCCAAAGTGATATTAAGCAACGCAAGAAAATCATAGTATGCGAAAATTGCGGACGAGTGCTCACGGATGCACAACTTGCCGAAGAAGTTGTTGAAGAATCAAAAATTTAAAAAAAAGCTGTCTTAGGACAGCTTTTTTTTTAAAGAAACTTCTAACTTTACAAAGTGAGAAGTTCAATCTTTATCTTTTTCGTTTGTGTTGCAAATTTGCTATTTGCACGAGCCAAAGATGAAATTTATTTTGCGCATAAACCTGAACATTTAGAAATTCAAAAGGCTATTTGTGAGCTTCGACTTCAATTTGCGAAAGAGCAGCTAGCCAAACTAAAGATTAGTGATAAAAAAAATGCTACCATAGATTTTTTACAACTTTATACTTCCTATTATAAGGTTTTAGTGCATCTTGACGAAAAATATTTGGTTGCGTTTAATGTAGCATATGAAAACTTTCTAAAAGTTAATCAACTTTTACCAAACTCATCGCCCCAAAAGAACTATTCAAAAGGCAGCGCACTTTTAATGAAAGCCATTGTTTCTGGGGCTTTTAATAAATACATAGAGGCAGCAAGTGGTTTTCGTTCAGCCTATTTGGTGCTTTCTGAAAACCAAAAGAAATTCCCAACTTTCCTTTCCAATTTAAAAGAACTCGGTGCTTTAGAGGCAATGATAGGAAGCATGCCTTCACAATATCATTGGATAATTAGTGCTTTGGGTTTAAAAGGCACCATTGCTGGCGGGATTAGTAAAATTGAGTTGTATCTTTCTAAAAGTCGGTTTGAACCAATGATTGAACAGCAACAAGCTTCGATTTATTTGACCTTGATTCAATTTAATTTTGCCGACAAACAAAAGGCTTGGACCTTTTATAAAGATTATGCTCAAAATATAGAGACTAATTTAATGCAAGCATATGTTACTGCCTTTGTAGCAGGCAAATCTGGACATAACAAAGAGGCTTTAGCCGCTTTAGAAAACCGTCCTAAAAGCCAAGATTATGAACAACTCCCATATCTAAATTTTTTGAAGGGAGAGTTTTTATTACACCAATTGAATTTTGATGCCTCCATTTGGTATAAGAAGTATATTTATACAAGTGAAAGCAAAGGTTCAATTAAGGAAGCCTATCAAAAGCTTTCATGGATTTCTTTGGTTCAAAACGATACCGAAAAGTATTTACTTTATAAAAGCATGTCCGAAAAATTGCAGGCCCATTTAGGTTCAGAGCAAAAATTAGTGAATGCAGATTTGCATCAAAAAATTTATTTAAATAAGAACTTATTAAAGGCTAGGTTTCTTTTTGATGGTGGCTATTTTGAGCAGGCGCTCCATGAGCTTAAACAAGTTGATGTTAAGAATTTGACAAGTAATTACCAGAAAACTGAGTATTATTACAGATTGGCTAGGGTTTATCACGAGATGAATAATATTGCTGAATCGCTAAAAATGTATAAGGAATGTTTGGTGGTTGGTGAAACAATAAATACTTATTTTAAACCAAATGCTTGCTTGCAATTAGGGCTTATTTACAAACAAATGGGTTATGTAAATTTGGCAAAGGATTATTTTAATGAAGTGAGTGCTTTTAAAGATTACGATTACGAGGATAGTATCAAACAAAAAGCTAAGGCTGGTTTGAACCAAATCGAATAGATTCAAATCGGGAATTTGGACTTTTTTTGAGAATAAAAAAGGGTTAGATAATTTGATAAGTTAAAGATAATCAATGGTATGGAGTTTGGAGTATACTTTGAAAAGGTGAATTAAAAATATGAAAAAGACAATAATATACATCGCAACTGCCCTGTCCTTAATTGCTTGTAAAAAGAACAGCAATCCACAGGACGAGAACACTACCCCGACCGAAATTACTGATATCAATCAGTTAATTGCGCCTCCAGGTTTTAACTATGAAACATCTAAAATTGCTGAATTTTCAGTTACTTTATTAAGTAATGAAGATTTAGGAATAGGTGGAGTTAGGGTCGATATTATGGACAAAGCTCCTGAAGATGGAGGTGTTATTTTGTACACAGGAAGTACCAATGAACAAGGCAAATTAATTGTAAAACGTGAGTTGCCTTTAGATATGAAAGAGGTTATCGTTAATACCGATTATATTGGTTTGCCTAATAATGTAATTTTACCAATTGAGTCTGGCAAAGGTTCTGTTACCATTGGAGGTAGAAATCCGCAAAGAATTACAACAGCCAATGCAGATAAAATTTATCCAACTGCTCCATTAGGCAAGAATCCAGCTAGATATTCTTACAAATTAGGAAGATTTACTACTGGGTCAAATGGTGGTGTGCCGCTTTATTTATTGCCAACAAATGATGTCATTAGTAGTGCATTTTTAGATGATGTTAATGCTTCTTTGCCCGAATATTTACCTGTTCCTAAACATAACCCTGAATATTTAAATCCTGGAATAGAGAGAAATTTAATTTTGAAAGAGCAATGTGATGTTTGGATTACTTTTGTACATGAGGGAGCTGGATACAAAAATTCTTTGTTTTACTTTGTATATAATAAGAACAATAAACCTACTTCAATTACTCAAATCGACTCTTTCATAACAATCTTTCCTAATGCTTCTTACAGTGGCAGTGGGGGAGGAATGAACTCTGGAAACAAAGTTTATATTGGCAGATTTGGTGCAGATACAGCAATTGGTTTTGCCTTAGCAGCCAATGCTTGGAATGGAACAACACCAACTGCTGGTGCTGGCATATACACCTCTATCAGTTCAATGAACCCAGAAACAAATCCAGCCAATAAAGAACACGTTGTTTTGTTGTATGATAACCCTACACAAAGATTTTTAATTGGTTTTGAAGATATCAATAGAGATCAAGGTTCTGACAATGATTTTAATGACGCAATTATTTATGCAACTGCAAATCCGGTTAAGGCAATTGAAACAACCAATATTTTACCAACTACACCTTCCCAAGATACAGATGATGATGGCGTTAATGACGAATATGATGAGTATCCAAATGACGCAGCACGTGCTTTTAATGTTTACTACCCATCACAAAATGGCATGGCAACAGTTGCCTTTGAAGACTTATGGCCAAGTAAAGGTGATTACGATTTGAATGATATGGTTGTAGATTATAATTATCATGCAGTTACTAATGGAACCAATAAAATTGTTGATTTAAATGCCAAATACAAACTAAGAGCTGCAGGTGGAAGTTTTCAAAATGGCTTTTCAGTAATGCTACCTTTTAATAGGAACAACATAATTGTGAAGCAAGGGTCAACAATCATTGGACTTGAATCTGGCACAACTGAAGCAATTCTAAATGTCTTTGCTAATTCAAAGACCTTAATAAATACTTATAATACCCTTCCTGCAAAAGCATTTATTGAAACTGATACCATTTTTGCTAAGTTAACTTTAACCACACCAATTGAAGTTGGTTTGGGCGTGTTCAATCCATTTATTTACATTAATGAAGTTGGAAAGGGAAGAGGGTATGAAGTTCATTTGCCTGGGAAAGTCCCAACTTCTCTCGTTAATAACTCAATTTTAGGAACAAATGCCGATGCAACTAACCCAGCTGCAGGTGTTTATTATAAAACTGCAAATGGATTACCTTTCGCAATTTCGGTACCTGAGAAATTTGAATATCCTTACGAAAAGGAACAAATTATTTTTGCCCACCTAAAGTTTGCCACTTGGGTTCAAAGTGGTGGATCGCAATTTTCAGATTGGTATAAAATTAAAAATGGGTATAGAAATAATAGTAAAATCTATACAAAGCCATAATTAAATAAAGAGGCAATCTTAATCTATACAAACAGCCATGTTTCAAAAGAAGCATGGCTGTTTTTTTTGTAATAAAAAGCATCTTAACTCAAAATGGGAATGTGTTTCAAAAAGGTTCAAACATGAACGTTTGAATATTTTTAAATATAAGATAATGAGTTTATTGTATTTTGGCAACTAGTTTGTAATTCTAGTGAAAACACCAAACAATGAAAAAGTATATTTTAATTTTAATGCTAGGTTTATCTTTAGCTGCCTGCAAAAAAACAACTACTAAGGAAGAAGAATTCCAACCCCCACTAACAACTATTTCAGACATTAATGAAATAGTTGCACCTCCTAATTTTAATTATGAAACTTCGAAGCCAGTTGAGTTTTCAGTTTCCTTATTTAACAATGCTGATCAACCTCTTGCTGGCATTAGAGTAGATATTATGGATAACACACCTGAAGAAGGCGGTAAAATTATTTATACTGGAAGCACAGATGCTACTGGAAAAATGCTAGTTAAGCGCGAAATGCCTTTAGATGTTAAGCAAGTAATTGTAAATACAGACTACATCGGTTTACCTAACAATGTTATCATGAATTTGGAATCTGGCAAAGGTGTGGTTGTGTTTGGTGGTAGGAATCCACAAAGAATTACAACAGCAGATGTTAATTTAAATAGGTCTGTAGCACCTTTAGGTAAAAATGCTAATAAATTTTCTTTTAGATTAGGTTCCTTCTCAACTGGTGTAGGTATTCCAAATTATTTAATGCCTACCAATGATGTGATTAGTGCAAATTTCTTAGCGGATATAAATACCTCTTTGCCAGAAAGACAATCTGTGCCTCAGTTTAAACCTGAGTACCTAACTAGTAATGCAGAGAAAAATCTAATTCTGAAAGAGCAATGTGATGTTTGGATAACTTTTGTGCATGAAGGAGCTGGTTATACCAACAGTTTATTCTATTTTATTTACAATAAAAATAATAAACCAACTAGTATTTCGCAGGTGGATTCATTTATTGCAATTTTTCCTAATGCTTCTTACAGTGGCAGTGGAGGTGGACTTAACTCTGGAAATAAAGTATATATAGGCAGATTTGGTGCCGACACTGCTATAGGATTTGCAATTGCGGCCAATGGTTGGAATGGCTCAAAGGTAGGAAATGGTTATGGTTTATACACCTCTATAAAATCTATGAATCCAGAGACTAATCCTGCTTTACAAGAACATGTGGTGTTGTTGTATGATAACCCAACCCAAAGGTTTTTAATTGGATTTGAAGACATAAATAGAATGCCGAGCATGAGCTCTGATAATGACTTTAACGATGTAATTATTTATGCTACAGCAAATCCTGTAAAAGCAATTCAAACTACCAATATTCCACCTGTTACGCCTTCAAATGATGCAGATGACGATGGTGTAAGTGATACTTATGATGAATATCCTAATGATCCAGCAAGGGCATTCAATATTTATTACCCTTCACAATCTACCATGGCTACTGTTGCATTTGAAGATTTATGGCCAAGCAAAGGCGACTATGATTTGAATGATGTAGTGGTAGATTATCAGTACCATGCAGTGACCAATGGAAACAATGAAATAAAAGATCTTAATGCTAAATACAAATTAAGAGCAGCAGGTGGCTCATTTAAAAATGGATTTTCAGTAGCATTTCCTTTTAATCGTAGCAATGTTACTATCAAGGAAGGTACTACTATAATTGGTCTTGAAGCCGAAGCAAATGAAGCGATTTTTAAAGTTTTTAATAATTCAAAAGCACTTATTGGTACTTATAATACCATGGAAGGAAAATCTTTTGTTGAAACAGATACGCTTATTGCAAAAATAACTTTAACAAACCCTGAAGCCACAACACTAGGAACCTTTAATCCATTTATCTATATTAATGAAACTGGAAAGGGAAGAGGATTTGAAGTTCATTTACCAGGAAAAATGCCTAGCTCTTTAGTAAATGCAAGCATTTTAGGAACAAAATCAGATGCAACAAACCCTGTTGCTGGTATCTATTACAAAACTGCAAATGGTTTACCTTTCGCCATTTCAATTCCTGAGACTTTTGAATATCCATTAGAAAGAGAACAGATTATTCATGCTCATTTAAAATTTGCAACTTGGGTGCAAAGTGGGGGTGTTCAATTCCCAGATTGGTATAAAAACCAAAGTGGAAATAGAAACAATGCTAAGATTTATAGAAAACCATAATTCTTAAAAGAGATTTTTTTTGAGCCGAGATTCCTAGGAGTCTCGGCTCTTTTCTTGATTTTTAAGTATGAATTAATAAATTTGAGTAATCCTATCGCTTATGAAGAAGATTTTATTACTCGATGATGATCCTATTAATAATTATGTAAATCAAAAGTTTATTGAGAAAACCCACCCGGGCTCTGATGTTACTGAGTTCTTAGAAGCTGGGCAGGCCCTTAATTATTTAAAAGAGAATACACCAGACCTAATTTTTTTAGATATAGACTTGCCACATATCAATGGATGGCAGTTTTTGCATCAATATCAGCACTTTCCTAATAAATCTAAGATTGTTATCCTAACCTCCTCTATTGATCCAACCGACAAAGAAAGAGCCTTAGCATATGATTGTGTAGAAGGTTTTATTGTAAAACCTTTGAATTCACGAATTACGCGAACTGAGCTAGAAAAAGTTTAATTTTTAAGTTCTCCTTTGCTTCGCTTACTTTTGCGGCTCTTTATGGAAAATCAATTACATTTAAGTGAGCCTGAAAGGCTGCGTCGTCAAAAATTAATAGAGCTTCAAGAGATGGGGATTAATCCTTATCCAGCTGAAGCTTTTCCTGTAAATATTACTGCAACCGACATTAAGTCGAATTTTGAAGCCGATAAGGAAAATCAAAAGTGGAAGGAAATTGCAATTGCAGGCCGTGTTATGGGTGTTAGAGACATGGGAAAAGCAGCATTTGTGGTAATCCAAGATGATTTAGGTAAAGTGCAGGTTTATGTTAGAAGAGATGATATTTGCCCAAATGAGGATAAATCGCTTTATGATGTTGTATTTAAGAAATTATTAGATATAGGTGATATCATAGGCATTAAAGGTTTTATATTTATAACTAAAACTGGAGAAGTATCAATTCATGCCAACGAGTTATCAATTCTTTCAAAAGCATTAAGGCCTTTGCCAATTGTTAAAGAAAAAGAAGGTGAAACCTTTGATGCTGTAACAGACCCTGAGTTTAGGTATCGTCAGCGTTATGCCGACCTTATTGTTAACCCGCATGTAAAAGATACTTTCCGCAAACGCACACAAATCATTCGCTCAATTAGAGATTTTTTAAATGATCATGGCGCCATGGAAGTGGATACGCCTGTTTTGCAAAATATCCCAGGTGGTGCAGCAGCGCGCCCATTCATTACTCATCATAATGCTTTAGACATACCTTTCTATTTAAGAATTGCAAATGAACTTTATCTAAAAAGACTAATTGTAGGCGGATTTGATTGGGTTTATGAATTCTCGCGCAATTTTAGAAATGAAGGAATGGATAGAACCCATAATCCTGAATTTACTATTCTTGAATTCTATGTGGCCTACAAGGATTATTATTGGATGATGGATTTTACTGAACGAATGTTAGAAAAGGTAGCAATGGAATTACATGGCACAACTAGCGTTCAATTGGGCGAAAATCAAATTGAGTTCAAAGCACCTTTCAAACGAATTTCAATATTTGAAGCCATTCTTGATTACACTGGATTTGATGTAAGTCAGATGGATGAAGAAGCAATAAGGTCTGTTTGTCAAAAATTAAATATACATACCGAACCAAGCATGGGGAAAGGAAAATTGATTGATGAACTATTTAGTGAAACCTGCGAAAGCAAGTT
>CAMDHZ010000017.1 GCA_945898275.1 Chitinophaga pinensis | reverse complement strand
TCTGCCTCTTTCCAAAAATTAGCTGGAACATCCTTGTAGTTTTCTTTAAACATAGTCATCATTTGCTTGATAGCAGAAATATAAGCCTCATCTGTACCAGATGCTGTAAACATTTCTAATAAGGCTTTTTTGTACTCCTCTTTTGCTTGGGCAAAACTGCTTTGGATATTAATTATGAATCCAAATGCTAATAAAATAATTAATTTTTTCATGATTTTTTTTTGAACCTGCATTATCGAATATTTTTGTTTAACCCCAAAATTCCTTTTGTTAATTGGGTTTATTTTAAACCCCAAATTGACTCAAATGATGATCTAAGTGTTTATAAAGCAAATTATTCCATTCTTTCGAGCTCAAATTTCCAAAAGAATTTGAGGCTTTACCTTCAAAATGACTTTCTCCCAAATCAACAGTTTTTGAAATATTTGCAAGCAACTTCTGCTTTTCAATCTCAAAATTGCGCTCATCTTTAATTAAAAATGCTGGTGCAGTCTGACTTTGTTTTTTATAAGGTTTTTCTCCAACAACTGTTGGCTTAACAAATAGCTTTAAAAGTGCCTTTACAAAAAAGTTTGGTGATGGGTATTTATCTGTAAACAACATATCATAAGTAACATTGCAATGGGCAAGCATTTGTGAAACCTGCATAGTTCCCCAAACTGGTGTTGTACTTGGATTAAGCGAATTAATCCTTTGAATGAGTTTTTCTGAAACTTCTTTACTAAAGTAATTTGGTAGCGACATGAGTTTATAAATTTAGATTGTGAAAATAAGTAGCTTATTTAAATTTTTAAATGAAATAATTGTTTCCTAGTTCTTAATTGAAAATTGAACGCCCACAGCATAATGGTCGGATAGCTGAAGTTGGTTTGAACGTAAAGGTCGTTTTGTGCGGTAGCTTATCTTATCTAATCTATTATAAAATATATAATCAATCTGTTTAAAATCACTCTGATGTGCTTTAAAACCATTAAAAGTACCTAAACCTAAACTATCTGTTTCATTTATTGAGGCATCCTTATGGTTTTTTCTGAAATTTTGAATTGCTGCTTCATTAGGTTCACTATTAAAATCCCCCATCAAAATTAAGGACATTTTCTCTTGTGTTAAATTTTCTTCGGCAAATCTAGTAATCAATACCGATGAGGAATCCCTAGCAATTTTACCCATATGGTCAAAGTGAGAATTGCAAACAAGTATTTGATTGCCAGTTTTTTTATCTTTTATTTTTACCCAGGTACAAATTCTGTTTAAGGCTGCATCCCAACCTTTAGAAGGCTTTTCAGGAGTTTCTGATAGCCAAAAGGTACCACTTCCTAGGATTTTAAACTGCGCTGTATCCACAAAAATTGGAGAGAATTCCCCACCATTGATGCCATCCTCTCTACCCACACCAACTTGTTGATAGCCAGATAGATTAGCTTTTAAATATTGTAACTGATTTAAAAGTACCTCTTGCAATCCAATGATTTGGGGATTTTCAATTCTCAAAAAATCCAACATTTCAGTTTTCCTAAATTCCCAATAATTTAAACTGTCTGATGGGTTGCTATACCTTATGTTGTAAGTAATAACTTTAATATTTTGAGAAAATATTGGGTCAACCCAAAATAAAAGAGAAAAAATAAGGATAAGTTTTGCCGTTTTCATTTGCCCGAAATATACTATTTTCGCCGCTCACTTAGAAAAAGAATGGATAGAAATTCCCTCATTGGATTAACCTTAATTTTTTTGATCCTTATTGGTTTTGCTTATGTAAACCAACCTTCGCAAGCAGATTTAGAAGCTGCTAAACGTCAGCAAGATTCATTGTCTTTGGTGCGTTATAAAAATGATAGTCTTGTTCTTGCTACTCAAGCTCAGCAAGTTAAACCACAAACTTCCAATTTAATTGCTGTTGATACTAATGCAATTGCTAATTCATTTGGTGTTTTTGCAGCGTTTGCAAACGGAAATGAACAATTGCTAACCCTTGAAAACGAACAGTTGAAAATTGGTGTTCTTAACAAAGGCGGTCGCATTGCTTATGTAGAACTTAAACAGTATAAGAGAGCAGATGGCTCTCCATTGGTCCTAACTGATGTTAAAGAAAGTGAATTTAGCTATGGTTTTGCAACCCGAGATGCTAAAGCTATTTCAACCAAGGACCTGTTTTTTACACCCGTAATTTCTGAGGGCGGAAAAAAACTAAGCATGCAAGTTAAACTATCAGAAGGCAAAATGATAGAACATGTTTTTAGTTTGAACCAAAACCAAAACCTAGTTGATTTTAAAATCAATCTAATTGGTATGAACGACGTGATTGCAGTTAACACTAGTTACTTAGACCTTATCTGGAATCAAAATTTACTTCAACAAGAAAAGACACATGAAGCAGAAGAAAAAACTTCTACAGTGTATTACCGATACGCAAATGACGAACCGGATTACCTTAATGAAACAAAAGCTGGAAAAGAAGAACTAAAAACTGCGGTTAATTGGATTAGCTACAAACAACAGTATTTTAATAGCTCTTTAATCGCAAACCAGAATTTTGAAAATGCTGTTGTAGAAAGCAAATTAGATGAGCGTAAAAAATATGTTAAAGTATTAAGTTCAAATATTGGTTTGGCTTATGGCCATGAAGTGAATACAACTTATCCTTTGCAATTCTATTTTGGTCCAAATTCTTATAAAGAACTGAAATCATTGGATATCGAACTTGATAACATTGTTCCAATGGGTTGGGGGATTTTTGGTTGGGTTAATAAGGCATTAACTGTTAACGTGTTCTACTTCTTGGGCCAATACCTTAGTAATTTTGGTTTGATTATTCTATTGCTCACAGTAATTGTTAAGACAATTCTTTTTCCGCTTGTGTATCGTTCTTATATGAGTTCTGCTAAAATGCGTGTGCTCAAGCCAGAAATCGACGAAATCAAAGAAAAATATGGCAATGACATGGCCAAACAACAACAAGAAAACATGAAGATTTATCGCAAGGCAGGCGTAAATCCACTTGGTGGTTGTGTTCCTGTTTTGCTTCAAATGCCTATACTAATTGCCATGTTCCAATTTTTTCCAAGTGCCTTCGATTTGCGTCAAAAGGCATTTTTATGGAGCAATGATTTAAGTAGTTATGACAGTATTTTAAACCTTGGTTTTAGCATTCCTTTTTATGGCGACCATGTGAGTTTATTTACCATTTTGATGACAGTTTCTACCATCATCTATACCATTTACAACAATCAAATGACAGGTGTAACTGGCCAAATGAAGATAATTAGTTATATTATGCCTATTGCTTTCTTGGGTTTCTTTAACAATTATGCAAGTGGATTAACCTATTACTATTTCCTTTCAAACTTATTTACAATTGGTCAGCAATTGTTAATTCGCGCTTTTGTTGATGAAAAAGCGCTGCATGCTCAGATTCAAGAAAATAAAAAGAAGCCCGTTACCAAAAGTAAGTTTCAGCAAAAGCTGGAAGATATGGCGCGCAAAAGGGGTTACGACCCAGATAAATTGGGAAAGTAATACCTATAAAAAAAAGAAACCCGATTGAGAGCTACTCAATCGGGTTTTTTTTGTATCCAAGTAAAATGAAAATAATACTTTTTACCTTTCAGAAACTTTGCCAAACCTCCTCTTAAAACAGAATTAGTTGTTCTTTTTAATGATTATCAGCGTTTAAAAAACATAAATTAGCATTTGGTTCAAACCGAAACTTATGATGTGTATTTTTTAGTGGAAATAATTTCCTCAATTTAGACACTATTTTGTACACTTATTCGCTCAAAAGTATTTTCCAAGCCTCCAAAACTTTTGCTTCAAGTAATATTTGATGTGCAAGTTTATGAAGCAACTCACTTTTTTCTTCCTTGGTTAATTCTTGAGCCAATATTTTGCTCAATTCTTTATTCATGCGTTGAAATATTGCCACCGAATCTAAATCTGGCAATTGCTCACAATTGGCAAGCATGCCCAAGTCGTTGCCAGTTAAAAATTTACTGTTTTTTATACCCAATGGTAATTGGTCAAATCCAATTCCTAGGTTTCTTGCTGGCTTGGCCACCTCAAACAATGCAGAACCACTAGCGCGCACATACCAATCGCTGCCCAATCTGCCCACCACATCAAGTTGATGCTGGTTAATTTTTCCATCTGCAGTTAATACTTCAGGAGAAATATGCATACAAATCATCTCTGCAATGATGAGATTTCCTGCACCACCTTCAGTTCCTGTTTCTTGTATATCTACTATTTTGCATTCAATTTGAACCGGACTTTCCTTTACCCTAAATGGTTTTACATGCAAGGAAGGAACCATTGTAAATCCTGCTTTTTCGAATTCGTTTATGCCTTTTGGATACTCGCAACTTGCTAAACTCATCTGTTGAACCATGGCGTAGTTTACTACATTTATTACAACTTCTTTGGTAGCAAAGGCGTTTTCTAAAGTATGTTTTATAGTATTATCACGCACCCTCCTAGCAGGCGAAAAAATAAATCGGGTTGGGTTTGATCCAAAAATGTTAAAAAAGCTAAACGGACTTAAATTAGGATTTCCTGCCTCATCAATTGTGCTTGCAAAGCAGATTGGCCTCGGCGCAATGGCCGTTAAAAGGGTATTATGAAACTCTGCCAATGGCAGGTCTTTTGGACCAATTGTTTTCATTTTTGTATGCATTAATTTCTAAGTATTATGAAAAGTTAATTAAGAAATAGTTTTTCTTTCCTTTTTGAACCAATAAATACTTTTCATTAATTAAATGTTCAATTTTAACTATTAGGTTGGCATCTTCAATTTTAATTTTATTTATACCAACGCCTCCACCTTGTAACATTTTGCGCGCCTCACTTTTTGAAGGAAATACTGTTGTTTTTTCTGCCAATAAATCAATTATTGGAATACCAGAACTCAATTCTGTTTGGGTTAATTGGAAGTTTGGCACTCCCTCAAAAATATCTAAAAAAGTAGCCTCGTCTAATTGGGAAAGTGTATCTGCCGTACCCTGTCCAAACAAAATTGCTGATGCTTCCAATGCTTGTTCATAGGCTTCATCGGAGTGTACCCTTGAAGTAATGTCTTTGGCTAAGGCTTTTTGCAAAATTCGTGTATGTGGGGCTAAAGCATGTTCAGCTTCTAAGGATTCAATGGTTTCTTTGTTGAGTAAGGTGAAAATTCTAATCCATGTTGACGCATCAGCATCACTTGAATTTAGCCAAAACTGGTAAAATTTATAAGGTGAAGTGCGCTTTGGATCGAGCCAAACTGCGCCACTTTCTGTTTTTCCAAACTTGGTCCCATCACTTTTCTTAATAAGATTGGTAGTTAAAGCAAATGCCGTTCCTTGCGATTTTCTTCTGATTAACTCTGTGCCTGTAACAATATTTCCCCATTGGTCGGAACCTCCCATTTGAATAAGACAATTTTCATTTTTCCAAAGGTGAAAAAAGTCGAATCCTTGCACGAGTTGGTAAGTAAACTCAGTAAAACTCATTCCTGTTTCTCCCTCCAAACGCATTTTCACTGAGTCTTTGGCCATCATGTAATTTACAGTTAGGTGTTTGCCCACATCCCTAATAAAATCCAGAAAGCTTATGTTTTTAAACCAATCATAGTTATTAACCATTTTAGCACCCTTTGCTTCATCCTTAAAATCCAAGAATTTTTTGAGTTGTGCTTCAATACAATTTACGTTATGGAATAATACTTCTTCTGAAAGTAAATTTCTTTCAGCAGATTTTCCAGAGGGGTCGCCCACCATTCCTGTGGCACCGCCAACTAAGGCAAAAGGTCTATGTCCAGCTTTTTGAAAATGAATAAGGGTCATAATTTGAACCAAATGTCCTACATGCAAGCTATCCGCTGTTGGGTCAAAACCAATATAACCATTGGTAACTTCTTTGTTCAATTGTTCTTCAGTGCCAGGCATCATGTCGTGTAACATGCCTCTCCATTTTAGTTCTTCAACGAAATTACTCATGTTGCGAAAATATAGCTAAAGCCAAAGATTGCAAAGCATTAAACATTAAGAAAGGTCATGAGTAAATTAATTTTTTGTCTGAGTTAATTAATTGTTGAAAACAAACATTTATCTTTATTCGTGGGTTTAAAATTTAAGTAATAAAAAAGATACCCATTAATGGGTATTTTTTATTGCAATTGAATCCGTACCTTTATGTTAACAAAAAACTAATTCCTTTACCTATGATAAATCTTTTTCAAAGTGATATTAGTGATGAAAGTTTAAACAATTCTTTAGACTTATTGAGTAAATCTGAACTCCTAGAGTTTATCATTCAACTCAGGAAATCCAATGCTGAAAAGGCTTTTCAATCGAGTTATGAAAATGAAATACAAGACTTATATGTAGAGATATTAGATGCTTTTATAGATATAAAATTAGAAGATGCAGATCTAGAGTTAAATACCTCATTGAAGAAATTAGGGAACTTTTTTGGCGCCGCAAGAATTTTTATTTTTGATATTAACCCAGCAACAGGGTTTGCTTCCATTTCTTTTGAATGGTGTGCAGAAGGAACTAGTAGTCAATTTAATTCCTTAAAAAATATTCCATGTAGAAATTTTCCTGAATGGTATGATGCCCATAAAAGGGGAGAGATTTATTATGTTCCAGATATTACGTCGTTAAATGATAACAATTCAATCAAAAGAGGTTTTTCAAAAGAAGGAATAAAAAGTGTGTTTTCTGTGCCCTTGATGAATGATGGGCAACTCATCGGTTTCGTAGGTATTGATTTTATCAGGCAGTTCAATACTGGAGCTTTGGCGCAAGAAAAACTGCCTACTGTTATTGCAAAAATGTTGGTGAACCTAAAAAATAGAATTTATGCAATTTCTGAAATTAAGGGTAAAGAAAGATTTTTGGCAGATTTAATGGAAAATTCTGGTTCGGTTACTTATATTAAAAAGTTAGATGGAACCTATGTACGTGTTAATAAAACTTGGGAAGAAGTTACTGGACATCCTCGCGAAAATGTAATTGGAAGAACCGATTTTGATTTGTTTGAAGAAGGTATTGCTAAGCAATTCAGGCAAAACGATTTACAGGTAATGCAGGAAAATAAGAAAATTATTATTGAAGAAATTTTACTAGTCAATAACAATCTAAAACATTTTATAAGTGTTAAATTTCCAACATACGATGCAAAAGGTTTGGTAATTGGGATGGCCGGAATGAGCACTGAAATTACTGAGTTAAAAAGGGTAGAATCATTTCTACGTGAGCAAGAAGCCCATCTGAACGCAATTTTAAATAGTTCTTTAGAAAGTATTTGGTCTATCAATAGCAATTATGAAATTACTTTTGTTAACAATATTTTATATGAAGATTTCTTAAGAGCTTTTGGTAAAGAGTTAAAGAAAGGTGTTTGCATAATAGATTTACTTCCAGAAATTCTTAGAGAATATTGGAAGGAAAAATATGCCTATGTGCTTAAAGGAGAAGTTCTAGATTTTAATGAAAAAGTATTAGGAGAATCAGAGGTTTTTTACCTCAATATTCGAATGTTTCCTGTTATCGTTGATGAAGAGGTTGTTGGCGTTGCCGTATTTAGCAGAAATCTTACTAAACAAATTTTGGCTATTGAAGAGCGAGATGCTCATTTTGATACCATTGAAAAGCAAAATCAAATATTAAAAGAAATTGCTTGGATGCAATCACATCAGGTTAGGGCCCCATTGGCGCGAATGCTAGGTCTAATAAATCTTTACAACGATTCAAATGGTGAAGATGATGCGTTTTTTAGTAATGAGAAAGTATTAAAGTCTATCAGAGAATCTGCGCATGAGTTAGATGAAATTATCAAACATATATCAGAGAAAACCTATCTCTCAGACCAAATAATTGCGCCAAGTACGCAACAAAATTAATTAGTAAGGTGAATTATTTATGTTGCCCTAGTGCTAAAATTCCACTTTGTTATGCTTTTTATTGTAATTTATATTTAGGTAAATCAGAACACCACTTAACAAACTTCCCAAAATAGTTGCTATTACGTCGTTTATGTCAAACGGACGATAAGCGAAAATCTGAATGTACTCCCATAAGGTGAGACCTAAAATGGATAGTATTTTACCGAGGCAAGCATTCTTTTTTCTGGGTTGAGCTTAATCTTCTCAAAATAACCATTATTATAAATAAAGATGGCGATACTCATGCCTATGCCCGCCAGAAAATTTGGCAAAACACCCAGCAGTTGTTTAATTATTTCATCGTAATCTTTGCTATTTGGTCGAATAAAATTCTGCACCATAATAGTAGTCATAAATGCAATAAATCCGATTGATTCTAAAGTTTGATAATTCTTACTTTTAAATAACTTATTCATAGTTTTAACTTTTTTGATTAGGTTGACTAATCAGCCTAGGTTCAAATCTAAATTTTTGTTTTTTATATTTATCTTCAATATTATTTATTTAGTTATCAAATTACATTTTCTTTAAAACGGCACCATTCATAAATCCACAAAAAATGCGTTATTCGTAGATAATAAAATTTATACCTCCCTCATTAAGCAATGATTAACAACGCAAGAACACTTTAAATTTCAATTAGTAAAGAAACAAGTTCATCCAATGATAAATTCGATTAAAGAGACTTACAAAGATTTTTCAACTTTCCTTAAAAGTCCCATTGACCAGCCAGATCCAATACAGACAAGGGAGCAAAAAGTAAAGAGACTTTTCTCTCTTTTAGCAATAGACATTCCCATCATGGGTGTTTTAATGGCTATTGTGTATGCGATTGAAAAATTTGGATTGATTAATACAGACAAGCATAAAATGGTGATGCTTTTGCAACAATTACCCATTTGGTGGATAATACTTTTTGGAGTAGTGTTGATGCCACTTATTGAAGAATTAATTTTTCGACTTTATCTCCGATTCAAGCAAAATTACTTAGCTCGTTTGATAATTCTCTTGGCCTCTTTAACAGGTCAACAGAACAAAATTATTGTCGAAACCCTATTGAAAAATTTCTGGGTAAATAATTTTAGAGCCATTTTTTACTTTTCTGCTATAATATTTTCCATTGTTCATTTAGCAAACTTTGAATACTCAATCAACATATTACTTTTCTCTCCAATATTATTAGCCCCGCAATTTATCATGGGACTTTTCTTAGGTTATTTACGGGTAAGATATAATCTAATTTTAGGAATACTAATGCATGCCCTTCACAATGCAATTTTTCTTATCATACCGATCATCTTCATGAGTGGTGCGGTTGAAAAACTCAATGTTAAAACAAATAGCTATTCCTTAAAAATTGAGGAACATACCCTAAAGCAAATGGATATTTCATCCTCTTTTGGCACCGATACGCTTAACTTTAATGGAACAAGCCTTAAATCAATAATTGCCTATCTACTTGAAAAAGATGAAAAACTTATTGATTGTAGTAGCAATCTAATGGCCGATAAAAAAATTAACTTAAGTTTTAAAAAGTTTAGCAAGGATTCTTTCGATGACAAAAAAACAATTCTGAAACAGCTATCTCAGGTTTACAATTTTAAGCTTGAGCGCAATAAAGTAATTCAGTTAGTTTGGGAAATGGATTTGCAAGATTCTACTAAATTATTAAAGCATAAATCTAGCAGCAATGGGAATTCAAGCATTATAAGCATGTCCTCTGAAGAAATAAAAATAGAAAATGCAAACCTGGTTCAAATAGCAAAGGAACTTTCTTCAAGTTATAATAAATACATAATAAATAATACAGACCTTAAGGGCAATTTCGATTTCATTATTCCTAGAAAGGATTTCAATGAGCTTGAAAACTTATTGCAAGCTCAATACGGACTCTCAATAAGAAGAAATGATAAGGAATTGGAGTACACCTACATCAATTTTTTAAAAGTAGAATAAACAGCACCTCACTATACCTAAAACTATTGAACTTTCTCTCTCATTTCTATATCGACGAACAATCACATAAAAGTGCAGCCTACCACTTGGGCTTAATCCTGCCCGACATTAGCAGGGGTTTGGTTAAAGGATTAGGCAGGCATCCAACTTTGGTAATTGAGAATGAGTTTTTTATGGATTTAAATGAAGGATGCCGCAAGCATTTGGCTGCCGATAAGTGTTTTCATGCTTCCCCATTTTTTGAACATGGGTCGGCAAAGTGTTTAGAAATAATTAAGCAATTACCTTTTCAAGAAACAATTCATCGCAAATGGTTTATAGGACATATTCTCTTCGAAATGCTAATAGATCGTTTATTGGTTCAACACATAACTATTGTTGCACCTAGATTTTACAATTACATGCGCCAAATTGAAGAAAATAACTTGGCAGATTTTATGAACCACCACAATTGTACCGACACCGTAAGATTTCTCAGAAATTTTGAGCATTTTCGCAAAGTAGGTTATATTGCAAACTATCCGGATAATAACCTATTTGCTTATTCGTTAAGCAGGGTGTTAATGCGCGCTGGCTTGCCTCCTCTAAGTTTTGCCGATAAGCAAATTTTAATGGAAGGCGTGCAGCAACTAGAATCTGGATTTTTTGCCAATAGGCAAGCATTGTTGTATGAATTGAAAAACGTTTTTGAATGAAAAATTATCTTTTGCTGTTAACATTAGTGCTCGGTTTGAACCAAACGCAAGCGCAAGTATTAAAATACAGTAATGAGTTTCTAAACATTGGCATAGGTGGACGCGCAATGGCCATGGGAGGCTCTGTTATAGCAAGTTCAAATGATGTAACTGGTGCGTATTGGAATCCAGCAACTTTACTCAAAATGACCGAAAATCTGCAAATCAGTGGGATGCACAATGAACAGTTTGCAGGTATTGCCAAGCATGATTATGGTAGTATTGGTTTTTCTCTTTCAGAAAACTCAAAATTAGCGTTCTCCCTCATAAGATTTGGAGTAGATGGTATCCCAAATACCTTGTATATCATGCAAGATGGCCAAATAAATTATTCTCTCATCAGAAGCTTTTCGGCTGTAGATTATGCTTTTGTAGGCTCTTATGCCAAAACTACTAAAATTAAAGGCTTAAATATTGGTTTGAACGCAAAAGTAATTAGAAGGGTAGTTGGCGAATTTGGTGGCGCTTGGGGATTTGGGATAGATGCTGGTGCAACGTATGAACGAAATGACTGGCAGTTTGCAGCAATGGCTAGAGATATTAGCAGTACCTTTAATGCTTGGACTTTCAACCTTTCAGAAGCGGATAAACAACAATTAATTGCTGCTGGAAATGCAGTTCCCAACGGTGGGTTAGAAATTACAGTTCCTAGGTTTACATTTGGAGTTGCTAGGAAATTTTATTTTTCTAAAGATAGATATTCGCTTTTACCAGAGTTTAATTTTGATTTAACTACAGATGGTCAAAGAAATGTTTTAATAAGCAGTAAAATTATTAATCTTGACCCAAGAATGGGTTTGGAGTTTGGTTACAATGATTTTGTTTTTGTTAGAGGTGGGTATAGCACTTTACAAAGAGTAACTGATATTTCTGGTAAACAAAGTTTTAATGGAATGCCAAGCATGGGAATTGGCATAAAATTGAAAACACTCTCCATTGATTATGCCCTAGGAAACGCATTCAATCAAGGTTTGATTGGAATGAGTAATATCATTAGTTTAAAGTACGGAATCAACCGTAAAGGTTAATCAATCTCTTCCCCGTTTTCTGGTTGGTGGTATAAATCCATAGCTGTAATCATAGCTATAAATCCCCAAAACAAGACCGCTATTTTATCCTGCTCACTGTAGGCGTTTAATAAACCATGTGCTAAGTAAGTTATCAATCCCAACAAAAGACCAGCGCTAAAAATACGGATCATTGGGGTCCTGCCTTCATAAAACAGTTTAATACCTGTTTTAAAGGTGGTGAAAATAATTGCCAAAAAGGTAAATAACCCAATCCATCCACTTTCAGAAAGTGGATTTAAATATTCACTGTGAGCGTGCCCCTGATCGCCAAAGGCTGTAGTTATTGGAGTAACAAATTCTGGGTCTTGATAAGGGGCATAAGTAAACGAATAGGCACCTGGTCCAAAACCTAAAATTGGCCTTTCTTTTACCATGTTTACCGCCGCCATCCACCTATTCACTCGTTCCAAATTAGAAACATCATTTCTAACATTTGAAACAGATTCTAAGTGCTTTTCAAATCCTTCAGCAGAATTTTGTTTGTTTTGGTACAATTGGTAAAAGATGTCATCAAAATTTACCACCGCCATAATGGCCACAACCCCTAAAACCACCAGCATGTGCCACAAACGTAATCTTAGCATAAATGCAATTCCTAAAATTGCAGCTGCAACTAAACTTATCCAACCAGCGCGCGTGTAGCTAAAAATTAACCCTACCGTAAATAATACTAAAAGCCCAATTGAAATAAGTACAGTTAAAAAGTTAAACTTTAGCTTGTACCCAAATAAAATGAACATTAATAGCAACGGAATAAAAAATGCAATTGCCGCTGCATATATGCCATGCGCAATGTAAAAGGGAGACATTATTTCAAAGGAACTAATTTGAGAGAAATTGTCGGCACTATGCTTAATCAAAGTAATTACAATAACAATAGCCAATGGAATCATGTAAGCCCATAAATAGGCTTTTATTTGGCTAAATCGCTTAAAAAGGACAACTCCCAAAAAGTAAAAAACCAACAAAAACCAACTTCTCGACAAAAAGAATTTAAGACTAACTACTTTTTCTTGAGAACTAATTGAGGTGAAGAAAATCCAAGCCAGATTTACCAAAATAGCAATGGTAATAGGATGTTTTAAAACCCTATAATCATATTGACCATCAATGATAAATTTATAGATAACCAATAAAAAGACGCCAATTATCATGGGTTCAACAGGTAGGCTTAAGCCCATTCCTAACACTACATCCTCTATATTAATGGAAAAAGGCACTAAAAAAACTAAAACAATAAGCAAATGATCTAGCTTAAGCAAGGCCAATAAAGCCAAAAAAGCAAAGGCAGGCAAAGCCGCAATCCAATACCATTCTAAAGCTATTCCAATGGAATTAAGAAGGATAAAGGTAATCCCAATGGCCCAAAACCATTTATTCTTCTCCTGATTTTGCAAGACTTAGTCGTTATTCGCCTTCTTTTGAAATTTCTCTACAAACAAAAGCACTATGCAAGAAAGAATAAATGAACCTAAAATAGCTCCAATTACAATTAATGACCTAATTGGGTAAGTTTTTCTTTCTGCTGGAGTAGCAGTTTGAAGTATGAAAACATTGGAAAGGTTTCCATTAACATCAATTCTGGCTTGATCCAACTTCTTTTTCAACTCTGTTGATTGCTCAATTTGGTATTCTAATGTTGCTTGTAGACTTTGGGATTCAGCGCCATATTTAGCTAGGTTTTCTTGCTGTTTTTGAATGGATGCTGTCATGCCACTTTTACCAGCTAATTCTGTGATGGCTTTGGATTGCTCTTCTACATTGTAAATTCCTTTTGCACCTAGTTCATTCATGCGCTGTTTAATGGAATTTATCTCCTCTTCTTTTCTGTTATATTCACTCTCTATAATGTTTAAAGCTTGCAAAGCTACTCGCCTTTGAACTTCAGTTTTTACACTGTCTAAAATCATGACAATCCCATTTGCAATTTTTGCCGCTGAGTCTGGGTTTTCATCAAGCACCCTAACCTCTATAGATGCATAGGGCGTTTTCTTGGTACTGATATTTTTTTCGTACTTCTTGCCTAGTTTATAGTTTTTTTCTGTGTCATCTTCCTCAATGCCGTAATGTTCTCTAAGGTTGAATTGACTGATAACTTTTCCCTTCAAATAATCAGATTCAAGGATTTGTACAAATTGTTGCGCACTAACTTGTTCTCCAAATTCTAGTGGATCTTTTTGTCTAACCCTACTATCTGTTAGCAAAGCACTCGAAATTGAGTTGTTGGTAGAAGGATAAAAAACCGCTGTTGATTGAAATTTTGGCTTAATTATCCAAGGACTTGACACGATTATCGATAGAATCGCTGATATGAAGCAAATGATAATGAGTTTCTTTCTCCACCTTACGATAAACTCAAATACATCAATTAGCTCAAAATAATATTGTTTCTTTTTCTTGTTCATATTAATAGCGCAAAAATATAATTTTCAAATCAAATAGAGGCTTTTTATTCATTTCTGGATTTAATTAGTGCAAATGCCTGTTTCAAATCAATCATTTTAAAGATAAACATACATAAAATTGTGGTAAGAATTATTAGGGTTGACCCAAATACCCAATCTAACTTCATACTGAAAGTGCTGTAAGCCATACCAAAGACGAGGATAAGAGAAATCATTAGATTTTTACTAAAGCTTGGTTCAAACCGAATTTTTAACTGCTTTTTACCTAAATAAAAATTGCTAATGCCTACAAAACCTTGCGTAATTATGGCTGCTATAGCTGCTCCCAAAGCTTGATGGATAGGAATTAACCACAAATTAAATCCGATATTTAACAGTAAACCTATGGCTGCCATTATGTTTAAAACCCTTAAGTTTCCATTAGCTGTTAATAAGGTTCCATAAATATACATTAAAGCAAGCGGTACAAAACATAGCATTACAATTCCAAATACATCCCCGCTATAATCTGTACTTTGATGGTTAAGTAAACGTATCAAAGGTTGTTTCCAAAAAAAAGTAATCATGCCTAAAGAAAATGCTGGTAAAAGCATTAATCCTGTGCTAAATTGGACCAAAGGACTTAAAGCCTCCTTTTTAGCAATCATTTTTGAAAATATTGGAAGCAACAACATCGCAACCAAGGCTGCCATCATGTTAGCAGCTTCTAATAAACGGTAGGCAGAAGCATAAATACCATTCTGTAAATCTCCTTCAGAAGCCAAGTTTCTTATTAGAACCACATCTAGTCTGGTGTAAAATGTCATTAGTAGTGATAGTAACGCATAAGGTAGCATTTGTCTGATAACCTTTTTGAGAATGAGGAAGTTTATTTCTCGATTTATATGTTTAAGGTGCGGCAAAATAAACCAAAGCGCTAAAGTTGCAGCTACCGAATAAGCTATGGTTTGTGCATAGATGAACCTAGAAATACTTATTTCAAATAATCCAGACCATAACATTAAGCCACAGAATATTATCATTAAGGTACGGTCCACAATAGAAAGTAAGGCATCTGTTTTAAACAATTGAAGTCCACCAACGATACTTCTAAAGTACGTATAAAAATAGCCTAGGATTTGGTTCAAACCTAACATTAGCAGCAAACTAATTCTATCTGAATCATAATTATTAAAGGTGCCAAGTATTAAAGTAATACCTAAATATACCAGGGATGAGGCAAGTTTGAACCCTGTTAGTGCAGCAAATTCAGAACGAAGTTTTTCTGGGTCTTTGGCCACATTAGAAGACATGTAGGTGTTTAACCCTAAATCTAAAAGCGTGATGAAAAGCATTGAGAACGCAAACAAATCTGCATAAATGCCATACGCCTCATATCCAACTTTATTTTGTACACCTCTATCGATGCCCAAAATCCAAAATGGTTTCACTAAAAGGTTCACACTCATCAAGAGAATGAGATTACTAACAAAAGTTTTCTTCATGCAGTCTGATTGCGGGTAAAAATAAAGGTTTCAATTAAACTTTGTATCATTGCCAAATGGGGCTGAAACGTTTTTTTCAAAAAGAATTGATAGAAGCAGGTTGTGATGAAGCAGGACGAGGCTGTTTGGCCGGTCCTGTTTTTGCCGCAGCAGTAATTCTTGACCCTAAAAAACCTATTGCATTGCTCAACGATTCAAAAAAGCTGAATGAAAAGTTGAGGTTTCAATTGAGAAGTGAAATAGAGGAAAAAGCTTTAGCCTTTGCAGTTTCTTCTTGCAGCAATGTAGAAATTGACAAAATTAACATTTTAAAAGCCTCCTTTTTAGCGATGCACCGTGCAATTGATAGTTTAAAAATTGTCCCCCAATTGCTAATTATTGATGGCAATCGGTTTACTCCTTACAAACAAATTCAGCACCATTGCATCATTAAAGGTGATGGCAAGTTTCAAGCAATTGCCGCAGCAAGTATTTTAGCAAAAACTTATAGAGATGATTTTATGACAAAACTAAGTGAGGAATTTCCTCAATATAATTGGAAGAAAAACAAAGGATATCCAACACTCGACCACCGAAATGCCATTAAGAATTTTGGTCCAACCCAACACCATAGAATGACTTTTACCTTGTTACCTTCGCAAATCCAATTATTTTAGCAGCAATTTCATGAATACTTACTTTGAAAATAAAACAGTTGTAATCACTGGTGCCTCTTCAGGCATTGGCAAAGCATTGGCAGAAGAAATTGCAACAAATGGCACAATCTTAATTTTGGCAGCAAGGCGCTTAGAAGAATTAGAAAGTACTAAATCCATTTGTGAATCAAAAGGAGCAACCTGTGAAATTCAATTTTTGGATATTTCAACCGAAACCTCAATTGAAGAATTTGTTTCTAAAGTAAAGCTTAGTCATGCCAAAATTGATCTATTAATAAATAACGCTGGTATTAGTCAGCGTTCCCAAGCAGAAGAAACACCGCTTGCAGTTGACCGTAGAATAATGGAAGTGAATTTTTTTGGACAAGTTAACTTAACCAAGAGTTTATGGACGTTACTTTTAAAAGCTGAGAAAGCGAATATTGTTCTAATAAGTTCTGTAGTTGGAACATTTGGTTTCCCGCAAAGAAGTGCTTATTCGGCTTCTAAACATGCGCTTGAAGGATTTTTTGAATCATGGTTATTAGAAAACAAGCACGCTAACATTCATTTTTCAATCGTTTCGCCAGGGAGGATAAAAACTAATATTTCTTACAGTGCCCTCAAATCTGATGGCACTGCCCATGCAACCATGGATGATGGTCAGGCAAAGGGAATTAGTGCAAAAGATTGTGCTAATAAGATTATTGCTGGTGTTTTGAAAAATAAACGCAAAATTTATGTGGCAAAAGGAGAAATGGTATTAGTAATACTGAGAAAATTCTTCCCTTTTATCTATTTTAGACTCGTTAAAAAATTAAAACTTTCTTGATATTATGGCTTTTATTTCTGGAATACAGCAAGTAGGAATTGGATGTGTCAATTCTCCTGAAACCTTCAAATGGCTTAGAAAAGCATTTGGGGTAAACGTTCAAATATTTGATGATGAAGCACCAGCACCTTTAATGACGCCATATACAGGCGGTGAGGTGCATAAAAGAAGAGCAATTCTTGCAATGAATATGAATGGTGGTGGTGGCGCAGAAATATGGCAGTTTACCAGCAGAACTCCTTCTAAAGGGCCAGCCATTCAAATTGGTGATTTGGGAATTAATGCGGTTAAGTTTAAATCTACTGACCCTAAATTGGCGTTAGAGGATAGCAAAACTAAAGGCATAGCAGTTTCTAATTTAGGGGTTGATCCAAAAGGAGAGGCAAATTATTTATTGAGCGATTTAGCGGGCAATAAGTACCAAGTGGTGAAAGATTCGAGTTGGTTCAAAAACGCTAACTTTATGCAAGGAGGCGCCTGCGGCGCCCTAATTGGCGTTAGCAACATAGATAATTCTATTGCCTTTTACCAAAATGGTTTAGGCATTAATTCTGTTATTTACGATGTTTCTGGCACCTTTGACGACTTAGGCGAAGAAAATAAAGGGAGGCAATTTAGAAGAGCACTCCTAAAATTTAGTAATCCATTTACAGCACCTTTTAGTAAACTATTAGGTGATGTGCAAATAGAATTGATTCAATCTTTGGATAGGGTTCCAACCAAAACTTTTGAGAACAGATTTTGGGGCGACTTAGGCTTTATCCATCTATGTTTTGATGTGCCAGATATGAATCGACTCAAAATTAACCTAGAAAAATTTAAATATAAATTAACAGTGGATAGCGGAGACACCTTTGATATGGGAGAGTCTGGAGGTAGATTTGCCTATGTGGAAGACCCAGATGGGACATTGATTGAAATGGTTGAAACCCATAAAGTGCCAATTCTGAAAAAGCTAAACTGGTATTTAAACTTAAAGAAGCGCGGGCAACACAAGCCACTTCCTAACTGGATGGTTAGTTTAATGGGTTTAAATAAAGTAAAAGACTAACTCAGAAAATGAGTTGGATCAAACCGAAAACCAATAAAACATATAAAGGCCAAAGAAATAGCAACAATCCAAAGATTACACTATCGTGAAATAGGGATTGTTTGAATAATTTCCTCGCGGTCCATTCGCTAAAGGCATATAAGGGCCAAAACACCAAAGTGCTTTTTATTAATTTATTTTCTCGGAAAGATTGGTTTTCAGCTTCAGAAGAAAGGTTTATTGAGGATAATATCTTGCTTACGTTTGTTTCTGTTTGAACCAAATTTCTAAGTTGAGCGCGAAAAACTTGATGTTGCTTGCTTTTGGGTTTCAATTCGGGGAAAACCGGAATTAAACCAGCCAAACCTTCAGAAACAGACTGATTGAATTCTCTAACAAATTGAGCCTCATTTCCTTCTAAATCAAACTTTTCGGCAACAATGGGCTTGCCTATGTTAATGAGCATGATTTTTCCTTCTCCTTCAAAATGTTCGTATGTTAAACCAATAGGCACAACTTGTAATTGGTTCGAATCATTGTTGCTTTGCCATGCTTTATGGGCTAATCTCGCCAATCCTTTGCGCATGGGCCTTAAATCCCAATTATTTTCTGAAAGTCCTTCTGCAAAAAGAATTACCATTTTGTTTTGAACCAATATTTTTTGGCAAGCATCAAAAGTGTCATTGTTTTTACCTAGGTTTTCTTTCCCTTCACTAAGTCGGTAAATGGGCAACATGTTAAGTGAATGCAAAATGGGCCGTGCTATATTGTTTTTAAATGCATCGCCTCTTGCTAAAAAATAGGTTTCTCTTTTGAGGTGTCCTCCAACTATTACGGCATCTAAAAAGGAATTGGGATGATTAAGTGCCAGTAAAATCGGCTTGTTTGCAGGAATGTTTTCTTCCCCGCTAATCAACAGTTTATCAAAAAAAACCTTTGATATTAATTGTGTATTGAGTTTACAATAATTGTAAAATAGCCCCATGGCTACAATAGTAATTATTGAATTTCATCTCGCCAAATTTCCCAGGATAAATCAGCCTGTAAATGCAGCATTTCTAAACCATTAACTACTTTTGCTCCCTGTTTTTGGGCTTTCTCTAAAAATTTGGTATGTGTAGGTAAGTAAATTAAATCATAGCAACAATGCCATGGATTGATTGCTTCAAAAGGTAAATCTAATGACTCATTCACTTTTGGAAACATACCTACTGGTGTGGTGTTTATAATTAATTGGTGTTCTACAAAGTGCCCATGTGTGATGTGGTGTAATGGAATTTCATCTAAACTTTTTGGCGTCCTTGCAAACACTAAATAGTTTATTCCTAGTTGGGTAAGTGCTGCTTTAACCGCCTTAGAGGCACCGCCATTTCCGATTACCAATGCTTTCTTTGGTTGCTTGCCTTCCATCAATCGAATCAACGAATTTTTAAATCCTAAAACATCAGTATTATATCCTATGCGTCTTCCATTTTCTACCTTGATGCAGTTGACAGCGCCACACAATGCAGCCTCCCCACTTAGTTCATCTAAATAAGGTATAATTTGTTCCTTGTAAGGACGAGTAACATTCATGCCTTTCAATTCAGGATGTGACGCAATCCATTTATTTATCCCTTTTAAATCGGGTAAAGACAAATTAATATAGGAATGGTCCAGACTAAGTTGCTCAAATTTTTTTGTGAAGTAATCTTGTGAGAATGAGTTTTCAAGTGGGAATCCTAGTAGTGCAAAAAGTGACATAAAATCAAAAATAATTATTCTACGTTCAATTAATGTTATTAATTTTAGACTTGTCTAAAAATAATTTTTGTAAATTCTAAAAATTGTTCATTTTTGCCTTGTGAAATACCTCAAGATTTTAGTTCTAATTTGTTTATTTAATTCCCAATTAGGTGCTCAGTCGCTACATATTAGCGGGAAAGTGCTTTCAGAAAAACAACCATTAGCATTTGCTTCGGTTGGGATTTCAGCTTTAGGTAAAGGAACTACAACCAACCAAAACGGGGAATTTTTGTTAGAAAATTTACCTGCTGGAAGATTTCTTTTAGAGGTTCGCATGATTGGATTTTCAAATTTCAGCGTTTGGGTTCAAACCGAGAAAAGCAATAAACCCTTGCTTGTAAACTTAGAAGCCTTAAATCAAAGTCTTAAAGAAGTTACCATTAGCGGCACGCTTAGCGAGACTTCTCGCTCATCTTCACCAATTGCAGTTGAAGTTATTAATAGTAAATTTTTTCAGAAAAATCCTACAAATAACCTATTCGAATCAATACAAATGGTAAATGGTGTTTTGCCAACCATGAACTGCAATGTGTGCAATACTGGCGACATTCAAATTAATGGTTTGGATGGCCCTTACACCCTTGTGCTTATAGATGGAATGCCCATTGTTAGCGCCCTTTCCGCTGTTTATGGCTTAATGGGAATTCCAAATAGCATGATTGAAAAAGTAGAAATTGTTAAAGGTCCTGCCGCCACACTTTATGGTAGCGAAGCTGTTGGAGGTTTAATTAACATCATCACAAAAAATGCGAATACTGCGCCCAAACTAAGCATTGATTATTTTGGAACTTCCTACTTAGAACAAAATCTTGATGTAGGGTTTTCTGTTAAAAAGGAGAAATTAAGTTATCTTTTTAGTGCCAATTTATTTGGCTTGAACCAAAAGGTAGATTTAAATAAAGATAATTTTACAGATATCGCCTTACAAAAAAGAGCCTCGGTTTTTGCTAAAATGCATTGGCAACGCAGTAATTCATTGGCCTCCCAAGTTTCTTTGCGACTATTTAAGGAAAATCGTTTTGGTGGAGAAATGAATTGGACTGAAGATTTTAGAGGAGGGGATAGTATTTATGGAGAATCTATTTTTACAGATAGGTTAGAATTAATTGGCTTGCATCCCTTCAAACTATTTAATCAACATGTTAGGTTTCAACTTTCTTTTAACCTCCACAACCAAGATGCAGCTTATGGAACAAGCTTATATTTAGGGAAACAAACTACTGGTTTTGGTCAGTTGCTATACAATAAAAATATAGGTTCAAGGCATCGCCTTCTTTTTGGAACAGCGTTGCGCTACACATTTTATGACGATAACTCTGTTGCTACTACAAATGGTTTTGGTTTGAACCAACCAGATATAACCTATTTGCCTGGTGTATTTGTTCAGGATGAAATTCAATTGGATGCTTATCAGTCGTTATTGATAGGTCTAAGAATGGATTTTAACGCACGACATGGATTTATTTATTCTCCGCGCATAAACTATAAAATAGGAGAATGGAGAGGGCACACGTTTCGTATGGGCGTTGGAAATGGATTTAGAATTGTAAACCTTTTTACAGAAGACCATGCTGCATTAACGGGCGCCAGAAAACTAATTATCAAGGAAGATTTGGAACCCGAAAAAAGTTGGAATGTTAACCTGCAATACAGCAAATGGAAAGGTTTTGATAAAGGATTTTTAGATTTTGATGCCTCCGTTTTTTACACCTATTTCTCTAATAAAATCATACCTGATTATGATACTGACCCCAACGCAATTATTTATACCAATATCAATGAACATGCAGTTTCTAAAGGAATTAGTTTGAACCTAAACGCGCAATTTGCCCAACCTTTAAAACTTAATGCAGGGGTCACTTTTATGCGTGTTTATTCCATTGTTAGCAACCAAAGCGGGGAATTGGTAAAGTCAAATCAAATACATGCACCCAATTTCTCAGGGGTATTTGGCGTGAGTTATAAGTTTAAAAGGTTTTATAACATAACTGTAGATTATACCGGCCAAGTTTATGGTCCGATGCGTTTACCTGTGTTGCCAAACGATTTCAGACCAGAATATTCCCCTTGGTATACCTTGCAAAATATACAGTTTATCAAAAATTTTGATAGACGTTTGGAAATCTATGCAGGCATAAAAAACGTATTTAACTTCCTTCCCAAAGACCCCATCATGCGTTGGTTCGACCCATTTGATAAAAATGTGAATGATCCTATTTCAAACCCCAATAATTTCACTTTTGACCCAACCTATAATTATGCACCGATGATGGCACGAAGGTATTTTGTTGGAATTCGTTACAACTTGCGTTGAAGGTCTTGATACCAGTTTTTACTGTGTTTTACAATGAACTTTAATAGTTCTTCTTTGCCCAATTTGCTTACAGACGAAGTTTGAAAACTTGAAGGTAATTCTTCCCAGTTTTCTAATAGTTTCGCTTCAAATTGTTTGATATTTTCCTCTGCTTCTATGGCTTTCAGTTTATCTAATTTAGTATAAACTATAGAGAAAGGAATGCCTGCTTCGCCTAATTCATTGATGAAAGTGAGGTCTTTTTCTTGAGGGGGAATGCGAGAATCAACGAGCACGAAAAGGTTTACAAGGTTTTCTCTGCTTTTGAGGTATTGCCACAAGCTTTTTTCCCAAGCGCTTCTAAGGGTTTTGGATCTTTTGGCGTAGCCATAGCCCGGTAAATCTACTACATACCAATCTTCATTGATAAGAAAATAGTTCATGGTAATGGTTTTTCCAGGTGTAGAGCTGGTTCTAGCCAATTCGTTTCTTTGAAGTAAGGTATTAATTAAAGAAGATTTTCCAACATTACTTCTGCCTATAAAGGCATATTCTGGCAAATCGCCTTTTGGACAATCTTTGAGACTGGCGGCACTTATGGTAAATTTTGCACTTTCAATGAGCATGTTGCGAAGATAATCAATTTACCTTCTCTTGCCTGCATTTTTGGCTGCAATACTTGACTTGTTCCCAATTCATCTCCCATTTTTTTCGCCAAGTAAAAGGTCTTTTACATGTTAAACATACCTTTTGTGGCAGGTTTTGTTTTTTTACACCGCGCATAATTTAAAAACAAATTTGCAGTGGATTGTTTTCTGACATAAGGGTTTGGTTCAAACCGAATACTAAGAATTTTTTATACTATCTTCGCCCGCACATGAAGGAAATTAAACCTGACCAACATTCAGAAAAGAGTAAAAGAGAGCAAGTTGAGGAGATGTTTAACAGCATTGCCCCCAAATACGATTTATTAAATAGGGTACTGTCGTTGGGCATTGATAAAGGTTGGCGCAAAAAGGCAATAAAAATGCTTGAACCAATCCAGCCCAAAATTATTTTAGATGTGGCAACTGGCACAGGCGATTTGGCTTTGGCTGCTATGCGCTTAAATCCAGACAAGATAATTGGTGCTGATATTGCCCAAGGAATGCTAGATATTGGAAAGTTAAAAAGTCAAAGGGCAGGTTTTGATACTAAAATTGAATTCATAAATGCCGATAGCGCCGCTTTGCCTTTTGCCAATAATTCTTTTGATGCCATTATGGTTGCATTTGGTGTGAGAAATTTTCAGCACCTCGACCAAGGTTTGGCTGAAATGTACCGTGTACTAAAGCCTGGAGGAAGGATGATTGTGCTTGAGTTCTCAAAACCTTCTGGGTTTCCTTACAAACAATTTTATAATTTTTATTTTAGTTCTATACTACCAATAGTAGGAAATCTGTTTAGTAAAAGTAGCAATGCATATTCCTATTTGCCAGAAAGTGTAAAACATTTTCCTGAGGGAGTTCAATTTGCTGCACACCTAGAAAAATGTATTTTTAAGAATATTTCTATCAACCCATTAACCTTCGGAACTTGCACACTATACACCGCAGACAAATAGGTCTTTTTTTAACCTTATTACTAGGTTTTGCTAAATTATGGGCACAACCCAATATGGAGCAATATGACAACCGTGTGGTCCATTTTGGATTTACCCTTGCTACCAATTCTGGTCGTTTACATTTGGATATGAAAAATGACTTACTTCCATATGATACCCTTAGGAATATCAATGTAATGAACTTTCCTGGTATTGGGCTTGGAGGGATTGTAAATTTTCATCTTGGCAATAACTTAGATATCAGGGTAATGGCACCAGTTATTTCTTTTGTGCAACGCAATCTAACTTACGATTTCCCAACCACTAGAAAGGTTGTTGAGATTGAGTCTGCTTATTGTGATGGCTCCTTGCTACTAAAATATAAATCCGATAGAAGAAAAAATGCAAGAATTTATGTGATTGGTGGTGGCAGGGTGAGCTACGATTTTGGTTCAACCATTAACAAAAACAGAGGCCTACAAAATCCAGTTGTTTCATTAGTTCCTTTTACCTATGGCTGGGAGGTTGGCTTTGGATTGGATTTATACTTTGAATATTTTAAGTTTTCACCAGAAATAAAATTATGCAATACGGTTGGCAATGCAATGCATAAAGATGGTTATATTTTCACAGATTATATTGAGCGTATCAACCCTCAATTGATTCAAATCTCCCTGCATTTCGAGTAAGATGAAGTTTGAATTAAATGCGTTTGACCCAGAAAGCAAAGCTAGAGCAGGGAGTTTAGAAACCAGCAGAGGTATCATAGAAACTCCTATTTTTATGCCAGTTGGTACCCAAGCCACTGTGAAGGCGGTTAACCAAACAGACCTAGAAAAAAGGGTAAAAGCTCAAATTATATTAGCCAATACCTACCATGTGTTTTTAAGACCTGGATTAGAGGTAATTCAGGCAGCAGGTGGGGTTCATAAATTTATGAATTGGGATAAACCCATGCTCACAGATAGCGGGGGTTACCAAGTTTTTAGCTTAAGCGAAATTCGAAAAATTCACGAAGAAGGTGTTTATTTTCGCTCTCATTTAGATGGTGCTAAAATATTTTTTACACCAGAAATTGCAACAGATATTCAAAGAACCATTGGCGCAGATATTTTTATGGCCTTTGATGAATGTCCACCTTTTCCTTGCGATGAGAAGTATGCTAAAACTTCAATGGAATTAACCCATAGGTGGCTTACAAGGTGTATCAATCGCTTCAATGAAACAGAGCCATTGTATGGGTTTGAGCAAAAACTCTTTCCAATTGTTCAAGGCAGTGTTTACCCAGAACTAAGAAAAATTAGCGCGAATTTTGTGGCTGAGCAAAACATGCAAGGAAATGCAATTGGTGGGTTAAGCGTGGGTGAGCCTGCAGAGCACATGTATGAAATGACCGAATTGGTTTGCGATATTCTTCCCAAAGAAAAACCAAGATATTTGATGGGAGTAGGAACACCTGAAAATATCCTTACTTGTATTTCTTTAGGAGTAGATATGTTTGATTGTGTAATGCCTACAAGAAACGCCAGACATGGCTATTTATTTACTTCAAAAGGTGTTATCAATATCAAAAATGAGAAATGGAAAACGGATTTTTCTCCTATTGATGAATTGTTTATGCCAGAATATAGTAAAGCCTATTTAAGGCATTTAATTCGTTGCAATGAAATATTAGGTTTTAACATTGCTAGCCTTCAAAACTTAAGTTTTTATATGTGGTTGGTAAAAGAAGCTAGGTTGCATATTCTTGCAGGAGATTTTACAGCTTGGAAAAAACAAATTTTACCTATTATTACCCAAAAGCTATAACATGAAGCGCATATTCGAATGGCTAAGATTAGGGATAATTGACAGGTATATCATCAAGAAATACCTACAATCTTTTTTTTATTCAGTTTTGCTTTTTACGTTCATCGCTATTTTCATTGACATCAGTGAAAAAATGGATGACTTTATCAAAAATAAACCACCCTTTAAGGTATTGGTTTTTGACTATTATATTTGGTTTATTCCCTACTTCATGGGCTTGTTTAGCTCGGTGTTTATCTTTTTATCTACCTTGTTTTTCAATTCTAAACTGGCGCAAAACACCGAAATTATTGCTATCTTAAATAGTGGACTTTCTTACAGAAGATTTCTTAAACCATACATCATAGGCGCTTCTTTGCTTTTTGTGATGTTCCTAATTTTAAATACCCAATTTCTTCCAATTGCAGATAAACACAGGTTGCAGTTTGAAGACGATTGGATTCATGATAATGAGCCAACTCAAAATAACAATATTTATAATATGCTCAACGACTCAAACATGATTCACATGGAGTCGTTTAATTATATTGATAGTTCTGGTTTTAACTTCAATTTAGAAAGTTTCTCTGGTGGAAAGCTTACCCAAAGAACTTATGCTAACAAACTAACTTGGAATAGGCAAAAGCAATCTTGGACTTTAGAAGGGTATACGCAAAGAATTTTCGCCAATGAACGCGAGTTTATCATAAGGGGTAATAAACTAGATACCTCTTTTAAACTTAGGCCTGATGAGTTTTTCGAGAAATCTAAAAAGGTTTCATCTATGACTAACCCAGAATTAAATGAGTATATCAGAAAAGAAGCCGAAAAGGGTAATCCAAAAGTTAATTTGTTTAAGGTTGAATTATATAAACGTATTGTAGTTCCTATTGCTTTTTTTATTTTAACAATCTTGGCAGTTGCCGTAAGTAGCGGGAAAAGTAGGGGAGGTGTTGGGTATCATTTAGGCATTGGTATCATATTAACTTTCATTTATTTATTGTTGATCCAAGTGTTTAATACAGCTGGAAATACCGGCGTTTTACCAGCTTGGATAGCTGTTTGGATTCCGCCAGTGCTGTTTTTTATCATTGCCTTATTCATGTTGAAACGAGCACCTAAATGACAAGTAAAAAACCAGGATTAAACAAATATCTCCTTTTGCATTTTATCATTCTGCTTTGGGGATTCACGCCTGTACTTGGAAAATTAATTAGTTTTCAAGCCTTAGACTTAGTTTGGTGGAGGTTACTTCTTGCTGGTGTAAGCTTGTATTTATATTTACGTTGGAAAGGCGTTTCTTTAAAAATAGATACTAAAAATTTATTTTTTCTTTTAGGATGGGGATTTATAGTTGGCATTCACTGGTTTTGCTTTTATCATGCCATCAAAGTTTCTAATGTGAGCATGGCCATGGCTGGGTTTAGCACCATCACCTTATTTGCAAGTATCCTGCAACCAATCCTGCTCAGACGTAAATTTTTCTGGGGAGATATCTTTTATGGAATAGTCATCATTGCAGCCCTAATTGTAATTTTGCAATTTGAAAGCTTGTATTACAAAGGCGTAATTTACGGAGCTTTAGCTGCCTTAACTGGCGCAATGTTTGGCGTTTACAATGGAAAGTTAATCACCAAACACGAGGCTGGTAAAATTACCTTTTATGAATTTTTTGGTGCTTTTATAACCATAACAATCATTCAGGCAATTCAAGGTGAGTTGTTAAGCATACCAATTCCTAAGGGCATCGACTTGGCTGCACTGCTGGTGTTGAGTTTGGCTTGCACTACGCTAGCCTTTACCTTGAGTGTAGAAATATTAAAAGACATTGACCCCTTGACTGTAATTATCACCAATAACCTTGAATTGGTTTATGGTGTGGTATTTTCGTTATGGTTGTTTGGTTCAAGCGAGCTTATGAGCAATGGTTTTTATGTTGGCGCTAGTATTTTATTACTCGCTGTTTTTTCTTATCCTTTATTTAAACGAAGGTTCTATAAAGATTAAGCTTCCATTTGCATTTGTTCAATATGTAACTGGATTAAATTCTTAAACTTTGCTTCCTCTTCAAATAATATTATAGGGGAGATGGAAAGACTATAAATTGGCAACTGCTTAAAGCTATCTGGTAAATCTAGGGAAAGCAATTTACTGCTATCTTTTACTGTGGTGATAATTGCTTTATTTTGCCCTTCAAGCAATTCAAATCTTTCAGTTAAATCAATAATTTCCCTTTCAGTTAATAAGTGATGATCGGGATAAGTTTTATGTTTAACAACAATAAATTGTTCTTTTAAATAATTGAAAAATGGTTCAGGTTTTGCAATGCTCGAAAAGGCTAAAATTTGCGAGTTTTTAGTTAAGGTTTGGTTTGAACCAAATACCGGAACAGGGTTTGCGTAAGCCATGTTGCTAAAAAAAACAGTTTGATGCGCTTTTGGCGAAATTGCTTTTTTTATGGCTTCTGCTTCTTGTTTACTTAGTGTTGGCTTACATTTACTAACAATAATAATATCAGCTCTTTTAGCCGCACCACGGTATTCTCTTAAATAGCCAGATGGAACTAAAAAATCTTTATAATAAGGCCTTTCATAATCGGTTAATAAGATGTTTAATCCGCATTGCAATTGACGGTGTTGATAGGCATCATCCAATAAAATTAAATTGGTTTCTGGCGCATCAAATAACAAGTTTGGAATTCCTAAAACACGGCTTTCACAAACTCCAACCGCCACTTCAGGATGGCCAAGGAAAATTTGAAAAGGTTCATCCCCAATTAGCAAGGCATTACTTGATTCACCTGCAAAAACATACCCTTGTGTTTTTCTAGCATAACCTCTACTTAAAACAGCAATTTTAAAATTGTCTTTTAAAAGTTGAATAAGAAATTCTATGTGCGGTGTTTTCCCTGTTCCTCCAAAAGCAAGGTTGCCAACACATATTGTAGGAATATTAAAACTTGTGGGCGCAACCAATTTAACATCATAAATATGGTTCCTTAAACGTAATATTAATTCATAAATAAACGCTAAAGGCAAAAGCAATATTTGTATAATCTTAAGCACAGAAATTTTCTTGCAAAATGAACTTTTTAAATAATTAATGCAGAAGTTTAATTACAGCTATTTCATAAATAGCTCATTTGTTGAATATTAGGAAATATAGTTTAGATGGCTTATCTTTGCTCGGATTGAAGTATTGCGAAGTTGACGAAATTTTGATTGAATAACTAATTATTTTGAATGATTAAAATACGAGTACTTATCACTTTTTTACTTCTTGGAGGGGCGGTTTTTGCGCAACCTTTGGCAAGTGGAATAGCTACTTCAAAAAACGAAGCGGCCATTGCTAGAATTGATAGTGCCACGCTTAACCTAAGAAATAAACTATACACATTTGTAGAGCCGGGTGAATTAAACATCTATGGTTTTGAGCAAGGTGATATTCCGGTTTATTCAGATTCATTGATTGCCCTACGTTTAAGCTTACTTGAAACTGAAATTCCACTTGAATACAACGACCAAGTAAAAAATTATATCGACTTATACGCAAACAGACGCCGTGGTTTAATTAGTAAGGTTTTAACTACCTCCCAATTTTACTTTCCAATTTTTGAAGAAGTATTTGATAGGGAGAATATTCCTTTAGAATTTAAATACCTAGCCGTGATTGAAAGTGCCTTAAATCAAAAGGCAATATCGCCAGTAGGCGCTGCTGGTTTGTGGCAGTTTATGCCAGCAACAGGCAGAATGTACGGCTTGCGCACAGATAACTATTTTGACGATAGAAAAGATATTATAAAGTCAACCGAAGCCGCTGTAGAATATTTCAAAAATTCTTACCGCATTTATAATGATTGGTTGTTGGTTATCGCCTCATATAATTGTGGTCCAGGTAATGTAAATAAAGCTATCAAAAGGGCTGGCGGAAAAAGAGGGATTTGGGATATCATGCCTTATCTTCCTAGAGAAACCAGAGGATATGTTCCAGCTTTTATTGCGGCAACTTATGTAATGAATTATGCGAGCGAGCATAATATTTATCCTGCCCCAAATAACATGTACTTGCATTTAGATACCGTAATCGTAGATAACCATATTTCAATTCAGAAATTGGCATTAGCTATTCAAAGTACACCCGAAGAAATTAGGCAATTAAATCCATCTTTGAAGAAAGGAGTTATTCCTTTTAATCCAAATGGGATAGTACTAACCTTACCATACCAACAGGCCATGCGAGTTGCGGCATTGCGCGCAGATACAAGTTTCCAATCTCAGGTTAATGGACAATGGTTGGCCTTAAGCAGCAAAGAGAAACAAGCACCTGTAAGTTCTGGAAAAGTCATTTATAAGGTTCAATCAGGAGATAATCTTGCGAAAATTGCTAAGAAGCATGATGTGAGTGTGGCCGAATTGAAACAATGGAACAAAAAGGTTATTAAGGGAAGTAAAGTTATCAAAGGGCAAAAATTATATATTTACCCAAATAGAGCTTAAAATATTTTGATACAATGGCAAACTTCTAAACTGCCATCCTCCATCTGCGTGAAGAAAAAATAGTCGCTTCCGCCTTCTAATATGCCAAAGGTTTTTCTTAGCACTTCGATTTGAGTGGGAAAATTTCTTTTGGTAAAATTCGCCTGATTAATTCCCAATGTTTTAAAATAGCGTTTCAATTCAGACTTTTGATAAGACATTATTTTTTTTACCAAAAACATTCTACCCATAAAATCTTTTGGTTCAAACCGAGCCATACCAAATATTCCTGAAACTCCCCAAGTTTCAATCTCATTTGCGCCTAAATACTCTTTTGACAAGTTTGCCTTTACTAAGGCATTATGGGTTTCGAAAAAGTACAAATCATCTTTGACATTGGGTTTAGGCATTGAATTTTCATTGGGCCATTTTGAAAAGGTTTCATTTTGATCCAAAACATGTGCCAACACTTTTACATCTCCAAGATAATTGGGTTCTATTTCTGCTAAAATTTCTTTCACCTCACTTTTATAACCAATAACAATAAGCTGTTTTAAATGCGAAATATTCCTTGATAAATAGCTAATATCAGCCATTGGAGAGAGCTTCAAAAGTATTTTTTTTCCTTGGCGCAATAGCTGATTTTTTAATTCGGGGTAAGATGGGCTTCCACCTTCCAAGGAATAATCTTTACCATCTGGATTTCTTCTATCAGCATCCAAAAATATCAAATCAAAATTGAGGTTAGCATTTTGTTCTAAATAAACTTCAGCAGTTAGGTCAATTCTATTGACATTTGATACTCCAAGCTTTCTAAAGTTTTCTCTCACCAGAAAATTAAGTTCATTATCTGGATCGAGAGAAATAATTTGTTCAAAAGTTTTAGAAAAAGCCCAATCATCTACACCCAAACCGCCACTTAAATCAAGTAGGTTTTCGCCTGAAAAAAGGCAAGATTTATGTAGTGCTGTGGCTTCGCTACTGCATTGTTCAAAGCCTTTTGGGCTGAACCAACAATAGTTGTTGAAGAAGGTAGGAAGTTTGTTTTTTGCTTTAGGGTATAAGTTTAATTGATTGGCAAGTAGGCCTTTTAGAAAAATTGTACTACTTTTGTCACGTAGTAAAAATGTCTCTCCATCCAAATGTTTGTTTTGGGTCAAAAAAAGTTCCAAATCAAACCCTTGTATCAGGTTTTCATTTTTATTCGTTGGATTCAATAGTTAAATTTTAATAATATGAAAAAGTTATTGGTTTTATTAGCTGCCTTTTGCTTACTGAGCTTAGTATCATGTAAAAGCACTTGCCCTAAATTCTCTCTACCGGTTCCTTCTATTCAATCAATTTTTTAAGTATTCAATCTGAACATCCTGAACTAAATCGGGGTGAAGGCTTTTGGCAACAGGACAGTTTAGGCCAGCCTTTGTAAGGGCTTGTTTCTGTTCCTCAGTTAAATTATTATCTGGAACTGTCATTTTTATAATGACTTTACTTATTCTTCTAGGGCCAATTCCCATAACTTTTGTTACCTCTGCAAAAGTTCCATCAATATTCACTTGTAAGGCATTGGCCTCGATTCCCATAATCGTTATCATGCAATTAGCAAGTGCTGTGGCCACTAAATCGGTTGGTGAAAACGTTTCTCCTTTTCCATGGTTATCTATTGGAGCATCGGTTAATATTTCGGTAGTTGATTTTAAATGTGTGGATACACAACGTAAATCTCCTTTGTAAAGAACACTTGATGTTGACATATTTTTCTTATTTTTGGAAACAAAGTTAAACAACTTGATAAAGTCTTATCGCATATTTTTTTTCTTATGTTGTCTTTTCCCGATGCTTGGGATTAAGGCACAAAATAATCCAATCACTTCTCCACAGCTGATGTACACGCGCAGCGACGTTTTTGGAGTAAACAGGAATACATTTATGGGATTGGGATTATATTATAGGTTAGGTTGGCACAAAACAGGCAAAGAGCAAAATCATTGGGAAATAGAATTTGCTCGAATAAAGCATCCTAAAGAGGTGCGCAGACAAGGTTTTTCAGATAATCCAAGTCAGTATACTTTTGGAAAATTAAACACTGTATTTTTCATGCGTAACAGTTTGGGTCAAACCATAGCCATTACTGAAAGACCTTACAAAAATGCCATTGGATTTAATTTTGTTTATTCCTTAGGAGTTACTGTAGCTTTTTTAAAACCTCAATATCTAGAGGTGTATTATCCAGATGACAATATCAGAAATACAGGCTATTTAGTCTCTGAAAAATATGATCCTGCTAAGCACAACGATATTTATAGAATTTATGGTAAATCTTCTTTTATGAGTGGATTTTCGGAAACTACTTTGCAATTGGGTTTTGGAGGAAAGGCTGGTTTTCAAGTAGATTGGGCAGAATATGCGGATGAAATTAGAGGCATAGAGGCAGGGATTACGATAGACGGATTTTTAAAAGGGGTGCCAATTATGGCCAAATCCAACCCTAATAATTTATTTTACGGATTTTATTTAGCATATAACTGGGGAAGTAAGAAATGATTGAATTACCGGTTCTTGGAGAAGAGAAAGTGAAGAAACCTTCTTGGTTGAAAGTGAAGTTGCCTACTGGCGAGAATTATAGAAAAGTTAGAAAACTTGTAGAAGAACATAAACTACATACCATTTGCGAAAGTGGAAATTGCCCTAATATGGGCGAATGTTGGGGTGCTGGTACAGCTACTTTCATGATATTAGGAAATACCTGCACCAGAAGTTGTTCCTTTTGCGCTGTGGCCACAGGACGCGCCAACAGTTACGATTTGGATGAACCAAGGCGTGTAGCTGAAGCAATCAAATTAATGAGTGTTAAACATGCGGTTATCACTTCTGTAAATAGAGACGAGCTTCCTGATAAAGGGGCAAAAGTTTGGGCAGATACCATTAGATTAATCAAGCAAGAAAGTCCGGGTACTACCATGGAAACCTTAATCCCAGATTTTATGACCCATTGGGATTTGTTATACCAAGTAATTGATGAAAAGCCAGAAGTTGTTTCGCATAACATGGAAACAGTGGAGCGTTTGTATAGAAGGGTTCGTCCTCAAGCAAAGTATGAACGCAGTTTAGAACAAATTAAACTTACTAAAGCACGTGGCAGAAGAACTAAGAGTGGTGTTATGCTTGGTTTAGGCGAAACCGAAGCTGAGGTTTTAAAGGTAATGCAAGACTTGGTTTCTCATGATTGTGATGTGATTACGCTTGGTCAGTATTTGCAACCTACTAAAATGCATTTAAATGTAGAAGAGTTTATCACCCCAGAGCAGTTTGCTTATTACAAAACTGCAGGAATGGAAATGGGATTTAAGTACGTAGAATCAGGCGCCTTAGTAAGGTCTAGTTACCACGCAGAAAAGCATATTTAATACGAATTTATTCATAAAAAAAGCCCTGGAAGTTTAAACTTTCAGGGCTTTTTTATTAAATATTAGCATTAGTGACCTTCATGTTCATGATTATGCTCATGCTCATGTTTCTTTTCTTGTCCAAGTTTTTCTTCACGCATGTTTAAGCAATGTTCTTTTTGCTCAGAAGTACATCCCATGCTATCGCAATAAGCTGCACATTCTTCTTTTGTCATATTTGTGCACTTATCCATATCGCAAGAACCCATATCCATTCCTGGTGCGCAGCATTCTGTTTTTTGACCGTTAACCATGCCTTCAGCTTTTGTAGTATCACCACCGTTAACAGCAATGTAAGGTGCAATTACTAATGAAACGATTGACATTAACTTAATCAAAATATTCATTGAAGGACCTGAAGTATCTTTGAAAGGATCTCCTACGGTATCTCCAGTTACTGAAGCTTTGTGTGGCTCAGATTTTTTGTAGAACATTTCACCATTAATTAAAACACCTTTTTCAAAAGATTTTTTTGCATTGTCCCAAGCTCCACCTGCGTTTGATTGGAAAATTCCCATCAATACCCCAGAAACTGTAACACCTGCCAACATACCTCCCAAAACTTCTGGGCCAAAAACAAAACCCACAATTACAGGGCTAATTAAAGCAATAGCTCCAGGCAACATCATTTCTCTAATAGAAGCTTCTGTTGAAATCGCCACACATTTTTCATATTCAGGTTTCGCTTTGTATTCCATAATACCTGGAATTTCACGAAACTGACGACGAACTTCTTGTACCATATCCATGGCTGCTTTTCCAACAGCTTGAATACACAATGCTGAAAATATAAACGGTATCATTCCACCTACAAATAAACCAGCCAATACGTTAGCTTTATAGATATCAATAGCATCAATGCCTGCAATACCCACAAATGCTGCAAATAATGCCAATGAGGTTAAAGCTGCAGAAGCAATTGCAAATCCTTTTCCGGTTGCAGCAGTTGTATTACCAACAGCATCTAAGTTGTCTGTGCGCTCGCGAACTTCTGGAGGCAATTGGCTCATTTCTGCAATACCACCAGCATTATCTGCAATTGGTCCAAATGCGTCGATGGCTAATTGCATAGCAGTAGTTGCCATCATACCCGCAGCAGCTATAGCTACGCCGTATAATCCTGCAAAATAGTATGAAGCCATAATTCCACCTGCTAAGGTAAGAATTGGAATAACAGTAGATTTCATACCCACTGACAGACCGCCAATAATATTGGTTGCATGGCCAGTTGAGGATTGTTGAATAATGGATAAAACTGGTGCTTTACCCATTGCTGTATAATATTCTGTTACAATACTCATGATGGCACCAACTACAGTTCCAACAATAATGGCAAAGAATACATTTAATTTAGAAAACTCGTATCCACGTAGGTTTAAGGTTTCAGGAAGCATCATATCTACAATGAAATAAGATGCTATAACTGTAAGTAGCATTGAAGACCAATTACCTAGGTTCAAAGCATTTTGAACGCTAGACTTATCATCTTTAATAGTAACAAACCAAGTTCCTACAATTGAGAAAATAATACCTAATCCACAAATAACCATAGGCAATAGGATAGGAGATAAACCTCCAAAATTATCAGTTACTTTTATTTCTTGACCCAAAACCATGGTAGCAAGAATGGTTGCAACATAAGAACCGAATAAATCGGCACCCATTCCGGCAACGTCTCCAACGTTATCACCCACATTATCTGCAATTGTAGCAGGGTTACGCACATCATCTTCTGGGATACCAGCTTCTACTTTACCAACTAAGTCTGCACCAACGTCGGCCGCTTTAGTATAAATACCGCCGCCCACGCGCGCAAACAATGCGATAGATTCTGCACCTAAAGAAAAGCCTGTAAGTACTTCAATTGCGGTTAATACAGTGTTTTCGCCAAGATCGGCAAACACTTGAAGGAAAACTATAAATAAGCCTCCTAAGCCTAAAACTGCTAAACCAGCAACACCTAATCCCATAACAGTTCCACCTGTAAATGAAACTTTCAAAGCTTGTTTAAGACTGGTGCGGGCAGCTTGTGTAGTTCTAACATTTGCTTTTGTAGCCACTTTCATTCCAATGTATCCTGCAGTTGCTGAGAAAACTGCTCCAATGATAAATGAAATAGAAATAATCCAACTTGAATGGATAGCTTTTCCATTCACTTCATGAATGGTTCCAGAATAGGCTAATAAGGCTGCGGCAAATACCACAAAAATTCCTAACACTTTCCATTCAGCTTTTAAAAAGGCCATGGCTCCATCTGCAATGTAACCAGCTAACTCTTGCATTTTGGCATCTCCGGCATCTTGCTTAGAAACCCAAGCACTTTTTACTGCCATAACAATTAGTCCAACTACCCCTAAGGCAGGTACTAGGTAAATCAATTCACTCATATTTTTTCTTATAAATGGTATTTCTAATAAGTGGGCAAAAATAGGGATTGCAGGCAATTTTGTATAATAAAAATGGAATTAGTTCAGTTTCCTAGTTTTCAGTAGTTTAAATGTTTTCATTTCTTGCAGCCAAACCTATTTTAATGAAAACCGCAAAATTTACGATTATTCTATTTTGGATAATTCCATTTCAAGCTGCCATCGCTCAGGTTGCTGCACCTATTGCCGAATTTGAGTCTATTATGCTCTGTGGTTCTGCCGCAATTCCTAGCGCAATAAATGGATTTGCTCAAAACGCAGCAGCAGCCAGTTTTAACCTTTCTTCTGGATTCTCCTTGTTTCAACAATCTTATCCTTCTTTACCAAATTTATCCTTAAACAGTATTTCCTTTAAACACGGTGGAAAATTTAAAAAAGGATATAGCCTGACCCAATTTGGAACGCCATTTTATCGCATTTTTTCAGCCCAACTGGCTCTAGCGAGTAAGCTAAATGAAAATTTTGCACTTGGTGTGCTTTTGGGTTTAAATACTTTTCCAACTGAAGAATTTTCTCCTCGTGTAGAACCCTCAATAGGATTTGGATTATGCTGGAAGCCTTATAAAAATTGGAGTTTTGGACTTACCTACCAGCAACCAATACATGCCTTGCAACAGATAAGCATAGCCGCAACTTGGGCTGCAAGCAACAATTTAGAATGGAGTTTTTCCTTTCAAAAGAGGGGTGTTTATCCTCAATCATTCAAATCTGGATTGCGTTACCGAATCAAGGATGAATATTACTTGCTTTCTGGATTTAGTGCATCGCCTTTAACAAGTGCTTTTGGAATTTTGTTGCCCATCAAGAAGATTAACCTTGGGCTTGGCTCTCAATTGCAAGAATTGGCTGGCTGGCAAGCTTGTTTTACCCTTCATTATCTAATTGAGTAAGGTGATGAAAAAGTGCATGCTTATATTAACTTTCATGCTATGCTCGCTATTCATTTTGGGTCAAACCGAAATAGAAAAAACACTTTGGTGGCAAAATTTTCTAGAAAGGCAATCCGAGGTTGATTTAAATATTGAGCTTTCTGAATTCTCTCAGCTCTTAATGGACCTGGAGCAACATCCAATTTCACTTGATTCGAACTCAGTTCAAAAGCTATTTTTTTTAAGTGAACCTGAAAAGTTAGCCATCAAAAAGCATTTGCAACTTTATGGTAAGTTGATTTCAATCTATGAATTACAATCAATTGAAGGCATTTCTCCAGAATTGGTAATAATTCTGTCCAAGGTAGTTAGCATTCAGCCTAAGCAAATTACGGAGGAACCCTTTATGGATTGGATTAAAAACGGCCAACAAGAATGTTTGGTTCAAACCGAATTTAGTTTGCAAAAACCTAAAGGATTTAAGGAAAACCAACAGGGCGAGAAACATTACCTAGGAGATAGAACACGTACTTTAATGCGTTATAGATTTTCTTATAAGCAACAATTGTATTTTGGTTTGGCAGTCGAAAAAGATGCAGGAGAAAAGTATGAACGACCAGATTTTTTAAGTGTTCACCTTTTTTATCGTGGCAAAGGACTAATTAAAACGCTGGCAATAGGGGATTATCAAGCGGCATTTGGACTTGGATTAACCTTTGCAAGCAGGGCGCCCATGGGAAAAAGTGCACAAGTTTTTCAAACAGGTGGAAGAATTGTTGGCATTCAACCATACCGGTCTGTGAGCGAGTTTGGTTTTTTAAAAGGTGCAGCTATTGGGTTGGAAATTAAAAAGACTAAACTGGATTTTCTGCTTTCAGGATTAGGAGACAACGGCTCTGGTTTGCACAGAACTCCAAGAGAAATAGAGGGTAAAAATGCATTGAGAAATTTTGTTTCTTGTATTCATTTATCAAGAACCTTTTCAGATGGAAACATAGGATTAATTTACCAAATGAGTGCACAACAACCACATTTCAGTTTTCGGTTTGAACCAAACATTCGATATGGAATTTATTTGAAGAAGAATTATAAGAACGTCTTATTTGATTCAGAGTTTAGTGTATATAAAAGTTCATACAATTTGCTTTTGCAAGTGTTAAAGCCGTTTCATAGCAAGGTTGATTACTTGATTTTATATAGAAATTATGCAGCCAATGGTCAGAATTTTTTTGCTGCTGCATGGAGTGAGTTTTCTGGAACTTATAATGAACGAGGTATTTATCAGGCCTTGTTTTTAAAACCTAGTAGAAAATTACAAATTGGGTTTTTTCAAGATGTTTTTTCGGCGCCAGCTGCTCGTTACCAAAAGGAAATAGATGCTAAAGGTGCTGAATGGCTAGCAAATGCTCAGATAAAAAGTTCCAAAAGCCTAAGTTGGGAAATTCGTTTGAGTTATAAAAAATATAAAAAAGACATGAAGGAGGATGGATTTCTATTGAATAATATTTGGGAAACCAAGCAGCAGCTTCGCCTTCAAGCCATTTCACTTCCCAATAAACACCTTAACTTAAAAGCTCGATTCGATTATAATCGTTGGCAAACATGGGATGGTTCCAGCTTTTTTATAGAAGCTTCTTGGCAGGTACCTAATCATGCTTTGAATTTGACAGCTAGGTATTTAGCCTTTCAAAGCCTGAAGGATGCAACCCGAATTTACGCCATGGAAAAAGATTTGCCTTACCAATATGCGCTAGGTTCATTTAATGGAGTGGGTTCAAAATCATATTTGTTGGTTCGGTATAAAATCTCTGATTTATGGGATATTTACCTGAAAATAGGGCATTTGGCACAGGCTGATGGAACGCAACCAGGTTCTGGCTGGGACGAAATTTCGGGAAATGCAATAACAGATTTTTCTTTTCAAATACTTTGTCGTTGGTAAAATTAACATAGGTGCACAAGTGTCACTTGCGTTTCCTTGCGATTAACTTATTTTTGCGAGATTATATATTATCAAAAATGGATTTATTCGAAAAACTTAGCAAGAAAGCTGGCCCGTTAGGTCAGTATGCAGATGACGCTTACGGATATTATATGTTTCCAAAGTTGGAAGGGGAGATTGGTCCAATGATGAACTTTAGAGGCATGGAAATGTTGAATTGGAGTTTAAATAATTATTTAGGTTTAGCCAATCATCCAGAAGTTAGAGAGGCCGACAAAGATGCCGCTGCGAATTTTGGTTTAGCCTACCCTATGGGAGCGAGAATGATGAGCGGAAACTCAACTTACCACGAACAATTGGATAGAGAATTAGCTGCCTTTGAAATGAAGGAAGATGCTGTTTTGTTAAATTATGGATACCAAGGAATGGTAAGCACAATTGACGCATTAGTAGACAGACATGATGTGATTGTTTACGATGCAGAAAGTCATGCTTGTATTGTTGATGGCGTGCGTTTGCATATGGGTAAACGCTTTGTCTATGAACACAATGATATGGCAAGTCTTGAGAAACAATTGCAGCGTGCAACCAGACTAACAGAAGAATCAGGAGGTGCAATTCTTGTAATTACAGAAGGTGTTTTTGGGATGACTGGAGCACAAGGTAATTTAAAAGGAATTGTAGAACTTAAATCAAAATATAAATTTAGGTTATTTGTAGACGACGCCCATGGTTTTGGTACTTTAGGAAAAACAGGCGCTGGCGCGGGAGAAGAGCAAGGTGTTCAAGATCAAATTGATATTTATTTTGGAACTTTTGCAAAATCAATGGCCTTAATTGGTGGATTCATCGCTTCAAACAAAGAAGTTGTAAAGTTTTTACGCTACAACCTACGCTCACAAATTTATGCAAAGTCGGTTCCAATGCCGATAGTTGTTGGCGCGCTTAAACGTTTGGATTTAATTCGTAAACATCCAGAATATAAGGCAAATCTTTGGACCATCGTAAATGCTTTACAAAAAGGTTTGCGCGAGCAAGGTTTCGATTTAGGAAGAACCTCAAGTTGTGTTACACCTGTAATTATGCATGGAACGGTGGCAGAATCAACCGCAGTAGTTCATGACCTTAGAGAGAATTATAAAATCTTTTGTTCGGTTGTGGTTTATCCAGTTATACCCAAAGGAATGATTTTACTAAGGTTAATACCAACTGCTGTTCACACCCTTGAGCAAGTTGAAAGAACCATTCAAGCTTTTACAGAAATTCGCGAGAAGTTGAATGCAGGAGCATATAAGTCAGATAAGGTTATTGATATGGCTGAGAAGATTTAAGTTAATATTAAAATTAAATCATTGAAATTTGTTTGTCAGGAGTTCTGCAATTGCGGTACAATAATTGACAAGCTAATTTGTTAAAGTAAATATGATGAAAGCAAAAATTTTAGTAGCAGTAATGGCATTTTTTGTAATTACTGCATTTAAGGCAGACAACACTGAAGTTAAGTGGATGGATTTTAATGAAGGATATGCACTTGCTAAGAAAAAGAACAAAATCATGTTGGTAGATGTATATACTGAGTGGTGCGGATGGTGCAAGAAAATGGACAGGGATGCATATGCCAAACCTGCGATTTCGCAAGTTTTAAATACGGATTTTGTATCTGTTAAATTCAATCCAGAAATTACAAATGTTACTTATTCTTATGAAGGTAAAAGCTACACTGGAGAGCAATTAGCTGGTGTGATAAGCAACTATCAAATTAGTGGTTATCCAACAACGATATTTATTTATCCAAAGCAGAAAAAATCTGAAGTAGTAGTTGGCTATAAAAATGCAGAGCAGATGGCTCCAATTTTAGCCGATATGAAAAAGAAGTTTTACGGAAAATAGTGTTTGATGAAACGAGGAAGGCGCCCGAAGGGCGCCTTCCTCGTTTTTATCCAATTGCTAAGTAAAGACCGTAAATTATCATGGTTGAACCCAAGGAGGTAAAACCATACATTACAATTTCAAATCCAGATTGAGACATAGGAGCAAACAAGGCTATTAAGCCACTAACCAGCAATGTCAAAGCTCCCCATAAAATAATTTTGAAGCCTTTTTGGGTTTTGCTAATCAAAATTTCTTTACGACTGATTTCCTCTTCTGTTTGAAGATTAGTTTCAATGTTTTCCATTACACTAATTTAATAGTTTGTTTCAAAAAAGCTTAATAATGGAAAATAAAATTTTGCAGAAAATGCAAATTGCCAGCTTTTTAGCCTATTCTAAGTCGTATTGCTTGATTTTTCTATAAAGGGTTCTTTCAGAAATTCCAAGTTCTTGTGCCGCCCTTTTCCTTTTTCCATTGTGTTTCTTCAAAGATTTTCGAATCAACTCTATCTCTTTGTCTTCCAAACTCAACGACTCAGGTTCATGATTAGCTTCTGTTATATCAATGTATTGAGGATTTGGCGGTGTGGAGGAAGATTGTGAAACAATTGGCACATAATTATTCTGTGGATTTGGTGCCATTGCCTCTTCTCTATTCATAACCGCTGAATAACTTGTATGGTGCTCTGAATTGTTTATCGGGTTGTTCCCTTGCATCATATCAAACACAATCGTTTTTAAATCACTCAGGTCTTTTCTTAAATCATACAGAACCTTATAAAATATATCTCTTTCACTTAAGGTTTCTGTTCCGGTTTGGTTTGAACCAATTAACATTGGTAGGGAAGTTTTTTCAGGAGGTAAAACCCTTGCAAGTTCTTTCCCATTCACTATTTTATCTTCATCTAAAACAGAAAGCTGCTCTGCTATATTTTTCAATTGTCTGATATTACCAGGCCAACTATAACTCCCAAGTATTTGCAAAGCATCGGGTTCTAAAACAACTGGTTTACTCTTGTATTTTTCAGCAAAGTCGGCACTAAATTTTCTAAATAAAAGATGAATATCTTCTTTTCTTTCGCGTAATGGCGGCACTTTTATTGGAACTGTAGATAACCTATAATACAAATCTTCTCTAAATTTTCCTTTATTGGCAAGGTCTAATAAGTCTCTATGAGTTGCCGCAACAATTCTTACATCCGTTTTTTGAACTTTGCTTGAACCAACTTTAATAAATTCCCCACTTTCTAAGATTCTAAGCAGTCTACTTTGAGTCTCTAAGGGTAGTTCACCTATTTCATCTAAAAAAATAGTTCCTCCATTTACGGTTTCAAAATAACCCTTCCTGGTATCATGCGCACCCGTAAACGCTCCTTTCTCATGGCCAAATAGCTCGCTGTCTATGGTTCCTTCTGGAATTGCACCGCAGTTTACTGCAATAAAAGGTCCGTGTTTTCTGCCACTTAAGGCGTGAATGATTTTTGAAAATGCTTCTTTACCTACGCCACTTTCTCCATTTATTAAAACTGTAATATCTGTCCCAGAAACTTTAACTGCTGTTTCTAAAGCAATGTTAAGCAATGGCGATGAGCCAATAATTTCGAATCTTTGTTTAATATCTTGAATATTCATGTTAATATAAGTCTCTATTGTAAATAATTGGAATGCCTAACCAGCCTCTTCTAATGTCATATTCTATGCCATTGAAAAAGTTATGCCCATTTAATGGCGTTTTGTCAAAACTCTCAAATGTTCTAGCATTTGGATAATCTATTAGAAAATTGTCTTGTAACACAAACGTAATTGGATTACTTCTTTCGCGGTTAACATAGGATTCACTTAAATAATAAGTGATAATCTCATGTTTACTTTTTTGCGAAGTATTTGGCAAACTTCCAAGGTTATTAATGCTAATCAATAAGGTAATAAGGCAAGGTATATAACCTAAAAAGCAATTTAAAAATACCACCCAATACTTATCAAAAATGCCAATTTGCTTAAGTGGTTTATAGATTAAAATTGAAACAATAATGCTGCAAATCGAGGCAAAAACAAATAGTTCATGAGTATGCACTAACAATTTATCTAATTGAAAATACATTACCAGTGGGCATAGGCTCAAACCGAAAAAACTGAAATTATATAACCAATGCCAGCTTTTATATTTATAGTGAATTGGGATATGTTTTGGAAGCTTAACAATTAGGTTGTTTTTTTCTAAGCTTGTTCGGTCAAAACTATAATCTTCAAATGAGTTGGCTGGGTCTTGGTTCAACAATAAACATAAATGCGCATAGGTAGTTGGCAAGTCTTTCTTGAGCACTTCTGGCTTTTCAAAAAACAATTCAACACATTGAGAAAATACATAATTATAATCCTCCGCATTTTCATTAAACCTTTGGTATTCAGAACTGCTGTTCTTAAGTTCACATTCTTTTTTGATGATTTCAAACCAAGTATCTATGTATGAGCCAAAGTGTAAATCGTAGTGTTTGCCATTAAAAACTGTTCTCAACAAGGCTAGTGCATATTGAGCTAAGCTTACATTTCTGCCTAATTGAGGATGCAAATGGTCGAAGGCAAAATGTTGCCAACTTAAAGCAATAATTTTTGTATTGTAGGTTGAACCTTTTACTAATTCTCCAGATTTTGGCAATACAAATGCTTCTGGGTGAAGGTGAATATATTCATAGCCATAAAGCCAATATTCTTTTAAGCCAAAGGTTAGTTGAACCAAGTTTGAAACCACTAAAATTTTAATATCTTCAGTTACTTCAAGTCCGCCTTTGCCAATGATTTCAACATTATGGTAAATAGAGTTTACTCTTTTTAGAAAACGCAATTTGGCTTTTTGACCCAAGTTTCGATAATACAAATGGTAATTGTCCAAAAAGCTACTCCAAGTATCGTAAAAGAGTTTTTCAGTCATTTTCCAATTTTATCTTAATCAAATACCACTTCTTCTAATGCTTTTCCAATCAAACTTGTTTGGGTGGCATTTTCAATTAAAACTTTAACATACTGCCCTTTATTATAATTTTCTTTTGGAAAAATCACCACGCTATTTTGGTCGTTTCGTCCTCTTAAACTTTGGTCTGATTTCTTTGATAATCCTTCAATTAATACTGTTTGAACAGTGCCAACTTTTGCTTGGTTCAAGGCCAAACTATTCTTGTGTTGAATCTCAATAACTTCTTGGAGCCTTCTGAGTTTTACTTCTGATGGAATATCATCTTTATATCTTCTTGCAGCTAAAGTTCCGGGCCTTTCACTGTATTGATACATAAATGCAAAATTAAATTTGCCATATTCCATCATAGTAACAGTGTCTTGATGTTCCTCTTCTGTTTCTGTGCAAAATCCTGTTATGATATCTGTAGAAATACCACAGTCTGGAATGATTTCCCTAATTTTATCTAGTCTTTGTTTGAACCAATTCCTATCATAAGTTCGGTTCATTAATTCCAGAATACGACTATTCCCGCTTTGTAAAGGGTAATGAATATAATTACAAATGTTGTCGTAACGCTTAATGGTATGCAATACTTCATCTGTTATGTCTTTTGGGTGTGAGCTCACAAACCTAATTCGCAAGTCTTTTCTAAGTAGAGCAACTTTTTCAAGTAACTGCGCAAAGTTACAAATCACATTTCCTTGTTCATCTAATTCCTTGTAAGAGTCTACGTTTTGACCCAAAAGTGTTACCTCTTTGTACCCTTGGGTATACAAATCATTTGCTTCCTTTATTATTGAATCTGATGGTCGGCTGCGCTCGCGGCCGCGGGTAAATGGAACTACGCAAAACGAGCACATGTTATCGCAACCACGCATAATGCTGATAAAAGCATTTACCCCATTCGAACTCAATCTTACTGGTGTAATTTCTGCATAAGTTTCTTCCCTTGATAAAAGAACATTAACAGCTTTGTGTCCTTCTTCAACTTGGGTAATTAATTGAGGAATATCTCGGTAGGCATCTGGTCCAACCACTATATCTATAACTTGTTCTTTTTCGAGCAACTGAGTTTTTAACCGTTCTGCCATGCATCCTAAAACGCCTACAATCATTCCCGGATTTGTTTTCTTATGATGTTTAATTTCCCTAAGTCTTCCCCAAACATGGGCTTCTGCATTGTCTCTTATAGAACAGGTATTTACAAAAACTACATCTGCTTCATTAATATCTTGTGTTGTCTTAAATCCTTTTTCTGCCATAATAGAGGCTACAACTTCGCTATCAGCTAAGTTCATAGCACATCCGTATGTTTCAATATATAAATTCCTTGTGGCTGTTTCTGGTGCATTATCTGCAATAACTCCGCGCATTTACTCAATTTTTTTGAAGTGCAAATATATGGATTATTATGACATAGTGACAGATTTTTTGCGATATATGGCAAGAAAAAAACATAGTGAAATAATTGATAAGTAATAAAAAATTATTGATAAATAATAAATAAAGTTTGTTCAGGTTTTTATCCAAGGAGCCAAATTAAAAAATGAAAACGATTTAACTATATAAACATGGCCATAATAGTAAACCTAGATGTGATGATGGCTAAGCGAAAAATGAGCCTGAATGAGTTATCCGAAAAAGTAGATATTACATTATCTAATTTATCTATTTTAAAAACAGGAAAGGCAAAAGCAATACGCTTTTCTACCCTTGAGTCTATTTGCAAAGTACTTGAATGTCAACCTGCGGATATTCTTGAGTATCGGAAAGATTAATCCAGTAAACCCGATTTGATATGATGGATATATTGAACAGATAATCAGATTTTTGTGCATTTTTTTGTCTTTTATAATTATTCGTTTTTTGGAATTTATTTGGTTCTAATTGTCACAATTTCTTATTTCGGGTATGATTTTTAATTCTCCTTCACAAAGTTTAAATTTGAAAACAATGGAAAAAGCGATTATTTTCGATACCTTGGCCTACGTAAAAAAAATGAAAGAAGCTGGTTTTACTAATAAACAAGCCGAGGTTCAAGCAGAATCATTAAGGGGTTTACTTGAAGATCAAATTGCAACTAAACGTGATTTACGTGATTTGGAAAAAGGAATAGTTATCCGTTTAGGAGCCATGATTGCAGCTTCAATTGCAATTACTTTTACTTTGATCAAAGTAATTTAATTTATTTCAATTATTTATTTATGAAAATCTTAATTACCGGAAGCAATGGCCTATTAGGTCAAAAGTTAATTGAAAGATACCAATCTACCCCAGAGGTTCAGCTTATTGCAACCGCTAGAGGTGCAGATAGATTTCCAAATCCAAGTGGTTACGTTTACGAAAGCCTAGATATTACCAATGAAATAGAAGTTTCTACCATCATTGCAAAGCACAAACCAGAGGTAATTATCAATACTGCTGCAATGACCAATGTAGATGCATGTGAAAGCGATAAAGAAGGTTGTGATAAGCTAAATGTTGATGCTGTTTTATACTTGGTTCAAGCCTGCAATGACAATGGTGTTCATTTGGTGCACTTAAGCACCGACTTTATTTTTAATGGCACGCATGGACCCGTTACCGAGGAAGAGCAACCAGACCCGCTCAGTTACTATGGCCACTCAAAATGGAAAGCAGAGCAAGTGGTAATAGAAAAAGCAAAAAGTTGGTCAATTGCCAGAACTGTTTTGGTTTATGGCATCGTGAGTGATATGAGCAGAAGCAATATTGTACTTTGGGCCAAGGGTGCATTAGAATCTGGAAAGTCAATTAATGTAGTGTCCGATCAATTTAGAACGCCTACCTTAGCAGAAGATTTGGCGCAAGGATGTGCATTGCTTGCATCAAAAAAAGCACAAGGTATTTATAACATCAGTGGTAGGGATTTTATGAGTGTGTTTGATTTGGTTTACAAAGTTGCTACTTATTGGAAATTGGATAAATCATTGCTAAATATTTCTACCAGTGAAGGAATTAAACAGCCAGCCAAACGCCCACCTATTACAGGGTTTATCTTAGATAAGGCTGTAAAAGATTTAGGATATGCACCTCATTCTTTTGAAGAAGGCTTGGCCGTTTTAGATAAACAATTGAATCAACAATAATATGTTCTTTATACTTTCAGAACCTGCACCTGCCGGATTTATGTTTTGGTTTTTAACCGAATTTTTTTTCGCAGCGGTGGTAGTGGCTTTATTATATTTCTTCTTTGTTAAAAACCCTAAAATCAATCCAAAACCTGAGGAGGATGAAGAGGAGGATTAAGCGGTTTATTCGGACTTACTTTTTCTTTACTCAACAAGAACAAAAGGGAATAAGAAGTTTACTTTATCTCCTTTCATTTTTATTGGTTGTAAGTTTTATTTATGGTCGGTTTGAACCTACACCGCAAGCTGATTTTGATTTAAACTATTTAGCTGCTCTCAAAGATTCCATTCCAAGTTACGACTCAGAAAAGAAATCAAACTATAAAAATTGGAGTCGCAAAAACTCGGTTCAAACCGAAAAAAGAAAAACTTTTGTTCCCTATGAAAAGAGCTTTATTCCTAAGAAAATTATAGCTTTAGAAGTAAACACTGCAGATAGCGCCGATTTGGTTTCTTTGCCAGGAATTGGTCCAACCTTGGCCTCCCGTATTATAAAGTACAGAGCAGGATTGGGTGGATTCATAACTTTAAACCAATTAACCGAAGTGTATGGATTTAAAGAGGATTTACTCTTTGATTTAAAGGAACGTTTAACCATAACTCCTTCCTCAAATGCAATATTTGATATCAATGAAGTCGATTTTAAAACACTTTCTACGCATCCATATTTTAAGTTTTCCTTGTCTAAGGCAATTTTAAATTATAGAAAGCAACACGGGAAATTTAAACGTTTAGAGGAGCTGAAAGAAATTAAAATTATTAACGATAGCATTTTTGAAAGGATAGCCATTTACTTGACTATTAACCAAGAGTAAATCAGAACTATTTTATAAACATAATTTAATCTTTTTGGTTAATTGAAACGATAATGGCACTTAGAAAAAAATCTAATATACTTGCAACTAAGTCTAAAAAATAATATTTAAAACTTAACATATATGATGAATTTCGATCAAACTGAAAATCAAAAAATGATTGCCCAAATGGTTAGGGACTTCGCAGAAAAGCACATTCGCCCCAATGTGATGGAGTGGGACGAGGCTCAATATTTTCCAATTGAAGCATTTAAGGAAATGGGTAAACTTGGTTTGTTAGGAGTGCTTGTGCCAGAAAACTATGGTGGTGCAGGTTTTGGTTACTTTGAATATGTAACTGCTATAGTTGAATTATCCAAAGTTTGCGGTTCTGTAGGTTTAAGCATGGCTGCACATAATAGTCTTTGCACAGGCCATATCATGTACTTTGGTAATGAAGAACAAAAGACAAAATGGTTACCAAAATTAGCGAGCGGAGAATGGATTGGTGCTTGGGGTTTAACAGAAGCCAATACTGGTTCGGATGCTATGCGCATGCAATGTGTGGCTAAAAAAGATGGAAATCATTGGGTTTTGAATGGTACCAAAAATTGGATTACTCATGGTTTGACAGGAAATGTTGCTGTGGTTTTAGCTAGAACTGGAGAATTATTGGATAGCAATGGAATAACAGCATTTGTAGTAGAAAGAGGCACTCCAGGTTTTAAAGGCGGAAAAAAAGAAAACAAGTTGGGTATGCGTGCAAGTGAAACTGCCGAGCTTATTTTTGAGGATTGTAGAATTCCAGAAGAAAATATTTTAGGAAACGTTGGGGATGGTTTTAAACAAGCCATGAAAATACTAGATGGAGGTAGAATCTCTATAGCTGCATTATCTTTAGGGATTGCAAAAGGAGCTTATGAAGCTGCGTTGAAATATTCTAAAGAACGTCAACAATTTGGACAACCAATTAGTAATTTCCAAGGAATTGCATTCAAGATAGCTGATATGGCTACAAGAATTGAAGCATCAGAACTTCTAATCATGCAAGCTGCAGATAAAAAGAATAAAAATCTTTCTGTAAATAAAGAAGGTGCCATGGCAAAGTATTATGCGAGTGAAGTTGCTGTTTGGGCTTCAACAGAGGCTGTGCAAATATTTGGTGGTTATGGGTACACCAAAGATTTCCCTGTAGAGAAATTCTACCGCGACTCAAAACTTTGTACGATTGGAGAAGGAACCAGCGAAATACAAAAATTGGTGATTTCTCGTGCGGTTCTAAAATGAGGGTTTGCCATTTCTCTTCGGTTCATCATATTTGGGATACACGTGTTTTTTATAGAGAATGTGTCTCATTGGCTACAAAATATGAAGTAACCCTGATTGCAATTGGAGATAGAAGTGGCATTATAAATGGTGTAAAGGTAATTGGTATTCAAAAGCCAAAATCTTTTTTAAAACGCTTTACACTAACCGCCTTTCAGGTTTTTAAAGAAGCGCTTTATGCAGATGCGCAATTGTACCATATTCATGATGCCGAGATGATTCCTTATGGAATTGTCTTGGCTTTATCTGGCAAAAAGGTTATTTATGATATTCATGAAAACACCTACCATGATATTTTATTAAAACCTTGGGTCAAACCATGGCTTAAAAAGATAGTTGCAAAAACTTACAATTTCCTGTTAAGATTTGCAAAACAGTTTTTACACTTTATTGTGGTGGTGGCACATCCAAGGTTTCTACCTGCTTTTTTTGTAAAGGAGGAGGAATGCACTATCATTCAGAATTTTGCAGACATTGAACAATTAAAGCCTTTTAGAATTTTAGATAGAGCCTCTTTGACAACAAATGAAATCTTCTACATTGGCATGATTAGAGACATGTACTATGAGGTAGATTCATTGTTGGAAGCTATTTTCTTGCTAAAACAAAAGGGTATTTTGGTTAAACTTCATCTCATCGGTTATTTTGGTTCAAATGCAAACCACGGCTTTTCCCATTTGAGTTATTGGAATGAAATTGAAGCACAAGTTCAATATTATGGAAGGCTTGAAATGGCTGAAGCGTATCAAATTTCAAAGCAATGTAAAATTGGAATTTGTTTAAAAAACCAGCCTGCTGAAATGTTGGTTAGCCATGAAAGAAAATTGTTCGAATACATGGCAATCGGATTGCCTTCCATATTTGCAAATACCCATATTTATCAAGAATTAAACGATGAAACAGCTATCGGTGTTTGTGTTGATTTAACGGATGCCAAGGCAATAGCTTCAGCCATTGAAACACTCTTAAGCAATAGTATTGTTTTGAACCAAAAGGTTCAAAATGCAGCTAATGCTAGCGAATTGAAATATAATTGGCAAATAGATTTGGACAAACTATTCTATTGTTATGAAGGCTTGGTTCAAACCGAAACACTTAAAACAAGCTAACAACAAAATAGGTTAAGCCAGCTAATACAGCGCTTACTGGAATGGTAAGAACCCAAGCCCAAAGTAAGCTAACTGTTACACCCCATCTCACTGCAGATAATCTTTTAGTTGCACCAACGCCAATGATAGAACCTGTAATGGTATGTGTTGTACTCACCGGAATACCCATTTGTTCGGTCATAAATAAAGTTAAGGCCCCAGCGGTTTCAGCACTTACGCCTTCTAAAGGCGTAACTTTAGTAATTTTTGAACCCATGGTTTTAACAATTTTCCAACCTCCACTTAATGTTCCTAAACCAATTGCAGTGTAACAGGCCATAGGAACCCAATCTGGCATTTGCTTAAGGTCCGTAATATTGCCGTTTGCAACCATAGCAGCGGCAATAATCCCCATTACTTTTTGTGCATCATTTCCGCCATGACCAATGCTAAATGCTGCCGAAGAAAGCAATTGCAGTCTTTTGAACATGTTTGCAACCCTAAATGAGGTTGGTGATTTTACTTTTTCAACATAAAGATATGTTAAAATAAAAAGCAACACTACCGCCATAATTCCCCAAGCAATGATTGAGTTATTAGCATGGTCTAAGTCGCTTGCTAAAACTTCTGAATTGATATTTGGGTTAGTATCGAATTTTATTTTTTCTGCAAGCTGCAAGGCACCCAACTTATCGTATTGAGATAGCAAGGGTTTAGCGGCATTTACATATGCATTTACCGAATCTAATTTATAAGTGAGTTGTGGATTTAACTCTGCTGCAGCCGCATATTTATCTACATGGTAGTATTTATTTAAATTTTCTGCAAGTTTGCCTTGTTCTAAATAATCAAAGAGGAAAAATGTACCTAATGCGGTAATCAAGATAATGGCAATTCGATACCAAATATTTTGCATAATGGTTACCAATGTGATAAACATTGAAATAGCCATGCCCATAAAGGGTGCAATGAAAATGAACAATATGGTCTTAGAAATTTTATCCATTTCTACGATAGAAGGAATACCAATCATGCCTTTGGTTGCCCAAGCATGTGAAATGGCCGCACCAGCAAATCCACCAATTAAAGTATGAGAAGAACTAGATGGAATGCCATACCACCAAGTAAGAAGATTCCAAATGATTGCAGCAATTAATCCAGAAAAAATAACTTCAAGGGTAATAAATTCTTTATAAACTGTTTTACCAATAGTATTTGCAACAGCATGGTCTTTAAATATAAAAAAGGCTACTGTATTAAAGAAAGCAGCCCAAATTACCGCTTGAAAAGGAGTTAATACTTTTGTAGAAACGATTGTAGCAATAGAATTGGCTGCATCATGAAACCCATTGATGTAATCGAAGACCAGTGCTAAAATGATAATGATGATAAGGAAGGTCATTCTCCTGATTTGAATTAAGCGTATTTAATTACAATAGACTCTATGACATTTGTGGCGTCTTCGAACTTGTCTGTTACAATTTCTAAAACTTGGTAAATCTCGCGTCTTTTGATTAGCATCTTAATATCATTTTCTTGCTCAAAAAGCTCTTCAATGCAGGCGTAGAATAAATCATCTGCCTGGTTTTCGATGTTTTTTACTTTAAATATGGCATCTGTAATGTTATTTACATTTTTCATATTTCGCAATTCAAAAACAGCTTTTTTAATGGCATCTGCTCCTGATTCAATAATTTCCGCCATTTTTTGAATACCCTTTTCATTAGAGTTAACTTTATAATAGCTTATTTTTTTAGAAGCGGCATAAATATAATCACATATATCATCCAATGAAATAGCTAAATAATGAATGTCTTCTCTATCAAAAGGCGTAATAAAGTTTTTTCCTAATTCTATAAAAACACGATGCGTTCGTTCATCATTTTTGTGTTCTAAATTTTCTAGTTCAACCAAAATTTGATTTCTTTTTTCGAGATCAGTTTCGGAAGTAAATGACTTTATTAATTTTCCCATATCTGCCACATTAATGGCAATCTCTTCAAAAAGGGAGTAAAAAACCTTGTCTTTAGGCGTAAAAAGCTGAATAATGGAGTTCAAACTCATGGTTAAAATATTTCGAAGGCAAACTTAAGGGAATTGAATCAACTTAACCGTGGGTTAGCGATAACTTAATATTGCTTCTGATTTAGGCGTAAAAAAAGGAGGTCGGCAATGCCGACCTCCTTTTTTTGAAATAAAAAAAATTCCTATTTCACCAAAGTCATTTCATTGACAATGTGAGGTGCTCCACCTAATTTGTCTATTAAGAAAAGGACATATCTAACATCTACATTGATGGTGCGTTTGTATTTTTCATCAAATACAATGTCACCGCTCATTGCTTCCCAATTGCCGTCAAAAGCTAATCCAATTAACCTTCCTTCTCCGTCAATAACTGGAGAACCGCTGTTTCCGCCAGTAATATCATTATTGGTAATAAAGGCAACTGGCATTTTACCGTTTTCTAATTTATAATCGCCAAAATCTTTTGCATTATAAAGGTCTATCAGTTTTTGAGGAACCTGAAATTCAAAATCTTTAGGATTGTATTTTTCCATTACTCCATCTAAGGTTGTTTGGAATGTAAATTTAACAGCATCTTTTGGTTCATATGCTTGAACCGAGCCATAAGTTAAACGTAGCGATGAGTTTGCATCAGGATAGAAAGTTTTCTCAGGCATCATTTGCATTAATCCTTTGATATACCCGCGTGATTCTGGTCCTATTGCTGCGTTAAATGCATCCACTTTTGGTTTGTAGTTATTTATATAATGATCATAAAAAGACTTTACCATAGCAAAACAAGGGTCGTTAACCAATTTTTTATAGTCTGGTTTTGCTGCAAATGCCTCAAATTTTTCTTTAGTAGAAAACATACTTTTAGCATAAACCAAAGCTGAAAATGCTTTGAATTTTTCTGTATTTGTTTTTCCTTTTGATTTTAAGATGATTGCCATGTACGGAGCTTGCTGTTCAGCGGGAATATTGTTATAGTACATTTCTAGGATTTGAGCCAAAATTTTCTCATCAGCACTAGGAAAAAAGGCTGTGTAAAATTCTTCTGCATTGGCCTTTGCTGCTGCAATTGCCTTTCTTGCACCAGCAGTATCAGTATTATTTTTAGCAGCTTTTTCATAGGTTAGCATACTTGCTGCAAAGCCATTTAATGAAACACCTAAAATTCCTTCTGTAAGGTAAGTTCTTTGTAAGGCTATTGGTCTATAGTCTACATAAGCTTTTTCTACATTTAATAAAATGTTCTCATATTCAGCCTTCCCTTTTGCAAAGGATGAAAATTTAGTTTCCATTTCCTTTTTATAGCCATATACATTGAGTCTTTTTAATTGTTCTGTTTGTCCAATAAAATATTTCCAATAGTTAGCAATTGATGCATAATCAGCGGAAAGTTTTAATCGGTCTTCTTCACTTTTGTCCATAACTTCTTTCCAAGCTTTCAATCTGATGTCTCTAAGATTTACGATGGTAGGATTTATTTTATCAACTGCTAATTCAATTCCTTGCGAGAATTCATATCTATTGGTTCTGCCTGGAAAGCCATAAATCATTGCATAATCGCCTTCTTTAACACCTTTTAAGCTAACTGGTAAATGGTGTTTAGGTTTAAAAGGAACATTATCTGCAGAATAAGCAGCAGCTTCATTGTTTTTATTCACATATATTCTAAACATTGAAAAGTCACCTGTATGACGTGGCCACATCCAATTATCGGCATCTCCACCAAATTTCCCTACACTTTGAGGTGGTGTTCCTACTAAACGGATGTCTGTATATTTTTGGAAAACAAAAAGGTAATAAGCATTTCCTTTAAACATTTCGCGCATTTGAGCTTCATACCCAGTTCCCTTTTTTGCTTCATCAGTGATGTTTTTGAATATTTCTTGAAGTTTGGCTGGACGGTCTTTTTCAGCAGTGCCTTTAATTTCAGAAAGTACTCTGTCAGTCATGTCTTCCATTCTAATTACAATGGAAACCCACATGCCTGGAATTGGCTTTTCTTCACCATTATTTTTTGCCCAAAAACCATTGTCAAGGATATTATCTCCCTTTACAGACTTGGAGGCAATTGCATCATAACCACAGTGGTGATTGGTTAAAATTAATCCTTGGTTTGATATAATCTCTCCTGTACATCCGCCATTGAACCAAACAATCGCATCTTTTAATGAACTATTGTTAACATCGTACAATTGTTCTGGAGTTAATTTTAATCCCTTGGCTTTCATTTGCTCATAGTTGTATTTCTTGAGCAATAAAGGAAGCCACATGCCTTCATCAGCTTTTGCTGTGCTTGCCAATAGCAATAATAATGTGCTTAATGTGTAAATATATTTCTTCATAAATAAAAAATTGCGCCCGCAATCTACTTATCTTGCATTAGTTTCATTCTTTTTTTTTGATAAATGGCAAAAATCATGTTAACCTTATGTTAACAAATACATAATATTGAAATGGCTTTACTGAACTTAAATTTGCAATAATGCAATTATTCGGACTCGATACTTCGCTTACCCTCTTACTTATTTTATGTTTGTTTGCCGCGGCAGCATTCGAATTTATTAACGGCTTTCATGATACAGCAAATGCTGTAGCTACCGTTATTTACACAAATTCACTAAAGCCTTGGATTGCAGTTATATGGAGTGGTGTTTGGAATGCTATTGGTGTTTTTGCTGGTGGAATAGCTGTTGCTATGGGCATTTCAACATTGTTGCCACCTGAGTTATTATTAGACACTGACATTTACCACAACGTTGCGCTCATCTTAGCCTTATTACTTACAGCAATCCTTTGGAATTTAGGTACTTGGTATTTTGGAATACCTTGTTCGAGTTCACATACTTTAATTGGATCAATTATAGGAGTAGGACTTGCCTTTTCTTTTATTGCCGTTGATAAATCACATAGCTATGTAAACTGGGGTAAGGCCTCCGATATTGGTTTGTCTTTGCTACTTTCTCCTTTACTTGGTTTTAGCTTGGCTATTCTTTTAATGTATATTATGAGGCAAGTCATTAAGAATCGTCAAATCTTTAAGGAGCCAACAAGTAATGCGCCACCTCCGTTTTGGATTCGCCTTATTTTATTACTTACTTGTACTGGGGTTAGTTTTTCGCATGGTTCAAACGACGGTCAAAAGGGTGTAGGATTGGTTATGTTGATCCTAATTGCTATTGTTCCTGCCTATTTTACGCTTGATGTGTCAAAGTCTTCAGAAGAATATAAAGAGTTATCGGCAGAAGTAATATCAATTTTAAATAAAGTTAATGTTGAAGAACTTACTGTAGAAGAGCGTTTTGAATACAATCAAACTATTGGATTTGTGAAGGATTTTGATTCAGTCCTTACTAAGAATTTGCCCATTGCTGATTACTCTACTCAAGAAAAAATGGCCATTAGAAAAGATATGCTAATGCTTGGCAAGTCTATTAAAGTTTTACTCGACAGTAAAAATCTTAGTTTAAGCGCAACTAATAAACTTAAACTTAAAAAGAAGGTTGCAGCATTGAAATCGATTACAGATTATGCGCCAATTTGGGTGATATTTTTGATATCAATTAGCTTAGGATTAGGTACAATGATTGGTTGGAAACGAATTGTTGTAACCATTGGAGAGAAAATTGGAAAACAACATTTAACTTACGCCCAAGGCGCTAGTGCTGAAATTGTTGCAGCATCTACTATAGGTTTCTCTACATGGTTAGGTTTGCCTGTGAGCACAACACATGTGCTTTCTTCTGGTATTGCTGGAAGCATGGTGGCAAGTAAAGGAATCAAAAATCTTCAAACAAAAACCATCAAGAATATTGCAATTGCTTGGCTACTTACTTTGCCCGTTTGTGTAGTAGTTTCTGGATTATTGTTTTTGTTGTTCAGGACTATATTTTAGTCGCTGCCTAATCTCATGCCCCTCAATTATCAATTGGTTCAAACCAACATTTTGCTGACTTAAAAGTTCTTCTTTTGGTTTAACCTCAAAGTAGTTACTAAGTGCTCTTCTTGGTTTTAATTCTTTAAGTTTACTAAAATCACCATGTAATTCGCGGTAGGCGCTAATAAAATAAACTGCCTGTTCAAACCCATTCACAGCAAATTCGCTTGGTTCAGTATAATATCTTTCTCTATATTTTTCCGAAAATGCCCTCACAAGGGTGTCAGAATAATTTATAAAAAATGGAGTAATTATGTTTAAATGAATCGCTTCCCATTGAGACAGATTTATAGCTTTAAATTCTAGAATTTTTCTGGTAGTCCAACAGTTTATGTTCAAAAATTGGGTGCTATCAGCTAAGTGCTTAATCACGTTGTTTACCAAAAATTCGTTTTCACATGCAATCACCACATGATTTTGGGCTCCCATTTTATAGTGCAAACTATAATCTAAATACTTCGCTATGTCTAAATTTTTAATAGTGAAGGATTTATATTTGCTTTTTAAAGTCGAAAACTGCTTGCTAAAAATAATGTCATTTGTTTTTTTATCCGACAAAACAACAATGTTTGCATGCATGGAATCCTGCTTTTTAATTGCTTCTAAAATGAAATTGGCATAATATCTTAAATCTGGGTATGCCGATATAAGAAAGGAATCATTTATAGAAGTTTTTGTTAGGGTCATAAGCGGTGAAATGTGAAAAACTTGGTTTTTCTGGGCAAAATCCTTCATCATTTGTGTGCCATTTGGCATTACCGGACCAAAGACTAAATCGCTGTTTTGAACTTCTTTTTTTTCTAAAATCTTTTTGAAAAAAAAGGTGTCTAATTTGGTATCATATACGCTTAAACTTACTGGGATTCCTGCTTTCTCTAAACTGTCAATGGCTAAGGTAAATCCTTCGAAATACTGCCTGCACGCTTCACTTACCCCTGCGTTTTTGTCCTTTGGATTTTCATAAACACTTTTTGCTGAAAAAGGTAAAATCAAACTTACTTCAATATAGTTTGAATCTGTTTGTGCCTTGATTTGTGTTGTTAAAAGCAGTAAACTTAAGTATAATAATAGCTTATTCATTTGCTTATTCCCATTCAATGGTGGCTGGTGGTTTACTGCTAATATCATAAACAACTCTATTAATTCCTTTAACCTCATTGATTATTCTATTGGCAACATGTCCAAGGAAATCATGGGGCAAATGGCAAAAATCTGCTGTCATCCCATCTACAGAAGTTACTGCTCTTAAGCAAATTACATGCTCATAGGTTCTTTCGTCACCCATAACGCCAACGGATTGAATAGGAAGGAAGATTGCACCTGCTTGCCAAACATTACCATATTGACCCTTTTCTTTTAGCTCTGTGATGAAAATTGAATCTGCTTCTTGCAGAATTTTAATTTTTTCATGGGTAATATCACCTAAAATTCTAATTGCTAAACCAGGCCCTGGAAATGGATGCCTCTGTAAAATAATTGGGTCGATACCTAAAGCTGCACCAACATTTCTAACCTCATCTTTGAATAACATCCTAAGCGGTTCAACTATTTTAAGATTCATTTTCTCGGGTAAACCCCCAACATTGTGATGAGATTTAATGGTTGCTGATGGCCCTTTAACACTAACGCTTTCAATAACATCTGGATAAATTGTGCCTTGAGCTAGCCATTTTGCGTCTCCAACCTTTTTTGCTTCTTCATCAAATACTTCAATGAATACTCTACCAATTATTTTTCTTTTTTGCTCTGGGTCACTAATGCCAGTTAATGCACTTATAAACCTTTCCTTGGCATCTACCCCAATTACATTTAAACCCATATTTTCGTAGGCATGCAATACTTGCTCAAACTCATTTTTTCTGAGTAGGCCATTGTCTATAAATATTCCTGTAAGGTTTGACCCAATCGCCTCTTTTAACAAAACTGCTGCAACTGAAGAGTCTACGCCACCAGAAAGCCCAAGGATAACTTTATCGTTTCCAAGTTTTTCTTTTAGCTCCTTATTGGTGTTTTCTATAAAATGAGCTGGATTCCAATTCTGTTTTAGCTTTGCAATTTTAGAAATGAAATTATGTAGTAGCGTTTTCCCATCAATACTATGTGTAACCTCTGGATGAAATTGAATGGCGTAGGTTTCTTCTTCTTTAATTTTAAAAGCTGCAACCTTTACAGATTCTGTGCTAGCAATAATATCAAAATTTGCCGGAATATCTTGTATGGTATCTCCATGGCTCATCCAAACTTGACTGCCAACGGAAATGCCTTCAAAAAGTTGATTAGCAGAAACATCTGTTAAATTAGCTCTACCATATTCCCTTATTTTACTTGGCACTACATATCCACCATTTTGATTTGCCAAAAGTTGTGCGCCGTAACAAACTCCTAATAAAGGTAATTTACCTCTGTATTTACTTAAATCTACATTAGGTAAGAGTCCGTCATTCACACTGTAGGGGCTACCGCTTAATATTACTGCTTTTGTACTTTCGTCCAAATTAGGTATGTGCGTGCAGGGGTGAATCTCGGAGTAAACATTTAATTCTCTGAGTCGACGGGCAATCAATTGGGTATATTGCGACCCAAAATCAAGGATAAGAACTTTTTCTTCCATAAATTATAAGTGCGAATTTCAATAATTTTTAGGAGAAATTTAGATTGCATTACCATTATGTTAAAAAGCATTGAAATAAATACTTGGGTCAACACAAAAAAACACCTGCTAATTTTAGACGCAAGGAGTGAAGGGGAGTATGATTGGGGGCATATTCCTGCTGCTGTTTCATTTCCTGTGCTTAATAATGAGGAAAGAAAGTTGGTGGGCACTTGTTACAAGAAAGAAGGACATGATGCCGCCATATTTCTTGGTTATAAATTGGTGGGTCCCAAATTTTACCAATATATTGAAAAGGCTTGGAAGCAATTTCCTAAAGGAGAAATCGTGGTGCATTGCTGGCGGGGCGGACTTAGAAGCAGAATCATGGGAGATTTACTTTCTACTGCCGGGTATGATGTTTACCAATTAAAAGGTGGATACAAAGCTTA
>CAMDHZ010000016.1 GCA_945898275.1 Chitinophaga pinensis | reverse complement strand
ACTGTTTTTATTAAGGATTCTGTTTTACTCTATTTTCAAAATAACCTATTAAATTATAAGAAAATCCGTCTTGGAAACATTATCAATTCTGGATTCTCTGGTTATAATTTGCCGGGGGCTGCAAACAACTTTTCCATTGCTATAAACCCTCTAAATCATTTTGTTTATGTGTTATCAAAAGGAAACACCCCTGTTCTTTACAAATCTTCAGTGCCATATTTTAATTTAACAAGTACAAGTAATTTCTTGCCAGTAAGCATAAGTGGTTCTTGGCCAGGAGTGCTATGGGAAGGAGTTGGCATTGGGCCTGATGGAAGAATTTTTATTGGAGGAGCAGATAATACTGGAAAGAAAGTACTGTACTCTGACAATGAAATTTCTTGGAATTTCGTGAATACAAGCATCGCTGGAAAAGGTATCAGTAAATTTGCCTTTTCTGGCAATTCAACTAGTTATGTAACGCATTATTCAACCGCAGTTTCTTTAAATAAAGGTTTAAACTGGAAAGGACTTGGTAGTGTTTTTCAAGAAACGCATCCTAATGATGGGAATGTTTTTGTTTCACCAGTTGCACAAAATTGCATTTTTTTCAATACAGACGCAGGATTAGGGGCTTCAGCAAACAATGGTGATTCTATTTTTGATATTAATAACGGAATCGAAGCCCTTCAAATTAATGGACTCGACATGAACCTAAGTAAAACCGGCGCATGGATTGCCTCTAAAGCAGGTTTAAAGAAAATTACAAATTACCAATCCTCGCAAAAAAAATGGTCAAAATCAATGTTTCCAAATGGTGATGGCTCTCCTTATTATAGTGTGGCATTAGTATCAAATGATACAAATAGAGTTTATGCTGGAAATATTCGTATTTATAAAAGTAATGATGGTGGAAAAATATGGAGTCAAGTCTTTTCACCTGAAGGCCCACCCTATAATTTTCCTTCCTTTAATTTAAAAGTCACCAAAATAGCAATTTGCCCATTTGACACTAATTTGATTTTGGCATCATACGCTGCTGAATTACCCACAAAAGGAGGCTTATTTTATTCATTGAATGCAGGAAATACCTGGACACAATTGAGAATTGCAAGCACCAGTATTGGCCAAGACATTAATATTAATGATATAGTAATCACAAAAGAAACCTCTGACACAATTGCTTATGTAGCTCTTAATTATGATAGTACAAACCCATTGTTTAATAATGTTTTTAGATTAACAAAAAGAGGCAATGGTTGGTTGGTCAATCAAAATATGGACGCACCAAATATGGCCAGTGGCATAGGCTCATTAGCCCAAATAGAAGATTTAGAATTGAACTTAAATGCAGATACCTTGTTTGCTTCAGGAATAAATTTTGAAGGCAGCAGTGCCCAATATCAAATTTACTTCAAAGCCTTTAACTTTCTGAATAAGTGGGAGTTATTAAAAATGAACGGTTTCCCATCTTACTTTGGTAGTAAAATCAAAATTGCCTTAGGAAAGGATACTTTGTATGCAGCCGTTAAAGAAGATTTAATTGTTTTTCCAATAAAAGATAGCGTTTGGTTTAGAGCTTACCAATACCAAGTTGGTTCGATTATTAACTTCTTATATTATGATGAACTATTGGCAGGAACTGGGGTTGGATTATATGGACATTTAGGTACTCCAGCAGAATGCCGTCCTAAAATTAATAATTTTAATCCTTCGATTTGTTATAATGAGTTTATTGACTTGCCTGATTCTAACAAGGTTAATACCTCTGGGCGTTATCAGTTTCTTTATAAAAGTAAAAATGGTTGTGATAGTATCGTTACCATTACACTAACAGTAAATAGACCTGATGTCTCAATTTCTGTTAGACAAGATACGCTCATTTCTAATGAAATCAATGCCACACAATACCAATGGTTAAATTGCAATACAGGATATTCTATAGTTCCTGATGCGGTTACAAGGGATTTTAAACCTAACCAATCGGGAAATTATGCAGTAAAAGTAACTAAGGCATTTTGTACCGATACCTCAGCATGTTTTTTTGTTCAGGCAAATGGTTTAGAAATTAAAATTAGAAAGGAATTGAAGGTTTTTCCTAACCCTTGCATTGAATTCTTTCAAATTGAAGGAGATCAAGTTTCAAATTTTGATTTATTGGTTCTTGATATCCTAGGAAACACACTTCTAAAACAAAACATCATTCCAGCCGAAAAACCTAAGATTTCTATTTCTCAACTCCCTGCTGGCATTTATTTGATAAGATTAACAGCTAAAGATGTAAGTGAAAAAACGATTTGGAATGCAAGACTATTGGTTTTGGATCAACACTAAAAATTATCTTGTCACAATTAGTAATGAAAATAGGATTTAGGTTTTATAGACTGATAATCAAGCTAATTATGTTTAACTAAGTACAAGAAATCATCATTTATAATGACATTCAAAATTACCTAACGAGGTAAATTTGTTCAAAATTTCTAAGATATGAAAAACAAAATTACTCAATTGGCGAGACTTGCTTGGTTGGCAATTTCGCTATTAGCCTCCTTTGAGGCAGTTGCACAGCTAAGTGCACCAAAAGTTGAAAATGTATGGGGAGCAAGGGTATTATCCATCACTGGGTACGCCAAAAATGCAGACACCACCCGATTGTACATTTCAACAGAAAGTGCCAATTCTATTTTTTATTCGGACATTTATAACCCTGCTGGAGCTAGTTTTAGTTTTAACAATTGGAAAAAGGTTTCTAGTGCAGATGCAGACAATAATTTGGGTGGAGCCTTGCAACAACTTGGCGTTCACAAACAAAGTGGAACACTTTATTGCATTGACAATAAAGGACTTTACGCTATTCATCCAGATAGTAGTAAGCACACCAAAATTGACAGCAATAACATAAATGCGTTGTATGTAAAAGACTCTGTTCTTATTTATGTTACTGGAAATCAACTTATCTGGGGAAGATTAGAAGCAAACGGTAAGTTTGTTAAAAACTTTGCAGCTCCAAAAATGCTCAGTTTGTTCGTAAATCAAATTGTAGTGCATCCTGTAACCAATGTTGTTTATTTTTTCCAAAAATTTGGAATGTCCCCACAAATATCCAAAACCAACCATCCGTTTTATGATTTAAAAAATACAACTACAATAACTATAGTTCCAATGGGCTCAATCCCAAGTGGAAATCAATATTCAGGATTAGGAATTAGTCCTTCTGGTAGAATTATTATGGGTGGACATAAATCTCCAGGTGCTCCAGAAAAAACTTTCAGATATACAGATGATGAGATAACTTGGAATAATGCAAACTTTCCAAATACTACAAATGGTGTTTCTGGAACTAATTTTGGTTTTGCTGGCAGTGCAAGTAATTATTATACTTATCATTCAGATGGTTACTCTGCAAATAAAGGACTCAATTGGGTTGAATTTGGAAGTACTGGAAAAACTACTAATCCAAATGATGGGGAGGTTTTTTGTGACCCAAATGATACCAATGTAGTGTATTTCACTTCGGATTTAGGCATAGCGGTTTCCCTTAACCGAGGAAGTAGTTCTGCAGATTTATCAGAAGGTTTAGAGGCAGTTCAGGTGCAAGACTTTGATATGACTGCAGATAAGCAAACAGCATGGATTGCGGCAAAATCTGGCATAAGAAAAGTAAGCAGGTATAAAACTGCAAGTCCAATTTGGTCAGGTGCACTATGGCCTGGAGGCGATGGCTCACCTTATTATTCAATTGCCATGAAGCAATCAGACACCAATACAGTTTACGCTGGAAATCTAAGGGTGTATAAAACTACCAATGGTGGAATAAGCTGGAACCAAGCATTTACGCCTGAAACAAGTCCTTATTTCTTTCCTTCGGTAGGCACAACAGTTAATTCGTTAGAAGTGGCATTTTTTAATGAAAACATAGTTTTTGCAGGATTTAGTATACAGGATAGTAGCAAAGGAGGCTTGTTTTATTCTACGAATGCTGGTAGCAGTTGGAGTCAAATTTTGCTAGAAGCATCAAGCATAGGCAAAGATGTAGACGTTACAGACATTGCTTTTAACATTGAGGGAACAGATACCGTGGCCTATGTTACTGTGGCTTATGATTTGAGTAAACCACAAGGCAGAAGTGTTTACAGAGTCTTAAAAAGTGGCAGCACTTGGACTGGGTCTCAAAATATGAATGGTGCAAATACTTCTACAGGAACAATTATTGTTGCCTCACTTGAAGATGTATTGGTAAGTGCCACTAGAGATACCTTGTACGTAACTGGTACAGATGCTGGAATTAATCATCCAATAACTTATTATAAAATTATCAGTGGCACCAACAAATGGACACCAATGACTACCTCGGGTTATCCCTTTGTAAATGGTAAAAAAGGTAAAGCAGTTGCCTTAGGTGGTGATACTGTATTTTGTGCAGTAGATGCAGATATTTATATGTATATCTGGGGAACTACCTCATGGACATTGGGCTACTCCTACCCTGTTGGAACCATGATAAACTTTTTATACTACGACGAATTACTGGCAGGAACTAGCAATGGATTATATGGACATGTAACCAAACCATCCATTCCAAATTGCTTTGTTTACAGAAATGTTAACGCAACCCTTTGTGGAAATTCGACCTTCAGCTTTAATGGTAAAGTTTACCAAAACACAGGAACCTTTAAAGATACCTTGATATTGCCAAATGCATGTGATTCAGTTTATACCATAGTAATTGTCAAACCCAATTTACAACCAATTACTATCAATTCCCAAGCTTGTTTTGGAGAATCGGTTAAATTACCAAATGGTGCAGTGCTTATAGCAGATATTTCAAAAATCGACACATTTAACTTTAAAGCAAGCCATGGTTGTGATAGTATTCTTATTTTTAACTTATCAGTAACTAAACTCAACACTAAAGTTTTTCAAAGTGCGAGCTCCCTTGAGGCTGAAATGCCCGCTGCAACTTACCAATGGCTAGATTGTAAAAAGGGAAAAGCAATAGTTCCAGGAGCATTCGAAAAGATTTTTAAACCTTTAGAAAGTGGCGAGTACGCAGTTGAAATCAAATACAATAATTGTATAGACACCTCAGATTGTCTAGTTTTCAAAAGTGTGGGTGCGGCTGAGCTTGGTTCAAACCGACTAAATATTTTCCCAAATCCTACTTTAAACAATGTATGGATAAATACAAGTTTCAAAGGAAAAATCAAAACTATTATTGTAGATATTAATGGGATAAAGGTCCTTGAAAATAGTTTTGAACAAGAATGTACAATTGATTTAAGTTTACTACCAATTGGTGTGTATCAAATTATTTTAACCAATGAAACTGGAGAAAACATGGTTCGAAAAATCTTAAAACAATAAATGAGTATTAAACAAAAAGGCTGTCTAGAATGACAGCCTTTTTGTTTATATAATAATTTCAATAATTCGGTATGAACCAAACTCATATGCCCAAATAAACTCAAGCCATGAACTACCTTTTTTAAAACTCATTTTAAACTTGGATGGAGAATTTTTAAAAGGAATAATGGTCTGTTTATATTGTTTTGGATTAATTGTATCTGCTAAATTTACTTGGCTTAAGGCCTCTTTAAATAGCTTAAAAATACCCGAAGCATCACTAGAAGTTTCTAAATTCCAAGCATTTTCAAATTTGTATTTGCGCGATGATTTTTGAATGATCAAACTAGGAGAAACAAACTCTGAAAGTGCTTCGAAATCATTTTTAACTTGCAAATCATGTATGGTTTTTAAGGAAGGAATAGCCAATTCAATTGTATTTGATTCATAATTGGGTTCAAACAATTTAATAGCCCAAAGTATTCCTTTGCTATCTAAATCTAAGGAAAATGAGTATTGTTCATAGACCCATTTTTCGCCGTATTCTCCAATACTTACTTTGTCTGAAGGCCTTCCGAGTAATTTTAGAATTTCAGATTTTTTCATGCCAAAATTCAAATTGTTGAAGCCAGATGGCAAAAGCTGCGTTTGAGAAGAGAGCATTATAGAACTGACGTTATGGTTTTTCTCTTTGTTATATTCAAAAACAATAATCCAACCCTTTCCCATTGGATGTGCAAAAGCTTCAATGGGATTTCCAGTCATACTTGTATCAGAAAGATAAGGTTTCCCTAATACTTTTCTAGGAATATCCTTGCCTTGCCCGATGGCAAAACCAGCTAAACTTCTATTAATTTTTTGGCCATAAATTAGGTTTGAACCAAGTAAGAAAATCAGAAAGACACCTTTCATCCAAAGTTAATAAGTATAAAAGGAGAAAACCCCTCTTCCTCCATTTGCAAAAATTCCTTCTATGACTACCTGACCTCTAACTGTTTCCAAAGCTTTTATTAAATCTTCAACTTTGTCGTAATTTTTTCTATTTAAGGAAGTGATTACAAAACCTTCTTGAATGCCCATGCTTGCAATTCTTCCTTGTCTAATATTACTAATACGATAGGCACTTATTGCACCCAATTTTTCACGTTCATTTTTAGGTAAGGGTTGGAAATCTGCACCAAGGATATCAGAACTAATAGTACCCTTTTTCATGATGGCGGTAGTACCTTCTCGATTCAACAAAGAAAGTGTAGTTTCGATTTCTTTGCCATCACGTTTGTAAGTAATAATGATTTTATCTCCAGGTCTTCGGTAAGCAATTTGTTCATCAAAAATTGCTTTGCTATCAATTGCTTTTCCGTTTGATTTTAGAATAATATCCCCTGACCTAAGTCCGGCTTGGTCTGCAGGCCCATCCGCCAACACCTGTTCTACTAAAATTCCAATGTTGTTAGTTATAGAATATTTTTGTGCAATTGCCCCATCAATATCCTTTACATCCATGCCTGTAAAACCTCTTTGAACCTCTTTAAATTCAATTAAATCTTTGATAATTTTTGCAACGATGTTCACAGGAATTGCAAATCCATATCCATTGTATGAGCCTGTATTGCTTGCAATAGCTGTATTAATACCTACTAGTCTTCCTTCTAAATCTACCAAAGCTCCACCGCTGTTCCCTGGATTAATTGCTGCATCAGTTTGAATGAAGCTTTCGATAGGAAATTGATTATTAACAATATTAATATTTCTACCTTTTGCACTTACAATACCCGCTGTAACCGTAGAAGTTAAGTTAAAAGGGTTCCCAACAGCTAAAACCCATTCTCCTACTTTTAATTGGTCTGAGTTACCAAGAATAATTTTGGGCAAGCCTTTCGCATCAATTTTTAGGAGCGCTAAATCGGTAGAAGGGTCTGAACCAATCATTTTAGCTGTATAAGATTGTTTATTGTTATTAGTAATTACCTCAATAACATTTGCATTATTAACCACGTGTAAATTAGTTACAATATATCCATCATCTGAAATGATAACACCAGAACCAGAACTTGCCACAGGCCCGCGTCTACCAAAGAAATCCATACCATTCCAGAAGTCATAAAATGGGTCCTGATAGCGCTGATTAGTTAAAGTTTTTATAAATACGACTGCATGTAAAGATGCCTCAGAAGCTTTGGTAAAATCAAAGGTACCAGGTGCCATGCTTTTATAATCAACCATATTTGCGTTGCTTACAGACGGAGTAATGGTTTGAAACACAACTTGTTTTTTCGAGAATAAATTAATCGAAAATGCTCCTAAAATGCCACCTGCAAATCCTAGAGCAATCATTTGCCATTTTTTCATATTTATTAGATTATGGTTTCTGTCATTGTTACTTATTTTATGAAAGTAATCCAACTTTACTTAATGTTTTCCATTAAACAAGTACTGAACCAATTATGCAGCTTCTGACAAAAATTACCTGTAAAATGATTATTCGACAATATTAGCCTTAAGTATAAGTATTAATTCTGGTTGAGTTGGGTCATTTGTGATGAGTTTAACGGTCTTTGTATCTGGACCAGCCATATTTGCATTATTCCAGGTAATTTTTAAAGTAGCAGTTTCACCTTTTTTAATAACACGTTTAGATAAGTCAGGAGATAGACAAGGACATCCCTTTATTACTCTTCTAATTTCTAAATCTTTTTTGCCCCTATTTGTAATTTCAAAAACCCCTGATGGAGAGGAAAATATTGCGATGTTTCCAAAATCAATGGTATTATTTTTTACATAAAATTTAGGTGCTTCCTTTAGTGCTTTTTTATCTAAACTTCCAAAATCCTCAATGATATTTGCATTGATTGTAAAAACCTTTACTGGCAAGGTATCATCACTTGTGTGAATTTTTATTTCTTGTCGAATTGGCCCAAATTCGATTGGTTTTTTAGGGAAATACTTAACCTTTAATGTGTATTCAGAATTTGGAAGCACATTATCATAAGTTTTGATCACTTGAATATTAGGTGGACTTTCTATTTTATAAAAGTATATACGCTTATTACTCAAATTAAAAAAATCTAACTCCAAACTATCATATCCATTATAACTCACTTGGTTTAATTCTATTAAATTATTGGGAACCGCCAAACTGCCATACCGATAAATGAACCTATCGCTTTGTTTTAATTTAGTGGCATGAACCACCCCACTAACTTTAATTTCAATTAAATCAGGGGTGCCACTACTATATATGGAAATGCTTTTTTCAAACGGTCCTTGCTTGCCTTCTGGTTCAAATACAGCAAAAACAGAACCTGTATCCCCAGGATTAACTTGATTGAGAGTCCATTTGGTAGATGTGCAACCGCAGGAAGTTTTGACATCTACAATTTTAACTGGGGCGTTACCCATATTAATAAATTTAAATTCATGTTTTACGCTTCCGCCAAGTTCATTGATATTACCAAAATCGAAACTTGTATATAAGAATTCTATACTCCCTTTGGCGCCAACATCCTTCTTGTTCTGCGCAGTTAAATTAAAACTTGCTGTTATGAATAAACAAAATAGTATTTTCCTCATATGTTTCTTAATAATGACATTTAGACTATATTAAACTTAAATTAGTTGCAATTTTATAATAATTCAAAGGCATCTGCATCTTCTTGCACCGGAAACTGTTGCCTATAATTTTCTACTACACTCTTATCGAGTGAGACGATAGTAAGCTCTTTTGAGTCTTTGGCATCAAAAACAAGTTCTCCCATAGGATTTATAACGCGCGAATCTCCAGAATGGTTTATGCTTGTAATGTCTAACCCAACTCTATTAACGGCGGCAAGATAACATTGGTTCTCAATTGCCCTAGCTAAAGTTAAAGCTTTCCAATGAGAGGCTCTTCTTTCTGGCCAATTGGCAACCAATAGAATTAAGTCATAATTAAACACTTTAGTTCTTCTCATCCAAATTGGAAACCTTAAATCATAGCAAACAAACGGTGCAATTTTCCAACCTTTATAATTTATAAGTTGATGTGCAGTTCCTTTTGAGTAATGCAATTGTTCCTCTCCCATTCTAAACAAATGTGCCTTATCATAAAATTGAAAATCACCTGATGGGTTAACCCAAAAAAATCTATTAAAATACACTCCATCTATTGCTGCCATTATACTACCACAAATTGCGACATCTTTATCTGTAGCCCACTTTTTAAGAGTTTTCAAAGTCTGCTCTTGATTGTTTAATGCAAATTTTTCAGGTTGCATGCTAAAACCTGTGGTAAACATTTCTGGTAACATAATTAGGTCAACCTTTTGGTTCAAACCATAAATTAAACTTTCAAAATGCAAGAGATTAGCTGGTACATTTTCCCAATGCAAATCTTGTTGTAGCAATACTATTTTAAGTTCATTTGATTCCATTAGATTAAATTTAATAAGGCTTCCATTCCTTCACTTGCGCTTTTTGGAATATGGTTTATTTTATGATTGGTATAAATGCTAACTGGTTTGGGGTCAATAATATAAACAGGAACATTTGTATTTACATATTTAACCAATCCAGCCGCTGGATAAACTTGCAAAGAAGTTCCAATAATAAGAAACAAGTCGGCTTGCTTGCAGATTTCAGCAGCATTTTCAATCATAGGAACAGCCTCACCAAACCAAACTATATGCGGTCTAAGTTGGGAACCAAGTTCGCAAGTATCACCCAAATTGAGCATGTCACCTTTTATGTTGTAAACTAGATTGGGATTTTTTGTACTTCTAGATTTGAGTAATTCTCCGTGCAAATGAAGCACATTTGTGCTACCAGCGCGTTCATGCAAATCATCCACATTTTGAGTTACAATACTTACTTTAAACTTGCTTTCTAAATCTTTTAAGCTAGTATGAGCCTGATTGGGTTTGGCTTCCAAGCAAGTTTTTCTCCTTAAATTGTAAAAATTTAATACCAATTCTGGGTTTCTCTCAAAGGCCTCAGGTGTGGCTACATCCTCAACTTTATGGCCTTCCCAAAGGCCTCCGCTATCTCTAAATGTTTGTATACCACTTTCTGCACTAATTCCTGCTCCACTTAAAACAACCAAATGGGGCTTTATTTTGTCATTCATATGCTGTAAATTTACAAATTGATTTTTAGCCGCACAATAATAACCTGAAAACAAATCATACATATCTAATTATCTTGCTATTGTTTTGCAATTGGTCTTCGGATTTAATCGCAATCAATTTGCCTCGCAATTATATAGAGTTTATTGAGAACAAAGGGCAATGGGAGAACAATGTAATTTTTAAGGCCGATATACCTATTGGGAACCTATTTATTGAAAAAAATCAACTCACCTATCTTTTTGTAGACAAGGAAGCTACGCATGAATACCAGCATGGAAAAAAGATTGAAAAAGCTCACTTTCATTCAGTAAAAGTTAAGTTTATTGGTTCAAATCCTAATCCCCAAATATTAAGGTTTGAACCTAATGAAGCATATTATAATTACTTTATTGGAGATGCTTCAAAACATGCTAGTAATGTACATGGGTTTAAGAGGGTTATTTTGTCTAATATTTATCCTGGAATTGACTTAGAGCTATTGTCTAAAGGAAGCAGTATAAAGATAAACTTTATTGTTAAACCAGGGGCCAACCCAAATCAAATTGCTTTAGAATATAATGGGGCCGACAAGCTTTCATTAAATGGCGGACAGCTAAAAATTGAAACTTCAATGGGGACAATAATTGAGGAGAATCCAGTGAGCTTTCAGACCATAAACGGAGTTGAAAAAACCATTAAAACAAAGTTTAAATTAGAAGGAAATATTGTAAAGTTTATCACAAATAATTACAACAAATTCCTACCCATTCAAATAGATCCTGAGGTTGTATTTGGAACCTACATGGGCAGTGCTGCAGATAATTTTGGATTTGCTGCTAGTTATGATTTAAATGGGAATGCGCTTGGTGCTGGAACAGTTTACGCAGCAAATTTTCCTTTTACCACAGGATCCTTTGATGTAACATTTGCAGACGGAAGTGGTGCAGATGGAGAATATGCAAGAGACGCATTTATTGCTAAGTTTAATCCAAATGGCACTGCATTAATTTTTGCTTCATTTTTAGGAGGAAGTCACAATGAACAACCCCATTCTGTAACAACCATGCCAGCTACAGGAGAAATAATCATCTTTGGAACCACTCATTCCAATAATTTCCCAACAAGTGCAAATGGCCACGACCGCAGCTATGGCGGGAATTATGATATTTTTATTACAAAACTAAATGCAAATGGTAATACCCTTTTAGCCTCAACGTTTTTAGGTGGTATTAATGATGATGGAATAAATGGTAATTCAATTGGAAATTTTTCTTCTCAGCCAAACAATTTACCTTATAATTATGCTGATTGCTTTAGGGGTGAAGTAATAGTAGATTTAACAGGAAATATTATCATATCATCTTGTACTAAATCAAGTCATCTTCAAGGGATTTCTCTTATTAATGCAGCTCAACCAATTTATGGCGGCGGTGCTCAAGACGGATTGCTAGTTAAATACAATGCTAATCTAAGTACAATTTTATTTAGCACTTTTGTGGGTGGAAGTAACGCCGATGCAGCATATTCAGTTTGCATCAATAAATCAAATGAAATTATCGTGGGTGGTGGAACCAATAGTGTAAACCTAGCATTTTCTACTTCTAATAATCACCAAGGTGGAACAGACGGATTTATAGGAAAATATGGCAGCAATGGCGTTAGACAACGCATAGTTTATGCTGGAACTCCTTCATATGACCAAGTGTTCTTTGTGGCTACTGATGAAAACAACTCAATTTATTCCATGGGTCAAACCGAAGGAACAATGCCTTTGTCAAGTCAAGCATTTGGAATACCTAATGGCAAACATTTTATTCAACAATATAATTCAGATTTAACAACTCTAACAAAGGCCTCAACTTTTGGCAAAATTGGAGCAACTAAACCTAGTTTATCCCCCTCTGCTTTTATGGTAGACAAATGTGGTAGAGTTTACATTAGTGGCTGGGGAGGTGGTTCGAACCAAAGTTATCAAGCTGGCCTAGATAATCTATTTGGGTTTCAAACCTCAGGAGATGCCTTTCAAAAAACTACAGATGGTTCGGATTTCTATTTGATGGTTTTGTCACCTAGCTTAGGTACCCTGTTATATGCAACCTATTATGGTGGAAGTACTAGTCAAGAACATGTAGATGGTGGCACAAGTCATTTTGACCCAAGTGGAATTGTATATCAAAGCGTTTGTGCAGGATGTGGTGGATTTAGTGATTTTCCAACTACTCAGAATGCATATTCAAGAACTAACCCTGGTAAAAGAGCCTTTAATACGAGTGTTGGGGGATGTAACCTTGGCTTGTTTAAGTTTGATATGCGTACCTATTTGTTGCCTCCGCAAATGTTGGACACTGTTTTATATTTAAGTGCTGGAAGTACTTTGGAATATGATTTCTATGCCACTGATGCAGGAGGTGATATGTTAACCATGAGTGCAACCGGGGATATTTTAACCAAATCGCCTAATCCAGCTAGTTTAAGTGTTATCAGTAGTACTCCAGGAATGTTATGGGGTAGGTTAAATTGGCAATCACTATGTTCCGACTTAGGATCAGACACCTTTACCATAGAGGTTACCATACAAGATGCTGCTTGTCCAATCCCAAATTTTAAGGTAGCTAAAATAAAAATACTTATAAAAACAGAGCCCTTAGCCCCTCCCTTTCCGCAGTGTCTAAAATCATTAAACAACAATGTGCTTGCCTTGGATTGGACCTCACCTAATCCAAGTTCAGATTTTCAGAAATACTTTATCTTTCGATCAGTAAATGGCTCAGCGATGCAATTACTTGATTCGGTAGAAACACAATCAACTTCAAACTATATTGATACAAAGGCCTTTGATAATTTCGATAAAAATTACTGTTTTCAATTGATTAGCATTAACACTTGCAGAATTAGTGGTGATACTTCATTGAAAATTTGCTCATTAACTGCAATTGACACAATTGACAATAAAAAAACTTTTTCCAATTTAGAAACTGAAGTTATTAGGGTTACGGCATTTGATACCATTTTTAAGCAGATAAACATAACTTCATCTTTGTCAACAGATTTATTATTCATTAATCTTTCTGGTCAATTCATCGACATGAATTTAGGGTCAACCAATGTTGAGAATGGAATTGGGAATGCCACTGCAACCGTTTCATGGGTGCCAACTTGCGGAAATATTAGCAAAGATACCATAGAGCTTTTGATACAAGTAAGAGATAATGCCTGCCCTAATGCAAAAATTGGTATTAAACGTGTTTTGTTTTTGGTTGACCCAATGCCGCAGCCTAAATCGCCAAGAATTTATTGTCCAAAAGTAGTGAGTGCAGATACTGTAAACATAGAATGGCCACCCTATCCAATTAACAATTTCACTAAAGAAATTTACTTATTTAGAGAAGTGAATGGCGATAGAAAGCAAATAGCAACACTCTCAAATCTCAATCAGACCACCTATATAGATGTGTTTAAATTTGATGAATCTACTAGTACTTGTTATAGCATGAGTTCAAGTGATATTTGCAGTTTCCATAGTGATACAAGTAGTATTAGTTGCGTAGCCTATCAACCAGTTCCAGCAGATAACTTAAAACTATACACAGTTTCGGTTCAAAACGATAAAGAGATAAAATTAACTTGGCAAGCCGCAAATGCCGATAGTTTTTGGCGTTATTTGATTTACAGAAAGGTAGGTAGAAACGGTTTTACTTTTGAGAAACTTGGTGAAATTAGAAATTTAAATGATACCAGTTTTATTGATAAGAGAGTTAATGTAAATGAAACAAGTTACTGCTATAAATTAATTAATGTAGACCTTTGCGGCAATGTGAGCATAGATGATAAAGAAGCTTGTTCAATTGTTTTATCAGGAAGTACAGTTCCTTTTGTACATTCCCTCAATTGGTTACCCTATGAATATTGGAATGCAGGTACGCAAGGTTATAATGTATTGAGAACAGAGCCTGGTTTAAATAAAGATGTTTTGATTAAAAATACCCAATCAAAAAACACCTTTACAAAGGATGAAAATCTTAATTACGATAATGGCCTATATCTATATAAGGTTATTGCCTATGAAAACCCAAATGGCGACCAACAAATTAGTGAATCAAATACCATTGAACTAATTCAGAATCCCATTGTTTATGCCCCAAATGCCTATACTGAAAATGGAGATGGTTTAAATGATAAATTCCAAACAGTACCCGTATTTGTGAAAGATTACCAAATACAAGTTTTCAATCGTTGGGGCGAACGTGTTTTTGAATCCAAAAGTAAATACGACTTTTTTGATAGCAATTTTAAGAATACCGAATCAAAATCAGACGTGTATTTTTATATCATTAACTATACAGGTTGGAATGGCTTGGCTTATACCAAAAAAGGTAACTTTACGATTTTACGTTAAGCTTGGAATTTTTCTCTTAGTTTTATCCTAGTTAAATGTCTTTTTGTATCTAAAGAAAAGTCGTTATCCATCATCCATTGGTAATAACTTGGCTCTGCTTTGAGCACTTGCAACACAGGTTTATTTTTGTGTTTACCAAAGTTAAAGACCTCCACCCCTTTATCATTTAAAATCATTCTGCCAGCCAAATCAACATTATTGCTTTGCCCAGAAAATTGGTGTAAATAATCAATATTGTTTTGCAGTTGAGGATACCTTTCAACTTGAGATTTTAGAACCTCCCAAGTAGCTTTTGTGTCGGCTTCTGCGCTATGAGCGTTTTCGAGGTCTTTGTTGCAATAAAATTTATACGCAGCTTTTAAATTTCGAGGTTCCATCATGTGAAAAATACGCTGAGCATCAACAAATTTTCTATTCTCAGGATCAAAATCAATTCCCGCTCTAAGAAACTCCTCAACCAACATCGGGAAATCGAATTTATTAGAATTGAAACCACCAAAATCACAACCTTGCATGAATAGCGCAAATTCTCTCGCAACATTTGCAAAGGTTGGCATATCTGCTACATCTGCATCACTAATGCCATGAATAGCGGTTACTTCTGATGGAATGGGCATTTGAGGATTAATTCTTTGGGTTCTAATCTCCTCTTCACCATTTGGAAAAATTTTTATGCAAGAAATTTCAACTATCCTATCCTTTGAAATACTTATGCCAGTTGTCTCTAAATCAAATATGATTAAAGGTCTATTTAGGTTTAATGGCAACATGGTTAAAGTTCGTCTTTATCTAATACGTTTGAATCTGCATCTGATTCGCCTTCTTCACCGTTGTCAAACAACCCAAATTCATCTGCTTCATCATCTGAAATTTCACCAGGAATTTCTTCGGAACGGTTTAGATAATTCTTTGTAATTTCATCAAATTCATTGTCATCCACCAATCCAAATTTTTGAACCTTATCATATTGCTTTGGTGCCGGTCCAACACTTTTAAATAAATTTGGATAGGTCGTTTTTGGATTTTCAGTAATAGAAATACTTGTAAGTTCAATTAATAAAGTCCAACATTCTATAAAATCATAAACGTATAAAATCTTTTGGTGCGGGTCAACAATATACTGACTTAATTTTGCTTTTGCCATTATAGGCAAAGGGTTTTCAGGATTTTCAGTCATATCCTCTAAAGTGATTTCCTGTCCTTTTTTCCAGCTATCAGTACTCATATAAAATGAGGCCAATTGCTTTTCATCAAATCCGATTGAAGCTAAAATAGCTTTATGGAAATCTAAAAAAGTTTGGGTTGATTTAATTTCAATCACCCGATAAATGTCTTCATATTCTTCGAAAGATACTTTGAATTTATATACTGCCATGACGATGTTTTTCAGAGTCGCGAATTTCTGTTATTTTTTGTTTTGAGCAAGAAATAATTCGCAACCCTGAAAATAATCTAACTTACTGATAAATAAGCAAAAATTGCCAAAGCAAGCCAAATTAGGCCTTTAATTAGAAAAAAAACAAAGGCCCAAATACCTAATTTCTTAAGTTTTTCTGGTTTGAACCAACCCATAAATAGCATTTTAGTTGGAAATGATTTCATAAGTTCTAAAGCTAGATGTCATAGGAGGCTCCTTCCCTTCCCTTTTTGCAATGGCAATGTCTTCAAAACCTCTTTTATGTCCTTCAATAAACTGGGGCGATTTAATCCAAGTTTTAAAAGCTTCTTCATTGCTCCAATAGCTAACAATTAAATATTGTCCATTAGGTTCTTGTGGTTTAAGCACATGCATTTTAATAAACCCTTCCATACTATCGATAGCATGTGCACGAGATGCAAACAATTGCTCAAACCTTTCTTGGTAATGGGATTGGCAAGAGATGTAATTTACTGCAACAAATTCTTTTAACTCATTCATAATTAATGATTATTATTTTTATTTAGTCTAAATTAATATAACAAAGGTATGATTTAAACTGAAAAATAAAATCAGAAAATAAAAATTCAACAGAGGAATGTACCTTTGAATGGCAAAATAGGCTATCGCTGCAATTAAACCTGCAGAGGAAAGTCCGGGCAACTTAAGCAGCATACTTCCTAACGGGAAGGTCTTTGAGTTAAAAACAAAGAACAGAAAGTGCCACAGAAAACAAACTACCAAAATGCTTGCGTTTTGGAAAAGGTGAAAAGGCGGGGTAAGAGCCCACCGGGTGTTTAGTAATAAACATTGCATGGTAAACCTTATGCGTTGCAAGGCCAAATAGGCAGTAATTCTTCGCAAGAGGAAAGGTTCGCTTAATCTTTCGGTTCAAACCGAATTACTGCGGGTAGGCTGCTACATTTTGTTAGTGATAACAAAAGCAGATAAATGATAGTCGTCTTGTTTGCAAGATTACAGAACCCGGCTTATTGTTTTGCTAGATAAAGGGGCTTTAAACAGCCCCTTTTCCATTAATATCCATATCCCCAATCATCTGCCCTTCGATTTCCCAAGATTTTGTAATCTTTCTGCTCAATGGCTTTTACAACCTTATTTCTATCCAAATATAAACTTCGAGTATGTGTGCTATACATGGCTAAACCTATGTGAAAAAAAACACTGCAAACAATCATCACCTTAAAATAAATTAGCCATTTAGGATAACGCTCTAAAAAATATTGGTAGGCATAAAAGGAATATAAAACAGGAAGTGGTAATAACATATAAAATGTGTGTGAGGATGGACCTTTTACTGAAAAGAAAAAACTGGCAAACAACATTAACCAAGTAAAGAATACAATCCATTTTAGCCAAGAAAAGCGAGGTTTATTCTTAATGAGAAAAAATGAAAATACAAAAAGTGCAATTTGAGCAAACCCAGTTAGTAGCAATATAATAGCAAATGGCGTCATCCATAATTGATCTTTTAATACAACCAATCTTTCTGCGGTACCTCCACCTAACATATAAGGAATTTCATATGAAGCAAAAGATAAAAATCGCATCAAAATAGTTATGAAATTTTCAAAGTTCTTCCAATTTACTACCACATTTGATGCAACGCTTTTTGCCATAACATCCGGATGAAGTAAAGTAGGAATTAGTGTGGCTGAACCAATGAGTAAACCAATCAAGTAAGTTGAAAATGGCAAAACAATCCCTCTTTTATTATTTATAAAATGAATCACAAAGGCAAAACCTGCAAAAGGAATTAACAGGACATAAGACAGATGTAATTGCATAATAAAAGTAGTAGCAATACCCATGATTAAGCTGGCTAACCAAGGTTTTAATACTTGTTTTGAGAATTGGGGAATTAACTCTAAAAAGGCTATAAAAAAAGGAATTGAAAACAATAATGCATAGGATGGATTGCAAATTCGCGTGGTATAATTTAATGTCCAAGGCAAGGTAAAAACTAAAAGGTATAACCAAGGCTTAGGCAAATTTGGTGTTAGTTTATGACCATAATTAATCAAACCCAAAATCGAAATAAAAGATAAAACATTTAGAAGAATAAATGGAGATTCTGGTATTGGTAAAACAAAAAAGGAAGCGCCAACTAAAATAGATTGTAAAGCCCCAGGTATTTGTGTTTGAGTATAAACCACATCTGGGCCATAAGTTGGCCAAATTCCAGTTGTATACCACTTTAATCCTAATAAATAAATTTGCAATTCATCTGGAAACCAAAATTCAGATGTAAATCCAAACACCAACCTGAAAGCAAAAATTGCAATTAACAAATAGGTTACCTTGTTTTTAATCATATTCAAAATTATTCTCAATTATTTATCAAGCTATTAGTTTCATATCAACATATGTTTAAAAATAATACTAAATTAAGTATTTTTAATTGATAAAATTCCCAAAACCTTTTAAAAACAATCTTTGGATTATGGCAAAAAAAGTGGCTATTAAAAAAACACCTAAAAAAAGTGTTTTAAAAACAAAGGAACAAAGTCTTAAAAAAATTTTCGTATTAGATACATCTGTAATACTATATGATAATAAATCGATTAAAAACTTTGAAGAGCATGATGTTGCCATTCCTATTACAGTTTTAGAGGAATTGGATAATTTTAAAAAAGGAAATGACACGATAAATTTTGAAGCACGGGAGTTTATACGCTATGTAGACAAGCTTTCTGCAGAACACACACTTACCAATTGGATTCCTATTAATGGACCAAATAAAGGTAGTTTCAAAGTGGTCATGAATGAGAAAGTAAAAGTAGATGCTCAAGTTGTTTTTGGTGAAAGAAAAGCTGATCATAGGATCTTAAATGCAGCTTTAGCGCTTAAAGATCAATTTCCAGAAAGACCAGTAATTCTTGTAACCAAAGATGTAAATCTTAGGTTGAAAGCAAAATCTTTAAGTTTGCAAGCAGAGGATTATGAAACTGGCAAAATAAAAAACATTGATACACTAAGAACTGGCAGAACAATCATAGAAAAAGTTAAAGCAAGTGTCATAGATGAAATTTATGTTAGAGGTTTTTCATCAGCGGCATTAACCATTAAAACTAAGCCTACAGCCAATCACTTTTATATTTTAAAAAATAGCAATAATTCAATATTAACTTGGTACAATAGAGAAACAGATTGTTTAGAAAGGGTTCAAAAAACATCAGCTTACGGCATCAAACCAAGAAATGCAGAACAGGCTTTTGCCTTGCACGCAGTAATGAATCCTGCCATTAAATTAGTTTCAATTCAAGGAGTTGCAGGAACTGGAAAAACACTTTTGGCATTGGCAGCTGCATTGGCTCAAAAACAAGAATATAGACAAATTTATTTAGCAAGACCAATTATTCCATTAAGCAACAAAGACATTGGCTATTTACCTGGAGATATAAAATCTAAAGTTAATCCTTACATGGAACCACTTTGGGATAACCTAAAACTCATTCAAAATCAATGGAAGGAAACAGATAAAGAATATCATAAAATCACAGAAATGATTAACCAAGAAAAGCTTGTGGTGACACCGCTTGCTTATATTAGAGGAAGAAGTTTATCTAATATTATATTCATCATTGACGAAGCTCAAAACCTAACGCCACTTGAGGTTAAAACAATTATTACCAGAGCAGGTGAAGGCACCAAAATCATTTTCACAGGAGATATCTTTCAAATTGATACCCCTTATTTAGATTCTCAATCCAACGGTCTCTCCTATTTAATTGATAGAATTAAAGATAATCCATTGTATGCGCATATTACCTTAGAAAAAGGAGAACGTTCTGAGTTGGCAAATCTTGCCAATAGTTTACTTTAGTTCAACAACATTTCTTGTTACTATAGGTTTTATGCATATGCTATCAAACAATAATTACAATAATAGCGAAAGGAGCTTTCTTGAAGGACCTAGGTCTAGATTGCAAGAACTTTTTTTCTTATTCAAAGTGTTTAAAGAGTTTATCAGGGGCTATCGCGCACTGCATTTCTTAGGACCTTGCATTACTGTTTTTGGTAGTGCAAGATTCAAAGAAGACAATATTTATTACCAACAAGCCAGAGAAATTGGAGCTAAACTTACAGAGCTGGGTTTTGCAGTGATGACTGGGGGCGGACCTGGCATTATGGAAGCCGCAAATAGAGGCGCTTTCGAAAATAACGGGTTTAGTGTAGGTTGCAACATCGAATTGCCACATGAGCAAAAAGAAAACCCCTATCTTCACAAATGGGTGGATTTTAGGTACTTTTTTGTTAGAAAAACACTTTTAATAAAATACTCTTATGGCTTTGTAATTATGCCAGGTGGTTGGGGAACTATGGATGAAATGTTTGAAGCACTCACTTTAATTCAAACAGGTAAAATCAAGGAATTCCCAGTGGTTTTAATTGGCAAAGAATATTGGAAAAACTTAATCGAATTAACTGCTGATATGGTAAAATATCAAACAGTATCTTCAACAGAAATCAAAGAATACTTATTAATAACAGATGATGTTGAGGAGGCAATTACACATGTTAAAAAATTTGCCATTGAAAAGTTTAAGCTTAAAAAGGCTAAGCCAATGAAACCTTTTAGCTTTTTAGGCGAGCGTTAAGGTTTTAGTTTGAACCAAATCACTCCCACTTTAAGGTATTAATCAATTGAATCATATCTTCCTTTAAATGCTTCAAAACGGGTGCAATAGAATCTTGGTTAGTTTTTGAATTAAAGTATAGAGAGCCACGTAAAAAATGGTTTGTACTATCTGTTACATAAAACTGAGCATTTGTTGCTGTGCTGCCATCTAACTCATAGAAAATACCATGAAACTGATTGGTATTAATATAATTTTCTATAATTTGATCCGCTCTCATTACATGCTTAAACACCATTTGACGTGAGTCGTTGAGTAATTTAAATAGTTCTTCTCTGTTTTTTACCGACTTATAACTCAAATGCAAAGTAGCACCAAATGGCTTATATTCTATATTATACCAACATTCTTCAGCATTGGGATAGGAATTAGGTTCAACCCCCACATAATTAGGCTGCTCAAAACTATAATTGCATTGGGTCAAAACATATTTTTTCTGCACCCTTTCAGGAAAGTTGATTCTTTGAAAACCTCTCTGTCTGGGTGTTGCAAGGTTCTTTTCATCCTCACAAGACCCAAGCAAAATCAGAGAGATAAACAATAAAATATAGCTTAATTTCTTCATGATTTATTTGGTTCAAGCATAACCTTAACTCTTTTAATTTTTCTAGCGTCTACAGATTCTATTTTGAAAGTAAAATTTCCAAATTTTAATTCTTGACCCAATCTAGGTAAATCTCTATTTAATTCTAACAATAAACCACCTAAAGTTTCGGCTTCATTTCTTACTTCTTCAAAAACCGAAGATTCAATCTCCATGTATTTACATACATCATTGATTAGCATTTTTGCTTCGAAAACGAATGTATTCTTATTTATGCGAGTAAACACATGTTCATCTTCATCAAATTCGTCCTGAATTTCACCAAATACCTCCTCAACTATATCTTCCATACTCACCAAACCGCTAGTTCCTCCAAATTCATCTACTACAATAGCTAAGTGCATTCTTTTGGTTTGAAATTCTTTCAGCAAATCATCGATTTTCTTACTTTCTGGAACAAAAAAAGCTGGTCTAAGTAACTTTCTCCAATCATAACTAGCATCTTCATCCATATGTGTGAGCAAATCTTTTGTGAAAAGCACACCTTTAATTTGGTCGAGGTTATTTTCATAAACTGGAATTCTAGAATAACCAGAATCAACAATATGAAGCATTAATTGATTGAAATTTAAATTGTATTCCGCACCAACAATATCCGGACGTTGCTGCATAATCTGCTTCACATTCGTGTTTCCAAAATTAACTACACTTTTTAATATACTCTTTTCCTGCTTGGGTGTATCCTTTTCAGAGGTAATTTCTATTGCATGTGTTAATTCGTCAGCAGAAAAAATATGTCCTTTTCTGGTTATTCTTTTATCAATAATACTGGTAGAATGTTCCAATACACTAACTAAAGGTCTAAGTACAAAATAAGTTCTATACAAAGGCACAGCAAGCAATTCAGCTACTTTTTCATTGTGTTTAAAGGAATATATTTTAGGAATTACCTCGCCAAATAATACCAACATAAATGTAACTAAAACTAATTCGAGTACAACACCAAGCCATGGATATACTTCAAAATCAAAAATTGTATGAAACATGGCACTGGTTACCATTACTACTGCAATGTTTACGAAAGTATTTGCAATCAATATAGTTGCAAGTAATTTTTTTGGATTCCTAGTAAGAAAATTTATGGCTTCTGACTTAGGTCCGGGAATTTCTTGCAGATTTTCTAGTTGGGTTGTATTTAAAGAAAATAAAGCGTTTTCTGAACCAGAGAAACAAGCCGAACAGAAAATCAAAGCTATAATACCAATAATTGAGAATATAATTGAGATGCTGTCTGATGAAGAAAATTCAGGGTTAAAAATTTGTAACAGCGCGCTAAGTGGAGGTTCTCCCATTTTTAATTAATATAAAGTACAAAGTTAAGTATTGCAAGCATTTAACAAAATTTTGCTTTATGTGAACTATGATTTTTATCTTTCTGATTCTTTAGGTAAATGGAGAAATTGAACATTTGAAGCCTTAATTTTTTTTCGTTGTACTTCCATTCCTGCTTTGTCTTTAAGCGTTTCGGTTCTAATTCGACCTTCTACATAAACTTGACTACCTTTTTTAAGGTAACCTTTAATGTTTAGTTGTTCTAAATTTTTCGCCAATTGATCCCAAGCTTCAATCATATGCCACTCAGTTTCCACTTTTTTCTCCCCATTTTTATCTAGATAATACTCGTTTGTAGCAATTGAGAAATTGCATACAACCCTATTATTTTCTAAGTATCTTACAGTTGGGTCCTGACCCAAATTGCCAATTAGCATTACTTTATTTAAAGACATTTGTAACTAATGAAATAAGATTTTGGCAGTTTTTACAATATTTTTTTGCATATCATTAGAACTACCTTTTTCAACGGCATGAATGGCAAATTCATTGTTAAAAATTTGTCCAGTTGCGGTTAACAGCCTAATTTTCTCTTTGGTTTGAACCAGTAATTCTCGCTCTAATTTACCTGATGCAATGTTTATCTTTATAGCCCAGGCTTGTCCTTTCTTAGCTACATCCTTATTTTCAAGCATTGTAAAACTTGACTTATCCAGAGGATTGTTTTTTATATGATTATTTAAAATCATGTAAAATTCACCATTAAAAGTATTAGAAATTGGGCTAAAAGGACCGTTTTCTGTAAAAACTGGAATTGATTGAACAATTGCATTTCCATCTAATGTTTGATGAATCATCAAATAATAATTTTCAAATTTGATATTTGGCTTAGGTATTTGCCCCTTTTTGCTTTTAACAGATTTTTCTTCATAAAAAGAACCTAAAATTAGAGCACCAAGCTTTGTTAATTCCAATTTCTTAATGTCGAAATTTCGTTGTCTTTTACTTAAAGATAATTCATTTGGGTCGGCAATTATTTGAATGTCCTTTAATAAAGAAAATCCCCCCTTTTCAAACATTTTTAAGCTAATGAGTGGTTTGTCACTTTCATCCTCTTGCAAGCAAAAAGCAAATGCAAATACACTTATATTTTCAGCAAATAATAGCTGTCTACCATATTTTGGATTATGATTTAGAACTACTTTATTGATATCATTTAATTTATAAACATGGGTATGAAATAATATAGTTTTAGATTTTTTCTCAAGGCCTGTATTGGTTATGAATACTATATCTCCCTCGTTTGACAAAATGCAATTTTGAATATTAAAAGTCTGTTCGTTTACATCAAACTTAATTCGCTTGCTCTGAATAGGCTCCATTTTATCTGATAAAATGGTAATGCCAACTTCAGGTTTATTTGTATTTGTAAACTGTAGATTACTAAGTTCAGCTAAATTTTCACCAGGCAAAAAAAGTAAAGCAGTAAACAGACTATTTGCATTTCCAAAACTGCCAGGTATTACAAATGGAACTCCTTTATTTTTTTCAGTATTTAGGGGTACTTCAATTTCTTTCAAACTTCCTTTCAACTCACCTTCCTTTGAAATTTTCCCAGCGTAAAAGATATTTTTACCTATAGCTAAATTCCCAATTCCAATAAAATAAATATTTCCATCTTGGTATTTCGCTGAGGCGAGACTAACTCTTTCACCCTTTTTACCAGCACCAATATTTACTAAAATAGACTTTGTTTTGTTGTTGTTTAAATTGGTTATTTCTAGGATAGGCAGCCATTCCTCTGATTGAAATCCTGAACGTTCCAATTTCAATTGGTAGTTGAAATCACTTTCTTGAAAATTACAGAGGCTTTTTTCTTGGATTAAGGTTTTTTTAGAATCAATAGGAAGCCATTGCAAATTAACCATTGATTGAGCTTCCAAAATATTGATAACAAAGAAAAAGAGAAGAAGTACTAAAACTAATTTACGCATGCTCAAATTTAATCAAGATTATGTAGAATTTTAAGTTATCCGAAAACAAACTGAAGATATTTTTCAAATAATCGAGAAACTGGTAAACTATGAATTTCTTTTTGATTTATCCATGAATAGTTAAGCTCATCAGAAAACTTCAATTGATTTTTAGGTTCAAACTGGAAAAAAGTTGCTTTAATTTTCTGGTGTGTCAAAATATGGTTTTGAACCCAAAATGGCTTTAGTTCCATTTTATTTAATTTTATTCCAAAGTTTATTTCAATATCAATTATCAATGAATCTAAACTTGGAACTTCATCATAAACAATAAGCGGCAAATCATATAAATTTTGCCATATCCCACCTTTAGGTCGCTTAAAAACAACTGCTTTTGAACCTTTAATAAAATGAAAATAATAAAAGTACTTACTTTTTACCTTCAATTTTTTCTCTTTTACAGGCAAATTTTGTATTAAATTAAGGTTGTAAGCCTTACAATTACTAGCAATTGGGCAATTTTGGCAACTTGGATTCTTGGGTAAACATATTGTGGCACCTAATTCCATAATTGCTTGATTGTGCAAGGCTGGATTAGATTTATTGAGAAAATCAGAAGCTAAACTTTCAAATATTTTTTTTCCATTAGTAGTATTAATTGGCTCCTTTTCAAGATAAAAACGAGATAGAACTCTAAACACATTACCATCCAAAACCGCAACAGGCTCATCAAATGCAAAACTAGCAATGGCCGCAGCAGTATATGTGCCAATTCCTTTAAGTTTAATCAATTCTTTATAACTGGTTGGAAAGAAACCATTAAGTTCATTTGAAATGTATTTTGCAGTATAATGCAAATTTCGTCCTCTACTATAATACCCTAATCCTTGCCAAAGTTTAAGTACATTTTGTTCGGAGTCATTTGCTAGTAATAGAACATTTGGATAATTTTGGATAAATTTTTCAAAATAGGGCAAACCTTGAGCTACTCTGGTTTGTTGGAGTATTATTTCGGACAACCAAATGGTATAAGGATCTTTTGTTTCTCGCCAAGGCAAAATGCGGTGGTTTTCGATGTACCACGAAATCAGTTTTTTATGAGTCATAAATTTGCTTTCGCAAGAAAAATGAAAGATTTTACAAAAAAAACAATATTTTTAAGTTATAATTTATACATTTGCAACCCCTTAAGGGAAAAGCAAAGAGTTCATATTCATAATATTAAAGACCTAATAATTAAACAATAACATGACCAAAGCAGAAATTATCCAAGAGATTTCATTAAAAACGGGAGTAGAAAAGAACCAAGTTCAAGAAGTTGTGGAGTCATTTTTCAAGGTAGTTCGTAACAACATGACAGAGGGAAAGAATGTGTATTTCCGTGGTTTCGGATCTTTTATCATTAAGAGACGTGCAAAAAAGATTGCGAGAAATATTTCTAAGAACACTGCCATGGTTATCGACGAACATTACATTCCTTCTTTTAAGCCTGCAAAAACATTTGTAGACAAAATTAAGAAAAGTGAAGCTGTAAAAACCAACGCAGCAAAAAGAGAAGCTGAAGCAAAACAGGCACTTAAAGAAGCTTAATGCAATTTAATAAGGCACAAATCATTATTATAGCGGTGTTGTTATCACTGGTAGGAATTCTTATTTATTTAAATTTTAAGAGTTCTACCAGTGAAATCTTACCCGAGGTAAAGAGCCCTGCAGAAACAGTAGTTTATCAATTTGATTTTGATGCTTACGTTGCTAGCATTAAGGATTCAGTGAATCCAGATTTATGGGCAAGTTTAAAGGAATCTATGATTCAGGCCGATTCTAATGAAGCTAGACTTTTTATGTTGTCTGATTTATCAAGAAAGTTTGATTCATTAGGATTTCCGTTGGTCGGTGCACATTATTTTTCTAAATTAGCGAAACGAATTAACGATGAAAATTCTTGGTTCAACGCAGGATTAAGATATTATGAATTTGCTGCAACTAGCGAAGATACTGCCATGCAAATGTATGCTACAAAAGAGGCTATTGTTGCTTTTGAAAAGGTAATCGCTCTAAACGAAAATAATATTGAAGCTAAAAATGCCTTGGCAATATGTTATATTCAAAACGATATGGACATTATGAAAGGTGTCCAATTGTTGAAAGATGTAACAAAAAGAGATTCTAACAATATAGAAGCAAATTATACATTAGGTATGCTGTCAATGCGCAGCGGCCAAGCAGATAAAGCTGTAGGAAGATTTGAAACATTGGTTAAATTGCAACCGATGAACCCTGAGTTTCACTATTATTTAGGTGAAGCTTATAATCAAATGGGTAAAAAGAAAGAGGCACTCAGAGAATACGAAACGTTTAAAACGTTAGTACCTGATGAGGGTGCAAAAAAGAACATTGAAGTCACTATTAATAACCTTAAAAATTCTAACTAATTATGCCAAGTGGTAAGAAAAGAAAACGTCATAAAATCGCTACTCACAAGCGTAAGAAGCGTTTACGTAAAAACAGACATAAGAAAAAATAATGTCAATTAATCGAAAAAGAAGCGAATTTAAAGTTACGCTTCTTTTTCGTATTTAAACCAAAGTTATTCCCTTTACCCTCTCCAAACTAGCAACATAAATGTTGCCTAAAATTTTATTGAAGTGAATCAAGAATTGATCATAAATTTAAACCCATCTGGGGGAATAGACATTGCCATCCTTAAGGAGAGGAAACTTGTTGAACTACATCATGAGAAAGTAGATAGCAGTTTTCAAGTTGGAGATATATATTTAGGTTCGGCTGGAAAAATAATGGGCGGGCTTAACGCCGCTTTTGTTGATGTAGGGCATGACAAGGATGCCTTTTTACATTATTTGGATTTAGGTCCACAGTTCGAATCTTTGCAGAAATTTACCAGAATTCTTAGAAGTAGTCAACCCAAAGATTACAGCCTTACCAAAGAACATATAGAACCTGATATAAACAAGGCCGGTAAAATAGCTGATGTTGTAAAAAGAAGTCAGCAGTTATTAGTTCAAATTACCAAAGAACCTATTTCAAATAAAGGTCCTCGTTTAACTTCTGAACTGTCTTTAGCAGGTAGATTCTTAGTCTTAATGCCATTTGACAATGCTGTAAGTATATCTAAAAAAATTGCAAAGCAAGAAGAGCGAAAAAGGTTGAAGGATGCTGTAAATGCCATTCGACCAAATAATTTTGGTGTTATCATTAGAACAAATGCTGAAGGAGAAAACATCGATGACCTTCAAAACGACCTAAAAGACTTATTAGGGAAATGGCAAGAGATGTGCGAGCAACTAAAAAGCGCTACTCCTCCGCAAAAAGTTCTTGGCGAAAATGATAGGACTTTAACTTTGGTGAGAGATTTAGTGAATGATAGTTTCACCGCAATTCATACCAATGATTTATTTTTAGCTAATAAAATTAAAGCTTATTTAAGAAGTAAATCTTCAGAACTAGAAAGTATAGTTAAGCATTACAGCGGTAAACTTCCAATATTTGAAAACTTTGGAGTTGAAAAACAAATTAAAACAAGTTTTGGCAAAGAGGTAAATTTTCTAAGTGGCTCTTATCTAATAGTAGAGCATACTGAAGCGTTGCATGTAATTGATGTAAATTCTGGAAACACATCAAATAAAGGAGGCAATCAAGAAGAAAATGCTCTCAGGGTAAACTTAGAAGCATGTGAAGAAATTGCTAGACAACTGCGATTAAGAGATTTGGGAGGTATTATAGTAATTGATTTAATTGACTTAAAAACAGCTGGAAATAGAAAGCTTGTTTATGAAAAGTTAAAAGAGGCGATGAAAGGAGATAGAGCAAAGCACAAGATTTTGCCTATGAGTCCTTTTGGTTTGATCCAAATAACCAGACAACGCGTAAGGCCAGAAATGGCAGTTGTTACCAATGAAAAATGCCCAACTTGTTTAGGAAGTGGCGAAATTGCTTCAAGTGTGAGTATTACAGACGATATAGAAAGTCATTTAAAATATCTTATTGAGAATTTGCATCTTAAGAATTTTACCATAGAAGTGCATCCCTTTTTAGCAGCATTTTTAAAAGAAGGTTTTTGGAATTCACCTAGAATGAAGTGGTTCAGAACCTATAAGCAATGGATAAAAGTTAAACCTAATTCCTCTTTACATTTGGTTAACTACAAGTTTATAAACGACCGCGGAGATGAGGTCATACTATAATTAGAAATAAACTTTTTTGCTCTTTTTATTTATAATTCCATAGGGATAAGTAACAATTTCTTTGCATTAAGTTAACTTTAATCAAATACCTAAACTCAATATTTGTTTGGTGCGGAAGGCTTATTTTTTATTGATATTTAAGGAATTACAGCCTACTTAACACAATTTTTATTTTATTTTTTATCATAACTCATGCTTTCATTGTGAGTTACTTGGCGAAGCTTTATGAAATTACTTAGCAAACCGATTTGTTTATTTAGTTCCTTTCTCATTTTATTTTTTGGTTCATGTCTTAATTCAAAAAGAATCAGCAACTTCAACCAACTTAAAGACAAGGGTTTTATTGATTTAAACTACAAACAATCATCCTTTACCTTTTCAGCTGGAGACCTTGTAAAAATAAATTTGGCAAATGTTGATATACAAACATTGGCAATATTTACCAACTTTAATAACGCAGGTGGAGGTTTAGTTAATCATTCAGGATTTCTTCAACTGCCTACTGTAGGATTAATTATGGTTAAAGGGAAATCAGAAATAGAGTTAAAAACTGAAATTGAAAATTTGCTTAAGGATAAGCAAATAGCATCTAACCCTGCAGTTGAAATAATGGTTATGAATAAGGGGATATCCATTTTAGGAGAGGTAAACAGGCCAGGTAGGATTTCTTTTCAAGGTAATGGTCTTACCTTACCCGAAGCCCTTGCATTAGCTGGAGATTTCACAGGTTATGCAAAGAGAAATAATATTTTATTGATTCGACAAGAAGAGAATGGACTTAAGTATCATCGCTTCAGTATCAATGATTCAAGTGCCTTTTCGAATCAAGTTTATTTCTTAAAACAAAATGACATAATTTATATTGAACCAAATTCGGCTAAAGTCTTTACTACCAGTCAAAGCCGAGCTATTTTAGGATTTATAACTGGTGTTGTTAGTTTATTTATAATTGTTACTACTTTAAGATAAATCATGTTAGATAATAGTAATAATCCATTTGAATCTAAGAAAACAGAAAGTTTACTCGCAACTTTAATCTATAAATTCCTGCCTTATTGGAATGTTTTCGCTATTGCCATAGTTCTTTCAGTTATTATTTCTTGGGTTTATTTAAAAATGCAAACTCCAATTTATGATGCAAGTGCGCAAATACTTTTAAAGGATAATAAATCAGAAAGTGTTGAAACCAAGTTTTTAGAAGAAATGGTGAGCATGGACCTCAATAGAATTGTTGAAAATGAGGTGGAATTAATTAAATCAAATAGGGTATTAAGTCAGGTAGTTTTAGAATTAAAGTTGTATGGATTAACCTTTTTTAAAGGGAAGTTTAGAGACATTCCAACTTACAACCAATTCTCACTTTCAATAGAAAGTCAGACACCAGAAAACCTTACAGACATTGATACAAAAGTTTTCTATAGTCATAAAAAGGGTGCTAATGAAATTAATATTGAAGGGAAAACCTTTCCATTAGATAGTTTTGTTAAAACACCCTTTGGTATTTTAAAATTTCATTTAGAGAACAAGATCATTGAGTTAAATGAAAAAGATGGATATTTCTTCCAATTAATTTCGGTTAAAACTGCTATTAAACGGATTTTAGAAGGCTTAAAAATTTCCACTAATTCTAAACAAACTAATGTTATAAACCTAAAATACTTAGATCAAATTCCTGCCAGAGCTGAAAAAACATTGAATAGTATTATATCAAATTATACTAAAACAGTAATTGAAAACAAAAACAGAAAAGCTAGAAATACCATTGATTTTTTAGCAAAGCGAATAGAATTTGTTAATAAGGATTTAATTAGCCTAGATAATCAAATTCAATTAGTTGAAAATGGAAGTGCAGGAGTTAACATAATAGACATAGAAAACAATTTCCAGTCTAGAACAAATATATTAAACCAAGAATTAGCTGGAATTGAGATAAAGTTTCTGATATTAAGAGAACTTGAAAGGCAGATAAATGGCAAAAACGAACAAATCATCAATAGCTTAGCTGTTGCTGATGTGTCTGATCCTATATTAGTTAAATCCCTCTCTTATTTATCAGAATTAGTGATTTTGAAAAGAGAAAATGAAGTATTGTTTGGTTCAAACGCTCCTACTACGCTACCAATCGAAGAAAAGATTTCAACTTTACAAAAAGAAATAAAAACTAGTTTAAATGGTATTAGAATAAACCTTGAGATTAAGAAGGCTGAGATTGAGAATGAATATGCAAAACTTTATAAATCAATGGCTGGCATTCCGGTTAAAGGACAAGTTATTTTAGAACTTAAAAGGCAGCAATCCATTAAAAATAATATTTATATCTTTTTGTTACAAAAGCTTGAGGAAGCAGAGTTAGCCTTTGCAGCAACTGTTTCTGATGGGATCGTTTTAGCAAATGCTGTTGCAGGCTTCCAACCTATCAAACCTGTTTCATCATCGGTTTATATTTTAGGCATAGCATTAGGTATATTAAGTGTTTTGCTATTTATATTTTTAAAAGAGGATTTGAACCCAAATGTGCTATTTAGAGCCGAAATAGAGAACAGAACAAGTACGCCAATAATAGCAGAGATTTCTTTTAATAATGGCGAAAACCAAATAGCCATTTTCGAAGGAAAAAAGACTGTAATTGCAGAGCAGTTCAGAGCATTAAGAACTTCAATTATGGCATCCTTAGCCAATGTAAAAGGTGGTAAAACAATTTTATTTACATCATCATTTTCAGGAGAAGGTAAAAGTTTCTTATGTGTAAACCTTGCTTCTAGTTTAGCATTAACGGGTAAAAAGGTTGTTATCTTAGAGCTAGATTTAAGAAAACCCAAAGTATATATTATATTAAATACACCAAGGGAACCTGGTATAACGAATTACCTTGCTGGAAAGGCAACATTTGATGAAATACAAAAAGATGTTAAGTATTCTGATAATCTCAAAGCGATAACAGCGGGTATCGTGCCAGCAAATCCTACTGAGCTAATTATGAGTGATAAATTGGCAGATTTAGTATCTGAATTAAAAACAAAATATGATTATTTAATTATTGACTCCCCTCCTATTGGTTTGGTTACGGATGCTAGACTTCTTAGCCGATTCTCTGATATATGCCTTTATGTTGTTAGGTATAATTTTACACCTAAAAACTTTTTAAGTTTGGTTCAGAAAATAAATAAAAATGAAGAGATAACAAACATAAATTTGATTTACAATGGTTTGCAAAAACGAGGTTATGGAAATTACAATTATGGATATGGATATGGCTACGGATATGGATATGGTTATGGCTATAAATATGGTGGAGAATACCTTGAGGAGGAAAAATCAGATGTAAGTAAAAAATGGTATTCCTTAGTTGGTAGAATTTTTAATAGAAGTTAGTTGATGAAAGGTGATTGGGAATTTGATGAAAAAGGAAACTCTATAAAACTCAGTTTTAAAGAGCTTTTTGGAAGGTTGAATCTTCTATGGATGCTAATAAAACGAGATTTTATTTCGTATTATAAACAAACGGTTTTAGGTCCGCTTTGGATTTTAATGCAACCTTTATTTTCTAGTCTAGTATTTGGACTTGTGTTCGGTAAATTTGGCAAATTTGGTAGTAATGGGATGCCGATTTCACAATTTTATCTAAGTGGTTTCATTTTATGGGGATTTTTTGCAGAATGCATTACAAAAACTTCAAGTTTGTTTAGAGATAATATGAATCTGTTTGGAAAAGTTTATTTCCCAAGGATTATTATTCCAATTGGGATAATTGGATCAGCTTTAATAAGACTTTTTCTTCAACTCATTTTATTAATGATCATCACATTCTGGCTATCATTAAATGGTATTAAATTCGAATGGGGTTTGCGTCTCTTATTTATACCTTTAAGTGTCTTAATGATGGCAATTTTGGGATTGGGATTGGGGTTAATAGTTGCGTCTGCAACCACACGATATAGGGATTTGGCATTAATTATAAACTTTGGACTTCAATTGCTACTTTTTTCTACTACAGTTATCTACCCAGCTTCAAGTTTGCCCCCACCTTATAGTTTTATAGTTGAATTGAACCCCATTTCTGTTTGCATAGATATGTTTAGAATAGGTTTTGGTGCTCCAAATAATATTAAACTATCAAGCATATTGGTAAGTGCTTTTTTTCTTATTGTTTCCCCAATTTTAGGTTATACACTTTTTCATAAAGTTGAGAAAAATTTTATAGATACAATTTAATGAAAGCTCTAGTTGCTGAAAACATAAGTAAAATTTATCGAAAGGGTTCGATTGGTAGTGGTAGTTTAGCAAAAGAGCTAGAATCCGGTATTAAAAGCTTATTTAATAAGAAAAGCAAAGAAACTATTGATAAGAATTTTCATAAAAGTTTGGATCAAATCAACTTTGAAATTGAAGAAGGAGATCGCGTAGGTATTATTGGAAAAAATGGTGCAGGAAAAAGTACCTTGTTAAAAATCATAAGCAGAATTACAACTCCCACACATGGTAAAATTAAAGGACATGGCAGAGTTGCAAGTTTATTGGAAGTTGGCACGGGGTTTCATCCTGAACTTACAGGCTTAGAAAACATATTTCTAAATGGATCCATTATTGGAATGAAGAATGCGGAAATTAAAGCCAATTTAGATAGCATTATTTCTTTTTCAGGTGTTGGATCATACATTAATACACCCGTGAAAAGATATTCATCTGGAATGTATGTACGATTGGCCTTTTCTATTGCAGCTCATTTACAATCCGAGATTTTAATAGTAGATGAGGTGCTTGCAGTTGGTGATTTAGAATTCCAAAAAATGTGTCTTGACAAGATGAAAGAGCTAAGCCAATCTGAAGGAAAAACTATCTTGTTTGTTAGCCATAACCTAAACTCTGTATCTACATTATGTAATAATAGCATGTTATTGGAATCAGGCAAATTATTGCAATTTGGTAAAACTGAAGATGTAATTAATACTTATATTCAAAAGAACAATGTAAGCAAGCCTTTAAATGAAAGAACTGATAAAAGAGGGAATCAAAAAATAAGACTAACACAATTCAGATGGTTTACACAAAATGAACAAATGGTAGTTTCGGGTCAAGATACTTTTCTTGAATTATTTTTGTTTTCGAGCCTAACCCAAGACACAAGTGTAGAAATTTCGATTGCCATTGACCACCAAGAAGGGTTTAGGATATCAATACTAAACAACACACTCATCAGTGAAAATTGCATTTTAAAAGAAGGAGAAAATAAGGTAACATTTAAAATTTCTACGCTCCCACTGCCAATTGGGATTTATCCTTGTACTTTCTATTTGTCTTCCTCAGGAGAAATCTTTGAATGGATAAAAGATGCATTTAACTTGGAAGTTTTTGGCGAATCCTATTACCCTAATGGCAATTCACTTCCTAAGAAACAAGGTTTTGTTTATTTACCTTTTACTATTAATTAAATTGAAAAATACAATAAAAAAAGTTCTAAGAATTAAAGGCAGGGTGCTGAATTTAACTCATAGAATCCTAGAATTTGAGTATGGACATGAAAGGTCAAGAAAAGAAAAAAGACCAGTGGATGCTAATGGAAATCCATTGCCTTGGTTTACCTATCCAGCAATTGACTTTTTATCACAATTTGATTATAGAGATAGAAATATTTTTGAATATGGTTGTGGAATGTCAACCCTCTATTGGCTAAACAAAAGTGCTAATGTTTATGGGGTTGAAGACAATCCGAAATGGTTTGCTGAAGTTATAAAATTAAGTAAAGGAAAAGCCCAAATTGAATTGTCAAAAGGTGCGGATTATGTGCAATCCATATCTAGTTTAAAATTACTATTTGACCTAATTATAATTGATGGAAAACATAGAGAGGAATGTCTTAATGCCTCAATAAAGTATTTAAATGATGATGGAATATTAATTTTAGATAACTCAGATAGGCATCCTGAGTTATGCAAAAATGTAAGGGATAAAGGGTTTACCGAAATCGACTTTCATGGTTTTGGACCAATAAATGATTACACTTGGACAACAAGTTTGTTTTTTAAGAGGTTCATGTTATTTCCAATAAGCCATCAACCTTTAACACCAAAAGGCGGAGGATATTAAATTTGAAAAGTAAAAATTCCTCTTTTGAAATTGCTCTTCTAAATCTCCTGCTTGGAGCCGGTTTTATTTTGGCATTTATACAATTTTATTATAATAGAAGTCTTTGGCTAGACGAGGCCTTTTTGGCAAATAATATTATTAAAAAGTCATGGTTAGATCTTGGTGGAACCTTAGAATATAAAACAGCTTCTCCATTTTTATATTCCATTATTTTAAAAACTTTCGGTTCAATCTTTTGCTTTAAAGATTATGTTTTAAGAATCCCCTCCTTGATGGCTTTTATCTTAGGAATATTTCTAATCAAAAAATATTTAGATAGAGACAAAATTCAAATATCAACTCAAATTATTATTTTCTCCTTGATTTTTTTTAATCCATTTTTTATTAGATATAGCTCCGAGCTTAAACAATACATGATGGACTTTTTAGCAGTTGGAGTCTTTTTGCTTTTGGTTCAAAAATTAAAGTATGATTTTAGTTCCAATAAGACTGATGCAATGATATTAGTTACATTTTGTTTTTTATCCCATGCTGCAATTCTGCTAACTATTTCATTTTCAATATTGCATTTTATTAATTTTTTAAAGAATAGAAGAACTTTAAAGTTTGATATTCTTTTTTACTTAATCATTTTTGTAGGATTTATACTTATTTATTTTACTCAATTTGCAATCAATAACAACAAGGATTTTCAATACCAATATTGGGTAAAAGCAGGTGCGTTTTTACCAATTGGTAGCGGCGCAGAGGCTGTATTTGATTTCTTGGTTCAAAAATATAAAATGGTTTGTTTTGATATGATACCCATGTTACCAAAACTCAATATATATGGATTTTCTATTGCTATCATTGGTTTAACAGGTTTTATCCTAAGCAAAAAATATACGAAATTGATAATCTTTATCACGCCAATTTTTATACATCTTACGGTATCAGGAGTTGGTGTTTATCCTTTTGAAAAAAGGTATGTTATATACCTAGTGGTTTTAACAATAATAGGTGTAGCAGTAGGAATTCAATATTTGGTTCAGGTAAAATTAAGCAAGTGGTTTAAGTCTGTAAATTGGATAATTATTACAGCTTTAATCGTATTAATTACAATTGGATTTTCAAAAATTTCTTTTCCGATAGAAGTAGAAGAACTAAAACCTCTATTAGTAAAATTAGATAGATTAAAAAAGAAAGAAGATGCAGTATTTGTATATTATTACTCGCAACCCATTTTAGAATTTTATCAATTGTCAAGTGGTTTGTTGAAAAACCTAAGTTATCTAACTTTAGAAGAAAACAGAACAAATCCCAAAAAATATGAAATATATTTTTCGTCGGTCGGAAAAACTGGCTGGGTTTTACTTTCTCATATATATCCAGGAGAAAAGGAAATTATTTTAAATATTTTAAGCAAAAATGGGATGAAAATAAATTCAATAGATCACACAAAATCTTGTATGCTTATACAATACCAAAAAAGATGAGTTTGGCTCCTGTTTTATTATTGGTTTACAATAGACCTGAAACTACAAAAACATTGGTCAATTGTTTGTTGGCTCAACCCAATATTGACCAGTTTGAAATATATGTGTTTTCTGATGGTCCCAAATCTGAAAGTGATGTAGAAAAAATATTAGAGGTTAGACACATCATTCAAGGGTTACATATTTGCAAAAACTTAAGTAAACATTATTCAGAAATAAACATAGGACTTTCAGAATCGGTTATAAAAGGAATTAATACTGTTTTTGAAAGCCATGAAAAAATTATTGTGCTAGAAGATGACCTTGAGATTTCTTCTTTCTTTTTCAATTACATGAATTATTACCTTTCCTATTACGAAACATTTGAAAGGGTTGGAACAATTCAAGGATTTCAATTTCCAATTAAAGTAAATTGGGAGGAACCTGTTTTCCTTGATGAATTTGTTAATTGTTGGGGTTGGGGTACTTGGAAAAATCGTTGGATACATTTTGAACCAAATGGAAGAAAACTTTTAAGCGAGCTAAATGAAAGAAATTTAACTTATGAGTTTAATGGAAAGAATTCATATCCATTTATGATTTTATTAGAAGACCAAGTTAATGGAAGGGTAAATTCTTGGGCGATTAGATGGTATGCGAGTATGTTTTTGAAAGGATATGTTCATTTATATACAAATAAATCTTTAGTTGTCAATAATGGGTTAGATGGAAACGGCACACATGGCGAAAAGAAATGGTTTGTTCAAACTTTAAATAAAGACGAATTCCAGCTATTAACCCCAGAACCAATAGTGAATTTAAAAGCTAGGAAAGCTGTAATTAAATATAGAAAACAAATTCGTTTTGAATTAAAACTATCTAATTTAAAAAAGCGCTTTTTAATCAACATTTTGAGACCAATATTGAAAGCATTAAGATTAAATGGGCAAGACTCTATTTAGTTATTCTCTGTTTGAACCTAAATCTTTGTTTAGCGAAAAAAGATCCCATGATAAGCATAACACAGCTTTAAGATACTGGTATAATCTACCACTTATACCTGCAATCAATAATATTCTTTTCCCAAATTCAGAAACACGATTGTATGTTTCAAAATCCATTTGGGAAAATCCTTTAAGCGAAGTAATTTCTTCTTTAGTTGAACAATTTGAATCTTTTAAAGTTGTTTCAAGGGAAGATAATTATAATACAATAGAGCCAACATTTTGGCGGTTTGAACCAATATTTGATAAAGCTTATGAAACTGTATTTACAAGAGATATTGATTCTTTACCAAGCAAAGAAGAGTTTTTAATAAGCTCTTATTTTTTGTCAAATCCAAACCATTCAATTCAAACTATTAGGAGTCATCCTAACCATGTATTTCCAATTACAATAATGTTGGCAGGGTTAAGTGGTTTTAAACCTAATAAGATTTCATTTCTAGAGGGAAAAAGTTATAAGCAGTTTTGTGAAACTTATATTTCTGATGAATATGGTTCGGATCAGAAAGCGCTTATAAACTTTTTCACAATGGACAAAGATTATATTAGAAGCCAATTTTTGGATTGTAGAATCAATAAAATGGCAAAATTACCAAAGCCATTGATTGATTGTAAAGAGTTAGTGTATGATAAAAAATTTGAAAAGAGTTTTCAAATTTATCATGCTACAGAACTTATTAAATGGTTAGAGAAGAATATTGCTTGGAGCGGAGAGCCAATTGATATAAGGGGTTTACCTATGTCTGATTTTCTTCAATTGAATTACCCAGAAATAAAAATACTCCTTTCTTCTCTTTCTCTTTGTTCAAATAAAATTAGAGATTTTTACTTTTTCAAGAATGAAAATCTTTATTCCTAGCAATGACTTCACAAGATTTAAAACTGAGTATAATCATTCCAAGCTTTAACTCTGGAAGTACCTTAGAGCAAACATTAGGATCAATCATAAACCAAAAATACCCAAACCTAGAAATAATTGTAATAGACGGAAATAGCACAGATAACAGCCTTGAAGTCATTAAAAAATATGAGAAACACCTCTCATATTGGGTAAGTGAAAAAGATAATGGCCAAGCGCATGCAATTAATAAGGGACTAAAAGTCGTAACTGGTGACTATGTTTCTTTTATGAATGCAGATGATTTATATTTAGATGGCGCTTTCAAACAAATAAATCTTATTGGTTCAAAGTACAAGTATGATTTTATCTTCGGAAACGTGAAGTCTGGAGAAACGCTAAAAAATTCAATTACTATAAAAAACAATTTATCTACTTTAGATTTAGACAAGCTATTGTTATTCTTTTTTAATGTTAGGTTCATTGTTCCTTCTCAAAGTGTATGGATAAATTTGGCATTTTTAAGGAAAAATAAACTTGATACTTTAGATGAAACGTTAAATTATTGCATGGATTTAGATTGGTATTGTCGTATTTCTATGTTTGATCCAAGGACTTATAAAATAGAAATTCCAAATTCATTCTTTAGGCTTGCGGGTAATACTAAAACACTTAAAAACAGCAAAGCAATGAAGGAAGAATCATTGCAAGTGGCACAAAAATTTTTAAAAGTATTGAATTCGAATCAAGCAAGCTATTGGTATAAACATTTATTATTAGATAAGATACTAAGAAGAATTTACAAAAAGAAAATAGATAATAGACTTGGGGTGCATTTTTGGTTGATAAGAAAAACAGGTATAATCGCCTTATTTGATAAAAGATTCTTAGGCCTTTTAAAATCTAGTATTTGAGATGAAATTGGAAATTTTACATCGCTTACGGTGGTTAAAACAAATGATTTACGCATCAGAAATCTCTGTTGCAGGAGGATATCATTTAGGAAATGCAGGTGATATCTTGATGGGAAAATCGGTTCAACAATTGCTTAAAAAATTTAACAAATTAGGGAGTTTACAAACTTTATATAATTTAAGTAAATGGCCAAAAGCTAATAAGGTAATATTAGGAGGAGGCGCAATAGGCTATTCTAAACCACTTGAAGAATTAATAAAAACCTATCCTGATTCTTCGAAAGTATTGGTACTTGGAGTGGACTTTAATGAATCAAGCTATTCTTCTGAGCTAATTAGTTATTTGAAATCTATTCCAGTTTTAGTAACTAGGTCTGAAGCTAATGGAAAATATCTAAATTTACTTTTAGGAAGAAATGACATTTTAAGCCTTCCTGATTTAGGTTTTATTTGGCAAAATGAAAATTTCTTGGCCAATAGAACAAATCCAAAAGATAAAAAATTGGTAGTTAATTTAATGCCAATTTATGTTGAGAAATTCCAAAATGGCTATAGGCCAATTGAACAATATCGAAATGAAAGACCTGAGGTTTATTCAAAAATCGAAGAGATTTTCGAAAACTATTTAAATTGGGCAGAAGGAATTATTTCTAAATATAGAGCAGATGGATTTAGCATAACTGCAATTCCATTTACGCCAGCAGATGAAGAATTAATGTTGGGGTTATCCTTTCTAAAAAAATCAGAAGTTCTTCCATATGATTCTAATATTTTAAATAGCCTTGAAATTATGATTAATGCAAGTACTTTTTTATGTACCCGTTTTCATGCAACGCTTATTGGAATAAGAAGTTTTTCAGAGATTATTCCGTTTGCGTATGCACATAAAAATGAAAAGCTATTGCATTCTATTGGCATAACTTCGGAACAAATTGTTACCCCTTTAAAAATGATTGGGGACTATAATTCTTTAAAAAACTCATTTAGGGTTGAACCAACTACCGTGATACAGTTGGAGCAAAAAGCGTATAATTCTTATTACTCCTTAGTTGAAAATTTTCTAAAAAATCAATGATAAACTACAGCATTATCATTCCAACATTTAGAAGAGAAAAAGAGCTGATAAATTGCCTAGAATTACTTTACCCTCAATTGAGTGAAAACTTAAGGATTGAAATCATTGTAAGTTCAGATGATACAATTTCGGATAATTTGCTGGAAAAATTTAATTGGGTAACTTTTTTAAATGGACCAAGTAAAGGTCCGGCTGCAAACAGAAATTCAGCTGCAAAAAATGCTAAAGGGACTTGGTTGTTTTTTATTGATGACGATTGTTTACCACATTCAAATTGGTTAAATGAAGCAATTGTAGCAACAAATGAAGAACAAGAAATTTATTGTATTGAGGGTAAAACACTAGCCATTGGCGAGAAAAAATCCTTTGATGAAGTTGCACCTATCAATGAAAATGGAGGAAAATTATGGTCTTGTAATTTCGGCATCAAAAAAGACATCTTTCTTGAATTAGGAGGATTTGATGAGCAATTCCCTATTGCTACAATGGAAGACATAGACTTCAAAATCAGGTATGAGAGAATTGGTGAAATTAAATTTGTAAGAGGTATGTTAGTTTACCATCCTTGGAGAAGAAAAAAGGCTTTCGGAAGTTTTAACCAAAGACTACTATCTCAAAAGCGATTTAAAAACAAATATTACAACGAGTCAATTTTAAAATTTAGAATCCAAAGAATTTGTATATTTATTAATTCTATTCCAATTAATATCATTCAATTGTTTAAATATCAAGGAAGAGGTTTTGCTTTCTTTATAGATAAAACCATCATGAATTTTTGTATGATTTTTATTTAAATGTTAAAACCATTTCTGCACAAATTATCATTCTATATTAGGTTCAATACCTACAAAAAAATTAGAAAATCACTAAGAACTTCAAAGTATAAATTCTTAGGAATGAAAGTTGGGAAAGGCACGTTCTTACCAATTATTGGGGTAAGTTGGCCGCATCAAATATCAATAGGAAATTATTGCAGATTAGAAAATGGCATTTCATTTAAGTTTGATGGTATTTATAAAGATGGACCAAATATCATAATTGAAAACAATGTTTTTCTAGGTGCAAATGTTGAGTTTAATATTAGAAAAAAAATAAGTATTGGAGCGGATTGTTTAATAGGATCAAATTGTAAATTTATAGACCATGATCATGGATTCAAATTAAATGAATTAATTAGAAGCCAGGGAGGAACAGAACAAGCCATATACATTGGAAAAGATGTATGGCTAGGAAGCAATGTGATTGTACTTAAAGGTGTTACAATAGGTGATGGTGCAATTATTGGCGCAAATTCTTTGGTAAATAAAACTATTCCGGCAAATGAAATTTGGGCTGGTAACCCAATTAAATTCATAAAAAAAAGACAATGAGAATAGTATTTCTTGTTGGGTCAATGAATACAAAAACCAATGGCGTTGCCGCATATACAAAATTACTTTCCGAGCAACTAAAAGCGATTGGTCACACTGTTAAAACTATTGTTTTAAACGAAGAAGAACCAGAAAGTGTATCTAAAGATATTTATACTATAGAAAAAAGTTTATCGACAGTAAAGCGATTTTTATTATTGTATAGTACACTTATTAAATTGAATCCGGATGTTATATCAATTCAATTTGTGCCGTATAGTTATCATAAAAAGGGCTTGTCAATAGAATTGCTAATTTTCACTCAAATTCTAAAAAAATTTAAAGTTCATCTAATGATTCATGAGCCTTGGATTGAAATAACAAAGCAAACTAACTTAAAAAACAGAATAGTTTCAATCCTTCAAAAATCTTTGCTTTTTGGAATCCTTAAGAATATTAAACCTGTTTTAATTACGAGTACAATTCCGCATTATGTAAAAATGACAGGAAGAAATGTAAAGTTACTTCCCTTAATAAGCAATATTCCTTTTCAACCTAATTTAAATTTAAAGGCAAGAACTGAAAAGGAATTGAAATGCCTTTTTTTTGGCAATTTCAGTTTTGATACCAATGGTTTTAAATCACAACTAATTTGGATCAAACAGTATTGTTTTGAAAATGATTTGGTCCCTAAAATAACTCTAGTGGGAGATAATGGAATTCAAAAAGCTAAGAACTTACTTCTCATAAATAATATACTTGGAGAAAGAAACCTATTGGATTTAGGTTGGCTAAACGAGAAAGATATCTCTTGCTTGCTACAAGAACAAGACTTAGGAATTTCTAGGGCAACATTAAACCTTTTTGGGAAAAGTGGTTCTACTTTGGCTATGTTAGAGCATGGACTGCCTGTACTTTTAAGAGGCATAGAAGAAACAAAGGTAGCCAAATTATCAAATTCAGATTTCGCAAAACAACTTATACAAATTTCAGAAGGTTTTGATTATAAAATGTGTCGGTTTGAGCCAAAAATTGATGCTACAAATACCCATTCATTAAAATTTTTAAGCTATATAAATGAATCAATACTACCTAGCTGAAGGCTCGAAGAAAAATAATTTAGGAGACATCATTCAAGGGATGTCTGCGCGAGCTTACTTGGGTGAAAACGCAATTTGTTTGGATAGAGAAAAACTAAATGAATTTGAGGGAGAAAAAGGAATTCTCATAGCGAATGGTTGGTTTATGCATGATTACAATGCGTTTCCACCAACAGAAAAACTAACCCCATTTTACATTAGTTTTCATTTAGCTAGCATTAAACTGCTTTTTAGTAATGCAAACAGAAAGCACTTTAGAAAATTTGGTCCTATTGGTTGTAGAGACAGAAAAACTCAAGTATACTTTCTACTGAACGGCATTCCAGCTTATTATTCAGGTTGTTTAACTGTAACTTTTAATAAAAGGAAATCAGCTTTTAAAAGAACCTTCAAGGATTCAATTGTAATGGTAGACAATGTAGACCACCAATTTCCAAAGGAAGTAATTGATAAGATTAGGGAAATTGGCAAGAAAGAAATAAGCTTATTTAATCATGACCCTATTCATAATGAAAATGATTTTGATAGTTACCTAATTGAAAATGAATCCTACATTAATAAGTTAATGGAAGAATACAGTGGTTCAAGTGTGGTTATAACTAATAAATTACATTGTGCCTTACCTTGCTTGTCTTTAGGAATAAAAGTAATTTTTATACATCCAAATCCTAAGGATGGAAGATTAAACATTCTTGGCAAGTTCATACCCATTTATTCCTATACAGAGGTATTAAGTTGGGATAAAATTCCAAATTATAAAGTAAATCAAAGGGTATTGAAAACCATTCAGTTTAAGTTAGAAAGACTAACAACATGCTTTGTTGAAAATAAGGTTAACCCATTTAAAAAATCAACTAATTTGAGCGACAACATAGAAAAGTATTTCGTCAATATTATTGCTTTTGCACTAAGTAGTTTTGGATATTTAATAAGAAAATACAAATCCTTTGAAAAGTAATAACAAACCAAAAGTATTAATTTATTGCACACGCTTGCTTGAGGCTGGAGGAATAGAAAGTCATGTTCATTCTTTTGTTAATGAGTTAGCTAATGATTTGGATATATATTTAGTTGTGCTAGATTCTAGATTAAATAACGCACAGAAAGAAAATTATCAAAAAAAATGCAAGAAAACTTGGATAATTAAAAAGGGAGGATTCATTGAAAGGCTTTTCTTTCTTTTTATTGTTTTAATTAAGGTTCGAACAATAAGGTATAATTATTTTTACTCAAATGGCCAGGGTGATAGTATTAGTTTTACCAGGAAAATGCTAAGAAAAAAAACAGTATGGGTACATCATCATCATACTGCTGTTTCAAAAGGCTTGTTGAATGATTGGTCTCCAGAATACTACTATACCTTAAAAAATTCTGATATATTAAATGCTTGTTCAAAATCAATAGCAGAGGAACTAGAGGCTATAACCTTAAGAAAATCATTGTGTGTTCCATGTTTTTCATATCCAATTGAAACTTCTAATAGTTTTACCATTAGTTCTCCAATAAAGCTTGGTTTCTTTGGTAGATTGATTCCTGAAAAGGGAATTACGCAACTGTGTCGAATATCAAAAGTTCTAGACCCTTCTTTGGTAGAAATTCACATTTGGGGTAAAGGAGAATTATATGATTCTAATTTTTTCAAGAACTATCCAAATGTAAATTTTCATGGACCTTTTGAGGGAAAAGACGAACTTAGCGATGTTCTAAACTTTATAGACGCCTTTATACTCATTAGTGAACATCCAGAGGGATTGCCCATTAGTTTATTAGAAGTCATGGGAGCAGGAAAACCTTGGATGGCAACAAACATTGGAGGCATAAAAGATATAGTGGTTGAAAAGAATAGAAATTACTTATTGCCACAACATTTATCAGAAGATGATTTGGTTTCTCATATCAATAATTTTGTTGATGGTTTAATCAGTCGTCCAAATATTTCTGATTTCCAAATAAAAAAGTATGAAGAACGCTACTCCCCTTCAAAGGTTAGTGAAGATTGGCTCAAGATTTTTTCCATAAAATAATGTTAATACTTTCTCACCCCACTGGAAACCAATTTGTAAAAAATGCATTAGAGGCATTTCAGGAATGTAACATTTTAAAAGAATTTATAACTGGGTATGCAGGCTTTTCTTCTAATTCAATTCATAACTTTTTAAAGACTTTTATAAAGGATTTTAGCAGAAGAGAATACCCAGAGGTATTTAAAGATTATACTATTGCAAAGCCTTCAGATGAATTAATTAGGCTTTTAATTCAAAGAAGTAAATATTTAAAAAAGATAAGCCCCATAAATTCATACTTTTCAATTGATAGTAATTTTCATAGACATGATTTGTTTGTTGCCCAAAGAATTGCTAAGGGCATACAGAATTTAAAAATGGTTTACGCATATGAGGACGCTGCGTTCCAAACTTTTGAAATTGCCAAAGCAAAAAACTTAATACGATTTTATGACCTTCCAATTGGCTATTGGAAAGCAGGGCAACATTGGCAGGAAATGGCTGCAAATAACCAACCTTATTTGCTAAACACAATTCGAGGATTATCGGAACCGGTTCAGAAAATTGAAAGAAAAGAAAATGAACTTCAACTAGCTAATCACATCATTGTTGCAAGTAACTTTACAAAATCCACTTTGATTGAAACTCCCTATTACGAAAAAACCATTGTGATACCTTATGGGTTTCCTACGCCTGTTTTAGCAAAAAAACAGCTTACTATAAAAAAGCTTAAAGTACTATTTGTTGGTGGTTTAACGCAAAGAAAAGGAATTGGAGAGGTTTTGGATAGCATGAAATCATTTCAAAATCAAATTGAATTAACTGTTGTAGGTCAACTAACTGAAAAAACCAATTTAGAATTAATAAATAAGTTAAAACAACATCATTGGATCAATTCATTGCCTCATTCTGAAATATTAAAAGTGATGGATGAGCATGATGTTTTACTTTTCCCATCTTGGTTTGAAGGCTTTGGCTTGGTAATTAGTGAGGCTATGTCTAGAGGACTTCCAGTGATAACAACTCAAAATACGGGTGCAAATGAGTTTATTAAAAATGGTATTAATGGTTGGTTAATTAATCCTGGAGAAACTGATAAAATAGAAAGCATACTAGATGATGTGTTAGCCAATCGCTCAAAATTAATAGAAATGAGTGAGGCAGCAATAAGTACTGCTAAAGAAAGACCTTGGTCGAATTATAAAAGCGATTTGGCAAACTTTGTCATACAGCAAAATGTTTGAATATAAAGAAATAAAACAAGGCTTGTGGTTATACCTATTGCTCCTTATTTTTGAGGGGGCTCTTAGAAAATGGGTATTGCCTCAATTCTCAGATATCTTATTAATAATTAGAGATCCACTCGCTTTATTTTTGCTAGTAAAGGCCTCTACCCTCAAAATATATTATTCAAACAGTTTCCTAATTCAAATTTGGGTAATAGCAATTATATCTTTAGGATTTACGCTAACATTAGGACATCAAAATCTTAACGTTGCAATTTACGGGATAAGAGTATTTTTGTTACACTTACCACTTGCATTTTTAATGGGACATGTATTTGACAAGAATGATGTCATAAAGGTTGGTAAGTTTTTTCTATACTTGTCAATTCCAATGACTATTTTATTAATTGCACAATTCTTTAGTCCACAAACTGCTTGGGTTAATCGTGGGGTTGGTGGAGATTTATCAGGTGCAGGTTTTGATGGAGCGCTAGGGTACTTAAGACCGCCTGGGACATTTTCATTCACCAACGGTACAAGCTCTTTTTATGGATTGTTAGCTGCATTTTTACTTTACTTTTTATTTGTATCGGAAACTATTCCAGTTTTATTATTGGTATTATCAGGGATTTCACTTTTAATAGCAATTCCTATAAGCATTAGTAGAACACTATTATTTATGGTAACGGCAAGTGTAGTTATTGTGGTACCTGCACTTTATAAATTTAAAGATAAGATAAACAAAATATTCGGCATTGGAATATCATTGTTCATTGTTTATTTATGCTTAAATATGTTTAGTTTTTTCGATACTGTATTAAATGTATTTAACACTAGATTTGAAAGAGCTAATGAATCTGAAGGAGGTCTTGAATCTGTTTTATTGGATAGGTATTTAGGAGGGTTAGCTTCTGCATTAATGGAAGCACCTAACAAAAAGATTTCTGGTGTTGGATTAGGATACGGGACTAATGTTGGCAGTGTCCTTTTAACAAACAATAAGAGCTTTTTAATTTCTGAAGGAGAATGGGGAAGAATAATTGGTGAAATGGGGCCAATTTTGGGCATTTGGATGGTTTTAATTAGACTATTTATTGGATTAAAAACTACCATACATTCATATAGAATGTTAAGTGAAAACAATTTTCTATCTTGGACATTACTTCCATACATGTTATTAAACTTTACTCAAGGCAGTTGGAACCAACCTACTGCAATGGGATTTAGCATTATTTCTTTGGGATTACTAATCGCCTCTTTTAAGTCTACCACTAATTAGAAATTTATACTTTTGAAAGTTTTACTAATTGGAAATTATGCTGGAGATAAGCAAGAGAGCATGGGTAGATATGCCAATATGGTTCAAAAAGAATTAATCAAAAAATCTATTCAAGTTAATTTGATTTATCCTCCTCTCCTATTTGGTATTTTTTATAGAAAAACCAAGGTAAAAAAATGGGTTGGATATATAGATAAATATATTGTTGCGCCAATTTATTTATTTTTCATTTCAAAATTTAACTCGAACTACGATATCATTCATATATGCGACCATTCGAATGCCATTTATAGGAAACTTTTTGACCCCAAAAAACTTGTAATTACATGTCATGATGTTTTAGCTATTAGAGGGGCCTTGGGTTATGTAGATGCACACTGTAAAGCTACAAGAGCAGGAGTAATTTTGCAAAAGTGGATTTTAAACAACTTAATTAATATTGATAAAATAGCGTGTGTTTCTAAAACCACTTTAAAACAATTAATTGAATTAATCTCAGATAATCAAGCTGTTCAAAAACAATGGAAATATGTTCCAAATACTTTTAATCAAAGTTTTGAACCAATTGAAATTGAATTATTAAAAGCAACTCTAAGAAAATTTAATTTAACAAATGCTTCCTATATGCTTCATGTTGGTTCAGACCTAGAAAGAAAAAACAGAAGCGTACTTTTAGAATTATTGAGTAAAAAAAAAGATATACAACTTGTGGTTACCCATCCCTTTAATGTTGATTTACTGGATTATAAAACACATGCCAATAGAATAAGTATCCTAACAAATTTATCAAGCCAAGAGCTCGCTGCTATTTACCAAGGAGCATTTGCTTTTTTGTTTCCTTCTTTATCAGAAGGATTTGGTTGGCCCATTATAGAGGCACAAAAATCTGGCATCCCAGTGATTTGTTCTGATATTCCAATTCATAGAGAAATTGCTGGAGATGCTGCAATATTTGTTGATTCAGAAAAAATAGATGAATTTGTTTTGGCGATTGATGTCCTTAACAATCAAGAAATAAGAAAATCTCTTATTTTAAAAGGTTTAGAAAACATTCAAAAATACGAAAGCCAAATTTTTATTGATAGTTTAATTGATTTATACAATTCTAATGAAGTTCTTGATTAAATTAATAGGTGTTATTCTACCTTGGCCAATAAAAAGAAGGTTTCTTAAACAGTTTTTTGAATTTAAGCTTGATCCAAACGCCTACATTGGATTTAGCTGGATTTATCCTGACAAATTACAAATGGCAAATGGAGCAAGAATTGACCATTTTAATGTTGCAATTCATCTTGATAATATTACTTTACTAGAAAATGCTCGAATTGGTAGAAACAATTGGATAACAGGCATGTCAACTAAAAGTGAAAAACATTTTACCCACCAAACAGATAGAATTGCATCCTTAATTCTTGGTAAAGAATCTGCAATAACAAAAAACCATCATATAGATTGCACCAACTTAATTAAAATAGGAGATTTCTCAATTGTTGGTGGTTATCAATCCCAGTTTCTAACACATTCAATTGATTTTATAAATAACAGGCAACATAGTAATCCTATCATTATTGGAAACTATTGCTTTGTTGGAACAAGAAGTATTTTAATAGGTGGCGCAGTTTTACCAGATTATTCAATACTTGGGGCCAACTCCTTAATGAACAAAAGTTTTGATAAGCCTTATTTTTTATATGCCGGTTCACCAGCTATTGAGGTAAAATCAATTCCCATGGATGCTAAATATTTTTTAAGAACAAAGGGATTTGTCAACTAGAATTAAAATACTTAGAATAATACCTACACTAAATCCTGCAAGTGGCGGTCCTGCGCAGCATATCAAACTGATAACGCCTTTCTTAAATAAATTAAATATTGAAACAACAGTAATTTCCTTAGATGAACCATCGGATAGTTTCTTAGAAAACCTAAGTTTCAAAATTATCCCAATGGGAAGACCTAGCAGTCCCTGGCAATACAATAAAAAACTATATCAAAAGCTGCAAGAGATAATTGCAGAATACGACCTAGTTATTCAACATGGATTATGGTTATATCATGGATATGCTATTAAAAAGGCTTTAAAAAACAAATCAAACCCTTCAAAAACGCCTTTATTAATATATCCTCATGGTATGCTTGACCCTTATTACCAAGTTGAAAAAAAGAGGTGGTTAAAGGCATTAAGAAACAAACTATACTTTTGGTTAATTGAGAAAAATATTCTTACAAATGCTAGTGCACTAATATTTACTAGTGAAATAGAGTTAAAGACCCATGAATCAAGTTTTGGGAAAATAAATGGTCCTCAAAAAGTTAACCTTGGATATACTTCTCGAGCAATAGAAAAAATTGAAGTGCAACGGAATAACAACTTGTTGTTTTTTGGAAGAATAGATCCTAAAAAAGGTATAGATGAATTGTTAATTGCATGGTCAAAGTTTAAGTCAAATTCACCAAATAAAAGTACTTTGCTAATTGCTGGTCCGGGTTGGCAAAGCAAGTATGGCCTTAAGTTAAGCCGGAGAATTAATAAAGATGAAATACTTTCCAAAACACTAACTATTTTGGAGCAACAAGAACAAAATCAAATTCAATATTTGTTAAATAGCTCAAAGGCATCAATATTATGGAGCAAGCATGAAAATTTCGCCCAAGCTATTTCAGAATCATTATCGGTTGGTACGCCTGTTTTAGTTTCAAAAGGGGTGAATATTTTCAAAGAAATTGAAAGTAACAGCGCTGGGTTTGTTGAAAATCCTGACTGGGAAGGCGCCTATCATGCAATTAAAAAGTTATATGAATTAAACGATTCTGAATACAAAAAAATATCAAGCAACGCAATAGAACTATTTCAAAAGAATTTTCATCCATCCTTATATGCTAAACGCTTAAGGGAATATTTTGAGATTACGTTAGGAGTTAAACAATGAGAGTTACCCTGCTATTAACTTCATGTATTCAACCTAATCAATTTAAAGAAAAGGTAAAAAGAAATGAACCAATTCAAAGGTTAAACGACTATTTATCTGCCATAGAAAAATGGAATCGACATAAATGGCCATGTGAAGTGAGAATTGTTTATATTGACAACTCGGGTTACCCACTTCATGAAATCAAACAAAAAATCAATCCTTCGTTTAATCCCATTCTCCTATCCTATCAGGCAGAAATTGCCCCTGAAGGTATGCATTACGGTTACAGTGAAATTGAAATGATAACTAAATCAATTTTACGTGAAAATTTTTGGGAGGAAAATGATTGGGTAATCAAAATTACAGGCAGACTTTATTTTCCAGCCATTAACCGTTTAATAAATCAACTAACTTCTAAAAAAGATTGGGTAAGTGATGTTAGGGCAAAAAAATGGAATAAATCAGGTTTTTCTTATATCCCTTCGTCAATTTTTGCTTTTAAAGTTGGGTTTTTCAAAAAGCATCTATTGGAGGCCAAAACAGAAATGGTTCAATTAAACTTAAGTCATTTAGAGTTGTACCTATTTCATAAAATTAATCCAATATACCAGAAGGAAAAGCAAAAAATAATGATTCGTTTACCCTTTAATTTAAACCCAGAAGGAGTTGGTGCTCATTGGAATAAAACTTATGGAAACGCTTCCGACCGTTTGGTTCAAACAGCCAGAACCCTCTTAAGAAAAGTTGCACCATTTTTATGGGTTTAGATAATCACAAATCTATATTTAGGTTTCGGTTTGAACCAATTAAAAGTTATCGAGAAATAAACTGGTTAAGAGCCTCTTTGTAATGATAATATTGTTGTTTCCAAAAATTTTGACCGATGGTCCATGGGTGTGTTTCAAAGGATACAGCATCAGGTTTTGGACCATTAAAATGTAAAACCTTAATTTCATTTGAAGCTTTTAATAATTCTTTTTTAGTGCTTGAGGATTGGCTGATTAAATTAAAAAACCTGATTTGAAAATTGAATCTATAGTCCTTTGAAATTTCAATTTTATGTTTCATTGCATAAAGTAAAATTATCTCTTGATCGCTGCTACAAACCGATTGAAACTGTTTTAAAATTGCTAAAATTTCACGCTCATGATTTCCATCACGCAACTTCTCTGGAATTACCATTACGCCAGAGTTGGCAGAAACAAATGGCTTTGGTAGTATTCCAAATTGAAGTAATTTAAATAGCCAATAACCTATCAACAAAGACTTTTTTGGTTGAGCTTGGCTTATATTAAAGTAAGGTAAGAGTCTAGCATTATTTGCGCTACATATAAAAAACTTAGTTTCTTGAAGTAATTCATCAAGTGGTTTCAAAACCAAGGTATCGGCATCTAAGAATAATAAATTTTTATAGTTGTTAAAGTCTTCGCTAAATAGATGCAAAGAAAAATAACCTGTTTCAATAAAATCTTTTGATTTGAAATAAGTTATGCCTTGCTGCACTAATTTATAGAATTTAAGTTCTTTAGGGTTATAATGTTTAACAGACACCTTTTTAAAATTGCTGAGATAAATAATTGACTCTTGGGTTAAATCGGGATGCGCATAAACAACAATATCTGGAGAATTAGGCCAATTGATAAAGATTGAACCCAACAATGCTTTTAAATGTTCGAAGAACTTTTGATTAATCGCTATAACAATAATATCAGGTTTTTGGGGCATAGGTCCATTTAATATTCAAATGCAAATGTATAATTTTAAAAAAGAGGTTAACATAAATACTAGAGTTGGTCCCTCATTTTCACTTTCTAATAAATTTATGCGTTTAATATGGAATGTTACCTATTTGATTTTTTTCAGGTATTCCCCTAGGCCTTTTCATGCTTGGAGAAGAGCAATATTAAGAATCTTTGGAGCTAAAATTGGAAAGAATACAAATGTTTATTCAAGTGTAAAAATATGGGCACCTTGGAATTTGGTTATTGGAACTGAGTGTGGCATTGGAGATGAAGTAGTGCTATACTCAATGGATTTAATTCAAATTGGCAACAAAACGGTAATTTCTCAAGGCTCTTTTATTTGCTGCGGTACGCATAATTACGATGACCCTGGATTTCCCTTGATTAGAAAACCAATTATCATAGGTAGTTACGTTTGGATTGCAGTTCGCGTTTTTGTTCACCCAGGAATTACAATTGAGGATGGCTGTATAGTAGGAGCGGCATCGGTTGTGACAAAGAACTTATCGAAATGGACAGTGTATGCAGGTTTTCCTTGCAAACCGATTAAAAAGAGAAGGGTTTTAAACTAAGATGTTAACTATTGTAATACCAGTTAAAAACGAAGAAAGCAATCTTTTGGATTGTTTAAATTCTATTGGAAAGGGCTTTGCGGATAAAATTGTGGTAATTGACTCTGATAGCTTGGATCAAACCAAAAATATTGCATTGAATTGGGGAGCAGAATTATTGAATTTTAGTTGGGATGGCAAATTTCCTAAAAAGCGAAATTGGTATTTATTGAACCACGCCAAAAATGAAGATTGGATATTATTTCTAGATGCCGATGAGAGACTTACTGGTGAGGTAAAAAAGGAAATTAGAAATAACATTCAAAACAAATCAATAATTGGCTATTGGATCCCATATACAATTTACATAGAAGATAAAGTTTTAAAATTTGGATATCCTTTAAAGAAACTTGCACTTTTTAAAATTGGAAGTGGTCTTTATGAGCAAGTTAATGAAGAATCATGGTCACATTTAGATATGGAGGTGCATGAGCATCCCATATTAAAAGGTGAAACTAATAAATTAAAATTCAAAATTGAACATAGGGTTAACATTAATACCTCAAATTGGAAGGCTAAACATTTGGCTTATGCAAAATGGGAAGCAAAAAGATTTTATGATATTAAAAAGATAGAAAATGCAATGGATTTTACCTTTTCACAAAAAATGAAATACCTAATTCTAAAAACGCCATTTGCAGGGGCAATTTTCTTTCTAGGTTCAACCTTTGTTTATCTTGGGATTTTGGATGGAATAAATGGATTTAGATATGCAATGGTTAAAGCTCAATATTTTAATAGTATTAGAAAAGAATTTAACAAAATAAAAAATTGAAGAGGAAGGATATTTTATTCATAGGCATAAATTTTTTTCCTGAACCTACTGGAATAGGCAAGTATTCTGGAGAAATGGTAGAATGGCTTTCAAAACAAGGAAAGGAAATTGAAGTAATAACTGGATTTCCATATTATCCATATTGGAAATTAGATAAAAAATATAATTGGTATAAAAAGGAAGTAGTTTTTGGTTCAAAAGTAAAAGTACATAGATGTCCATTATATGTACCTCAGAGACCAACAGGGTTGAACAGGATTTATCAGGAGTTGTCATTTTTCGCATTTGCTTTACCCAAAGTAATTTTCTTATCAATAAAATTAAAGCCTAAGTTCATTATATGTATCGCTCCCCCATTTCATTTAGGATTGTTGGGCTACATAGCTAAAGTTCTTTCAGGAGGAAAGCTGTTTTATCATATTCAAGACCTTCAGATTGAAGCGGCTAAGTCTTTAAACATGATTAAGCAAGAATGGCTTATTCGCAGTCTATTAAGAGTTGAAAAATTTATATTAAGTAAGTCAAATTTTATTAGTTCAATTCATCCAAACATGATTAGCGAAATAAAATCCAAGACAACGTTTGAAGTTGGGCTTTTACCTAATTGGACGAATTTACAATTACTCTATCCAATTGTAGAGAAAACCAAATTGCGAGAGATGTATGGCTTTCCCCTAAACAAGAAAATATTTTTGTATTCTGGGAGTGTGGGAGAAAAACAAGGTATTGAGTTAGTTTTTAATTTCGCTAAAAATTTTAATACAGATGATAGCATTTTGTTTATTGTGGCTGGCAATGGCCCTTATCACAGTCAACTAAAGGAAACTATTCAAAAGGAAGGTATTAAGAATATTATTGCTCGCAATTTAGTTCCAACCAATGAATTAAACACTTGGTTGAACCTAGCAGACTATCATTTAATATTCCAGCGCAATGAAACAAGTAATTATCTCTTTCCAAGTAAACTTGTTTCAATATTGAGTGTCGGGGGAATTTGTATTGCATTTGTTCCTGAAACTAATAAAATGGGCAAAATGCTTATTGATAATGAGATAGGTTACGTTATATCAGAGGTAGACCCAATTATTATTTATCAAGAACTAACCAAAATTATTTCGACTGATAGCGGCAAAATTCAAGCGAACTCAAGAGAATTTGCCATATCAAACTTTAACAAAGAGAAAATTTTAGAAAATTGGGTCAATCAAACATTATTGACAAAAAAATAATATTACACCACCAAAAATTTAACTTCTTATTAATTAATTTGCTAAATGCCGAAAATAATAAAATCTTCAAATCTTGTTTTTTTATGTGTTTTAGTGCTTTTTTCAAACATTTTGAAAGCTCAAGATTTTTATAAAGGAAATCCATGGCTCTTTAATTATAATGTGAATATTGTTATTGAGGATGCTGAGCAGTTTAGAAGTTATTTTAATGGAAAGAAAATCATGTGGAATATTAGTCCATTTAATTTTTGTGCTGAAAAAAGATTAAATAAAGGAAAGGCATTTTTAATCAATGTAGGATCAAGCCTATATCCATTAAACCAACAAATAGATGGGAGAACACTTAAAAAGCCTGTTGACTTATTTTCAATTGAAGGTGGTTTAAAGTTTAACTTTAATTATATAGTTAAAGAGGATAACAAATTCGATCCATATATAGAAATGGATTTAGGATTTTGGACAAGAGGAAGCAAGGCATACCCTTCTATTGGCGCTGGATTTGGCTTTAATCATTGGTTTTCAAACACTTTTGGCATAAGGGCAAATATTCAATATAAAATTATTGTTACTGCTTATGAAATTAACCTTCCAGACAGAAGGGTTTCAAATTCAAAAAATGTCAAAACAAGTAATGATGGTTTAATTGTGGTTGGCTTTGGAATTGTTCATATTGTTAACTAGCTTCATTTGAATAATTTACTAAATCGAGTAATCTTATATTAACAATCTGATAATATAAAGTTTAATTAGTTTAAATCTTAGCGTTAAAACAGTAGTTTAACATTGCCCCATAGTAAAAAAAATGGGGAAACGTTTCCATAAAAATTCTCTGTATATTCTCATCCTAAGGTCCTCCATTTTGGTGATGGATCTTTTAGGTATTAACCTAATTTTTGAGGTATTGCTATGGATGTTTGATTTTTCTAGTAGTTCATTAATAAAAGAAATTTCACTTCCTTTAGTTCATTTAATTTTATCCCTTACTTGGTTCATTCCTTCAATGTATTTTAAAACATATGAGGGAAATTTAAAAATCGCATATAATTTAAGAAATTCTGTATATCAATTATTTGTACATATTTTAGTTTTGATCCTAGTCTCCAAGTTATTTGGGCTAGCTTTTTTTGATTATTTATTCTTTGGTTACTACTCAATAATTTCGATGGCATATTTACCCTTTAGTAGATATGCAATTGCTTTCTATTTAAATAAGATAGATAATTTGATTCACATCAGAAAAAGAGTAACTATAATTGGGACAAAACCTTTGATCACCCAATTACAAGGCTTTCTAGAGGCAGAGCATTCTGGATATAGATTGCTTAAATTGAATTTTCCAAAAACAGAAGGTGAAACAAAACTCGCTTATTTAATTAAAGCAATAGAAAAGGCCAAGGATGCTAATATAAGCAATATTTACTCCTTTATAAATTTGGAAAATGATGCAGATATCAATGCCATTATTTCCTTATCTGAAAAGTATTTTATTCGTTTTAGGTTTATAAAGGATTTTACAAGTCAGACTTCAAAAGGTATAGTTATTAATAGTGAAGCTGATATTCCATTGGTTGAAAATATTAAAATTCCCCTAGAAGAATTAGACAATAGAATAAGAAAACGTCTCTTTGATATTATTTTAAGCTTATTAATCGTTGTATTCATTCTTTCTTGGTTTTGGCCAATTATGGCACTAATTATAAAATTAGATTCGAGAGGTCCCGTTTTATTTAAACAAAAAAGGACTGGAAGAAACAACCAACCTTTTGTTTGTTACAAATTTAGAACCATGTGTTTGAACACAACTTCGGACACGCAGCAAGCTGTTCCTAATGATCATCGTTTTACCAGAGTAGGTAGAATATTAAGACAAACAAATTTAGATGAATTACCTCAATTTATAAATGTACTCAAGGGAGATATGAGCATTATTGGGCCACGACCACACATGCTAATCCAAACGAGTCAGTATGAAGAGATTGTTGAATCTTATACTAAAAGACATTTTATTAAACCTGGTATTAGCGGTTGGGCTCAAATAAATGGTTTAAGAGGAAATCTAGATAAAAGATTGATGGAAGTACGGGTGCAATATGATTTAGATTATATTAGAAATTGGAACCTTTGGGTTGACCTTGATATTGTTATAAAAACAATAATTCTGACTATTTCGGGAGACGAAAATGCTTATTAAAAATTATAAATACTCAATAAAATAAATAATGAGAATCGCTATTATCAATTTAATCATATTAATTGGGTTGTTTATTAATCCAGTTTCTGTGACCTCACAGGACCTAGGAAAAATTAAGGGAAAGGTTGTTTCAGATAAAGGGGAAGAATTAATTGGTGCAATTGTTTCAATTGAAGGAACTACTAAAGGTGCGTCAACAGATTTTAATGGTGAGTATATTATCAATTCTATTCCTGTTGGCCCCTATAAAATTAACTGTAGATATGTTGGTTTTGAAAGTAAATCTGAAAATGTGGTAATTAAAAAAGGTGAAATAACTATTTTGAACTTTGTACTTGGAGAGAAAAGAAATGTGATGGAGGAAGTTAAAATTACAGCAAAAGCAAAGAAAGAGAATGTAAGTGCCTTGTTAATTCTTCAAAAAAATGCGTTATCAGTGAGTGATGGTATTTCTTCTGAATCCATCAGAAAAAGTCCAGATAAGGCAACAAGTGATGTAATAAAAAGAATAAGTGGAGCAAGTATTCAGGATAATAAATTTGCCATTATTAGGGGATTGAATGAACGCTACAACAGTGCCTTCATTAATTCAGCCCCACTTCCAAGTTCTGAAACAGATAGGAAAGCATTTGCATTTGATATTTTTCCATCTAACATGCTTGAAAACCTAATTATCTATAAAACGGCAACACCTGATCAAACTGGAGAATTTGGTGGAGGGATAATCAGTGTAAATACTAAAGGAATTCCAGATGAAAACTTTAATTCTATAAATATCAGTTTAGGTTACAACACCTTAACAACTTTCAAAGACAAAACCACTTATAAGGGAGGAAAATGGGATTGGTTGGGATATGATGATGGCACTAGGAGTGTTCCAGATGGATTACCAGGATTAAATGAATGGCCCGCATCTAGGGATGAAAAGGCGGAATTAGCAAAAAAAATGCCCAATGATTGGGGAACATTTAATAATAAAAAATTTTTACCTTCAGGTAGTTTGCAATTCACAATGGGTAGGGTGTTTAAGAAAAAAGAGATTGATAAATTTGGATTCTTGTTTTCTTTAACTTATAGTAATTCTCCAACAAAGTTTAATCAAAGATTATTTGACTTTGATGAGGCGGCAAATTTTCAACTTCAAACTGACTTAAGTGATGATAATTATGTTGATAGAATTTTAGGTGGCAGTATGTTAAACTTTTCTTTTAAACCAAATAATAAATCTACCATTAGTTTCAAAAACATTTATAGTATAAATACAGAAAATAGAGTAGTAACAAGGATTGGCGGTTTTAATTTGAACCAATTAGAACCTTTGAATACTAAAAGTAACTTATATTGGTTTACTTCTAATGAAATCTTTTCGAACCAAGTACAAGGCGACCATTATTTTACAACTACAAAGACTAAACTCAATTGGGTTGTTTCTAATAGTTACGTGCAAAGATTGATGCCAGGTATGAGGCGCTTGCTTTACTCCCAAGTTGAGGGCCAACCAAGTATTGCCAATATTGCAACGAATGCCGATTTTTCACCCTCCACTGGCGGTACATTTTTGAACACCACAAACAATGAAAATATAAGAAGCGCCCAAATAGATATTTCAGAAAACATTGATTTTAGTAAACGTTTTAAAAATGCAATTAAATTCGGATTTTCTATTCAAAAACGTGAGCGTGACTTTAGGGCTCGTAAAATGAATTTTGCTAAAATTCAACAGGCAGGTGGTGGAATTGAATTTGATGATTCATTGTTAATACTTGATGACCATCAAATATTTGACCCCTCTAATATGGGAATTCAGCCAAATGGGAAAGGTGGTTTTATGTTAGAACAAATAGTAAATCCATATGATAAGTATGATGCTTCTTCATTTACCTATGCAAGGTATTTGATGGTTGATACTAAAGTTGGAAATATGTTTAGGGCGATTTACGGGTTAAGGTTGGAATCCTTTTATATGAATTTGCAATCGACAAGAGATGATAGATCTCCTGTAGATGTAAATACTTTGGTTGTAGATTATTTACCATCTTTAAACATCATTCAATCCTTAAATGAAAAGCAAAATTTAAGGTTCTCTTATTCAAAAACCTTGAATCGACCTGAGTTTAGAGAACTTGCGCCATTTGTATTTTATGATTTTACAAATAGGTTTACCTATTCAGGAAATGATACAATTCAAAGGTGTGTTATCCATAATTTAGATTTAAGATACGAATTGTTTCCGGGGAAAAATCAGATTTTATCTGGAAGTGTATTTTACAAGAGTTTTATCAACCCAATTGAACAAAGAAGCAATCCAAACGCAGCTAGAGAAGTTACTTATGTAAATGCAGAAAATGCAGAAAACTATGGAGTTGAGTTTGAATTTAGAGCACTCCTTTCAAGCTTTTTCAATAAAGACACTATATCTTGGTTAGATTATTTAACTGTATACTCTAACCTAGCAATAATAAATTCAAGGGTAATTCTATCTGAAAAAAACAAAGCAATAGAGGCTGATAGAAGACTTCAAGGGCAATCAAATTATGTATTCAATGCTGGGATTCAATTCCAAGATTTTAAATCTGGTATATCAGCAACTTTAAGTGCAAACAGAGTAGGCGATAGAATTTCAATTGTAGGTAATGTTATTGAACCAGACTTATGGGAAAAAGGCAGAACAGTTATCGATTTGCAAATTGGTAAAAACTTTTTCAAGAATAGATTGGATGTTCGACTTAATATAAAAGACTTATTGATTCAAGATCAGGTATTCTATAATGATATGGATAAAAATCAGAAATATAATGCTGATAAAGATTATATTATCATTTCTAGAAATTTTGGAAATGAGATTTCGATAAGCGCTACTTTTAAATTCTAATAAGTAGTTCCTTAACCTAAACTTAAATTTAAGTTAACTTCAATCTTTTTTAGAGGTAATCTTGGAGGCTTTTATTTGAAGTACATTTAAATAAAAAAAATGAAAAAAATCTCAACTTTATTATTTGCACTTATGCTAACGGTGTTAGTATTTGCGCAAACACGCACATTACAGCCTGTTACCTACAGGGGTGCGTTCGAACCTAATGCAGCTAGATGGACTGATGGCTGGACAAATTTTTCTCCAAATGCGGTTAAGTATGATTCCATTCAAACTGCTAGAGGAGTAATTCAAGTTTCTACTTCTATTACTAAAAACACAACTTGGTTAGCCAGTAAGGTTTATCAATTAAATGGCCCAATTTATGTTAAAAACGGTTTCACATTAACCATTCAACCTGGATGTGTTATCAGAGGTAATTCGAACGTTTCAAATTCATGTTTGATTGTATCAAGAGGTGGTAAAATTAATGCTGTTGGAACTTCTACTAACCCAATTGTTTTTACTTCTTCAAAAGCTGATGGACAAAGAAACTTAGGTGATTGGGGTGGTGTAATAATCTTAGGTAAAGCAAAAATCAACGCTGTCGGTGGCGTTTCAAATATCGAAGGTTTAGCTGCTTCTTCAGATAATGAATTTGGAGGAACAGATGATGAAGATAATTCAGGTTCTTTTGCTTATTGCAGAATTGAGTTTGGTGGTTACATATTCTCTCCAGATAAAGAAATCAACGGTTTAACTATGGGTGGTGTTGGTCGTAAAACTAGAATTGACCACGTACAAACTTCATTTGTTAATGATGATGCATTCGAGTGGTTTGGTGGTACAGTAAATTGTACACATTTAGTTTCTTACCAAAATTTGGATGATGATATGGATACTGACTTTGGATTTAGTGGAACTGTTCAATTTGCGTTAGTAATTAGAAATAAAACTTATTTTGACCCATCAAATAACTCAACTTCTGAAGGTTTTGAGTCAGATAACGATCCTGATGGATCTTCAAATAGTGTTACCCCTAGAACAAATGCTATTTTTTCTAACATAACTTTAGTAGGTCCATATAGAAACGATACAACTATTTCTATTAGTTCTAAATTTCAAAGAGCATTGCGTATTCGCAGAGCTTCAAACTTAAGAGTATATAACTCTGTATTTACAGATTTTCCTATTGGCTTGCATTTTGATGGAGATCGTACTGCAGAAAACTCACTTGCTACTGATCCTTCAGGTGCTAGCGCTGCTTGCCGTTACAACGTTTTTGCAACTATAAAAAATAAAAGTGGTGGAATTGGGTCAGCTTCAAGAAGACCTATTCAAACTAACAGCAGATATACTGCGTTAATTGGTACAATATCAGCAACAAAATTGGATTCTTTGTTTGATGCATGGAATAATACAGACTTTGGTTATAACTCAAATGGTTTATTTGCTGAAAATATGACTCAAAGTAATTTTGACATGGATTACCGTCCAGGTGTAAGTTCTCCGTTGGCTTCAGGTGCAAACTTTACAGATGCATTCATCGAGCCTCGCACTAGAATTGGTTTAGGAGCTGTTAACATTAACCAAGACACTATTGAAATTGGAAATATTTCTTCTGCAACAGCGGTTGTATTAACTGTAGGTTCTATCGCTAATGCTGATGTTTATACTTGGACAGTTCCAACTGGTGTTTCTATTGTTAGTGGTCAAGGTACAACCTCTTTAACTGTTAATTTTAATGACCCAGCTAAGTTTGCTACTACAATTGCTAAACCAGCATTCATCTATTGCCAAGCAAGTAATAATGCTTCTTTAACATTATCTACCAAAGATTCAGTTCGTATCGCAAAAACTAAACCTAATTTTTCTATTCTTGCGTTAACATCTAATGCAAATAATAATTTAGCTGATGGTTTCTGGACTTCAACTACTTCTGCATCTGCATCTTCTCAAAGAATCGTTACAGTTGCTAACACTGCAGGCCTAAGATTAGGTGCAGTAGTTAAAATTATTCCTGGAACTGGTGCTGGTGCTTTCGGATCCAGTAATACAGTTGATTCAATATTAAGTGCAACTCAATTCAGATTGAAAGGTAATATCACAACGAGTATCGTTGCTGGTGTTGTTTTAAAAGCATACTACTTCCCTCAAGGTACTTCTACTGTTTATACATCTGCTGCTGGCGCTACTGGTGCTCCTGCTGGAACATTAACTGTTGTAACAGTTGGTTCAACTACAGGTTTAAAAGAAGGTATGTTAGTAGTTGTAACAGGTGGTACAGGTGTTTTAAAAGCAGGTACTATTGTTACTAAAGTTATAAGCAGCACTGAATTCATCATATCATCAAACCCTACAACTGCATTAAGTAATAATGCAGTTATTTCAGGATATCCATTGCCTTTAAATACATGTCCAATCTCTGTAGATAATGGTTTTACTTCAGAAGTTGATTTTACAGTTGTAGCTCCTGCTGCTTCAAACATCTTAGGTTACAGATTCGATGCTCCAACAAGCACTAAGGCTGGTGTAGGAATGGGAAGAATCTCAAGAGTTGGAACAAACGCACAAACTGATTACAAAACTAACAAATTAGCATTTTTCTTAACAAGCGCAAACAACGTAGGTATGGTTTTCGATTCTAACTTTACTGCTGGTACTGTTAAAGTTACTCCTTACAACAATGCAGGTGTTGGAAAAGCATTTAGCTTAAAAGTAGGTAAATTAAATACTGGTATCTTCAAAGTAACT
>CAMDHZ010000015.1:0-79412 GCA_945898275.1 Chitinophaga pinensis | reverse complement strand
TTTAGGACGTTTAATGAAGCATTAAACTATTTGGTGTTGTCACTTTTATATATTGTTTTAGCCACTTTTTCAGATTATAGAATTTCAATTTTCTTGGTTGTTTCAGGTTTGTTGACTGTATTGGTGTATCGGCATTTGTTTAGGTTAACAAAGCGGTTTTCTTTAGATATTTCAACATCAAATCATAGTTTGGCCTTTAAGTTAAATGCCTTATTGCAGCACTTTAAATACCTTAAGGCTAGTGGTCGCTTGTTTCAGTTCGAAAGGGAGGTGTTAAAGGCAGGCTCGCTTATAGAAAAAAAAGAACAATTATTGGGTAAGTATGCGGCTATTTCTGGTTCTATAAAAGAGCCACTAATTATATTAATTGTTTCTGCCTTGTTGCTTACAAACTTTCACTATTTTAAAGGAAATGGAAGTTTTGCCTTTTTTAGTTTACTTATGTTTCATAGGGCTTTTACTCATTTGTTGCAGTTTCAATCGCAATGGAACATTTACTTAAATTTTGCAGGTTCAATTCATCAAATAAGAATGTTTAATGAGGCGGCAAAGGAAGAGGTGTTTCCAGAAACTTCTAAGCAGTTTCGGTTTGAGCATCGACTTGAAATTGAAAATCTTAGTTTTAAGTTAAAGCAACAAGAGGTGTTCAATGCCTTTCATTTAATGATTGAAAAAGGAAGCTTTGTGCTTATCAAAGGTGCTAGTGGCAAAGGCAAAACTACCTTGTTAAATTTACTTGCGCGTTTATATTCACCTGATTCAGGAACCATCATGCTTGATGGAACCAACATCACTTCATTTGACATCGATAGTTATCGCCAAAAGGTGGCTTATATCACACAAGAAAATGTGGTTTTTGAAGATACCTTATTTAACAATATTAGTTTTTGGGATGAGCCAAATCCAGAAAACATTCAACGCTTTGCACAAGCAATAGAGCAAGCTGGATTAACAGAATTAATGGCCTTGGGGGAAGTTAAAATAAAAAAGGAATCTGTGAGTGTTGGACAGGCGCAGCGAATTGCCATTGCAAGAGAATTATATAAAGATGCCGAAATTCTTTTAATGGATGAAATCACTTCTTCGCTTGATGATACCAATGAGCAGATTATTTTAAAAACACTTGCACATTTAAAAGGTACAAAGACCATTGTAATGGTGTCACACAAAGATAGTGTTTTGCCTTTGGTAGATGTTGTTATTGAGATTTAGGTTTGAACCAAAACAGTAGATTTTAATTTACTAGTGCAATCCATTTTGGTATAAATATTATTATACCTATTGCAACAGCGATAATTGCGCTAAGCAAAACCGCAGCGGCAGATAAGTCTTTTACTTTTTTTATCTTATCGTTCCATTGTGGCGAAACAAAATCGCAGAGATTTTCAATTGCCGAATTAAATATCTCTGCTGAAAATACTAAGCCAATCGAAAATAAAATTGCCATCCATTCATTTATGTTTAAGCCGAAATAAACAGAAAGTATTAAAACTAAAATCCCTATTGCTGTATGTATTCTGGCGTTGTGTTCTTCTTTAAATAATATTTTAAAACCATTGAACGCATAAGTAAAGCTCTTAAGTCTTTTGGAGATGGAAAAGTGTTGTGATTTCATGTTTTTCTATACGTGATTGAACCAAAATTTCTATTCTGCAATTCAATTCCAAAGATACTATCTTGCAAGTATGAAAGTTCGAATAAAAGGAAATTCAGTTCGTTACCGTTTAAGCAAATCTGAAGTAGCTAAGTTTGGCGAATTTGGCGCGCTAACAGAAACTACAGAAACATTGGGTGAAACTTTTTGTTACCAATTGCTTCGTGCGCCAGTTGATACTTTAACAGTGCATTTTCATCAAAATACCTTGACGTTTTCTATACCGCTAGCCATCGCTCAAACGTGGGTTCAAACCGAAGAAATAGGATACAGCCATAAATTGCAATTGCCTAATGGAACCGAGGTGTATTTGCTAATAGAAAAAGATTTCGTTTGCATTGACAATACTTTTGAAGACCAAAGCGATAACTATCCAAATCCCAATGCTGCCTGTTAATCACTAATTCATGAAAGAAAAGGACTCACCTAAAATCCATGCAGAAAATCCTGAAGCGCTGCTAAATCTTAAATTGGTAGCGCCTAAAACGGCTGCAGCGGGTTTGCCAGCAGTAGCCATTGCCATGAAACATGTGTTAGGTGAAATGGGGCCAAAACGTGGAACTAAAGCCTTGCTAAAGCTCAACCAGAAAGACGGTTTTGATTGCCCAGGATGCGCATGGCCCGACCCTGATGATGAGCGTTCAGGAATTGCCGAGTATTGCGAAAATGGGGCTAAAGCCATTGCCGAGGAAGCCACTAGCAAGCGCCTCGATGAACATTTCTTTGTCCAGAATTCTGTTTACGATCTTTCTTTGCTTAATGATTATGAAATTGGTAAGAAGGGTAGGGTTGCCCAACCGATGTACTTGGCTGAAAATGCTACCCATTATCAAGCGGCAACTTGGGATTTTGCCTACCAAAAAATGGCGGAACATTTGCAAAAATTGCAAGCCCCAGACGAAGCTGTTTTTTATACTTCTGGTCGTACCAGCAATGAAGCAGCCTTTTTATATCAATTATTTGTTAGGGCATTTGGTACCAACAACTTGCCTGATTGCTCAAACATGTGTCATGAAAGCAGTGGGGTGGCACTTAATGAAAGTTTAGGCATTGGCAAAGGCTCGGTTACCTTAGAAGATTTTTATGAAGCAGAGGTAATAATCATTTTGGGGCAAAACCCTGGTACCAATCATCCACGCATGCTCACTGCATTACAAAAAGCAAGCGAAAATGGCTGCACTATTATTTCTGTTAATCCATTGCCCGAAACAGGTTTGATAGCCTTTTCAAATCCGCAAACCATAAAAGGCGCATTGGGTATCAAATCCAAACTTACCAATATCTTTTTGCAGGTTAAAATTAACAGCGACTTAGCCTTGGTTCAAGCCATAGAGAAAAGATTGCTGCAAGAAGAGGCAATGGCACCTGGAGCGGTTCTAGACGCCCAGTTTATTGCCCAACAAACCAATGGATTTTCAGATTTTGAAAAGCATATTTCCGCACAATCAATTGAAGCTCTTTTAGCACAATGTGGCATAAGTGAGGCACAATTAGAGGAAGTTATCAATGCAATAAAGTTTAAGAAAAAAATAATTGCTTGCTGGGCAATGGGTTTAACCCAACATAAAAATGCAGTAGATACCATTAAAGAAGTGGTAAACTTATTGCTCATGAAAGGCAGCATTGGCAAGCCAGGCGCAGGTACTTGCCCAGTGCGCGGACACAGCAATGTGCAAGGCGATAGAACCATGGGCATTTATGAAAAGCCTTCTGAAGCATTTTTACAGCGGATAGAAAAGCATTATCATTTTGCAACACCCAAACACCATGGCTATGATGTGGTAGACGCAATTCATGCTATGTACCAAAAGAAGGCAAAAGTATTTATAGCCATGGGCGGTAATTTTTTAAGCGCAACGCCCGACACTACTTATACTGCCGAAGCCTTACAAAATTGTAGCCTAACTGTGCAGGTTTCTACAAAGTTAAATCGCAGCCACCTCATTACTGGAAAAGAAGCTTTGATTTTGCCTACTTATGGTCGCAGTGATAAAGACATTGTTGAAGGTGTGGAGCAGTTTATAAGCTGCGAAAACTCTATGGGTGTTGTGCAAATGAGCAAAGGAAACCTTAATCCAATTAGCAATAACTTGCGCAGTGAATCTGTTATTGTTTGCGAACTTGCTCAGGCTGTTTTGGGAGATAAACATGGCATACCTTGGAAGCGCTACAGTAAAAATTATGATGAGATAAGAGCAGCCATTGAGGCCTGCATCCCAGGGTTTGGCAATTACAATGAGCGTGTGCGAAAGCCAGGAGGGTTTTATTTGCCAAATAGTGCAAGAGAAAATAACTATCCAACTTTAACGGGCAAGGCAAATTTTAATATTGGTCGGGTTGAACCAAACATCTTAGCACCTTACGAGTTGATGATGATGACGATTAGAAGTCATGACCAATTCAATACCACTATTTATGGGTTAGATGACCGCTATCGTGGGGTTTTAAACGAACGCAGGGTTATCTTTATGAATGAAGAAGATATTAAGGTTAGAGGGCTTAGCAAAGGGGATAAGGTAGATTTGTTTAATTATTATGATGGCATAGAGCGAGTGGCGCGCAACTTTATTGTAGTGCCTTTTTCTATTCCAAAACAATGCACAGCTACCTATTTTCCAGAGGCAAATGTACTAGTGCCCATAGGCAGTGTAGCGGCAAAAAGTAATACCCCTACCAGTAAATATGTGGTAATAGAAATTAAGCCTGCAGTTTAAAACCTCTTAAGAACTCTTCAATACGCATTCTCTTTTTAGATTCTTGTTGCACTTCAAGTAGGCTAATCCAACCATTGCTGCAAGCTATACGCAGATAAGATTTCCCATCTGTATCAATGCTGCCAATTTTTTGTTGGTGTGTTTGAGCCGAAAAGTTTGCGCTAAATACTTTTACAGTTTTATCTTGAATATGAGTAAAGGCTGCAGGATAGGGGCTCATGCCTCTAATTAGGTTATAAATGTTTTCACCTGTTTGCTCCCACTTAATTTCGCAATGTGATTTAAAGATTTTGGGTGCAATTTTAGTAGAATCATTTCCTTGAGGCGTGCCATTTGTTTTCCCTTCTTCAATATGTTTTAAAGAAGCAACAATGGTTTTGGCGCCTATTTCCATCAAAGTGTCATGCAATTCGCCTGCATTGGTAGTTGGTAAAATTGGCGTTTTCGCTTTAAGTAAAATATCCCCAGTATCAATTTCATGTTTCAAGAAAAAGGTGCAAACACCACTTTCTGTTTCACCATTAATGATAGCCCAATTAATGGGCGCTGCTCCTCTGTAATCAGGTAGCAAAGAGGCATGTAAATTAATGGTTCCTAAGGATGGCATTTGCCAAACCACTTCGGGTAGCATTCTAAACGCAATAACCACTTGTAAATCTGCTTTGAGGGCTTGCAAGGCTTCAATAAACGAAGGGTCTTTTAATCGAACAGGCTGCAAAACGGTTAACCCTTTAGATACCGCAAATTGCTTTACGGGAGATTGTTGCAGTTGCATGCCTCTTCCAGCAGGTTTATCGGGTGCAGTAACAACACCCACCACATTATAGCCCGCAGCCACAATAGCAGCCAAGCTTGCCACAGCAAAGTCAGGAGTTCCTAAAAAAACAATTCGCATGTTTATACTCCCATTTCGCTTAATAGATAATCTGCTTTGGCAACTTTTTTAATTACCCAAAGCACATATCTAATGTCCACTGCAACGGAGCGACTATAAGCTTCGTTCCAAGCATAATCGTTGATTGTGGCCGTATAGGCACGGTCAAAATTCACACCTACTAAATTTCCATCTGCATCCATAACTGGCGAGCCGCTATTGCCACCAGTAGTATCTAAGTTATAAAGAAAATTAATTGGCAAATCGTTTAGTTCTGGGTGCATGTACGGACCTAAATCTTTGGCTGCATATAACTCTTTTACAACTGCTAATAACTCATACTCCTTGCCATCTTCTTTTTCAATAACACCGCGTAAAGTAGTGAAAGGAGCATTGTATTCGCCATCATTAGGGAAATAGCCTCTTATATAGCCATAAGTAAAGCGTAAGGTAGCATTGGCATCTGGAATAAATTGTTTTTGTTTAAAGGCACTTTTTGCATCAGCATATCTGCCAAGCAATGCGTTTAAAGTGCCTTCGCGGGCTTTGTCAACAGCATCTGCATCATTAATTTCTTTATTAAGTGGATTAGCAAAGGCTTTAAGTGGGTCTTTTAATGCAAAAATATCTCCACTGCTATCTGCTAATGCCTTGAGCATATACTCTTTTTGATTAAGTTTTGTTTTGCTAAACCAACTTTCAATTTCTTTTTGACGAGCGGCTTCTGTTGGAAATTTCTTTGCAAATTGTTGAATGGCTCTTACTTCATTTTTACCTTCTAAGGCTGCAGCATCATTGATCAATTTTAGCAAAGCATCTTTTTCAAATGCTGGGTCCATGCTACTTGCAATTCTGATGTACAATGATTTTAAATTAGGAATTTGTTTTTTTAAGAATGCTGCCTTTTCTGTTTTGTTTAAGGTTTTAAACTGTGCTTCATAATTATCTATAGCTGCTGCCATTTGTAGGGTTGGCGACACATTGTAAATAAAATCAAAAAACAAGTTTCTTGGTGCTTCATTGATGATGGGTTCATACAGCTTATTGATGTTTTCAACTACGTCACCAAATTGTGCTTTTAGGGCTTTGTTAGACTGAATGTATGCATTCATTTCTGCCTCTTCATCTTTCTTCTTTTGGGTCAAACCAACCCTTCTAAAACCTTGCAATTTACCTTTATAATTTTTGGTGGTATTAGCCAATTGTTTAATTTTACCAGCATATCTAATTTGTAAGGATTCGTTGTTTTTACTTAATTCTTCCATTTTTGCAATTTGCCAGTCAAACAAATCGCTCACATATTTAAGCATACGAGTTTCATGGTACTCATAAAACGCCGCAGGTTGGTTGCGGAAAGTTCTACCAGGATAACCCAATACAAATACAAAGTCATTTTCTTTAACGCCAGCCACATTAATTTTTAAGAATTTCTTAGGCTTATAAGGAACATTACTTGGGCTATATTCTGCAGGTGTACCATCTGGTGCCACATATGCCCTAAGGAAGGCAAAATCGCCACTATGACGCGGCCAAACCCAGTTGTCTTTTTCGCCGCCATATTCGCCAATGCTGCGAGCCGGCACATAAACCAATCGCACATCTTTTAGAAGTTGATACCTAAACAAAACATAGGTTTTACCCGTAAACATTTCAGAAACTTCACATTGCAAACCAGGATTGGCTTTGTTTTCGCGTTCTGTAATTATTTTGATGTTAGTGGCAATGATGCGCAAGCGTTCGAGCGGTTCAGATGTACTTTGTGTGCCCATTAAAACATCACTGCTCACATCTTCGTAGCTTGCCGTAATTTTACAAACAAGTCCTTTAGCCTGCGCTTCACCATTTTTATCTTTTGCTAAGAAGCCTTTCCCTATAAAATTATTGTTGGTGTCAGAAATAGCCGCCACAAAACCAAAAGCACAATGGTGGTTAGTAACAATAAGACCATCATTAGAGACAAATGAACCGGTGCAACCGCCTACACGCACAATAGCGTCTATTTGGCTAATTCCACTTGGATTATACAAGGCAATAGGGTCCATGCGCAAACCCGCTTTTTTTAAATCTAGGTTTCTTAATTCAGACAAAGGAAACATGCCTTCATCTGCTTTATGGTTAGTAAAAAATAACCAAGCCACACAGGCTGTGAAAGTAAGTAGGAGTCGCTTCATGGAGGCGAAGATAATAAGAATTAGGTATTTTGAAATTGCTTCCTTTAAAGGGATTCAATTTAGCATTTCGGTTACTTAACTTTTTTGTATGTTTTGAACCAAGATTTTACTTTCATGGTAAAAACGCCAAAAATAGCTTCCTTGATAATGCCTTTGCTAATTTTAGATTCTCCTTTGGTGCGATCTGTAAAGATGATTGGAACCTCTTCGATGTTGAAACCATGTTTCGAGGCAGTGAATTTCATTTCAATTTGAAAAGCATAGCCTCTAAATTTAATTTCATCCAAATTTATGTGCTGCAATACATTTTTGCGATAGCCAACAAAACCAGCAGTGGTGTCTCTAATGGTTAAACCTGTGATATACCTAACGTAGGCAGAGGCGTAATAGCTCATCATCACACGCTCCATAGGCCAATTAACCACGTTTACTCCGGTTTTGTAACGAGAGCCAATGGCAACATCTGCACCCTCAAATAAACATTCAAATAAACGAGGTAGGTCATTAGGATTATGTGAAAAGTCTGCATCCATTTCAAATATAAATTCATAATTGTTGCGCAGACACAATTTGAATCCATCTATGTACGCAGTGCCTAAACCGTTTTTTTCTTTTCTCTCTAATAAATGGAGATTATGCCTAAACTCATGAGCAAGCAAGTTTTTAATAATGTTTGCTGTGCCATCTGGCGAGTTATCATCAACTACAAGTACATCAAAACTTTGGTGCAAAGAAAAAACAGCACGAATAATGTCTTCGATGTTTTCGCTTTCGTTATAAGTAGGAATTATGACAATCTTTTTTGACAAGGACGAAATGGTTTAATGATTATGGTTTTGGGCAAAAATAGGAGAATATGTGTTTATTTATGTTCATAAATTAATTTAAAAACTATTTTTGGAAAAACTACAATCTATCAAATCCTATGAATAAGCAAACTAAGGCAGTTTTCCTCGACCGTGATGGTGTTATTAACTATGAAGTAGGTGATTATATTATGCGTTTGGAAGATTTTAAGATTTTGCCTCATGTAATACCTGGACTTAAGAAACTTCAAGAATTAGGATTTTTGCTTATTGTGGTTACCAATCAGGGAGGGATTGCAAAAGGATTGTATACACACCAAACCTTTCAAAGTATGCATGATTATTTGGATAAAGAACTCGAAAAACATCAAATTAAGATTACAGAAGTATATTATTGTCCACATCATCCTTTCACCAGCGAATGTCTGTGTCGTAAACCAGGTTCTTTATTGGTTGAAAAGGCAATCGCCAAATATGGTATCGACCCAAATTTGAGTTGGTTCATTGGCGACAAACAACGTGACATGGACGCTGGTGCAGCTGCAGGGGTTAAAGGAATTTTAATTGAACCGAATGAGGATTGGACAAGCTATGTCGATCAATTTAATACAAGTGCTAAACAGTAATTATCATGAGTAACAAAAAATTAAACCTACTTGATAGCTCCATGTTAGTCATGGGCTCCATGATTGGCTCTGGAATTTTTATCGTTTCAGCTGGAATGGGTAGAGACCTTGGAAACCCAGAAAACCTGCTTTTAGCATGGATTGTAACTGGTTTGTTAACTTTGTTTGCTGCCCTTAGCTATGCAGAACTTGGCGCAATGATGCCAAAAGCTGGTGGGCAATATGTTTACCTTAAAGAGGCATATGGAAAGCTCTTTGGATTTTTGTACGGTTGGACACTTTTTACCGTAATTCAAACTGGTACCATTGCTGCCGTGGCGGTGGCTTTTGCTAGATTTACTGGGGTTTTGATACCTTGGTTTTCAGAGAAAAATATTTTAATTGGCAACAGTAGTTTTGGGGTAAGCGCCGTGCAATTATTAGGAATTGTGGTGGTATGGTTACTCACTTTTAGCAACTTTAGGGCCGTTAAAGAAGGCGCATTGGTTCAAAATATTTTTACCATCAGCAAAATTACCGCTTTGGTTTTTGTAATTATTGCAGGCGTCTTTTTCATTTTTGCCCATCCAGAAGGAATTTATCAATTTAAGTGGGAACAGGTATGGAAAATTCCAACCACAGATGGCTTAATGCAAAACCTAAGCTTTGGTGTGTTTGCTGCAGCTTTGGTGGGCTCAATATTTAGCAGCGATGCATGGAACAACATTACATTTACCAGCAGCGAGATTGAAAACCCTCAAAAGAATTTACCCAAAGCACTTTTAATTGGTACAGGTGGAGTTACCATTTTGTACCTTTTTAGCAATTGGGTTTTTATCAATGCCATTCCTTTTGAGAGCATTCAAAATGCACCTTCTGATAGGGTTGGAACACTATTAATGAAAACTGTTTTTGGCAATATTGGCGAAATTTTAATGGCTCTGCTCATCATGGTTTCTACCTTTGGTTGTATAAATGGGTTAACCTTAAGTGGCTCTAGAGTTTATTATGCCATGTCTAAAGATGGTTTGTTTTTTAAAGCTGCCCAAAAACTCAACAAAAATGAAGCGCCGCAACAAGCTTTGATTTTTCAAGCTATTTGGACCAGCTTGCTCACCTTAAGCGGTTCCTATGGCGATTTATTAGACTATGTGGTGTTTGCTGTTTTATTGTTTTATATCTTAACTGTATTTGCCTTATTCTTATTTAGGTTCAAAAAGCCAAATGAAGAAAGACCTTATAAAGTTTGGGGCTATCCTTTGGTGCCAGCTATTTATATTTTATTGGCAAGTGCCATTTGTATTAGTTTGTTAATCTATAAACCTAATTATACTTATCCTGGTTTGGGAATTGTATTGTTAGGTGTGCCAGTTTATTATTTGTTTGCACGCAAAGGCTCATGAAAATTGGGCTGTTCACATTTTTCTTTTTTTTCGGTTTGAACCAAATCTTTTCGCAAACAAAACAAGTTGCATGGAGCATTGGCTTTCAACCACAGCGGTCATTCGTTTATGCCCACACGCCTAAATTGATTCAATTTAAAGGCTCTGGCGGGTACGGCTTTCAACTTGATTTAAATAGGTTGCGATTAGATTCTTTAGCCTTACAATATGCTCATGTGCGTTTCAACAGTGGTTTTGGATTTCAATATCTAAACTTTGAAAACGCTAGCCTAGGTTCAGCCTTTAACTTTTCCTATTTTTTAGAACCTATATTGTGGGAGAATCAAATGCTGCAATTGCGCTTGCGTGCGGCTGGCGGCTTAAATTTAGCAACCAAACCTTTTGATGAATTCAATAACCCTTCTAACCCCGCTTATAGTTCTTTTGTCAATGGTTATTTGGGTTTGGGAATAAGTGCTTATGTTAAAATAAATGCTGCCACATGGCTTTTTGCAAATGGTACTTATAGCCATTTTTCTAACGGAAATACCTACAATCCAAATTATGGACTTAATTATCCGCATATTGGTTTGGGTGTAGATTATAAATTCAAAGAAACACAAAAGCCCATAGGTAAAACACTATTTCAAAGAGAGAAATGGCGATTTGATATTGGCGTTTTTGGGACTAATAAATCGCTGCCGTATTTTAGAAAAATTCGATTTTGGGCATATGGCGCCTCGGTTCAAGCCGGCTATAGAACAGGCCCCATTAATGCATGGACTGTGGCCTTGGAAGGGTTTAGAGACCATAGCATGAGAATGGCTGTTGATAGCAACTCGTTAAATCCAAATAAGGATGTAAGTATTAGTTTGGCTGGTGCAATGGTTGGACATGAATTTGTCTTCAACCGTTGTGTTTTTTCACAACAATTGGGGATGTATTTGTTTAACGAATTACCTCCTGATTTAGTAGGAAAATTTTACCACCGTTGGGGTTTTAATTATAAACTTAACAAACAGTTTATGGTAGGTTTGAACCTAAATGCCAATTTGCAGAAAGCTTTTTTATTTGATATGAGGGTAATCTATAGTTTATATAAGTAAAACAAAAAGGTTGTATCCTTGTGAAAATATGCAACTAGAAGAAAAGCAAAAATTGGTTAAGCAATGGATTGAAGCTTATACTTCGAAACTTTTGCAATGGGCCAGAACTAAAAGTGGTGACGATGAATTAGCAAAGGATTTGGTTCAAGATACTTTTATTGTTGCTTTTGAAAGTTATGAAAAGTTTAAAGGGCAAAGCACTGTGCTCACCTGGCTTTATGGCATCTTAAACAATAAACTAAAAGACCACTTTACACGGTCGAAGAAAGTATTATTACAACCTTTACAGGCGGAGGAATTTACTGACGAAATGTTTGACGAAAATGGACATTGGAAAGCTGGTTCACTAGATATTTCTTGGCATGAGAATACCGAGATTTTGGATAATCCAGCATTTTTAAAAGTCCTAAAACATTGCTTATCAAATTTACCGCAACAATGGCAAGATGCGCTGTTGCAAAAATTTATGTCGGGTACAGATGCTAAAGAAATTTGTCAGGATTTAGGTATTTCAATTACCAACTATTGGCAAATTATACACCGAGCAAAATTAATGATGCGCACTTGCATTGGGAAAAATTGGAGAGATTAGATATGGGAATACATTTAAATTGTAAAGAAGCTACTTTATTGGTTGAAAAGCGACAAGAGGAAAGAATAGGAATGTTTCCTTCTTTAAAATTAAACTTCCATTTTTTCATCTGCAAGGCATGCAGTGCTTATGATAAACAAAGCACAATTATTTCTCAATTATTAAAACGTGGATTTGAATCAAATGCAAATTCCACAGACGACGAAGCACTGAAATCACAGATAAAATCTAAACTTGACTTATAGCATACATTAGATTAAATTGCTATTAACTAGTGCTTTAAAATATTTTTAAAAGTTTTTTTTATTTGTTGTCAGGATAGCCAGAAAATAAGCACTCATGTTAAAATACATTAACATGAAATATTTATTTTCTTTAATTACGCTAATTTGTTTTCACGGGAGTCTAAAGGCTCAAACTACACTAACAGAGCGAAAAGCAATCTTTAATATTGATAAATACGGCGTTGCAATTCAAGGGTATGACCCAGTTAGCTATTTTGAAGGTAAGGCGCAAAAAGGTTCTTCCTCCATATACCATTTTCATAAAGGTATTCGATATGAGTTTGTTTCAGAAAAGCACAAAGAAACCTTTAAAGCAAGTCCAGATAAATATGAACCACAATATGGCGGTTGGTGCGCTTATGCTATGGGTGCAAATGGTGAAAAAGTAGAAATTGACCCAACAAAATTTAAGGTATTAGACGGTAAACTGTACTTGTTTTATTACAGCATTATCAATAATACCTTAAACAAATGGAATTTAGATGAGGCCTCCTTGAAGGCTAAAGCAGATATCAATTGGAAAAAATTAAATCAAAGCAAATGAAAAGAATACTATTAATGGTTTTGGTTCTAGGAACCATCCATGTTACCAATGCCCAAGTGGCCAGAAAAATTGTCGTAGAGCATTTCACAAATACCTTTTGTAGTGTTTGTGCCAGCAGAAATCCTGGTTTTTTCTCTAACTTAGAAACACAAAAAGATGTTTTACAATTGTCAATTCATCCAAGCTCTCCTTATAGTCAATGTTATTTTAACAGACAAAACAAAGCTGAAAACGATGCAAGAACAAATTACCATGGAGTGTATGGTTCAACGCCTAGATTAGTAATAAATGGCGTGGTTTTAAACTCCTCAACAAACTATAGCAGTCCGGCAATTTTTGATGCCTATAAATCCCAAACCAGTGATTTTTCAATTTCAGTCAAAGGCAGATACGTTGGAGATTCTGTAGAAGTTGAAACAGTTGTAAAAGCTGTTGTTAACAATACGCTTGGAAACGCTAATTTATTTGTTGCATTGGTCAATGCAAGGGTAAATTATGCTGCTGGAAATGGCGAACAATTGCATCACAATGTGTTTAGAAAGAGTATGTATAGTCCAAGTGGTTTAGCTGTTACTTTGCCTGCCAATGCTGGTGATTCTCTGGTTTTAATTTCAAAAGTTAAGAAGGAAACTATTTGGGGTACAAATGATTTATTTGCACTAGCAATTTTAAACAACGCTACAAACAAAAACCTCATCCAAGCAGAACAATCTGCTACCATTTCTTTGGCAAGCGGACTAGAAGTTATCAGTGCTTCAAGTTTTAAATTATTTCCAAATCCAGTGCAAGACTTTTTACAGTTTGAGCATGAACAATACCAATGGCAAAACTATAAAGTGTATACCTTACAAGGAAGTTTGGCATATTCGGGCAAATTAGATTCACAAGTTGGCCTAACAGTTTCTGGTTTGAACCAAGGGATTTACATTCTTGAGTTATCAAATGATCAATATATTTTTAGAGGAAAATTTATTAAACAATAATTACTATGAAAAACAAAATAGATTTAGTAGTAAGAATAGCTGTAGCTTTAATTTTATTACAAACTTTATACTTTAAGTTTAGTGGCGCAGCAGAGTCGGTTTATATTTTTAGCACTTTGGGAATTGAGCCTGTAGGTAGAATTGGTTCTGGGATTGCAGAATTAATTGCAGCTGTTTTGCTACTTATCCCCAATTTGGTTTGGTTAGGTGCAGGTCTTGCCTTAGGTGTTATATCGGGTGCCATCGTGAGTCACCTTACCGTATTAGGTATTGTAATTTTGGACGATGGTGGCACTTTGTTTGGTTTGGCTGTGGCTGTATTTTTAGGCTCTGCTTATTTGTTGTGGCAAAACAGGCATGCAATTCCTATCCTAAATAAATTCTTCAAATGAGGGTAGTATTCAGCCTAATTTCACTTCTCTTGCTCTTGTTTAATAATTCACTTAGTGCGCAATTTTTGAAGAAAAACAATGCGGCAGACTTCAGCTTGTCGAGTAATTTTAATCAAAGTGCTGTTGCTGGTTCTGTTTTTCATAAGCACCAATTTGGTAAAAAGAAACGCATTAACCTTGGGTATGGATTAAGGTTTACTGGTAACTTTGGTTCAAACAGTAACTTTATTACGGCACCTGCCAATTTAACTTCTGGTAATACAGGTTTAGGTGTTATTTTCTCAGAAATCTTATTGAATAATTTAGATACCATTAGCTTTGCCAAACACCAAGTAAATAGCCTAAATCTGGCAGTTTACTTAGGTTTTCAAGTTAATGAGAAAATTGGCTTAGAGTTTAACATAGATGCTGTGGGATTTTCTTTTGGTTCAAACCAAACTGCCGATTATACTTCTAGCAAACGAACTCAGTCTCCCAATAAAAATGCAAGACAAGCCGCAAAGGTTACAGGCTTTAATGCTTTGCTTACCAGCGACAATGACTTAGGGAGTTTAAACTCAGAGTTGTTATTAAGGTATAAAATTAACCCTAAGTTTGATTTTAAAGTAGGTGCAACATTTGTGTTTACAGAATTTACTACACATGAAAATTTATTTTTAGACAATAATCGGTTCCGAAACAAATCACTTCAGCCCATGATTGGTTTTAGTTACCACATCAATTAAGCTGTTTCATAAGTATATGATTAGAAAAATAAATAAGAACATAGTCTATTTTTTTGTTTTCGGTTTGATCCAATTGGTCTTAGGAACTGAAGTTGTGTTTGCGCAAAATAAATTAATATCTTCTAAGGTAACGTTTAAGATAGAAAATGCAGGCCTCACGGTAAATGGAAGTTTCAGCGGTTTGTCTACCAACATAAATTTTAATCCAGAGAAATATGCAACAGCGAAAATAGAAGGAACATTGCCTGTTGCCACCATAAAAACTGGAAATTCAATTAGAGATAATCATTTACAAAAGAAGGAATATTTTGATGCTGTTGCATATCCAGAAATTCAAATGGTTTCCAAGTTTTTTGGAAAATCTGGAAATGATTACAAGGGCTATTTTTTATTAACAATGAAAGGGATTACCAAAGATGTTGTGATTCCTTTTACCGCCGTTAACAAGGATGAAAACTTAGTTTTAACCGCAAATTTTGAATTAAATAGACAAGATTTTAAGGTTGGTGGAAATAGTTTAATTCTTGATGATAAAGTTTTCATTATAATTGTTTTAGAAATTGCTCCATGAACATTTCAGTTTTAAAAGAGTCGAATACTATCATTATCAAGCAACTCAAGGATTTGTTGAACCAAATGCCCTATGATGCTTATGCAAAACCATTAGATTTACTTTCTGGAAACTCAATTGGCAAGCACGTTAGACATGTAATTGAATTGTATCAAGAGTTTTTTTCAGGAATAGTACTTGGGGAAGTAAATTACGATCAAAGAAAAAGAATCATTCTCCTTGAAACCGACATTCACTCAGCCAAGGAAAGTTTGCAAATTTTACTTGAAAAGTTGGTTGAAGTAAGCGCTGATGCCTCAACCTTGGTAAAAGCAAATTTTGCCGGAGAAGAGGCCATTCAATTGCCATCGAGTATAAGTAGGGAATTAGCCTATAATTTGGAACATGCCATACACCACATGGCTATTATTCAAATTTGTGTTAAACATTCTTTTCCATTAGTACCACTTTCAGAAGATTTTGGGTTGGCGTATTCTACTATCAAATATAACAAAACAAATGTGCACGCTAACCTATCTGCCACAAGCGAATAATTCCTTTTTGCTTACTTCTAATCGAGATGAAAAACTGCAACGCAGCCTTGCTTTGCCGCCAAAGGTTTATGAGCAAAATGGAAGATTATTGTTATATCCGAAGGACCCACAAGGAAATGGCTCTTGGCTTGCAGTTTCTCCAAATGGAAGTGTAGCTTGCTTGTTAAATGGAGGATTTGTGCCACATACACCAAACCCGCCCTATAAAATGAGCAGAGGTTTGGTTTTGTTAAGTGTATTTGATTATCCCAATATTTCTGATTTTGTAACTCAATCTAATTTCGACAATATTGAGCCATTTTCCTTAATTGTTTTTGCAGACCACATGTTGCATGAAATCAGGTGGACTGGTGCTGGTGTTCAACACCAAATTAAAGATAAATACCAAGCCCATATTTGGTCGTCTGTAACCTTATACTCCCCTGAGATTATTAAACAAAGAGAGCTGTTCTATTTGGAATACCTTAATACCTTAACACGTGAAAATGCGGCAGATAAAATGATGGAATTTCATCAATTTAAAGGAGATGATCGCTTTCCACATGGCATTAGACTTGAAAGGGATAATGGTACAAAAACTGTTAGCATTAGCCAGATTTTAATGGAAGAAGAAGCGCTTAGCTTTGATTATTATGACATGTTGCAAGACAAACATTTTATGCAAAGCATGCCTACTGTTTCATTATAAAGCTCCTTTATATGCCAAGTGTTAAGCCCTCTTTTTTTAAACGTTTTGCTTTTGAATATTGGCCAACTTGGTTATTATATCTTCCAGTATATGCCATTTTCCCCTATTGGTATATAAGGTTCCGTTCGTTTTCTTTAATCACTTTGGCAAACCCTGGTTTTTATTTAGGTGGCATTAAGAACGAAAACAAATACAATATTCTAAAACATATTCCAGATAGGTTCAAACCGAAAACCCTTGCTTTTTCTACCCATACAGCTTATGAAGGCATAGTAAAAGAGATGCAGTTTCAACAATTAACTTTTCCAATCATCATTAAACCCCAGATAGGAGAAAGAGGCAATGGGGTAGAGAAGCTAACAAATGAAACTGAATTAAAGGTTTATTTAAAGGGAAATACCCTCGATTTTATGCTCCAAGAATTCATTGATTGGCCTGAAGAATTTGGGGTGCTTTGGTACCATATTCCTGAGGGAGAATTTGGTATTAGTTCTTTGGTGCAGAAATCTTTTTTGACTTTGACAGGCGATGGCATACAGACCGTTCAAGCACTGCTCCTTCAAGCCGAAAGAGCCCAAGATAGATTGCCATATTTGCTAGAAAAACACCAAGTGCAGTTAAATGATATTCCTGCTTTAGGAGAAAAGATTTTATTAGAGCCTATTGGCAATCATTGTCGAGGTACTAAGTTTATTAATGCTAATGCAATAATCAATAACAAGCTTATAGGAACCATACAAGAAATGGCTTCCCATGTGCCAGGTTTTTTTATTGGTAGGTTTGATGTTAAGGCTGCAAGTCTTGAGGATTTAATGGAAGGTAAAAACATCAAAGTTATGGAGCTCAATGGCATCACCTCAGAGCCTGGACACATTTACCACCCGGGCCGAGGAGCTTTAAAGGGATGGCGAGATTTGTTTCATCATTGGCACTTGGTGTTTAAGATTGCAGCTGCCAATCGGGCAAAGGGATTAAAAACGCCTGGGACTTTTTATGTCTTAAGAAATTTGAATTCAAAAGAAACATTTCAATAATGCTTGCCCTGATTTTTTTGCTTTTCGCGCTTATAAGTTTTATCGGTTCATTACAACCCGGTCCAGTAAATCTTGGGGTGGTTTATTATACTTTACATCAAGAAAAAAGAAAGGCTGTTTTACTTGCAATTGGTGGTTCTTTGCCAGAAATTTTGTATGTGATATTGGCCGTCAAACTGGTTTCTTTTACGAGTGTCAAACAAGATTACATTCGCATTATTTCAATACTTGCTTCATTTGTATTGATAGGTTTAGGCGCATACTTATGGTTTTATAAAGCCTCAAAAAAGAGCACTCAAGAAAAACCTCCAAAAGGCAGTTTTTGGAGCGGCTTGGCTTTAGGATTATTAAACCCACAATTGCTTTTGTTTTGGTCAGGTATAATTTGGTACCTGCAAAATACCTTCGAGGGTGTTAATTTAATGGCAACAAAATATTTAATAGCCTCAGCGGTTGGCGCAGGTATTGGTGCATTCTTATTGCATGTTTTCTATATCGGTTTGATCCAAAAATATCAACAGTTTTTATTGTTAAGATGGTTGCGAACACATCCTGAAAAAAGCATTGGTTTAATACTTTTCCTCTTAGGTTTATTTGGTATACTTCATACCAGCTTCTATCCTTAGGCTTAGGTTATTTTCTTTGGGAGGAATTGGGCAAGTATACGCTTCGTTGTAGGCACAGTATGGGTTGTAGGAAAGGTTAAAATCTAAAATAACTTCTTTGGCATCACTTTTTTCTAAGTCTAAATACCTGCCTGCACCATAGGTTTCTTTGCCTGTGGTTTCATCTGTAAAGGGCACAATCAAGTAGTTTTCGTAACCTGGCTTTTTAACTTCTTGCTCCAACACCAGTAATTCAAAAGCTTTACCTTCAAGTTCAAATTTTAATTTGCCATACTGCTTGTAAGGCTTTGTTTTTTGATGCGAATGCGGCAACTCAAACACATTGGCATTCTCAATCAATGTTAATTGCGCCTTAACCTTATACTTCTCTTGAATAGGAAAGAATTTTAAACCTTTCCAGGTATAAAAACTTGTGCTGTCTAAAGGTGTCTCTGCAGGGTCAAAAAACTGTTCATTAAGCGCTGCCCTGTGGTTGGCAATTTCCGCACGGTATTTTGGGTCTTCTTGCGGGCCGCAGGCGCCCAATAAGCTCAATGCTCCTAATAAAATTGAAGTTAATGCCTTACCTTGCTTAAGCATAATACTATTGAACCTTTACACTCGTAGAATGAATGATTTCTTTTTGCGTTACATCTTTATTTACAAATACCAAAACCTCTAAGTTTGCAGGATTCCAAAGACCTCTTTTATAACGATAGGTTTTAATAAAAACACGTCCAGGAGTATATTCTGCTTTTAACAAATCTCCAAAGAAACTACTTGCCATGGCTCTTAATACATGGGTGTGTTTGTATTCTTTATCATAGATTGAACTCCCAAATTCGTCTCTACTTTCTTGCACATCTTTTATATCGTTTTCTAAAATCGCTACTGATAAATAGTTTGAGTCGCTTACCGCCGTGGTATAAGTAACCTTTACCCTAATCTCAACTTCTTCACCAATGTTTTTTGCTGTTACCTCTAGGTTTAAAGGTGTAGGTTTTGATAACTCTACATTGGAATAAGCACTCCATTTTTGGTATTCAATATTTGGAGAAATCTCACCTTCAAATTTCATACGATTTACGTTTCCAATGGGTAAACTGTTGTTAATGCCAACCATTTCAAATATGAGCGCACCTGCCAAAGTTCTAAAATCATATTTACTGGTATATTTATCTCCTCTATTTTCATCGAATGGCGAGGTTAATTGATTTAACTTATTTAATGGATGAAGGGTAATGATATTTACCCTGCCAGGGTTGTTGTTAGAAATAATTTTTGCTTCTGCCTGCGCTGCAGGGCAATTAGGACATCTTACGCCTGTTACTTCTTCAATTACAATTTGCCTTTGTTGCGGGGTTGGAATCTCAGTTGAAACATAAGTGGTATCTTCCACAACAGATTCTGGTTCAAAGTTTATATAAGGTGGAATTTCTTCGCAGCTGCTTAAAAATGCAATGCTTACAACTAAACTAAATGCAAAAATTATCTTTTTCATGGTCTTAGAAATTAGTGGTCATGGTTAATCTTACTCCTGAGAAGGCAGGTTCTACACGGCAAACACCTCCTGCACAATTTACCCCTTCTACTTGTTTAATATACCCTCCAGTGAGGCGTGTGTTCTTTTTGGTATAAGCTCCAAATACATTCCAATAATGTATCAATTCAAACTCTTTTCCTGCCGCAGGTTTGTTTCTTGCACCTGGTTTAACATTCACCATGTCTCCTGCACTAAACGAATAATGCGGTGCAATGTTTAGTTCTATCAAACCATTTACAAAACTTCCCAAATCAGCATCTGTTTTTAAATATTGTGCCTCTAATCTTAATGATTTTTTACTGCTTAATTTATACGTGGCTTCTCCAAAAATAGTATTAGCAATTACATAAGGAACACCCGGTTTGGCTTCAAACAATTGTTGGTTATAGTTTATTAACTGATAACCCAATTGTGCTTTAAACTTCTTGGTAAATTTGTGTTGAATTTCAAAATAGTATTCACGGAAGTAGCGATTAGAGTCGGCTTCAAAGTTTACTGGACTTACCGTTGCTCCCTTAAAACTACCAATAGGTGTAGCCAAGGATGTATTAAAGTTAAATTGGGTTTGGTGCTTCTTTAAAAATTTTGGCTTCCAAGTTAGGTCGAGCTGTAAACCTTCTTCCGCAAATTCTTGGGTAAAAGCGTTATAACGTGCAAGTAGTCTATACACATTTTGCCTAGTGATACTTGGCAAATACGCAATCATTCCTAAGTTTTGGTTTTCTAATGGCGAGGTACGAAAAGAAAATTTGTCAATGTATCTATACTGTGCTGTTACCCCAAAACCTCTGGTAGAATAAGACAAATTGGTAAGTAGCACTTTCCCTTCATGCAATTCCATTTGATTGTTAACTGGGTTAATAATGGCTTCTTGTGTTTTTCCTGCATACTCTGCATACCAGCTAAAATCTTTGTAACGCATCGTATTATAAGCATTGTACACAAACACATTGTATTTAGGGAAAAACCTTTGTTCTAAGTCATAATTGTTAATGGTACTTGCAATTACATTCATGGTGCCTTGGTCTATAGTTCTATTCACCAAACTTGCACCAGGTTCCATGCTAAAACTTTCACTAATGTCAAAGTGATGGTCGGCATTGATACCTTTAATTACCACAGGTCTTAGGTCAAACCTAAACTTTTGCAATCCTGTAAAGGCTTTTACTGTCGTATTTTCTGTAGGCGTGTATTTGATATGCGCCCCTTGTATGGCAAAATCTAAACCTAGGTTTCTGTCTTCGTAAGACCTAAATACCATACCACTGGCAAATTGGTCATAAAAGTAACCCACAGTGATGGTTGCTTTCTCCAACTTTTTGCTAACACTCCAAAATCCTAAACCACTTTTGGTATAAGCTTCTTGTGGGTTAAGAAGGGGAGAGTTATTAAACAAATCAAAACGAGCTGTAAAGGTGTACCCATTTTTTTTATAGTTGAGCCAAAGCCAAGCATCAGTAGAAGATAATTCCTTTTCATATTGCGTGGTGGTAGCTCCAATGGCGCTATCTCTCACGTAAAACTGATTGGTAGTTTGAAAATTTCCTGAAAACTCGCCTTTGTCTTCTTTTTTTTCTTCTTGGGCTTTAGCGAGTCCTGCAAACAATAAGGTGAGTAAAGTGAGTGAGTATATTTTTTTCATACTAGGTTCAAAACAATTATTTTCCTTTAAATGACACTTCTATGGCATCACCCCAAAGTTGTTCTATGCCATAAAATTCTCTTTTTTCTTCTTGAAATACATGTGCAACCACATTAAAGTAGTCAACTAAAATCCATTCAAGGTTCTCATATCCTTCGCGATGTAATGGATTTTCGTTTAATTTCTTTTTCACTTCATCTTCTACACTTTTGGCAATTGCCTCTACTTTTTTATCATTGTCTGCCGATGAAATCACAAAGAAATCTGCTGGGGCACTCGCAATTTTGCGCATATCCCAAATTCTTATATTTTCTGCCTTTTTCTCATACATACCTTGGGCCACTGTAATTGCCAAAAGTGTGGCTGGGTCCATAATGCTAACAATCTTTGGGTTCTTTTCAGTAACTGCTTTTTTAGCACTTACTTTTTTAGCAACTGCTTTCTTAGCGGTTACTTTTTTAGCTGCGGCCTTTTTTGGGGCAGCCTTTTTTGCGGATACTTTTTTCGCTGGTGTTTTTGCCATCTCGAATCTACGGGTAAATTTGACGCAAAATAAGACTTTTTTTAATTGGCACAGCAAATACCTCAAATTGGGCAATATTCCCTATTTTTAGAAGAAACAGATTCAACCAATTCTGCCCTCAAATTATGGCTCGAACGTGAGTCGCTGCCCGAAGGCGCAATGGTTTATACCCACTACCAAACCGCTGGGCGTGGGCAAGAAAATAGCCAATGGGAATCCTTACCCGGCCAAAATTTATTGCTGAGCATTTTGCTGTATCCTAGTTTTTTAAACATAGACGAACAAGTATGGTTAAACCTATGTGCCTGTTTAGCCGTTCAAAAAACCGTAAAAGAACTCTCGGGTCAAGCCACCTTTATCAAATGGCCCAATGATATTTTTGTAGACCACCATAAAATTGCAGGTATTCTCATCGAAAATGTGCTGCAAGGCGCTAAAATTAAATATAGTATAGTTGGGGTTGGTTTGAACCTAAACCAATTGCAGTTTAGCTTTCCGCAAGCAAGCTCTGTTAAAAATGTTTCTGGTTTGAACCAAGATTTGACTGAAGCCCGTGCAGTTTTAAGCAAACATTTTACAGAAACGTACCGTATGCTCAAAGGAAAACAATGGAGCTATTTTTGGGATACTTATCACTCAAACCTCTACGCCAAAGGCCAACTGGCACTTTTTGAGGCCAACGGAAAACAATTTGAAGGAGAAGTGATGGGCATTGATAAAAAGGGAAGGCTGCATATTTATACCAATGACGAAGTGTGGAGTTTTGCCAATAAAGAAGTAAAATTGATACATCTAATTTAGGTTCAACATGCAACATCAACTTGTCATAGACGCGGGCAATACCCTCATGAAATTTGCCTATTTTAGGGGTGATTTGCTACAAGAAGCGTTTACTTGGGACAAATCTTCAGAAAGCGATTTGCATTCATTTCTTTTTGGAAAAACCTTTGATAAAATTTTAATGAGCGATGTTTCGGGTCAAGCTATATCCATCCTTAGTCCCTATTTTAAAAATGCCAAAATTCAAATCCTTGGTTCAAACCTTCATTTGCCTTTTAAAAATTTATACGCTACCCCGAATACTTTAGGAGCCGACAGAATTGCTTTGGTGGCGGGTGCTTTGGCTAAATATCCAGCAGAAAATTGCCTAGTGATTGATGCTGGCACATGTGTTACCTATGATTTGCTTACCCAACATGCAGAATATTTGGGGGGAAATATAACACCAGGCTTATTGATGCGTTTAAAGGCCATGCATACATTTACAGGAAAACTCCCAGAACCTGAATTTATTTTTCCAGAAGCAGTTTTGGGTCAGAATACCAAAGAATGCTTAATCTCTGGTGCATACCATGGTTTAGTGGGAGAAATAGAGTGGTTAGTTCAACAATATGCTGCCGATTTCTCTGGTTTAAAAGTTTTACTTACAGGAGGTGATGCTCATTTGTTGGCAAAGCGGCTTAAAACTAACATATTTGCAGAACCACAGCTTTTGCTGCATGGATTAAATAAAATAGCTAGTATCAATGATTAAATTTGCCAATAAGGCCTTGTTTTTTGCCATATTCATTATCTGTTCCTTTAGAGCACAGGCCCAGAATATTACTAAATCACCCTATTCTATCATTGGATTAGGAGAGTTAGTTTATACGGGTAATGCACAAACCTATTCTTTGGGTCAGGCCAACCAAGGGTATCGCTCACCCTTTTCAGTTAACTACCTCAACCCTGCTTCCTATTCAGCATTTTTAACTACCAATATAGAGGCAGGTGCAACCTATAGCTCTGCATTAATTAGCGGTGCCACCAATAGTTCTGAGGTTAGCAATAGCTGGATTTCTAATATTAATTTTGGCGTTCCACTATCCACCAAACACGGCATAGGCTTCAGTTTTGGCGCTGCACCTTATACTAGCGTGGGGTATAACATTAAATCTGATGTAATTATTCCTCAAGACCCACAAGATACTTTTTCTATTTTGGCTCAAAACAATTTCATAGGAAGAGGCGGTTTAACTAAATTTTATTTGGGATATGGCATGAGGCTTCATCGAATGGTTTCGGTGGGTGTTAATGCCAATTACGTGTATGGCGAGGTTAATAATTCTACACAATTACTAATTCCTGCTAAATATAATATGTTTAACACCAACGAAGACAATTCTTATTTTGTTAAAGGGTGGTTAATGGAATTTGGTACTCAGGTGCATGATAGTTTTTCTGTCATGAAGAAAAACGATCGCATTGAGTATGATTGGATTGTTGGAGCAACAATTACCCCTCAAAGCAATTTTAGTGGAGAACAAACCTACCTTTTAAGAAATTTACCTATTGGTTCAGGTACAGGCATAAAAGACACGATATTTAAAGAGGAAGTGGCTTCGGGAAATGTGCTTTCTCCAATGGCTTGGAAATTTGGCGTTAGCTTTGCTCGAAAAGATAAATGGAGTGTATTGGCAGATATTAAGGGTACTAATTGGAGTGATTTTGTAGCTTTAGGTAGGAAGGATTCTTTGCGAAATAGTTTATCTTATCATTTGGGTTTTTCTTACATTCCAGATTATAAAAACAAAAATATCTTAGGTAGAATTGAGTACCGCATCGGAGGCCGATATGAAAGGAGCAATTTAGAAGTATTTGGCACTGGTGTAGATGTAAGGGCTTTTACACTTGGTATGGGCATCCCAATGGGGAGAACCCGCTCAAGGTTGAATTTAGGTGCTGAATGGATGCAAAGAGGAACCACAAGCAATGGTTTGATCCAAGAGGATTATTTTAAAATTTTTATCGGAATAACTTTTGCCGATAAATGGTTTTATCGTTACCGCTATGATTAGAATTAAGCAACTTGTTCTTTTAATAACTGCTTTCTCTTTAATTGCTTGTGGTGGCAAAAAGATAGATAAAGTGAAAATTGCAGCAAGTGCAAAAGAACTACCCATCGAGGTGGGGAGTAATATTTCTATCAGTTATACAGACAGTGGCTACTTAAAGGCTAAAGTATTTGCACCCCTATTGGAGCGCTACAGTTCGGATGCTAGAATGGAAACAGAGATGCGGCAAGGGATTACAGCCTACTTTTATGACAACAATGGTAAGATTAGCTCCTACATTAAAAGTAAGTATGCCATAAGAGATGAGAATGCAAGGGTTTTAACCGCCAGACAAGATGTTTTTGTGGTGAATAACAAAGGAGACACCTTGCGAACAGAAGAGTTGATTTGGGATGAGAAGGCAGATAGAATTTACTCAGAGCAGTTTGTTAAAATTACTTCTCCCGAAAGAATAATTTTAGGAAGCGGATTAGAATCTAATACCGCATTTACAAAGTTTAGGGTATTAAACATCACTGGAATAATTAGTTTAAAGCAGTAATGGAAAAGTGGATTTTAAGAAACTGGCTTATCTTGGCCATAGCTTCTTTGGTGGTAGGTTTTTGGGTAGCCTTTACAGAAGACTTTGTCAAAGGAAAAGCGTATATGTTCTTTTTCCTATTTTTGATATTTATGTTTACTTGGTTGAGAAAGAGCGGGAAGTTGTAAGTAATTTTTGATAATCATACTGCAAGTCTTCGTGTAGTTTACTTATTTCTTTATTTATCTTTTTGATTTGAGCATCATAAAGGTTTGCAAGGGCCAAACTTTTCTCAACTGCTATTGGCATGCCTTGGAATTCTTCTATAAAATGTAACAATAACTCAATACTAGTTTGGGGCTTGCCAGAATATTTTATGTACTTATTAATGCTTCGCAGAATTTTGCGGATGCTTTTTTTGGCATAGTAAACATTTGAATAGTTGATGGCATTAAAATCAAAAGAAATTTCATCCTTTATGTTTTTGATATAATTTTCTTCATCTGCTTCTTCAAATAATAAGTAGTGCAACAATTCTTTGTTTTCTTTTTTGAACTTCCCCAAGCGCAATAGTGTATCCACTAATTGGGTGGGAGGGAGCGTTTGCAATTCTTTTTTAAGTTGTGCTAAGCTATTAGATTTCATTTGATAAATTCTTGTGCATGAGGCATACTAATAGGGAGCAATTTACACTTATTTGGAGAGGCTTTCTTGCTACCTGTTATCGGTAATTATTAACATGCCGCTCCTACGGAGCTTTTTTAATTGTGGTTGATTCGGTTCAACAAACAGTAAAACCCTATGGGGCATATTGTTAATTGTAGCTTTAAAAGCTCCATAGGAGCATCTTGTTTGTAGGAAATGATTTGTATTTAAACAAAGCTCCGTAGGAGCGTTCTGTTTGTTTAAATGGATTTTTAGGTGTTGCTGTTTAATAAGGATGCCATGTCAGTAATAGGAATGCCAAATGCTCTCTCTTTAGTTTTTCCAGCGCCAGTTAGGGTGTCATTCACTGCATGATTAACTTCAATCAAGGGTTTGTCGAACCAATTATAACTATCACGGATACACTTATACGAAAGAATAAATTCGTTCATTGTTCCAATAGTTTTTTTGTCATTGTTAGTGCTAGAAAGTTGGAGCGGTAATAACTTTTGTATGGTAATTAAAACATCTGAAATATCAATGACTTTATCAAAAACTAATTGGTCTGTCAGCCGATTTATAAATAACTTATCGAAGTTTTTAAGCTCAGCCTTTTTGATGTTTTCGATGATTATTGAATAGTAAGAAAGGTTGTTTACAAAAATTAAATGCTTGTGTCTGTTAAAATAAAATAGATGTGCATTCCAGTCTCCAAAGGGATTTTGAGTATCGCTACCCGCCGCAGACAAACTTGAGGGACCAATGAATTCTTTTAATTTGTTTGAACAATATATCGTTGTCATATTACATTACGCTAAACTTAACCAACTTCCCTAAAACCTTTACACCATTCTCCATGTAAATGTTTTAATTTAATCAGAGAAAAGCAGGTAACTTAAGGGATAAATTTACTTCAACAAAAGAGGGATGAACTATGTATAAGGTAGCATTTTCGGACAACCAAAGATTCATGGCTTGGCCTGCAGCCACCAAGAAACTCTTGCTGTTATGTGACGTATTATTGTCCAATATTGATGTTTAAATTCGGAAGTTCTACGTGGAGTTTAACTTTTGCTTTTAGTGCGGCAAAAACTCTCAGTAAAGTGTCCATAGTTACATTACTTGCATTGTTTTCAAGTCGTGAAATTTGTGCTTTTTGAACACCAATTAGTTTCCCTAATTCTTCTTGCGTCAAGTTTCTTTCTTGTCGTGTTTGTTTAATGGCTTTACCTATTAAGTCCATTTGAAGTTCGTATTCAAATACTTCTCGTTCAGGTGTCCCAATTTTACCAATTAGTTTGTCTTGAACTTGGTCTAATGTATATACTTTCATTTTTTCTTGTTTTTAACTTGTTTGTCTGCAAAGTATTTTGTCCTAATGCTAACCGCTTTTTGAATTTCATTGTCTGGAACTTTGCTTCTTTTTTTAATAAATCCATGTGTCGAAACTACCAAGGTATCTGTTGTTGAAGTCTTGTCCCAAAAGGCAAGTAGTCGATATTGCAGTCCTTGATACAAAGTTCTAAATTCCCAAATTTCGTCTGATAGTTTTTTAAAAAGTTCGGGGTCTATTTCTACTTGAGATTTACGAATATTATAAAGTATTTTTTCGTAATGCTTCCTTTCTAAACCACTTAGAAATTCAAATGCCTCGTCTAAAAATAAAATTTCAAAATGTTTGTCCACTACATAAATTATTCATAAAGCAAAGATAGTAAAAGTTTCGTTACAATGAAACTTTTGTGTTCTTTCCTGTCGGTCTCATGATCGTCATAGCCTGACCGCTAGCGTCAGCGTATGAAAAAACCTCTCCACACTATATAGTCTAAAAGTATTAAAAGAAGTGTGATTAATCAAGGTTTTGCGAGGTTAAATTTGCTTTAACAAAACAGATATGAATCACATTTCAGGAAGTAATCGTGCTCAAATGGAGTTTAGTTGTTTGGAGGATGAATAAACATTATAGGCATTGAAAAATTAATGGAGAAACTTAAAAATTGGAAGCCTTAGACCATCAAATCCATCCAATTTTCAACCAAAACTTAGTTTTTTCACAACCTGACGTTTTGCAGATTTGCGATGGGCGGGAATTTCACCACCAATGTTGATACGGAGCACAAAACTATTGGCTACTACAAAACTGTCTGCCGAGCACGAAACCCCGCCTATTGCAAATGTGCTGTTATGCCCAGTATTAAATTGATTTATTGTATAATTCTTTCCAACGAAGATCGGTTTGCTGGTCAACCCATTGTTTTGACTTATAGCCCCCACTTCTTAAATTCTGATTTATTAGCTTCCCAAATCCAAACGAATAATTGATACTATTGTCCGTTCCTAATTCGACGTATACACCATCAGACACTTTAAAAACTCCATTTAATCCTTTGAATGTTATTCCATCGATGGAACTATTTGGAGTTTGACCAGGCTCTAATATTGTCACGCCTTGATTCTCGTCTAAAATATAAAATTTAATATTTGAATCATTCCGCGTTATTTTTCCTCCTTTTTTTATGTCTAATAGCTGTAGCAAAGATGCTATACCGAGCCCTAATCCAATATTTCTGGTTGTTTGATTTTCTGATAGTGATAAACCTACTGTTGCAAGAAGTCCTAATGACATTCTTGTATAAGGATCAATCTTATTTTCAAGCGTTTTAATCCCAGCATATGACAAAATACTGGAACTAGTTACTGTTAATTGGCTCTTTTTCATTTTCTTTTTATGAAATATAACCAATTTTTATTCCACTTCAATCTGTCTGACATAATGTCATTTATATAAAAGCTGAAGGTTAATACTTAATTTATCTTTACTGTCTTTGTAATATTGGGCATAACGTCAGAGTGTGAAAAAACCTCTCCACAGTCTGTAGTGTAAAAGTATTAAAAGAAGTGTGATTAATCAAGGTTTTGCGAGGTTAAATTTGCTTTAACAAAACGGATATGAATTACATTTCAGGAAGTAATCGTGCTCAAATGGAGTTTAGTTGTTTGGAGGATGCGGTAAAGCAAAACAATCAGGTTCCAATCAACTGGAGTTTATTCGATGATTTTCAATTCATGGCTTGGCCTGCGGTCACCACGAAAAGCTAGCTGTTATGCCCAGTTTATTTTACAGTATAAGCGGTGCCATATTAAAGTTTGTATCAAATACTTTATTTCCTATAGAGTCAAATATTTGGAAATTTCCGTTTAATAAAGAACCTCCTCCAACTTTATTATTGTTATAAGGTTTCTTATACAATTTCCAATTTTCTATAGTATTGATTTCCCCATTCTTAAAGTAACTTTTCAGGACACCTGAAGGTAAACCCGTATTGTAATTATATACCCGTAAATATGTGCCCTCAAACCAAATTTTTCCACTCTCATATGGCACTTTTACGTATACAGTATCCTCGTAAATAATAATACCTTTCAAAGCAAATGCTTTAGTATATTTAGGATGCGTGTTGTTAAAATATTCAGGCATAACTGACCATTGTATCTTTCCATTTTGAAAAAAAGCTAATGATAATAATTTGTCCTTTTGGGAGAAATGGAATTTTTTTTGAAATGCTGTCTAGCTGATTGTCTTTGTAATATACTTCTCTAATTTCATTATTTACAGAGTCATTTATTTTCCAAAATCCTTGTTTTAACCCTTTCCCATCTGTAAAGTTAATTTCACTCTTTACTTTATTATTACTTATTGATTCGGCAATTTGAATTTGTTGATTATTGGAGTCCCTTCCCTGATTTATACAAGAAGAAATGATAAATATTATAATGTACTGAAATTTCATCTTATAAATTGGGCACAATGGTTTTGGCGTTTGGCGAAGTAAGAGAATTGTAAGCACCTATTCGCCTCATCACCTTAATTCAAAAATAAACTTTTTTCCCTTTTATTTCATTGCCCTTATTGCCTGCAAATGCCTGTTAGTGGCTGTTATTTTTGTAAGAGTAACCTTCGTTCTGGCTCTTTAATAAATGTCCAATCCTTTGTAACTTTGTTATAAATGAACTTAGCTACTCGAACGTCCATTAAGGCTTGAGTTTGAAGTAAAAAGTCAGAATAAATGTCGTCTCGCCATTGAACAATATCTCCACCAATTATGACTTCAATAGTGTCGGTTTGTTCTTCTTTGCGATAAATATTGTAAATGTATCTGCCGCTGTCCGCCTTGTCCCCTTGGCATAAGGCTTGTCTTGGTGTCTGATGTGCAAAAAATCTAAAATGGTTTTGCCCGACTTTTCTTTTTAGTAAGGTGGAATCCAAGTCAGTCCGAATAATAATATTACCATACCTCTTTTGGTCTTGATGGATAGATGAGTCAGAAAAATATTCTCTAATTGTCATGTTATAAAGTCTTGGTAAATCTTTTTCAGAAGGCTTTTGTCCAAAAGAAATTGTTGCCAACAAGATTGCTAAAATAAACAGAAAATTATGCATGTTTTGTCGTCATTATATTAGCACATAACTCATAATTACCCGAGGTACTATTTCCCCTTAAATTTCACAGCTAACCAAGGCTTTCAACTAAGAAATTTAGTAAATGCAATTTAGCAGTTTATTATCAAAGATGCACTGCATTTCAACTTAGTACAATGCGCCAATTTTGGGTAAGTGATGTTGGCGGTTGTAATTTTCTGAAGTACGAGCAATCATTTTAAGGCTGAACAATGTCAAATGCAATAATAGTAATACCTTAATTCCATTTTTTACAGATATATGATAACCTTGAAAGTCGTCTTGCAAAGTAAAAAATGATAGCAAAAAAATTACAGGTAAAAGGAATATAAAGTCAAGGTTGATAGAATAGAATTTAAGTACTGAAAATAGGAATAATTTCACTATAAGATATATGGTCAACATTCTGAATAGGAGTAATTGTAGTTTGTTTTTATTAGATTGTTTCAAATACTTTTTAAGAATTAAAACCCCTAAAATTGGAATAGCCAAAACTTCAAACAATGATCCTAACATAATTATCAAAGAATATCCTCTCAAATGTAGAATCTTAAATATTGCCCCAATGAAAACAACAGAAGATAACCCTATGGCCACAGTAAAAGGCGTCGACAAAGCAGAAAAGGCATAGTAGATTAAAAGGATCACAATTAAACTAAATGCTAAGCAAGCAATTAACTTTGAATATTCGTTAAAGTCAAATATTTCGAAAATGAATAAAGAAATAAATAAAAGTCCGCAAATTGATGATGTGATTATTTCAAAATATTGTCTTTTATCAATGGTAATTGTCATAAAATATAGCCGCTATATCGTTTTGGCACGTGGCATAATAAGGAAATGGTTGGCACTTTTTCGCCTTTTCTTTTCTCTTTTATTCCAATGCCCTTATTGCAGACAAACGCATTTTGTGCGTTCGCCTTAATCCATTAGTTGTAATGTATCTATTCTGTCAAAATGCTTTCTGTTGAGTGTCACTAAAGGGAGATTATATGCAACTGCAGTTGCTGCAATAAAAAGGTCAGCCAAATCAATTTGTTTTCGTTTTCTTTTCAGAGCGCTATTAATAACTACGGCGGTGTCTATTGAAAGTTCATCAAGCGATATGACCTTAATAGCTTTGAAGACACGGTCCCAAAAAATTAATTGGTTGGGGGTTGCACCTGCATAAATTTCATATTTAGTCACAACAGAAACAGCAAATGCATAACCTTGGCGCACTAGATTTACCCAAATAGATTTTTCTTTTTCAGTCTTACGATAATAGTCAATAAGAATAGAAGTGTCAACCAAAATTATTTTGTCCGCCATAGGTTAAAAGCTTTTCTGTTCTTAACGATTGTATTCAATTGCTTTTTGGTTGCAGTCGGTCCGTTCAAAAGCAACGTTTCCAAGTCAGCTGACTTTGTGCTTTTTGCCTCTTTTTCGATTTCCGTTTTCAATTGTTTCAATTGTCCTGCAGGCAGGGTCTTCACAATTTTAAGTAATTGGTCAAATTCTATGTCTACTTGTACTTGCATAAAAGCAAATTTATGAAAAATTGTCGAATTACGTTGGTTTGGGAAGGTCTTGCACAACGTCAGCGTATGAAAAAACCTCTCCACAGTCTGTAGTGTAAAAGTATTAAAAGAAGTGTGATTAGGCAAGATATTGCGAGGTTAAATTTGGTTTAATAAAACGGATATGAATTACATTTCAGAAAGTAATCGTGCTCAAATGGCGTTTAGTTGTTTGGAGGATGCTGTTAGAGCAAGGTATTCAGCACCATTAAAAGCAAGTGGGGATACAACCATACCAACTTAACGGGATTAAAGAAAGTAAACGGTGAGTTTGCGTTAATCATGACAGTTTATAACATGAAGAGATGTATAAACATTATAGGCATTGAAAAATTAATGGATAAAATTAAAAATTGGAAGCCTTAGACCATCAAATCCATCCAATTTTCAACCAAAACTTAGTTTTTTCACAACCTGACGTTTTCGGGCTTGGCGAAGGTGGCGATTTTCACCACAAATGTTGATGCGGAGAACCAAATTTTGATTAACCACAAAACTGTCTGCGGAGTACTGAACCGCCACTTTTGCTAAGCCCGTGTTAGCAGTAGGTGTTTTTGGCTGGTGTCCAACGTTACCCATTTTTTATTCTGTCTTTTAGTTCGTCAATTGTCAATGGTGGATTGTCCTTGTGCAACATAGCATGGCAGTTTGGACAAACAGGTCGTAAGTCAGCAATTGGATTTACATTATACTCTTGTTTGATTGTCGCTACTTGTGTCAAATGATGAACGTGAATAAACTGATAGCCGATGTTCCCGTATATTTTCTCAAAGTTGAATCCGCAAACCATACAGGAATAACCGTAATGTTTTAAACATTCTCGTCTTGCATGAATATTTCTTTCGTAACGTGTCTGCGTTACTTGTGTCGCTGAACCTTCAACAAATGTTTTTGTAGTGTCAGTCGTTTCGGAAAAAGGATTATAACGAACCTTTTGAGTTCTTAGAAACTCAAACCATTCTTCTTCAAGTTCGTCAACGAGTTCAGGTTTGATAGAAATTCCTGATGATTGCGGTGTCCATGTTTGTTTAGATAAATTTCCATTGTCAAAATTGTCCAATGTGAGGATGGCTTCTTTGTCAGGATTAAGCAAAACATCAAACTCAATCATAACTCTTGGAACATCTTTGTCCTCGCCACTCCAATGCGGTGATAAAAAAGGTTCTGATACTACTTTGCCTGATGCCATAATTCCTCTCGGAGTAGAACCAACTCTCACTAAAAATGCTCTGTCACCTGGTCGGATACTTTTGTGGCTGCGACAACTCCATATCAAAGTAACTTTACCTGTGTTTTTTAATTCTTCAATGTTGTCCTCAATATATGGGACGTTCTTTGGGTCTGTCCACTGATGCCAGTTGTTGGGGTTCCAAGCGAACAAGTAAGCCCGTTGAATTGAAATAGGTTTTACGTTGTCAGTTAAACCACATTCTTCTAATGCGTCTTTGAGTTCTGGTTTGAGTTGGTAAATGAAAAAAGCCTCTTTATAATAGCCTGTAAAAAAGAAGTCCCAAAGCTTTTTTGTTCCGTCTTCACGTTCTGTTTGTTTGATGTCGTATTTTTTTAGAATACGTTTTCCAAGTCCTACAATTCTTCCAACAACTCCGTTTTTGTCTGACCAGCCGATAATTCTTGCAAGGTCTGTCGCTGATGCCTCTTGTTTGTCGAGTGAATATAAAGTTTGAAAAATGAGCAGGTCGTCAGATTGCACAAGGTCTTTGTCTTGCAGAATTTCTACAAAAGTGTCTTTGGTTATATGTGGTGTTGTTGTCGTCATTTACACTTACTGCTAACGGTTTGCCTTTAGTTTGCCTTTAGTTTGCATTGGGATAAAAAGTTATAAATTCCGAAGGAGAAACGGGTGACCTAAAACGTTTTGTAGGATTATGGTCCTATTAGCTGCATTAGTCCTGTTTCACACTTTCGGACTTGCACGTACTAATTGGAATGTTGGGCATTGTGGCCCGTTAAAGGCGATAGCACAGCAAGTTTATTTTTTTTTCCTAAACACGAATATATGAAAAATGTAAAAGAAACAGTTGGTATTGATGTGTCGAAACTGACATTGGACGTTTTCATTCACACATTAAAAGATCACGCTCAATTTGAAAATAATCGAAGAGGTTATTTTAAAATTTTAAAATGGTTAAAATCAAAACAAGTAAACCTTAATGAGGTATTGTTTTGCTTTGAACACACAGGATGGTATTGCATAATTTTAAGCTATTTTCTGAAGGAAAATGGATTAGATTACTGTTCTATTAACCCAATGGAGATAAAGCGCTCAATGGGCCTAAAAAGGGGTAAAAGCGACAAGGCTGACTCAAAAGAGATTGCCTATTATGCCTGGCTCAGAAGAAGTGAATTAGTTCCTTCAACCCCACCAGCTAAAAATATCATTGAATTGCAAAGAATGATGAGTTTAAGAGAGCAATTTGTAAAGCAGCAAACAGCGCTAAAGAACTTACGAAAAGGAATGGAGCAAATAGCTATTAAAGGACAGCCAGATGCATCCATTATGGCGTTGGATGACACATTAAGCCATTTGGAGTTTCAAATAAATAGGATTGAAAAGGCAATGGATGCTTTAATCAAATTGGATCAACAATTGAATAGAAACTACAAATTATCAAAGAGTGTAAAAGGGGTTGGTCCAATTCTGGCTATTCAAATGTTGCTACATACTCACAACTATAGCCGTTTTGCTAGTTGGCGTCAATTTTCCTCTTATTGTGGGCTGGTTCCATTTCCTTATCAATCAGGGACAAGCATCCATGGAAGAGAAAAAACACATCCGATAAGTGACCGCAAAATGAAGAGCTTACTCTCGATGTCGGCTATAAGTGCGATTCAACATGATAAAGAACTTAAAAATTACTATTCAAAAAGAGTTGAAGAAGGGAAACCTAAAATGGTTGTTTTGAACATAATCCGAAATAAAATTGTGGCAAGAATATTTGCAACAGTTAACAGAGGAACGCCATTTGTATCTTTGAGTAATTTTGCGGCGTAAAAAAATTAAGAAAAAGCTTGCTTTTGATCTTGGAATGCCTTTAAATAGGTTCAACCTGCGCGTAGTGGCATTTAAATAGTCTGTTTCTGCATCGCTTACCTTTTTAATAGACATACGGCCCTCTGTTAAAAAGTTTTCCAGCGTGGCCATGGAGAGGTTGGGGTTGGCGGGGTTGTAGGCTGTTCCAAATTTCTTCACTACATCAATCAAACCAGCGAAATTGTTCATTTTAGCGGTAAAGCTAGATAAATTGTTCTTGTTCATATTTTTATGTATTAATAATGACACTGCAAGTATTGACATAAACGGCTGAACAGTAAAGGCTAAATAGTTGGATATTATGCATATACAAGCCATGTTCTTGCACAAATTGCATATACAAGGACAACATCCTAGGTAAACACCCTTTCATTTGCATATTTCACAAATGAACGATTACATAATTTGTATTTTACCCAAATGGGAAACCCATTTTTACACCAAATGCAATTTTTATTTTGGGTAAATTGGGGATTTAAAGGTTATGCTATGGTCTATCGACCATGGTCTATTCCAACTCCCTTTTCTCAGCTGCCCTTTTTATTTCAAATAAGCCTTCCTCAAAACCTGCTTCGGTAGATTTTATCTTGGAAGGTAACATAAACCTAAAGATTGGGTTATATCCTACATCGCCAGAATCTACCCAAATTAAATGGGTTTTATTGGCTACTGGCTTAAAGTAAAAGGTAGCTTCCGAATGCATAGTCCCTTCATTGATGCTCAAATCATAATGAATCATTTCATTTTGTTGGCTCTTGGTTATTTTAAACCTGCCAATGCCTACCAATCCGCCTCTAAAATATTGGGCTGCCCCAACACCACTTTTTTCTTTGCTATAAAAGCTAACCATAGAACTGTCTAGTTGGGTATTCCACGGACTCCAATCGGCCCAATTGCGAATGCTGTTCATATAAGCATAGGTTTCATATACAGGTTTGTTTATCACCGTGCTGCGCTCAATGCGGTAGGTTTTAGGGAAAAGCAAAGAAACCAAAAACACTAAGGCTGCCAATCCAAGGATGGCCGCAAATATTCCAAATAATTTCATTTTGTGTCAATTCTAACTGGCGACGAAATTACATAAATCATTCAGATTTGAGTTCATCGCTTTTTTTAGTAGTTTCGTCTACAAATGTTTTGTAAACAGCCTCAGGCAGTTTAACATTGTGTGGGTGAGGGTACCTTTGACCTAAGAAAATAATATAAAAATGAAAAACGCAGGTAATATAAATCCAGATCCACAACGCTCAAGAATTCTTGGAGGCATTATCCTTATCCTTATTGGGGTATTGTTTTTTGCAAGAAAATTAGGCATCGAAATGCCAGATTGGTTGTTTACATGGCCCATGTTTTTAATTGGATTAGGATTGTACATCAGTGCCAAACATAATTTTAGAAATCCAGGGGGTTACATCTTGATGCTGATAGGGGGCGTTTTCTTAAGTGAACGCTTTTATCCAGAAATTCAAATTCATGAATTCTTTTGGCCTACTTTTCTAATTGTAATGGGAATTGTATTGTTGTTTAAACCTAGAAGAAACAAAGCTGTGGAATATACTGCCTGGGATAGCAAGAACAATTGCATGGTGGCCACAGATTCTACAGACCAAACCATAGAAGTTAACAGCATCTTAGCAGGAGTAAAAAGAAATATTCTTACCAAAGATTTTAAAGGTGGAGAGGTGAATTGCATCATGGGTGGTGCAGAACTCAATTTTGCGCATGCAGCCATTACAGGTACTGCGGTTTTAGAAATGAACCAAGTTTTTGGTGGAGCCAAGCTTATTGTTCCAGCCAATTGGGAAATCATCTCGGAAATTACAGTGGTTTTAGGTGGAGTAGAAGATAAAAGACAAGTTATCGGTAACTTCAACCAAGAACAAAAATCAGTGCTTATTCTTAAGGGAGTTTGCGTGTTTGGAGGGATTGATATCAGAAGTTATTAATTATATAAACCAAGGCCTATATGAAGTTATTTCTAGCAAAAATCATCTACAAAATAGTTAAACCCTTCGAGGAAGGGTATGAGCAATTTGATGAGCAGCTTTGTTTTGTAAATGCCCGCGATTTACATGAAGCCTTTTTTAAGGCCAGAATGTTGGGCGTAAAAAATGAAGATGAGGTAAAGCACGAAAGTGGTTCTTCCATTCTTTGGAAATTCATTGATGTACCCTTTCTCAAAGAAATTACCTCCTTTGAAGATGGCCTTGAGCTACATTCTGCAGTGCTAGAAAAAGAAGCCACAGAGCATTACGAGAAGTTTATTAAGGCAAGGGCCTCAGAGTTGCAAGCCTCTATTGAATTAGGCTTGCAACCCCTATTGTCGTCGTGATACCTGAACTATCCTTAAAACGAAGTCTCATTGGCTTTAGCACCTTTTGGGTGCTATGGCTGTTCATCCATTTTTATGTGTTAATGGATTTTGAAATTCCCATTGGCGTTGCCTTTACAGATGCCTTGGTTTCACAAAGTTTTTTTCTGCTCATTGCAAGCATTTTATTTCTTACCCTAAAATACTATCAACCTACAGAAGGTAATTTCTTTTACCTGCGCATTTGGTCCTTACTTTTAGCCGCTGGTGCTACTGCAGGTAGCTATGAAATTTTAAAGTTTCGGTTTGAACCCAATGTCCATTATACCCAATTTCTTTACGATTCTCTAACCATTCGGTTCTTGTTTCAAGTATTAATGGTAGGCATGGTTACTGTTTTGCTTTGGTTAGTAAATTTTCATAGACAAGATAAAAGCCTCAATGAGCGAAAACAAATGCTTGAAGACGCCGCCAAAGATGCCGAACTATATAATTTACGCCAACAATTACAACCTCATTTTTTGTTTAATAGCCTTAATTCAATAAGCGCATTGGCAGGTTCCAAGCCAGAGTTAGCAAGATCAATGATTCAACAGCTTTCAGAGTTTTTGAGACATACCTTAAACAAGGACGACAAGCAATTGGTGAGCCTAAAAGAAGAGCTTTACCAACTCAATTTATATTTACAAATAGAAAAGGTAAGGTTTGGCCATCGCCTGCTTACCTCGGTTCAAACCGACCCAAAATGCGAAGACCTATTGCTGCCCGTTTTGGTATTGCAACCATTGGTAGAAAATGCCATTAAGTTTGGTTTATACGATACCTTACACGAAGTTTTAATTGCAGTGAGTGCCAATTGTAATGAGGGAAAATTAGTGGTGGAAATTACCAATCCATTCGACCCCGCAAGTTCTAAGGCGGCTGCAGGTACTGGTTTTGGATTAGCCTCCATTCGCCGCAGATTGTACCTCATTTATGCACGCAATGACCTGGTTGAAACCATTGTACAAGATAACCTATACATCGCTCGAATTACCATTCCACAATGATGAAAAAATATACCTGCTTAGTTATTGATGACGAACCATTGGCCAGAATATTGGTATTGGAATACCTGCAAAGTTTTGAAAACATAGAAGTACTTGCCGAGTGCAATGATGGTTTTGAAGGCATGAAGGCTATTGCTACCTTGAAGCCAGATTTTATATTCCTAGACATTCAAATGCCAAAAATCAATGGATTTGAGCTGTTAGAGTTACTCGAAGAACCTCCTGCGGTGATATTCACTACAGCATTTGATGATTATGCCATGAAGGCATTTGAAGCCAATGCAATCGATTACCTGCTCAAGCCATTTAGCAAAGACAGGTTCGAAAAAGCTGTTTCTAAAGTGTTGGCGCAATTAGGTTCAAACCAACAAAATACAGCCTTAACAGCAGTAACAGAAGACTACCTAGAGAAACAAGATACATTAACAAGGATTGTAGTAAAACACAACCATGTGGTAAGAATATTAGCCTTACAAGAGCTACTTTACTTAGAGGCCTATGGTGATTATATAAAATTACACACGGCAGAAGGCGTTTTTCTAAAGAAGAAAACCATGAGTTTTTTCGAGTCGCACCTCAACGATAAAGAGTTCATACGCGTGCACCGCAGTTATATTATTCCAACGCAGGCAATTGTAAAAATAGACCCGCCCGATTTTGTAATCCTAAAAGGTGGAAGTAAAATTCCTATTAGTAAAACTGGTTATGTTAAATTAAAGCAAGTGTTAGGTATGTAGTTAGATGTCAAAAGCCTTATCCATAATGGCTTGTTGTTCTTTCGCATGTACTTTGCTATATCCTGTTGCAGGGGAAGCACTTGATTCTCTAGAAATTCTTTTGAGCTTTAAGTTTTGATCCCAACGCAATAAGTAAAGCCAAGCGCCCATATTTTTAGGTTCTTCTTGTACCCAACAAATTTCTGCTTTGGCATATTTTGCATACAAATCTGCCAATTGATTTTCTGGCATTGGATACAATTGTTCTAACCTCACAATAGCCACATCTTTACGTTGGTCTTTTTGTTGGCGTTCTAAAAGCTCATAGTAAATTTTGCCAGTGCACAACAACACACGTTTTACCTTCTTGGTATCTACAAAAGCATCATCAATTAACTCTTGGAAATGTCCTTGGGTAAAATCTTCTAATTTACTCACACAACCCGGGTGACGCAACAAACTCTTTGGAGACATTACCACCAAAGGCAAGCGAATGTCTTTGTGTTTCACTTGTCTTCTTAAGGCATGAAAATAATTAGCAGGTGTGGTGATGTTACAAACTTGCATATTCCAATTGGCGCAGAGTTGTAAAAATCTTTCTAACCTAGCCGATGAATGCTCGGGTCCTTGACCTTCGTATCCATGCGGCAACAACAAGGTAAGTCCACTAAAGGTTTTCCATTTGGTGGCAGCACTTGCCAAGTATTGGTCGATAATGATTTGCGCACCATTGGCAAAATCGCCAAACTGAGCTTCCCAAATAGTAAGGTCATTTGGTCTAATCATGCTAAAGCCATATTCAAATCCAAGCACAGCATATTCACTCAACAAAGAGTTATAGAACTTAACGCCAGCTTTGTTTAAGTCCCCAAGGTTATCAAAGATATTGAAGCTTTTTTCAGAGTCTTCTTGTTTAATAATTGCATGTCTATGGCTAAAAGTACCACGCTCACAATCTTGACCGGTCATGCGCACATAATGACCTTCATGGGTAAGGGTTGCATAAGCCATAAGCTCGCCCATTGCCCAATCATAATTGTCGTTAGCAATCATGTTTTTGCGGTCTTTAAACAACTTTTCTATTTTGTTAAAAGCCTTGAACTCATCAGGAATATTGGTTATTAAATTAGCAAGGTTTAGGAAGTTATCCTTAGCAACCGAAGTGCCATCAGATTTTAAGAAATCTTCTTGGTTAGCTGGTCTAAAGCCATCCCATAAGTTTTGCAAGAAGTTTTTAGGTTTAGAAGGTTCAGCACCTTTTGCACTTTCTAGTTTTTCTTGTAATAACTTTCTAAAAGAGCTTTCCATTTCTTTTGCTAGCTCGGCTTCTACACTGCCATTGGCCAGCAATTTTTGGTTGTAAAGCTCTCTTGGATTCGCATGTGTTGAAATGGCTTTGTACAACACAGGTTGTGTAAACCTAGGTTCATCGCCTTCGTTATGGCCATACTTTCTATAGCCCAATAAATCTATGAATACATCGCTATTAAACTCTTGGCGATATTCCATGGCTAATTTAACGGTAAACACCACCGCTTCTACGTCGTCTGCATTTACGTGAAACACTGGACATAAAGTTGTTTTGGCTACATCTGTACAATAAGTAGAAGTTCTTGCATCGATGTAATTGGTAGTAAAACCAATTTGGTTATTGGCAACAATATGAATGCATCCACCCACATTATAAGCTTTTAAACCTGCCATTTGTAAAACTTCATACACAATACCTTGACCTGCAACTGATGCATCGCCATGAATTAGAATAGGCGCAATTTTATCTTCATCACTTTTGTGAGCAAATTCCATTTTTGCCCTAGTAATACCTTTAACCACAGGATTAACGGTTTCTAAGTGAGAAGGATTTGGACTTAAGCTCAAATGTACTTTTTTACCATTGCTGGTAGTAATATCCGAAGTATACCCTAAATGATACTTCACATCGCCTTCGAAAATTCCTTCGTCTTCGGCAGCTTTTCCTTCAAATTCTTTAAAAATATCTTCATAGGTTTTACCTAGAATATTTGCCAAAACATTTAAGCGACCGCGATGCGCCATGCCCAGCACAAATTCTTCAACGCCAAGGTCGGCACCATATTCTATCACAGAATCAAGTGCAGGAATTAAGGTTTCTAGGCCTTCTAAGCTAAAACGTTTTTGGCCTACAAATTTGGTGTGTAAGAAATTTTCAAAAACAGTAGCTTGATTGAGTTTAGAAAGCACATTTCTTTTTTGGTCGATAGAAAGTTGCGGGGTGTTGCGGCTACTTTCCATTTTCTGTTTGAGCCAAGAAATTTTTCTAGGCTCACGCACATACATAAACTCTGCGCCAATGCTTTGGCAATAGGTTTGTTGTAAAAGGGCAATAATATCTTTGAGTTTTGCTGAACCTAAACCTACTTCTGTTCCAGCATTAAAAGCCTTTTCTAAATCGGCTTGGATCAAACCGAAATTTTCTAAAGCTAAAGTTGGCTCATATTTTCTGCGCTCGCGTACTGGGTTTGTTTTGGTAAAAAGATGGCCTCTACTTCTGTATCCTTGAATAAGGTTAAGTACATTTATTTCTTTCAATACATCCTCAGAAACTGCAGTACCTTGTTTGCCATTACTATATTTTTGGTTATATCCAAAATCAAAACCTTCGAAAAATTTCTTCCAACCAAAATCTACAGATTCTGGGTCACTCAGGTATTGTTGATGTAAATTGTCAATGGCAGAAACGTCTGCATTTGAGAGGTAAGAGAATTGGTCCATACTTTATGGTTTGGTAAACGAACCGCGAAGATAGAAAAATCATGCATTTAAAGGAGTTTCTCTAAGAAATTCCAAAGAATGCTAATTTGCTGAAAGCCAATCCATCAAATCTTTTATGACATAATCTGGAATGTTTCCAATCATAAAATATTCTGAATAGGTAGATTCTGCGCCACCTGAATAAAATAGGTGATTAAGTTTTGGGTAATTTTTTATAGTTACGTTTGGTTGTTTGCCTAGGTCTTTTTTCCAGCCAGCAAGATTTTCCATATTTACTTGGTAATCTCTATCGCCATGCATGATGAGAATAGGTTTTTTTAGTTTTTTAGCGATTTCAACATGCGGGTATTTATTGAGCCAAATCCAATAGGTAGCTTGCACCTCATAAGGCATTTTATAATGTTCTGTAAGCGGGTTTAACTTTTTATTCATGCTATACAAAGCCTTTTCCTTTTCCTCCATAAATTCATCCTTTTTGTTAGGGGTAACATAGGATAAATAATCATATTGGTCCATCATCATTTCCTGCATGCGTTTGTAATTAGAGCCTAGCATAGCAATCCCTTTTACTTCTTTTCTTTCTTTAGCAACTAGTGGTAAAAGCATTCCACCTTGCCCATGGCCTAACAAATAAATTCTAGCAGGGTCAACCTCAGAAAAAGTGAGCAAGGTGTCCATCGCTTTGTAAAGGTCATCTAAATATTCTTCCCTGCAAGTGTAATTTTCATAGGCATTTTTTGCGGTAAGTAATATGTTTTGGTAATGGAGTGAGCGTTTGTCGTACCTAAAAGTACAATATCCATTGCTTGCCATGGCATTAGCTAAATCGCGGTAAGGTCTGTTTTCGCCATAACTGCCATCTCTGTCGGTTGGACCAGATTCTGGTAAAATAATTACTAAAGGATGTTTGCCTGGGCTATTTGGTGCAGTAAAAAGTGCTGGTAACTCAAAAATGCCATTGTTTAATTTAAAATGCCTTTCGCTAAACTTAGACACATCTACATAGTCAGGAGAGACATAAACTTTGTGTGCCTGTAAAAATGAAATCATCACAATTTTGTTTTCAGGATTAAAGCCTAGATTTAAGACGTAGGGCAGTGATTCAAAGCTTAGTTTGTAACTAATAAAGTGAGAGCCTTGGTAATTGCCGTAAAATATTGGTCTAACACTTTCTAACTTACCATAGGTGCCTACAAGTTCGTTCCAATCTCCCTCAAAAGTTATGGCATTGTAACTATTCAAATAAATAGTATCTCTTGCATCACTAATTTTTTGAAACTGATTTGTTTTAAAATATTCAATAATTGTTTTGCCCAAAGAATCTGCCATTTCAAAATCGCGCGATTGGGCAATGCTTAATTTGCTAAAAGCAACAAGAATTAGTAGCCATAAGAATTTTCTCATGACACAAAGGTAGGGAGCTAGTTTATAAATTATTATTTAATAATGCAGCTTCGCACACTTTATGGTAAACCTTGTTTTGATACACTTCTTGCAACAATTCTTGGTGCTTAATGTTGTGAGTATCTGAACCTACCAAGTCTACCAAATTGTTGTTGACCAAATAAATTGCCGCATCTTGAACTGGTTTAGAATAATAGCCAAGGCATGAAAGCATGTTCATTTGCAATAAAATTCCTTGGTCTTTTAAATCATGAAACCTACTGCGATCATCATTATAATAAAGATATCTTTCAGGATGAGCCAATATGGGAGTAAACCCTGCAATCTGCAATTCAAATAAACTAGAAGCTAAATTTCTAGGCTCATTCATAAAAGGTAATTCTACTAAAACATGCTTACCATTTGGACCAAAGGTTAATAAGTCGCCCTTTTCAATTTTCTTTTCAAAGCCGTCATCAATCAAATATTCTGCAGCGCAGTCTAATTCTAACTCAATATTATTTTCTTTGAGTCTTCTCCTAATTTCATCTCTAATCGGAAATAGATTTTCCTTGCTGTTTTTGTAAAAATCACTCATGATATGCGGCGTGGTGATTACCTTACGCATACCGAGCTTTGCAAAACCTTCTAATATTTCTAGGCTTTGCTCTATGGTTTCACAGCCATCATCCACACCAAAAATGAGATGTGAGTGAAACTCTACTTGAATGGGATTAACAAAAGGTGCAGCATTTCTATCTGCACCTTTTGTTCCGCTAAATAATTTGCTAAAAAATGACAAAGTTATACGTTTTCTAAAAACTCTTTTAATGACGCGATATTTGGAACATTGAGTGAATCAACACGTCTATGATCTGCTACCAATAAACTTAACCAGTCAAGTCTGTGAATCGTTTGATAAACTGAAGCAAAATTAAATTGCTCAACACCCATTTCTATTACCTTATGGTTTTCAACTTCTAATAAACCATTCAAGAATTCGAATCTTGAACCAACTCTTGGATTGCTGTTAGAATTTAAGAAAAAGAACACGGTATCCAATGTGCCATAATAGCTTTCAATTACATTGTGATTATGTTCAGGAAGCACATGAGTAAAACATTCGTGCTTTGCATTTTCTTGCACTTGCTGCGCAAAACGTGTGGCAACTGCTTCAAATTGAGCATCGCTAAGTACCACATATTTTGAATTTACTTTGCTTTTGATAGCCTCAAAAACTTCTTCTGCATCTTGTTGGTAAGGGTCGCAATTATCGAATAAGCTTGAAACTTTTTTCATTTCTTCACGAGCATCTTTTCCTATAAGTTCTGCAAAAATTAACACCAAGTAGCTCAAAGAGTAACCTAAAGCCATTCTAGGTTGAACACCAGGTTCTATGAAGTAACTTTTTAAATTGTTCTCTTTAACCAAATTGCCTAACTTACCTCCACTGGTCAAAACCAACATTTGGCTTCCTCTTTTCTTAACTTCGTCAAACATGGCCAAAGTTTCTTCTGTATTGCCACTGTATGAACCAAGGATTACCAATGTTTTTTCGTTAACATAGGCTGGTAAAGTATAATCAGCAATCACCTCAACTGGCAATGGAAATTCATCCATGAATAGGGTTTTAACAATTCTACCGCCAATGCCACTGCCACCTAAACCGCCAATTAATATATTTGAAAACTGATTGGCTGCTAAGCCATGGTTGCTAAAATTTTCTACCGCAAAATTAATTTGATAACCAAATTTCCTTAATGCTTCGTGTTGTGGATTCATATTTGTATTTCCTAAGTTTAAAAATTAATGATTATTTAACAATCCTAAAAGGTATTTACCGTAGCCACTTTTTAGGTATTTTTTGCCTTCTCTTTCCAATCCAGCTATGTCTAACCAACCCATGCGAAAGGCTACTTCTTCAATGCAACCAATCTTCCAACCCTGGCGGTCTTCAATAACTTGCACAAACTGCCCAGCTTGCATCAAAGATTCAAAAGTACCAGTATCTAACCAAGCAGTACCTCTGCGCAAAACGCCTACTTTTAGTAAGCCTCTTTCAAGGTAATATTTATTTATATCGGTAATTTCTAATTCTCCACGTGGTGAGGGCTTAATGTTTTTTGCAACCTCCACTACCGAGTTGTCATAGAAATAAAGTCCTGGTACTGCGTAATTTGACTTAGGGTTTTCTGGTTTTTCTTCAATGCTTAAGGCTTTCATGTCTTGATCAAATTCCACCACCCCATAGCGTTCTGGGTCGTTTACATGGTACGCAAAAACTACCCCACCTTCAGGGTCATTATTGCTTTGAAGGAGGTCGCTTAAGCCTGCGCTGTAAAAAATATTATCTCCTAAAACCAAGGCCACTTTATCGTTTCCAATAAACTTTTCGCCAATGATAAACGCCTGCGCCAAACCATCAGGAGAGGGTTGTACGGCATATTCAAACCTACACCCAATTTGAGAGCCATCGCCAAGGAGTTTAACAAACCCTTCTTGGTCGTGAGGGGTTGTAATAATTAAGATTTCTCTAATTCCAGCAAGCATCAAAGTGCTTAGTGGGTAGTAAATCATAGGTTTGTCGTAAACAGGCATCAATTGCTTACTAACGGCAATTGTAAGTGGATGCAAGCGAGTTCCGCTGCCTCCTGCTAAAATTATTCCTTTCATTATTGGGTCAACTGAGCGCGCAATATAGACGATATTCCTATTTTGGCAAAATGGCTTCTTGCACCTGGCTTCTGGCAACTTGCAAACTGCCCCCAGCTGGATCGCACACTACTATAGGTTGCGGGAGTTTATTGGGCGAATGTCACCAATCAAGCTGGTGTTACTTTATATTTTCAGAAGTTAATTAAGTTAAAGTAGATGAATTATAAGGACAAACTTTGCCATTGATGCAAGTATTGATAGTTTTCTTGCAAAAAGATTTTTCAGTTTGAACCAAAAGTGATTGCTAAGTATTGCTGATTTCTTAGATTTGAGCCTATCACATAAAACTGGCTGATGAAAACCCTTAAACTTTTAACACTTCTCATTTTTTTATCTCTCCAATTATTTGCCCAAGAATCTATCATCAAAGGGAAAATAGCGGCTTCTGGCCTTATTGCTGGGAGAGGTAAGGTTTTTTTATCCATTAAGCATAATGGCAATACCACTTATGATTCTTGCTTATTTGGGCTCGACAGTAGCTATTTTTTTAAAGCCAAATTAAAAGGATTCTCCTTAATAGAAATGCGTTATGAGCCTGGCGCTCATTACCTCGACAGTTATTTGCTCCTTCCCGGTGAAAGCCTCAACCTTCAGGAAAATGCCACTGAAGAGGAAAGTGATTTTGCTGCAAAAGTGTTATCTAGGGGCAACAACCTATTTAATGCCCTAGAAGCTTTTGAAGAATTTGATAACGCCTACAATTATGGCTTATTAGACTCAACTGCCTTCAATGCAAAATTACTTGCTGCAAAAGAAATTGCTATTGAAGGCATAAGAAATGGACAAGACACTTTGCCACCCAATTTGTTGCAACTTGCTTTAAATACCCTTGAATTAAAGGTTGCAGAAATTTACCTAAACTATGCCCATTTAGGAAGGTTTCAGCAAAAAACTAAAACCATAAATGCTGTTTCACCTTGGTTTATTGAACCAATTAAACAGGTTACCAAATTGGAGGTTTTTCCCAATCCTGAGTTCAATGAAATCAAATCGAAGGTTAATGATAGAGTTGCCGAATTGGTGCAGGTAAACTTTGAAACAGAAAAGTTAAGTCCGGCTTATAAAATATTAAACCATTCTTTTGGCATAGAAATGGCCTTGGCCATTTACCAAGTGTTCCCAAAGTCGGATGGACCTAATTGCAACTATGGCTATACAGCAGCGGCACAAAGTGTTTTCCTTCAAAATGATTTTTATGAGGAAGGGAGCACTGGAGCAGAAGGTTGGCTAATTTCTCCACAATTCGAACGTGCATTAGAATTTAATAAAGATGGTTATGCTATTGTATTAGATGGCATGCATTATAAACTCATCAATGTATTGGGTCAAACTATACTACAAAACGGCTTTGAAGATTTAATATATTATGATTCTGGAATCTATATTGCCAGAAAATATGATAAATACGGACTGATTTATGCCAATGGCAAAGCCATCCTAGACTATCAATATCAAGCTTTAAATCCATTAGGGAATGATTTGCTCGCATTTAAATTTACAGGTAGTCCTTTTATGGGCATGATAGACATCAAAGGGAATGAAATTGTTAAACCAAAATACAGCTACATTAAACCTTTCAATGGCGGAGAATATGCTATCACCGTTTTGTTTGATGCTAAGAAATGGACACCTAATCGAATCAATGGCAATAAATTGAAAATGCCAGGAGAGAAGTTTGGGGTCATTGATAGAAATGGCAAAGAAATAATGCAACCAGGTTGGCATAGCATTGTGCCGCAATCGCATAGTCAAGTCCAAAATTTTCCCTTGGTTGTATACAAGCGCACGTATAACAACTTGTTTCGCAGATTTAGGATTGCAAACGACTTTCAAATGTTGGCTCAAACCGGAACTTTACATGCTTGGAACAAACGCTACCCAACCTTAAATCTGCCGGGTAAACATTATTACTTTGCTTCTAATTTAAGCGAATCTGTTTTGCGTAAATCAGATGGTTCTATGCAAAGCAAGCCTTTTCGTTTGGATTTTAACGGACTTAGCTCAATTGGGGATGATTACTTTATTTTTAGAATTCAAGATAAGTATGACCTTTTGCTAAAAGATGCAGCAGGTGCCTTGCAAATAGATACCTTTCAAAGCATTGAACAAGTTGAAAATAACTATGATTATGAATACAATGAAAATAGTGCAAACAACTCTCTGTTTAGGTTGATAAAAGACAATTGTCAAGGGATTATTAATTCAAATGGCAAAGTAGTTTTGCCAAGCATTTATGATGATATTGAGAGTTTTGATTCACTGCTAGTGGTGAGTTTTAAAGATAAGTATGCCGTTTTTGATACAACAGGTAAGCAACTAACACCTTTTGCTTATGATAAAGTGTATATTTATTCTGAAGTGCTTGGATTACTGGCTTTTGAAAAGGAGGGAAGCACTCAAATTTGTGATAGAAGCTTTAAGGTAATTTTTGAAGCGCCATCTAAGGACATTTGGCTGGATGGAGCTTCATCACTTGAAATTTGCAATTGGAGCTACCTAAAAGATGGCTTGCTTTGGCAATACAATCGAAAAGAACATGTATTGCCTTTTAAAGATACTTTGCATTATAGGTATTTAACAATGGGAGGAAGCTTAAGCACGCATATCGTAAACAAAAATGGCAAGTGGTTAGGCACGAGAGACTTTGAAGAATCCATAAATGAATCTGAACCCTTAATTGTCTCTAGGTTTGGAGAGCAAGTGGTGGTTGATTTAAAGAATAATTATGAATTGAAAGGAAGTTTCAATGCCATTACACCTTTGTATTTTGATGAGCAAGAATTAAACCATAACAGTAGAAGTTATAAATCAGCCGTCGACCTTCCAAATTATTATTTATTTACCACTAGCAGCGGCTTGAAAGGATTAAGCAATGCTGCATTTAAATGGGTACTCGACACTGCCTTTAAAGATATCGAAGTAAGTGCTTCCTTTATTGCAGCAAGAAAAGAAAAGCAAGTTCAGTTCTTTGACCTTTCTGGTAAAATGTATTTCGACAAGAAGTTTGGGTCGAGAAGAGCTTTTAGCATTTTGGCAGATAATTATATCCAAATCCGAAGGACATTTGGTGGATTTTTGGTTTACAATAAAAAAGGCGAGCAATTATTTAAATCCAAAAAAGGCTCCTTTAGCCTTACCCCAAAAGGAAATATACTGGTAAACCTAAGCAAAAGTAACCGCATTATGATATACGATACTTTGGGAAATAAAATCTTAAAAGAAAAGGTTTTAAGGGTATCGAAACCTCATATGGGTTTAATAAGAGTTAAATCTAAAAAGCAGATGCATTTTATGACTTTAGAAGGAGAGATAAAATCAAGTTGGGCTTTAAATAGAAACGGTTGGCCTATTATTCCTGAGTTTGTAAGTTGGCTAGATACAACAAGGTCAATGCAGCAAACAGATGTAGATTCGAACGGACTAGCAGTAGCTTTAGGTTTTGAGGCCATCTCGGTTCAATACGCAAACAATTTATTAATGGGTGATTATGATGGTAACGGAAATAGTAGCGGCAGTTCAGATATTTGGTTGCCAAATGCAAGTAAGCTTCGGGTTGAACCAAAATTAGCTGCAGCTTTTGTGATGGCAGAGTGGATGAGTTTAAGTTATGCTAGATTTCCAGATTTGATAGACTTAAATTCTAATTACATCAACATGGAAACTGCAACCTATAATGATGGAACACTTATACCAAGCATGCGTAGTTTTTACATTCAAAATGATTCTATATTCCCGGTGATTCCTCAATTGTATTTTGACGAGGTTAATGGACTAAAATTTGCGCGTTTGCTCACAGATAAAATGGGAACAGACGAGTCTATTAATTGGAATGTTTGCGTAAAGCAAGAGGAGTTATTTAACTTCCTTTCACCTGAATTTAGGCTAACAGCAACTGGTATTGAGGTAATTATACGCAGTTTAAAAGTGCAGAATACCAATACCAATGAAATAAAAATGGCACTAAGCAAAGAAGAAGTTCTTCCATACTTAGTGCCATCTACACATTTTTATAATTGGTTTAAGAAGCGCTAAGGCGCTTCTTACCTTTTTGCATACATGTTATCGTAATATTTGGCGTAATCACCACTGGTAACTTCGTCCATCCATTGTTGGTTTTCTAAATACCAATCAATGGTTTTGGCAATTCCTTCTTCAAATTGTAAACTTGGCTCCCAACCTAGTTCTTTCATAATTTTGTTGGCATCAATGGCATAACGCAAATCATGACCTGCTCTATCTGTTACATACGTAATCAACTTCTCAGATTCGCCTTCTGCTCTGCCTAATTTCTTATCAGCAGTTTTGCAGATAACTTTAATTAAGTCGAGGTTGGTCCACTCGTTGAAACCACCAATATTGTAGGTTTCACCGTTTTTACCTTTATGAAACACATCATCAATGGCACGTGCATGGTCAACCACATACAACCAATCTCTCACATTTTCTCCTTTGCCATAAACAGGTAAAGGTTTGTTGTTTCTGATGTTATTAATAAATAGAGGAATTAACTTTTCTGGGAATTGGTTCGGACCATAGTTGTTACTGCAATTGCTAATCACTACAGGAATTTTATACGTATTGTGATAGGCTCTCACGAAATGGTCAGAGCTTGCTTTACTGGCAGAGTATGGAGATTGTGGGTCGTAAGAAGTGTCTTCATAAAAGAAACCGCCATCGTGCAAACTACCATACACTTCGTCTGTAGAAACATGGTAGAACATTTTTCCGTCCATATTACCTTTCCAGCTTTCTTTGGCCGCATTTAGTAAATTTACTGTGCCAACAACATTGGTCATTACAAACTCTAAAGGATTGGTAATACTGCGGTCCACATGGCTTTCTGCGGCCAAGTGAATCACTGAGTCGAATTGGTGAGTGTTGAACAAGTTGGTTAATGCAGCTGCATCAACCAAATCAACTCGATGAAAATGGTAGTTAGGGGCATTTTCAATATCTGTAATGTTTTTTAGGTTACCTGCGTAAGTAAGCTTATCCAAATTGTGAATTTGGTAGTTTGGATATTTGTTAACAAACAATCTCACTACATGAGAACCTATAAATCCGGCTCCTCCTGTGATTAAAATTTTTCTATTCATTCGTATTATACATTAAATTAACACTTATTTAGTTTGGATGGCTTGTTCCCATTTCCATGCGCTGCTCAAACATTCCTCTAGGCCTCTTTGGGTGCGCCAACCTAATTCTTTCGCAGCTTTATCACAAGAGGCATATACTTGAACTACATCGCCAGCTCTGCGAGGACCGATGCGGTAGTTTAACTTTACACCACTTACTTTTTCAAAGGTTTCTATTACCTCTAAAACTGAATTTCCGTTTCCGGTGCCCAAATTAAATACAGAAAAAGGGGCTGTATATTTCTTTTTAGCCAAATATTCAATAGCTGCCACATGTGCTTTAGCCAAATCCACCACATGGATATAATCTCTGATATTGGTTCCGTCTGGCGTTGGGTAATCATTGCCAAATACAGTCAGCTCAGCTCTTTTACCAATGGCGGTTTGGGTAATAAAAGGCACTAAATTGCTTGGCACTCCCAAAGGTAATTCCCCAATTAACGCAGATTCATGCGCTCCTACTGGATTGAAATACCGAAGACTTACTACTTTCATTTCAGATGCTTGGGAGTAATCTCTAAGTACTTCTTCGCAAATTTGCTTGGTATTTCCATAAGGAGAGTTAGCAACTGGCATTTCTGCATATTCATCTACAGGAGGATTTGCCTCGCCATAAACAGTGCAAGAGGAAGAAAAAACAATTTGTTGAATACCCGCAGCCTCCATGGCATACAATAAATTTACAGTACCACCAACATTATTTTCGTAATATTTCAAAGGGTTGGCTACACTTTCGCCAACAGCTTTATTCGCTGCAAAATGGATGACAGCGTCAATACCTTGCTGTGCTTTTAAGAAACTGGTGAGGGCGGTTTTGTCCCTAATATCAACTTTTCCAAAAACCAGGTCTTTGCCTGTAATTTTTTTGATATTGTCTAAAACTTCTGGTGAGGAGTTGTCAAAGTTGTCTAAGGCAACAACCTCATAACCCGCTTGTTGCAGCTCAACAACTGTGTGAGAACCAATATAGCCTGTTCCACCTGTAACAAGTATTTTCATAGGGCTTAACTATTTATTTTGGTTGCAAAATAACTTTTTTATTTGAATAGGATATATGCAAAAAACAATTTGAATGTTAACTTAAGCCTCATTTTGACTTTTAAACTTACATTCTAAAATATAGCCTTAATAATACAAATAGTTTGCTGTTGCCGTTTTAATTTCTAACGTTTTCTTTTCACTTGGTTCAACCCTACCCACAACTTGCGCGGCAATACCAAATGATTTTGCAATAGCAATGAGGCTTTCTGCAGTTTTTTCGTCAGTATAAAATTCTAACAAGTTACCCATGTTAAACACTTTATACATTTCTTCCCAGCTACTGCCACTTTGTGCTTGTATCATCTCAAACAAAGGCGGCAATTCAAATAAATTGTCTTTCACAATTTTAAACTGGTCAATGAAATGCAATATTTTGGTTTGACCGCCACCCGTGCAATGCACCATGCCATGTATCCTGTCAAAATATTCGTCTAATATGGGTTTAATGATTGGAGAAAACGTGCGGGTGGGAGAGAGAATCATCTTTCCTACATTTAAAGGATGTTCAGGCAATTGGTCTTGTAAATTTAAACCTCCAGTATAAACCAATTCTTTGGGTACCAATGGGTCATAACTTTCTAAAATGTCTTGGTATTTTTTACCCAAAACATCATGCCTTGCCATGGTGAGTCCATTGCTGCCCATGCCACCATTGTATGCTTTTTCATAGCTTGCTTGCCCAAACGAAGCAAAGCCTACAATCACATCTCCTGCTTCAATCTTATGGTTACTAATAATGTCTTTTCTTTCCGCCCTTGCTGTAACAGTAGAATCTACAATGATGGTCCTAACCAAATCACCTACATCAGCCGTTTCTCCTCCAGTAGAATGCACATGAATGCCATGGTTTTCTAGCATTTCAATAAATTCTTCTGTACCTTCAATAATGGCTGCAATTACTTCGCCCGGAATTAAATTTTTATTACGACCAATAGTAGAAGATAAGGTAATATTTTGATAAACACCTGTGCACAAAAGGTCGTTTAGGTTCATCACAATTGCGTCTTGCGCAATGCCTTTCCAAACAGATAAATCTCCCGTTTCTTTCCAATATAAATAGGCCAAAGAAGATTTAGTGCCAGCGCCATCGGCATGCATGATATTGCAAAAATTTTGGTCGCCTCCTAAGTAATCTGGAACAATTTTGCAAAATGCCTTTGGAAATAAGCCTTTGTTAAGGTTTTTAATGGCCGCGTGAACGTCTTCTTTCTGGGAAGACACGCCCCGTTTCATGTATTTATCTGAACTCATGTTGTCGCAAAACTAAGAAAATAAACGCGCTTTACCGCCTTTGCTTATAATCGGTTCGGATCACTTTTACTGTTGTTCTTCTATTTTGTTGATGCTCTTCTTCGCTGCAATCCACGTCGTCACTGCAATCATTTAATAACTTGGTTTCGCCATAACCAACTGGAATAAGCCTATCTTTTGCAATGCCTTTAGCAATTAAATAATCTACACAAGATTTTGCCCTTTTATTGGATAATTCAAGGTTATATGGCGCTGGTGCTCTGCTGTCTGTATGCGAGGCAAGTTCCACCACTAAACTGGGATTTGCTTTTAAAATGAGTGCCATAGAATCTAATACCTTACCTGCATCTTCCCTTATGTTCCATTTGTCTAGGTCATATAAAATGCCTTCCATCGTAAGCTCAACATCGGTGGGCGGAATAAAATCTAGCACAAATGCCACTTCAATAATGGTGTCTTTGGTAATTTCTTTTGTTTCGCAAATGCGAGGGCTGCTGCTAAGGTATTTATCCAGGCTTGCAGAAAGGGTGTTTACTTCGTTCAAAGGCAATTCTGCACTAAACAGGCCTTTCTCATTGGTTTTTATTTTCCAAAGGTTTTGTCCGTTTAAGGTTACGGCTTGAACCAAAGCGCCGCCTAAAGGATTTCCAGATTCGCGTTCGGTAACAATTCCCTTTACCAAAACAATGATGGGTTTTTCGCTAATGCTATAAATATCATCGTCACCTATACCACCTTCTCTGTTCGAAGTAAAATAGGCAAAGGGTTTACCTGTTTCTCTTTTAGATTGTTTAACATAACTAATTCCAAAATCATCTGCACCCGAGTTAATGGGAGATTGTAAGTTTTGGGCAGTTTTGAAAACACCAGCACTATCCGAAGTTTTAAAAATATCTAATCCCCCCATTCCTAAAAAGCCTTTTGAGGAATAAAAGATAACCCCAGCTTCATCTACATATGGAAAAAGTTCATCTTCAGAAGTGTTAACATTGGAGCCCAAGTTAATAGGAGAACCCCAAGCATCTTTCACAGGATTATATTCAACATACCAAATATCCTTATTTCCATAGCCGCTTGGCATATCGCTACTAAAATATAGGCGTTTTCCATCTGCACTAAAAGCAGGATGGCCAATGCTAAAACTGTCAGAGTTTATTGGGAGCGGTTTTGGTTCAACCCAAACCCCATTCTGATAATAACTTACCAGTACCTTGCAAAATAAGCCAGCACCATCTTTGCCATTGCATTGGGTAAATAAAACCATGGATTCTGAGCTATCCAGCCAAGTAACACCTTCGTTAAAATTAGTATTGATACTTTTAATAGGCTCAGGCTTGGCCATTCCAGTTGCCGAAAAATTTGATAAAAATATATCGCAATATTTCTGACCCGTCCATTCAAAAATTTCGCTTCCTTGTGATTCTTTTCGGGTTGAGGTAAAGTATATCCCTTTGCTTCCTACAAATGGCGCGTAATCGCTTTGGTCTGTGTTTATGCTTTTGACGTTATCAATTTTAAATTTTAATGGATTAGCTTTCCATTCGGTAGAAAGCATACAGCTCTGCATGGCTATTTTACCTTTCGGGTCATCTGGAACTTCAAAGCTATAGTCATAAAAGGCTCTATTTGCTTCCTCATATCGTTCAAAGTTTTTGAGCAATTGTCCATAGCTATAAAGTATAAATGGGTCTGGATATTTGCTGTTTACAACTTCCTCGTACCATTTAAGTGCCTGTTTAAAATTATTGCTATATCGGTAGCTATCTGCGATTTTGTAAAGTATTTTTTGTTTTTCTTCTTCTTGTTTCACCTTAGGATAAACCTTTTGATACAATAAGGCTGCAGTATTATATTTTTTAGAACGGTAGGCTAAATCAGCCTTGTCAAATTCGAGTTGATAGGTTGGCACAGTAGGTTGTTGTGCATTTGCCTTTTGTAAATTGAAAAAGCTAAAAAAAATGAATATCAAAAGCAGTTTACGCATACAGATATAACGTTTGCAGGTTAGGTTTGATTTCAATTATAAATAAAAAAGGGGCACCGGAGCGCCCCTTTTTTTAGTCAATATTTTTAGCCCCTTGGTTGTGTCCTTACACCCGGTGTTGGCCTAGGAGCAGGAGCGGGTCTGCCAGTTGGTCTGCCTTGAGGTTTTTGATTGGCAGGTGGTGTAATTTGAACTGGTCTTGGTTTTTCCCAGTAAATATCTAATACTTTAACTGTAGTTCTACGATTTAATTGGTGTTCTGCTTCAGTACATTTTAAACCTTCTTCTCTTTCGTTTGGTCCTTCGCAATTACAATGCATAGCAGCAGAGTCTTTAGTGTTTTCTCCATAGCCTCTAGAAACCAAACGCATGGTGTCAATTCCGTTTTTAACCAAATAGGCTACGGCTGAGTCGGCACGTCTTTGAGATAAGCCAATATTATATAATGAGTCTGCACGGCAATCCGTATGAGATCCTAGTTCAATTTTTAAGGTTGGATACTTATTTAAAACAATGATAAGAGAGTCTAACACTTTTGCCGCATCTGGGCGAATGTCTGCTTTATCTAAATCGTATAAAATTCCGCGTAATGTAAATGTTTCTAAACCTAATGAGTTTAATTCAAAGTCTTGAACCAAATCTGTTGATTGTTCTAAGCCACGGGTAGTTTTTTCTTCCATTTTACTATCATAGAACATGGCTCTAGAAGCAAATAATTCGTAGTCTGTTTTTTGTTTCAAAACAATTTTATATGAACCAGCACCATCAGTTTTCAAAACAATCTTTCCAGTATCACTGCTAGAAGTGATTGAAACTACTGCGTTAGGCATTGTTTCTTTGGTAATGGCATTTCTAACCACACCACTTAAGGTAAATACCAATGGTGTCATATAAAATCTATAAATATCATCTTGGCCTTTTCCACCTTCACGATTACTGCTAAAATAGCCGTTTTCTTTGTCCTTGCCGAAAATGATTCCAAAATCATCTCCATGAGAGTTAATAGGAGACTTCATGTTAATTGGGTCGCTCCAATCTGTAGCGCTGCCTTTAGCCATAAAGATGTCTGTGCCACCTAAACCTACATGACCATTAGAAGCAAAATAAAGTGTACCGTCGTCTGTAATGGTTGGATACATTTCATCATCTTCTGTATTAATTACTGGCCCTAGGTTAATTGGGTCACCCCAAGTTTTACCTCTTCCACTTTTAGTAACCATCCAAATGTCTTTACCACCCACAGAGCCAGGCATATCAGAACTAAAATAAAGGGTGCTACCATCTTTACTTAAACTTGGTTGCCCACAATTAAATGAGTCTGAACTAAATGGTAGTGCTTCTGGATCCGACCATTCAGAGCCTGTTAATTGGGAAGTGTACAAGCGGCAATGGTTGCCTGTCATTTTATTATCGTAGTTACATTTTGTAATGTAAATAGTTGTAAACCTATTGTCAAAACAAACCACACCATCATTTAATTTTCCATTGAGTTTGTCCTTATCCACCAAAACTGGCAATTGATAAGTGATATTGTTTGGGTTTTTCTTGTCAACTTTATAAGTTGTGGTATATAAGTCGGTATACCAATTGGTGGTCCAGCCCCATGTTGTTCCGCTAACACCTTTTTCACGGTCTGAAGTAAAATACAACTGGTCTTTTTTGAAGAATTGAGGTGCAAAATCTTGCCAACGAGTATTCAAGCCTTTTACATTATCCACAAAGTACCTGGTTTTGTCGTTCTTCCATTTTAGAGCATTTTGACAACCATCGATGAGCCTTTGCGTTTCCATAGTCTTTTCGCTCGACATCTTTAAGTAGTTTTTCAATTCTAGGATCGCATCTTCATATTTGCCATTATTCTTAAGCGTTTTGGCAAGCATGTATTGGTTTTCTTCATTTTTAGGATCAACCTTAATGGCTTTTCGGTACCAACTTTCGGCATTTTTCATGTCATTCATTTTCCAATAACAGAAAGCTGCGGTGTTGGCCGACTCGATTTTTTCATCTTTTTTCTTTGTGCTGGAGTAAACCTTTCTATAGTTTTCTCCGGCAAAGCCGTATTCTTTTTTTAGCATATGCTCACGAGCAGCAGTAATTGAGCCTTTCTTAGAGCAGGCACTTAAAAGCAGTAAGCTACCAAAAAGGAAGCCAAGGCTAAGAACGAGTAAATGTCTTTTATTCATGAATAGACAGAATTTATTAGATTTCTAATTAATGCAAGTTTATTAAATTTTTACAGACTATCGTCAATTTCTTCTCAAAAAAACATAAAAAAAACGGCCGAGGCCGTTTTATATTATTTAATGAAGAGCATTTCTCTGTATTTAGGGAGCTTCCAAAGTTCATCATCTACTAAATATTCTAGCGAATCACTTGAATCTCTAATTGGGTCAAACAAAGGTTTAACCTTTTTGCAAATTGCCAAAGCACTTTCATGCGAACTTTTTGCATGATGTGCTTTTTCCAATTCTACTTGAAGCTTTTGCACATTGCCGTATATGGTTTTGATGTGCCCGCTAATTTCTTTAATCAAATTTACCTGAACTTCTGTATCAGATTTTGATAGACCTGCGGCTTTCATCGCATCTACGCTTTCAGCCAAATTTCTTTGGTAAGCAATGGCAGCTGGGATTACGTGTGAAGTGGCTAATTGCGCTAATAATTTAGCTTCAATGTCTAATTTCTTCACATAAAGTTCTTGCATGATTTCGTAACGCGCATTCAATTCAACCTCATTGAAGATTTCATTGCTTACAAACAAATCTCTAGCAGATTTACTAATATAAGCATTTAAAGCCTCTGGGGTAGTTTTGATATTATTTAAGCCACGTTTAGCAGCTTCTTCCACCCATTCGTCTCCATATCCATTACCTTCAAAAAGAATCTTTTTGCTAGTTTTGTAATAACCCTTCAGTACTTCCAAAATAGCATCTTCTTTTTTGCTGCTATTTTTCTTGATATGTGCATCAACTTCTGCCTTAAACTTGTTCAACTGATTAGCCATGATGGTGTTTAAAACAATCATCGCGTTTGCGCTATTTGCGCTTGAGCCAACCGCTCTAAATTCAAATTTATTCCCAGTAAATGCAAATGGTGAAGTTCTATTCCTATCAGTATTGTCTAATAAAATATCTGGAATCTTATTTACATTTATGCTTGCAGCTTTGCTCGCTTTGCTGGTTGCTTTATTATTTAAAAGGTTCTCAAGAATTTCTGTCATTTGTGTACCAATAAAGATACTCATTATGGCAGGAGGGGCTTCATTGGCTCCTAAACGATGGTCGTTACCAGCAGAAGCAATTGAAGCGCGCAATAAATCAGCATGGTCATGTACTGCTTTGATAACATTTACAAAGAAACTTAAGAATTGTAAGTTATTGGCTGGGTCTTTTGTTGGAGCCAATAAATTAACACCTGTATCGGTTATTAAACTCCAGTTATTGTGTTTACCACTGCCATTTACTCCCGCAAATGGTTTTTCATGCAGTAATACTTTAAAATGATGACGTTGAGCAACTTTTTCCATTACGTCCATCAATAACTGGTTGTGGTCGATGGCCAAGTTCACTTCCTCAAAGTTTGGCGCACACTCAAACTGAGATGGTGCCACTTCGTTGTGACGCGTTTTTAATGGAATACCTAATTTATAACACTCAGTTTCAAAATCCACCATAAAATCATGCACGCGTGGCGGAATTGAGCCAAAGTAATGGTCTTCTAGTTGCTGACCTTTTTCTGGTGAAAGTCCAATTAAGGTGCGACCAGTAAGCATTAAGTCAGGTCTTGCGATAACCATTGCCTCATCCACCAAAAAGTATTCTTGTTCTATTCCTAAAGAAGCGAAGGCTTTTTGAACTTGCTTATCAAAGTAGCTAGAAACTACGTTTACCACTGATTTCTCAACGGCGTGCAAGGCTTTTAATAATGGGGCTTTATAATCTAAGGCTTCACCAGTATAGGAAACAAAAATAGTTGGAATACATAAGGTTTTTCCGTTAGAACCTTCCATGATGAAAGCTGGCGAAGAGGGGTCCCAAGCCGTATATCCGCGAGCCTCAAAAGTATTTCTAATACCTCCGTTAGGGAAGCTAGAGGCGTCTGGTTCTTGTTGAACCAAAGCGCTGCCACTAAATTTTTCTACAGATCTTCCATCTTCAGTAGGTTCAAAAAATGAATCATGCTTCTCTGCGGTTGCGCCTGTTAAAGGTTGAAACCAATGCGTGTAGTGACTAACTCCTTTTGACATTGCCCAAGCTTTCATGCCACTTGCCACTTGGTCTGCAACATTTCTATCTATTTTTTCACCATTTCTGATGGCATTTGAAACCGCTTTGTAGGCCTCTTTGCTTAAAAATTGCAACATGGCAGCATCGTTGAAAACATTGCTGTTAAAGTAGTCCGAAATTTTATCGGAAGGTGGAATGACACTTACGGTTTCTCTGGCTTGAACCGTGTCTAGTGCTTTAAATCGTAAAGTTAGCATAATGCAGATTCGTTTAATTGGCCGCGAAGATAAGTTTATCTATAATTATTAATTGCCTAAATAGTAAACAATTAATCCGCATTTTTGGTTCAATCCAAAAACCTAACTTTTTTTCTATTGTAAATCATTAAAGGAAGCCAACAATCCTTCTTTTAAAGCATAATGGCTGGCAATAATTCGGTTTGAACCAAGCCTTTTTATTACAAAGTTCATTAAAGCAGTGGCAGCAACTATCATGTCTATCCTAAAATCTGGAAGGCCTTTCATCTGTTGCCTTTGGTACTGAGTGCTTTGTATGATATAATTTGAGAATTTAATTACTTGGTCATTTGAAACTTCTTGTGCATGCTTGCTAATGCCTTGCAATGTTTCATTTAAATCATTCTCTAAAATTTCCCTAAGGGTGTCAAAACTGCCTGCTGAGCCAGCAAACCAATTGACCTGATGTTTGGCTTGTTCATGCCAAACTTCTTCAAGTGTAGTTTCAAAATAAATTTCGAGCTGTTGAATTTCTAATTGGGTGATAGGTTCAGAGAATTTAAATTTATCAATGAGTCTTGCAGCGCCTATTTCAAAACTTTTTTTCCAGATAATTTCCTTTTCTTGGCCAAGAATAAATTCTACACTTCCTCCACCAATATCCATAACCCAAATAGGTTCTTTAGGAAGGGTGAATGAGTAAAATACTCCTTTATATATGAGTTCAGCTTCTTGGTTTCCTTCTATTTTTTTTATGTTGAATCCAAAACGTTGACGAATTTCTTGAAGAAAAGCCTCACCATTGTTAGCATTTCTAATGGCCGAAGTTCCAGTGGCTAGAATTTTTGTTACCTCGAACTCCTTTACTTTTTCTGCAAAAATTGCTAAAGCTTGTATGGCTCTTTGCCAAGCTTCATTTGTAATAAATCCTTTATTAATACCTCCTTGCCCAATTTTTACAGGCAATTGATGTTGATAGATTTCTTCAATTTGGTTCAAACCGAACCTTCCAATTAACAAATGAAAAGTATTGGTTCCCAAATCAATAACCGCTAAAGTAGGGTGGCTATTCAGCATTAAAAAAAGTTGTAGTTAATTTGCCAGCTGCTAGAGGCCAGCTGCCAGAAGCTATTTAAACCAACATCATAACTGGATTCTCAAGCAATTCCTTTAAGGTTTGTAAGAAAGCAGAACCTGTTGCGCCATCTACCACACGGTGGTCGCAGCTTAGGGTTACTTTCATCACTTGAGCAATTTTCATTTCACCATTTTTGGCAATGACAGTTTCTTTAGCAGCACCTACTGCCAGAATACAGGCATCTGGTGGATTGATGATAGCTGTAAACTCGTCTATTCCAAACATGCCTAGATTAGAAATAGTAAATGTATTTCCTTCAAACTCATTTGGCTGAAGTTTTTTGCTTTTAGCTTTTTCTGCGAGTTGTTTTACTTCGGCACTGATGTGAGAAAGTGATTTATTATCAGCAAATTTTACAACTGGAACGATAAGTCCGTCTTCTATGGCTACTGCAACTCCCACGTGGATATGTTGGTTATAGCGTATTTTATCACCTAGCCAACTCGAATTTGCGTTAGGATTTTTGCGAAGCGAAAGGGCTACAGCTTTTATGATGATATCGTTTACAGATATTTTAACCTCGCTAAATTCATTAATTTGTTTACGCGCACTGATAACATTGTCCATAACTATGCTCATGGTGAGATAGAAATGAGGTGCAGTATGCTTGCTTTCCCCTAATCTACGAGCAATTGCTTTACGCATTTGGCTCACAGGTACTTCGGTAAAGCTCTCGCTTGCAACTATTTGTGGCAGAGCTATTGGTGCAGCAACCTTGCTAGTGGTAGTTTGAGCAGCAGGTGAAAAATTCTCTACATCACGTTTAACAATGCGACCATTGTCGCCACTGCCACTTACTTGGCCAAGATCTATGCCTTTTTCCTTAGCAATAGATTTTGCTAGAGGTGAAGCAATGAGTCTTCCGTCAGCAACAGTTTGAGCAACAGGAGAAGGCGTTGATTCTGTTTGGGTTGGAGCAACAGGAACAGTTTCTGTTGGCGTTTGAGCTGGAGCAATAGGTGTTGTTGCAGCAGGGCTTCCAGACAACAATGTGCTAATATCTTCTCCAGCATTTCCAACGATAGCTATAAGCGCATCAACTGGCACAGAGCCTCCGGCTGGAATTCCAATATGAAGTAGGGTTCCTTTCACGAAGTTTTCTAACTCCATGGTGGCTTTGTCTGTTTCTACCTCGGCTAAAATATCCCCAGGTTTTACAGCATCACCAACATTCTTCAACCACGAAACAATCACCCCTTCGGTCATTGTATCACTCATTTTGGGCATTCTTATTACTTCGGCCATTGCGTTATGGTATTTTTTTGCGAACTGCAAAAATATTCTTTAATCCTATTGGTGCAAGTTAAAAAAGAGGGAAATGGAGATTTATTTAAGAACCTGATCACCTGAGTAACTTTAAAATTTAACTGCAAAAGATAGGTTGGTTCTCATTAAAACTTCTTCTTCCATATTTTATCTGTATGTTCTAGATACAATGGCAAAGCAGAAGAGCCATACCACTCTAAAATTTCTGGTTCAAATATTTTAACGTTAATGGTTGCATCGCCTTGCAAGAGTGCAATAACTTCTTCTCTTTTGGAGGCATTCAAAATAAAAATTCCTCTGTAACCTTTATTATTTGATGTTATGGGTCCAGAAACTACTAGTTTTCCTGCTTCCTCCATTTTTTTCATATTTTCAAAATGGCTTTTGAAGCAGCTGTCTCTGTAGGCCCTGTCTTTTACCAAATTTTCACCTGTTTTAAGTATTACTAAGTAATATTTCTTCATGCCAAAATCATCTCCACCAAGCTTTTTAGCGAGTGTGCTATCGTAATTTGGATTTTGGGCTAGGGTTATTTTTGCAATTAGAATAAGCAAAAGACTAAATAATGTTTTCATCAAAGTTTTATTTTGGAATTTGAGTTGACAATATAATGAAAGATTTAAACTCATAAAATTTCGATAGGGAATCTATACGAAAGATTTATTTTTGACCAATTGGATTTCACTCTATATGAATCAATACGAAACACTTTTAAGACACATTTACGAAAACGGAAATGAAAAGGCCGACCGCACAGGTACTGGCACCAGGAGCATTTTTGGGGCACAAATTCGTTTTAATCTAAATGAGGGTTTCCCCTTAATTACCACCAAAAAGGTGCATTTAAAATCTATCATTCATGAGTTACTTTGGTTTATCAAAGGAGAAACAAATACAAAATATCTAAAAGATAATGGAGTAAGTATTTGGGATGAATGGGCCGATGCTAATGGAGAACTTGGTCCGGTTTATGGCTACCAATGGCGTTCTTGGCCAAGCCCAGATGGTAAGCATATAGACCAGTTAAGCGAAGTTATTGAAACTTTGAAGTCAAATCCAGATAGCCGAAGAATTATCGTAAGTGCTTGGAATGTTGCCGATTTATCAAAAATGGCCCTAATGCCTTGCCATGCTTTTTTTCAGTTTTATGTGGCAGGTGGTAAGTTAAGTTGCCAATTATATCAGCGCAGTGCAGACATGTTTTTGGGTGTTCCATTTAATATAGCCTCCTATGCTTTGTTAACTCACATGGTTGCTCAAGTTTGTGGGTTGGAAGTTGGAGATTTTGTGCACACTTTTGGTGATGCACATATTTACAGTAATCATTACGAACAGGTAGAGCTTCAATTATCTAGAGATCCAAGGCCTTACCCAACTTTGGTAATGAATCCAAATGTAAAATCGATTTTTGATTTTGTATATGAAGATTTTGCTTTTGAGGGCTATGAGCCGCATCCCGCTATTAAGGCACCAGTATCAGTATAAGCTTACTCTCTCTCCAATTTAAACTCATTTACCTGCATTCCCTTGCCATTATCCTTCATAAAAATGTAGGAACGAAACTTCCCATTGCTTGCCTCGTAAATGATAATTGCATATTTGGCACCTTGACCTGAGGAACCTTTGTGCTGAATACTCACCGATTTAGGTGGGTGCTGATTAAAAAATGTACGCAACATTTGCTCTGCTTGTTGCTTGCTATAAATCCCTTCGTTGTCTAATAGGGTCAATTCTACACTACTACTAAAAAATTGTGTAAGCCCGCCAACTTGCCCAGCTTTCATGGCCCCTGCAATTTCATCAAAACTGTCCGACTTAGATTGAAAGCCAAATAAACTTATTAATAGAATCCCTAAAACAACTAATTTTTTCATGCTGATTTTTGATAAAAATTGCCAAAAACTATGCCACTAATATATATCAGTTCTTTTGTGATTGAAAAGGAATATTTTCGCTCCCATGGAAAATCGTGTTATTCTTCTCATTTTAGATGGTTGGGGAAATGGTAAACCTTATGAAGGAAATGCCATAAACCTTGCTCAAAAACCTAATTTCGATAGACTAATGTCAACTTACCCAAATGCCGAGCTACATACTTGCGGTGAATGGGTGGGTTTGCCACATGGCCAAATGGGAAACAGCGAAGTGGGACACATGAACATAGGCGCTGGTAGAGTTGTTTGGCAACAATTGGTCTTAATCAATAAAGCCTTTAAAGAAGGTTTTGTTAACCAAAATGAAACCTTATTGAATGCGGTTCAATATGCAAAAACTAACCAAAAGAAAATACACCTGATTGGTTTAGTAAGCGATGGCGGGGTACATAGTAGTCTCGACCACCTTAAGGGGCTTTGCAGTTTTTTACAAGATAACCAATGCCCAGATTTTTTTGTGCATGCATTCACAGATGGCAGAGATACAGATCCCAAAGGTGGCATTGGCTACTTAACAGATTTGTCAAATCACTTAACCTCAACGAAAGGTCACTTGGCAAGCATTACTGGCCGCTATTATGCAATGGATAGAGATAAACGTTGGGAGCGTGTAAAATTAGCCTATGACGCTTTGGTTCAAGCCAAAGGAGAATTGAGCAATAATCCTTTATATTTAATTGAGCAACGCTACCTTTCTGGAGAAACCGATGAATTTCTTAAACCAATTATTTGTGCCAATACCCAAGGAAATCCTGTAGCAAAAATTGAAGTGGGAGATGTTGTTATCAACTTTAACTTTAGAACTGACCGCGGCAGAGAAATAACAGAAGCACTTACTCAGAAGGATTTTCCTGAGCAAGAGATGAAAGCATTCGACTTGCATTACATAACCCTTACAGAGTACGATAAAACATTTAAAAACGTAGGCGTTGTTTTCCCAGATATTGAGTTGAATAATACATTAGGTGAGGTATTGGCCGCAAATGGCAAAAAACAGGTCCGTATTGCCGAAACAGAGAAGTATCCACATGTTACTTTCTTTTTTAGTGGTGGCAGAGAAGTCCCATTTGTAGGTGAAACGCGTCACATGGCACCATCTCCTAAGGTTGCTACATACGACCTCCAGCCAGAAATGAGCGCTGAGGATGTCTGTAATTTCACCTTGGCTGAAATTGAAAAGAATGAGGCCGATTTTATGTGCGTTAACTTTGCTAATCCAGATATGGTAGGCCATACAGGTGTAGTTTCAGCAGAGATTAAAGCCATTGAAAAGGTAGATGATTGTTTGGGAAGAGTAGTTAAGGCTGCTTTGGCCAATGGCTATACTTTGCTGGTAACTGCCGATCATGGCAATGGTGAGTACATGATTAATGTTGAAGACGGCACGCCAAATACTGCGCATACTACCAATGATGTGCCTTTAATGCTAATTCAACCTGATGTAAAGTATAAAATTAAATCAGGAAAATTAGCCGATTTGGCGCCAACAACCCTAGCATTAATGGGTATAGAAAAACCCAAAGAAATGGACGGTGAATCTTTATTGGTTTAACCAAAACGATACGTAATCATTATTAGGGTCGTATTGTTCGGCTTGTTTTACTGGGTTAAATTTTCTGTCGTTACGGGCATCATTTCCCACGCCAGCTTGATAAGCCCAGTTACCATAATTGCTCGAAGGGTCGTAGTCTATCAGTTGACTTTCGAACCAGGCTGCACCCCAAAGCCAATTGATGCCAAGGTCTTTGCATAGATAACTGGCAACATTTTGTCTTCCTCGGTTGCTCATAAAACCTGTGTGCAATAATTCCCGCATATTTGCATCTATAAAGGGTTGGCCAGTGTTACCTGATCGCCATTTTTCAAATGTTGCCTTATCATTATTCCATGGATGAGGTTTGTTTTGTAATCCGTTTATTTGGAAAAGTTTAGACCCATATTTTACCAAAACCCATTTAAAGTAATCACGCCAAAGCAACTCATAGATCAACCAATATGTGCTGTCATTACTTTTTACTAAGCGTTCGTATTCTTTTATTTCTGCATACACTTTTCTCGCGCTAATGCAACCTATGGCAAGGTAAGGAGAAAGCTTGCTGCTATAGTCCTTTCCAATTAAACCATTGCGCGTTACTTTGTATTGCTGAATGGCGTTACTTTCCCAGGTGTATGCTTTAAGTCGGAGCAATGCCTCCTCTTCTCCACCTTTTAAATGATACCAATTTTCCCTTATTTCATCTTTATTTAAGGGTAAATCAGCCTGTGGAATTTGGTGAGGTATTCCAATTAAATGGCTAGGTTTTGGCAGTGGTAATGCTGGCGAAAGGTTTGGTTCAACCCGATTTTTAAAAGTAGTAAACAAGTCAGGTAATTGTTCTAATGAAAACGGCATCTGGCTTAACGAGGCAAGGGTGCTATCCCAATAGGTATTGACCTTGATGTTTGTTTTTTTTAGTTCGGTTTGAACCAAGCGAGCGTCAGTTTCTTCTTCTGGTCCTGATAATTCTTGCCAAAAAACTTCATCAATAGACAAGGCATTGCAAACCTTGGGAATAGCAAGGTGGGCAGGTGATTGGTAAATTAAAAGGTCTGAACCCAGTTTTTGCAATTCTGATTTTAAATTGGCTATCGATTCAATTAGAAAGTTTAGTCGGGCTTGGCCAGAATTCCTAAAGCCTAATGCATTAGCTTGAAATAACTTTACATCTAAACAATATATTCCAATTACAGGATGTTTGCTCGTAGCACATTGATGTAAACCTTGATGATCACTCGTTCTGAGGTCGTTTCTAAACCAAATAAGTTTATTTGACATGTTTAGATAACCCAATGAAATAAGAATTGTTTGGGTTCGGTTTGAACCAAATTGTCATATTAATGGGATTTAATTTGACTTTGTTATTAACAAAGGTAAAATGTTAAAAATCGAGGATTTATTTTGCACCCCCAACCATGAAATTAACCGAAGAGCAAATCAATATTTTAGCATCTAACGATAATATTAAAATCAATGCAGTGGCGGGTTCTGGGAAAACAACCACCATTATTGAGTATGCTAAAACCAGAGACGCTAAAAGTAGAATTTTGTATTTAGCGTTTAATAAATCGGTTAAATTAGAAGCTGCAAGGCGCTTTTCAGCTGCTGGACTAAGTAATGTAAAGGTAGAAACCGCGCATTCCTTAGCCTATAAGAACGTTGTATTCGACTATGGTTATAAAGTTCGTGCCCAAGGATATAAAACAAATGAAATAGCAGAAATACTTGGGTTAAGTGTAATCGGGGAAAAACATGCAGCATACATGGTTGCCAACCATATCAATAAGTTTGTAGCCTACTTTTGCAACAGCAGCAAGCAAAAGGTTCAAGAATTAGATTATTTAGGAACCCTAAATGAAGCTAAAGCAAAGGCATTTGTAGAAACCTTTTATGACTACATCTTGTCGCAAACTCGCTTGTTTCTTAGTTTCATGGATAAAGGCAAAATTGAAATTACCCATGATTTTTATCTTAAGAAATTTCAGCTTGCCAATCCTGATTTACCTTACGATTATATTTTGTTTGATGAAGGTCAGGATGCCTCTGCCGCCATGCTGGACATATTTCTAAGGCAAAAGGCAATCAAAGTAATTGTAGGCGATACGCATCAACAAATTTATGGTTGGCGCTATGCTATAAACGCTTTGGAGCAAGTTAACTTTACAGACTACCAACTATCCACAAGCTTTAGGTTCAGCCAAGAAATTGCAGATCTTGCCTTAACTGTGCTCAGCTTAAAACGGCATGTAGGTAGGTTCAAACCTATACAAATAGACGGCAAAGGAAACAGCAAGGCTGTTAAAACAAAGGCAATTTTGGCGCGAACTAATTTGGGTTTATTGTTAAAAGCAATTGAGTATATAACAGAGCGTGAAAATGTAAAGCATATTTATTTTGAAGGTAATATTAACTCTTACACATATGCCGAAGAGGGCGCTTCTTTGTATGATGTTTTAAATCTTTACAATGAAAAAAGACATGCTATAAAAGATGCACTTATTAAAGGAATGAAAGACCTTGCAGATTTAGAAGATTATATTGAAAAAACTGAGGAAGTTCAATTGGGAATGATGGTAGAAATTGTGAAAGAATATGGCAATAGAATTCCAGACATCATTAGAAATTTAAAGGACAAACATGTATCCAATGAAGACAAGGATAAAGCAGAAATGATATTTTCTACCGTGCATCGCTGCAAGGGTATGGAGTACGACACAGTTCAGTTGGTCAATGATTTTATAACAGAAGGGCAAGTGCATAAGATGTGCGACGAGTTAGAAAAGAATGATACAGATGCTGCAAAGATTAATGAAGAAATAAACTTGTTATATGTGGCTGTCACAAGAACCCGAAACAGTTTGTATATTCCGAATGCACTGATGCCGCCTTCTGATGTGATTTTCGAGCATATCCACATTATGCAGGATATGCGCCCTGAAGATAAGTTGGAGAAGAAAAAGCTTATTGGTTATCCAAAACAAAGCATGTATCAGCAGGCAGAGCCAAAGGCGTATGAAGTTGCAGAAAAGAGAATTGCGCATAAAGACGCATATAGGCCTTGGTCAAAGGAATTGGACTTGGAATTAGCAAGAATGTTTCAAGAAGGGGTTTCTCTAAAAGACATGGAAAAGCATTTTGGAAGAAGCCGAAGCGCCATTGGATCAAGAATTAAAAAATTACAATTGGAAGAATTATACAGATAAGTTATTTTACCACAATGAAATTTAAAATTATCCTTGTTTTTGTGCTAACATTAAGTCTTACATCTTGTCAATTAGGAAGGTTTATTTTCTATAATTTTGCCGATATAAATGATCATAAAAAGTTTCCATATAGAACCATTTTAAATGATTCTATTAAATTTAATTTCCCAGTGGCTAGCATAGGAAAATTTCCTAAAATGTTAACTGGGGGAAACAATAAGGAGATTTCTTTTGATGCTTATTTAGAAGATAATAATACAGTAGCATTTTTGATTATCAAGAATGATACCCTGCAGTATGAAAGGTATTTTAGCGGGTTTGATGCAGAAAGAATTGTGCCTTCTTTTTCTATGGCCAAGTCTGTAACTTCCTTGTTAATTGGTATTGCTATTGACGAGCATTTGATTCAATCTGTCAATGAGCCTATCACTAATTATATTCCAGAGTTAAAAGAAAAGGGTTTTGAGAAAGTTACGATTTTGCATTTGTTGCAAATGACATCCGGCATCAAGTTTAACGAAAGTTATGTGAATCCATTTGGTGATGCTGCATCGTTTTATTATGGTACAGACTTGAGAAAGCTTATTAGAAAAATGCGGTTGGAAGTTGAACCTGGAACACGCTTTGATTATGTAAGTGGCAATACACAGCTTTTGGGTTTAGTTTTAGAACGTGCCTTAAAAACCAAAACCATTAGTGCTTATTTGGAAGAAAAGTTATGGCAGCCATTGGGAATGGAATTTGGCGCATCTTGGAGTATTGATAAGAAGAAAAATGGGCTAGAAAAAACCTTTTGTTGCCTCAATGCAAGGGCAAGAGACTTTGCAAAAATTGGTAGATTGTGTTTAAACCAAGGCAACTGGAACGGCAAACAAATTGTTTCTAAAGATTGGATTGCACAATCTACAAAAGTTGAAACCATGGCAGGAAGTGTTGCATATTATCAATACCAATGGTGGTTGCCAAGCGAAACAGGAGATTTTATGGCAGAAGGAATTTTAGGTCAGTTTGTATATGTTAATCCTGCTAAAAAATTAATCATAGTGAGGTTAGGTAAAAACGAAGGCAAGGCAAATTGGTGGAATGTATTTACGGGATTGGCTGAAGCTTATTAAAAAAGTACTAAAAAATTTCGGTTTGAACCAAACGTAGAAATTTTAATTGTTTTGAACCATGTTTTTGGTTCCTTGCAATTGAAAAAATGCAACTGCATGAGCAAACATCACTAAAGGAACAATTACAGTAGGTAATAAGTTAAAAGGAAAATACAAAATTGCAATGTTAGGTTGTTCAAAAGCTAATTTTTGAAATGGAGAAGGTATTGCAAATATGGCTGTAATTACGACGTTAAGCAGTAGCAAGAGCGCTAGAGCATTCCACCAAAAAAGTAGTTTTGGATGTTTAAGGTTTTGATTAAAGACAAAATAGGCAATTATAGGAGCTGTTAATCCTGAAAGTAAATCGAAGTTGGTGCCATGGTAGGTAATGTAAATAGACATTACGCCAATTTGATATAATAAAGCTAATAGAATTTCCACTATAATTCGAATGCTATGAAAGTAGATGAGTGTTTGAAGGTTAATAAGCTTCAAGAATTTTTTACCTTTTGAAGTTGTTAAACAAGCTAGGATAGCAATTAAGGTGGGCATAATGCCAAGGGGCATAATAAGAGGCACTGGTAGATCTGTATTTTGGTAAATCCCACTTAAACCTAATATAGATTGAATGATTGCCCAAATACTAACTATTAAAAGAAATGTTTTAGAGCCAGTGGCACGGTAAACCCACACAATACTAACAATAGTTATACTGATAAATAAGATACTTATTATTAAAGGCACTTGTGCTAACATAGAAGTTAATTTTGATTGAACGAAAGTAGAAAAGAATTGTTTGTCTTGTAATTAAAAGGGAATTTAAAAACTCTTTTATTTTAGAAAGTCTCCTAATGGCTACTAGCTAAAATAAAAGAGTTCGGCTTGGGATATATTTGTTAGGATTGTTTTTCGACTGCTAGCTTTAACAGTTCTAAACCTTGTTGGTTGGTTTTTTCCATCTCTGCTTTTGCGCCAAAGAGCCACATAAAAAAAGTATTTGGTAAACCAGATTCAACCTTGAAATCTTGTTTAACTTCAATTCCAATATTGGTCTCGGTAAAGTAATAATCAAAGGTTGGTTTGGCCACAAAAGGCTTTTGTATATCGCATTTCATACCTATAAAATTTAGTTCGTCAATTTTTACAATTTCTTGGAAACCTAGGTCTTTACCCTTGTTTCCATCCCAATGGTATTGTGCACCAACAGTTCCATCAATTCCTTTTACCTCGTACTTTTGACTAGGGTCTTGGGCATAAAATGGCGACCATTTAGGGAAATTGTTTAAGTATTTAACCATGTCAAACACTTCTTGTCTTGACCCTTTTATGGTTACTGTTTTAACAATTTGTATGGTTTTTAATTCGCTTGATTTGTAAAAACCAAAGGCTAAGAATGCTATCAAAGCAATTGCGATTGTTCCTAATATCATTTTCTTATTCATTTTAAAGATTATTATGTGTTATTATTTTGATTTACATGGGTTGTATGTTCCTTACTTCAACAGTACCACCCATAAAAAGGATAGGACAGTTTTTAGCCATTTCTGTTGCTTCTTCAAGTGAGCTTGCTAACAAAACCATGTTTCCGGCAAGGGTTAAATTGTTGGCAATACAAATGCCTTCTTGAACAGATTTGTCTGAAGAAATTTGCATTCCTTCAAAGCCTAGTTGGTGGGTGCTAATGAGTTTTTCTTGAAAAGCAATGTGGCTAATAAAAGCGCTCCATTGTTGGTGCATCGCATTAATTTCTTCTGCAGTGGGTTGATAGTTGTTGCTAGGTTCGAAGCGAAACAATAGCATGAATTCTTTAGTTTGTACCATGTTCATTTTGTTTTGTTGTTAATGATGGCACAAAGATTGGCTTCAATTACTTCTCAATTCTTGCCATAGGGCAAGAAATATTAAGATCCATAATTTGTCTTTATCTTTTTGAAAATTACCCAATGCATCAACAAAATGGTAGGAGGGGCAAAGGCTGGAATAATATAAAAAGGAAACTTGGCCAAGGCGTCAACTCCCATCACACCTGTGTCTATCGATATTTTGGTGAGAATATTGGCGGCAATGGCTGTAAATAGAATATCTATGGTGCCAAAAATGTTCCAAAAGGTTACTAGTTTTTGCGCATAGGGCTTTTTATTGCTAATAGCCTTTGCAACAAAAACACTGCTGATTGCTGTAATAACATCTCCAAAGCCTGCTAGTAGTGCAAAGGGTTTTGGTAAGGCATCATAAAAAGCTAATAAAATAAAGAATACTCCTACAACTCTAAAAAGATGAAGCTTAACAAGGTTTTCAAGTGCTGAATTTTCAATTATATTTTTAAAAGTCCGTGTATTCATTACAAAACCAAAAAGCAAGAAGCCATAAGGGAATGTACTTAAGATTAAAACTCTTGGTGGAAATGAAACCACATTGAACCATCCTTTAAAACTAGCAAAGCTTATATAAGCTAAATACAAAAGGAAAAATAGCCCTACCGCATAAAATGCAAAGTCATTTGAACCTTTTACCCGCTGTTTTTTTATAAATGATAGAATTAATAGAAATGGCAGCGGAATTGCAATTAGAAATAAAATCGAAAGCCATTCGGGCAATGGATATTGAACTAAGGTATTCATTTTATTTCTGCAATTTCTTTTCTAATTCTGCTCAATGAAGTATCTGTGATGCCAAGGTATGTAGCAATTTGTTTTAATGGCACATTGTGAACGATGTCAGGTTTTGTTTTTATTAAATTGAGATACCTATCTTTGGCAGGATCGGAGATAATTGAAACTGCATGGTTTTTCAATTCAAAATAATTATTTACTAACCTTGTTCTTCCAACTTCTCTGAAGGCCTCTATTTTAAAGAGTTTCATGAAGTTTTCGAAAGTTATTTTCCATGCAGTGCAAGCTGTAATGGCTTGTATATTTTCTATGCAATTTTTTTTCAAGAAATAGGAATGCCAATCGATAATAATGTCTTTGGTGCTAAAAAATTTTGTGGTAATATCATTTCCATCCAAGTCTATTACATATGACCGAGCAAAACCGCTTTCAAGGAAGAAGTAATAATTGGCTGAATTTCCTTCTGTCATTAAAAAATCGTTTTTGTCAAATTCTACCTTTTGGTATTGCGATAAAATGGTTTTTAAATCCTCATTTTTAAAATTATGCTCAATGAAAATAGTACTTAAAAAATTAGTTTCTTCCATCTTAATTAGCTTTTATTTGTCTCAAAGAACATAAAAAAAGAGGCTATTTTTTCAAATGGCCTCTTTTTACTTTTTAAATTTTAAAAATGCTAGTTGGTTCAAACCAAGACTTCTTATGCTGTTCCTACCTGTTTTAGATGTTTGAGGTGAGACCTAATCGCCGATACAACTGTTGGGAACTCATTATAAGCAATGTTAAACTCTTTACAAGTTTGCTTGATGATTTTATTTATCTGTGGATAATGCACATGGCTAATCTTTGGAAACAAATGATGTTCTACTTGAAAGTTTAATCCCCCTAATAGCCAACTAACGGTTTTACTGCGGGTTGCAAAATTAAAAGTAGTATTAATTTGATGAACGGCCCATTCAGTTTCAATTTTAGCGCTTTCACCATGTGTATCTATAAACTCAGCGTCTTCTACCACATGCGCCAATTGGAATACAATTGCAATGGTTAAGCCGCAAATAAATACTGCAACCATGTATCCAATGATTGTGTTTACTAATCCAGCAAAGAAAATTGGCAACACTAAGAACAATCCAACATACCCAATTTTGGTTGCCCAAAACGCAATATGTTCTGAAGGTTTAATTTTGCGAATAGGTGTAAAATCTGAAATTTTTCCTTTAAAATACTTATTAAAGTCGTTCATGAATATCCAAAATAAATAAGTTAATCCATATAGAAATAATCCATAAACATGCTGAAAGCGGTGAAACCAATATTTAGGTTGTGTGCTATGTACTCGTATAAATGGTTTGATGTCAATATCATCATCCATACCTTCGATGTTTGGGTATGAATGGTGGTTGATGTTGTGCTTTTGTTTCCACATCATACTTGAGCCGCCTAAAACATTCAGAGAATAGCTCATCATGTCGTTTACCCATTTTTTGCTACTATAACTGCCATGAGCACCATCGTGCATCACATTAAATCCAATAGCTGCCATGTCTAAGCCCATAACTGCTGCAATAAACAAGGCCAACCAACCATTTTCTGGAGTGAAAAAAACCAAAGTGATATAACAAATCACTAGGATGCTCAGGAGTATAGCTGTTTTTGAATATAGCTTAAAATTGCCAGTTTGTCGAATGTTTTTTTCTTTGAAATACTGGTCTACACGAGATTTTAAAGTGTTAAAAAATTGTGCGTTGCTGTTGTTAAATTTAATTTTAGCCATCTATTTACTTTAAGAAGGCCTGCAAGATATTGATAATCTATGAAACAAAAACTGATTCTAATCAAAGTTTACAAACATGTGAAATGAACTCGCTTTTTTTCAGATATTTGAACCCAAGACATGAGATTTCAAGACGAAAAAGAATTAAAGGACCTGATAAGCAGTTTTGTGAATCAGGGCGCACTAAAAGCCAAACTGTTAGAAGCTCAGGTAATTGAGTCGTGGCCCAATTGGGTAGGTGAACCAATTGCCAAATACACAGAAAAAATTAGCATTTATAAAGGCCAACTTACCGTAAAAATAAGTTCTCCAGCCTTGCGCAATGAATTAGGATATCAACGGGAGCGCATCAAAGAGATTGTAAATAAAGAATTAAACTGCGAATTCATTGAAGAGGTTATCATTCGTTAGTTTTCGGTTTGAACCAAGTAAAAATAAAACATAGTATTTAATATGAAAAAGTTAATTGAATGTGTTCCAAATTTTAGTGAAGGAAACGACTTAACCATAATTAAGCAGATAACTGATGAAATGGAGAAAGTTGAGGGTGTATTGTTATTAGATGTAGACCCAGGAAAAGCCACTAACCGCACTGTAGTTACTATCGTTGGAGAACCAGAACCCGTAATAGAAGCAGCCTTTAGGGCCATAAAAAAGGCTTCAGAATTAATAGACATGCGCAAACACAAAGGGGAGCACCCAAGAATGGGCGCAACTGATGTTTGTCCGTTAATTCCAGTTAGTGGCATTAGCATGGAAGAAACTGCTGTGTACGCTCAAATGTTAGGCAAAAGAGTAGGAGAGGAATTACAGGTACCTGTTTATTTATATGAATATGCGCAGGCAGATAAATCGCGTAATAACCTTTCTATCATTCGTGGAGGTGAGTATGAAGGATTCTTCGATAAAATTAAATTACCTGAATGGAAGCCAGATTTTGGTCCAGCTGTGTTTAATGAACGTGCTGGTGGAACTGTAATTGGGGCAAGGGACTTCTTAATTGCTTACAATATCAATCTAAATACAAAATCAGTTAGGTTGGCAAATTCTGTGGCATTTGACGTGCGTGAGGCTGGTAGGGTAAAACGTGAGGGTAATCCAATCACAGGTAAGGTAGTAAAAGATGCAGAAGGGAATGATGTTAGAATTCCAGGAACTTTAAAAGCCTGCAAAGCCATTGGTTGGTTTATTGAAGAATATGGTATAGCGCAGATTAGTATGAACCTAACCAATTATAAAATAACGGCTGTTCATACCGCTTTTGATGAGGTTTGCAAAAGTGCAGCGCAAAGAGGATTGAGGGTGACTGGTTCTGAATTGGTTGGATTAATTCCATTAGAAGCCATGTTAAGCGCAGGTAAGCATTATTTAAAAATGCAAGGAAGATCGCTTGGTGTAAGTGAATCAGAATTAATACAAATTGCAATTAAATCTTTGGGTTTAGATGAATTAGGTCCTTTTGATCCACAACAAAAAATCATTGAATATAAGTTAAAGAATGCAGCTGAGGAGAAACTCATTGGCATGAATTTAAGAGCGTTTTCTGATGAAACTGCCAGTGAAAGTCCTGCCCCAGGCGGCGGTTCTATTAGCGCTTATGTAGGGAGTTTAGGGGTTGCCTTAGGAACCATGGTGGCTAATTTAAGTGCTGGAAAAAGAGGCTGGGAAGACAAAATTTCGGTATTCAGTGATTGGGCGGAGTTGGGTCAAACCGTTAAAGAAAAATTATTGAAAGCAGTTGATGAAGACACCCGAGCCTTTAATAAAATTATGGAAGCTTTTGCGCTACCTAAAAGCAATGAAACTGAGAAGGCTGCAAGAACTGAGGCCATTGAAGCTGCAACAAAATATGCATGCCAAGTACCTTATAGTGTAATGCAAACCTCCTTTGAAGCCTTGCCAATGCTAAGAGCAATGGTAGTAGAGGGAAATCAAAATTCTATTACAGATGCTGGTGTTGGGGTATTATGTGTGAAAACGGCAGTGCGAGGTGCTTATTTTAATGTTTTGGTTAATGCCAAAGGATTAAAAGATGAGGCCTACGCAAAAGAAATTGTTGCAAAAACAAAGGATTTGCTAAAGCGCAACCATGAAGAATGTGATAGTATCCTTGCATTAGTAGAACAGGCATTGGTCTAGTTAAAACAACCTTGCATGAAAATAATAAAGAAAATTATCAGTCTTGCTTTGATGATTGCTGCTCCTTTAATATCGGGTAGGGCATTTATAGAATATGCTAATGTGAGTTTTTTAGATAAAAAACCAAGTTATCCATTTGGAAAAACGCTAATGCACACTTTGCAAGTAAAGGACATCAGCTATTTGTCTAGTTACCAAAATGAATTGTTAACTATAGGCGTGATATTTTTAATCATTGCGGTAATTGCTTATGTAAGCATGATGATTCGTGCGCTTATTAATTTGATATGGTTAGCCGTGGTTTTAGCAGTTGGTTATTATATCTATAATTTCATTGGAAAATAACTTTAATTAGTCTGATTCTAAATTGCAAATTTAACAGAACAGTTAGGCTTCGCCTATGTTGTAAGTAGTAAGTTTGAACCAATTAATTTTTACAACAATGGATAGAAAAAAATTCTTAAAAGCATTTGCCTTTGGGGCACTTTCTACAAGTGTATTAGTAGCTGCATGTGGCGGCGACGCGCCTAAGACTGAAAATAAAACAGCACCAGAAGCAGCACCTGCACCAGAAGCTGCGGCTCCTGCTACTACTGCAGATTGCAACGACTTGAGTAGTGTTGCAGAAGCAGATTTGAAACAACGTGAGTCATTAGGCTATGTTGCTAAATCTACAGAAGCTGACAAAAATTGCACAAACTGCCGTTTCTACCAAGCAGGCACTCAAGCCAATGGTTGTGGTGGATGCCAATTGTTTAAAGGTCCGGTTACGCCAGAAGGTTACTGCAAAACTTGGAACAAGAAAGAAGCTTAATTCTTAACAGAAAAACAAAAAAAGGCTGTCTCGAAGAGACGGCCTTTTTTATGTCTTAACTTTTGTATTTGTCAGATAATAGTCAGTTTAAAAAATTTGAATACCATAGTTTGTGGAATTTGGGTTAGTACAGCATCAATTGGTTACAAATTAAACAATACTATTATGCTACTATTTAATTCCAACAAACAAAACCTTGATGAGGTGGTGTTTGAAAAAAGAAACAAAAGTTATGGTGCTTATGCTTTGCGCAAGGCATATCCTTCTCGTGTAAACAAAAGTTTAATTTTTACATTACTACCTTTTGTTCTGGTAGTAGGAATTACTTTGTTAAACCATCCTATTGACTCATTTGCGCCTTTGTTTCCGAATGCTCCACAGCCAAAAGGTACAACAATTATATGTGGTGATATTGTAGAAGTAATGTCAGGGTTTGAAATGGAATTAGCCAATGCTGAATTTGTGATTGTACCGGATAAAAAAATACCTGAAAAACGAGCTAAAAAACCAGAAGTAAAGAAAATGGTTCATGCTGTGATTCAAGGGATGTCTGGAACAGGCAGTAGCAGTGCGAGCATAGGTGGAATTGGACTGCCGGGATTACCAGGTGGAATTCCGGGTGGATTACCAATATTAGGTGTTCCCAAGGAGCCAGAAATATTGGATGCTTCTTCGGTTGGGGTAATGGCAGAGTTTCCGGGTGGACTTGAAGCAATGTATGCATTTATAGGGAAGAACCTTAACTATCCAAGCTTTGCTAGGGAGAATTCAAAGGAAGGGAAAGTTGTTTTATCCTTTGTGATTGCAGCAGATGGCAGCATCCAAATGAGTGAAGTTGAAAAGGGAATTGGGTTTGGTTGCGATGAAGAGGCAGTTAGGGTAATTAATGAGATGCCTAAATGGACACCTGCCACTCAAAATGGTAAGCCAGTAGCAGTTAGGTTAATGTTACCCATTGTGTTTAGGTTGCAGTGAAATTTCGAAAGATGCATGCACAATGTCAGCAAAATATTTCTGTAAATGAATATTTATATATCTTGCGTGCATGACTCCAAAGAAACTTTTTTTATTAGATGGCATGGCCTTGGTTTACCGTGCTTATTTTGCCTTTAGTCAAAATCCTCGTGTTACGAGTTATGGTTTTAATACTTCGGCTATTTTTGGATTCACTACTACTTTATTAGATGTAATTAAAAGAGAAAAGCCAACTCATATAGGCGTTTCATTTGACACCTCGGCACCAACTGCTAGGCATATAGAGTTTGAGGCATACAAAGCGCATAGAGAAGAAATGCCAGAGGATATTAGCAAATCTTTGCCTTATATTATGGATGTGGTAAGAGCCATGCGCATTCCACTTTTGGTAATGGATGGTTATGAAGCGGATGATATTATAGGAACACTTGCTAAGCAAGCAGCTAAAGAGGGTTTTACTGTTTTTATGATGACGCCAGATAAAGATTTTGCGCAGTTGGTGGAGGAAAATATTTTTGTTTATAAGCCTGCTAGAATGGGTAATGACATTGAAATAATGGGTGTGCCAGAAGTTTTAAAGAAGTGGGAAATTTCTGAGGTAAAGCAAGTCATTGATATTTTAGGTTTATGGGGGGATGCCGTAGATAATATACCTGGGGTGCCAGGAATAGGTGAAAAGACTTCCAAGCTGCTTGTTCAAAAATATGGCAGTGTAGAGGGCTTATTGGCGCATACGCATGAGCTCAAAGGAAAACAAAAGGAGAATGTAGAAAACAACAAAGAGCAAGCTTTACTCTCTAAGCGTTTGGCTACTATTGATATCAATGTTCCTATTGCTTTTGAAGAAGAAAAATTGCTATTAGAGCCAGCAGACAAGGAGGCAACTGAAAAATTATTTGCTGAGCTTGAGTTTAAAACTTTGGCTGCAAGGTTGTTTGGTAACCCAGTAAGTGCTGTTGAAGGTGGCAAGCAGGCAGTTAGCGATAAGGCGAGTGGCCAAGGGGCAGCTGGGGTGTTTGATTTGTTTAACCAAGGGGCAGTTGGTGCTAAGAGCGAAGAAGGCGCGGCGGCGAAGCCCCCGCGCC
>CAMDHZ010000014.1 GCA_945898275.1 Chitinophaga pinensis | reverse complement strand
ACACATAGAACTAATCTAAAACGATTGAGAGCTGGCACAGAAGCAAGATTCTCGTTCAGCAAAAAGCCTGAAATTGAAAGTAGTAAATAAAGTATGCTGAAAGAAGTTACAAAAACGCAAGAAGATTCGGATGTATTAGAAGCCATTGAAAATAGTTACCAAGTGGTGCTATACAATGACGAGGTAAATACTTTTGATTGGGTTATTGAATGTTTGGTGGAAATTTGTGGCCATGATGCCTTGCAAGCCGAACAATGTGCGATGTTAGTTCATTTTAAAGGCAAAGCGATTGTGAAGTCAGGAGAATTAACAGAAATGCAAGACATCTGCACCGCATTATGCGACAGAGATTTATCAGCAGTAGTAGAATCATAAAAAAGTAATATGCTAAATAAAGTAGTTAAAAATGCTCAAGAGGCTATAAAAGACATTGAAGATGGTGCAGTAATTATGCTAGGAGGATTTGGTCTCTGTGGCATTCCAGAAAACTGCATTTCGGCTTTGGTTCAAAAAGGAACAAAAAACTTAACGTGTATTTCAAATAATGCAGGAGTTGATGATTTTGGCATTGGACTAATGCTAAAAACCAAACAAGTAAAGAAAATGATTTCTTCCTATGTAGGAGAAAATGCAGAATTTGAACGTCAATTATTGAGTGGCGAATTAGAAGTAGAATTAATTCCACAAGGAACTTTAGCAACAAGATGCTTGGCAACAGGTTATGGAATGCCAGCAATTTATACTCCAGCTGGTGTTGGCACTGAAGTGGCAATTGGAAAAGAAACAAGAGAATTTGATGGCAAAACTTACTTGCTTGAGCAAGCATTTAAGAGTGATTTCGCAATCGTAAAAGCATGGAAAGGCGATACTCACGGCAATTTGATCTTCAGGGCCACCTCTAGAAACTTCAATCCATTGATGGCTATGGCTGGCAAAATTACGATTGCAGAAGTAGAAGAATTAGTACCTCCTGGAACTTTAGACCCAGATATGATTCATACACCTGGTATTTATGTGAATAGAATTTTCCAAGGTAGTGAATATGAAAAGCGCATTGAACAGAAAACTACCAGAAATGCAAATTAGTAAAAATTATAACGCTCTTGAAAGCCTAAGAGGAATTGCTGCATTTATTGTAGTAATGGGACACCTTAACTTTTATGGAAATTATCTAGATAGGACCTTAGTTTTTAACCTATTTAAAGGGATTTCATTTGATTCGCACTTAGCAGTACTAATTTTCTTTTGTTTGTCAGGATATGTTATTGGTTTATCAACCAAACCCCTCACCAATCTCAAAGAAATTCTGCTCTATGCTAAAAAAAGATGGGTAAGAATATATCCCATATTCATAATGACTATTGGAATTTTAATTCCAATTACCTATGTAAATGGTGTATTTAGTTTAAAAATATTCCAAGACTATATCTTCTTCATTTTCGGGATATTTCGTCCAATTTTTATGGAAGCAAACCCACTTTGGTCACTACAATATGAAATGGTCTTTTACATAATTTTCATTCCTATCTCATTTTATAAAATTAGAGTGCTTCCATTGGCCTTTGCCACACTGATTTTAGGGTTTGTAAATATTTATTTTTTTAATCACTATTATACTGAAGTAAAGTTATTTTCAATTTTATTTGGCTTTTCTTTTTGGCTGTTTGGTTTGTATTTTTCTAAATTTAAAATCAATTCTGAATCTAATACCGAGCAGGTTTTTGCGGGTAATTTAGTTATACTATTCTGTTTCGGAATATTTGCATCCTTGATTTCTAATTTAAGAATAGACTATTTAGATCAGTTTTTTTTGGTAAAAAGGGAAATTAGTTGGGTACTAAATGCTATCAATCTTCACGACTTATATTTAATACCCTTTTGCTTATACCTTTTGGTTAATTTTTCAAATTCGAAACATTTCTTAAATTCAAAAATCGGTAGGGGAATAATTTTTAGTTGGCCTCTCCTAAAATATGGGCCACCAATTTTAGATAATCCTATTAAGTACTTCTCACAATTTAGAGCGCACTTTTGGGTTTATATCTTTAGTTTGTTTTTGCTTACGAACAACTATTTTTCTAAACAAATTTCGAAAATAATTTTTAGCATTACAACTTATTTAGGAAGTATTTCCTATGCCATGTATGTGTTTCATTTTCCAATACTTTCGTACTTCACACACATCAATTATTTCTCGCAAATGCAATTTGGCCTAGAAATTAAATTTACTTTATATTTACTAGCACTAATTTTAGCCAGCCATATTGCGGAAAGAATAATTCAACCTAGAATAAAAGCAATCTTCTTTAAACCAAAAGCCATTGATTTAACCTAATCAGATTATTTATCTTGAGAAACTTAGAAACAAATTAAAAGCTCTTCAAATAAACCTCAATTGGTTCTAAGCCAATTTTTGCGCGTCGTATATTAAGATTTTTCTCGTCTTGGGTTGGCGCAAGTTCATACTTACCTGTTTTATCATTACGCTGTAACTGGGTTCCATACAACTGCTTTTTACCCTCACTCACCAAAATTCTATCCTCTAAATAAGCTAAGTTTATAGCACTTGCTTCTTCCTTTTTAACGGCAGCCTGCATAAAAGGAAAATACTTCTTTTGTACAAGCAAGGGTGCATGTTGAATGACTAAAAACAAGGTCATCTCTCCCCTATATCCAATGCTAGACCTTTTGAGCCAACCATACTTGCTAATTAAATCCTCTACCACTTTCAAATTCTCTGCATCAGATTTGTTAAGCTGAAGCCAAATAGAATCCATCGCTTTTGAGTGATTTCCTTCAGTTTTTTCAATCTCAGAAATTTGATTGCGCAGCGCCTGATCCCTAAAATAAATACTGTCTAAGGCTGCAATTGCTTTAAAATTAAAGGCACTTTCTATCAAGGCCCTTTCCTTTTTCGACCGCTCAATTACTTGCTCCCATTCACTTGATTTATCTTTAATACGCACCCTTTTCAAAACCACTTCAACTCTTCGGTTCAAACCAACATCTATTTTATTAATTGGCTGTGTGCCTTTGAGTCCAAAACAAGCCAATCTGTTGCTCTCAATACCATTGGCAATAAAATATTCCATCACCACATTTGCACGTGCATAAGATAAATTTTTGAGTCCAGTTTTATTATCAAACTCATCTTCATTTGGATTAGGTTTTATCTCAGAAAAATTAGTATAAGGATTATAGTGCCCCAAAAGCGATACAACATACTCTTTCCTTTCATTTAAAATAGCTACTAAAGAATCCAAAGGTTTAAAGGAATTTGGAAGCAGTTCTGAACTTCCACCCACAAATAAAATTCCAGTCAATACAATGCTTTCACCAATTACAATATCGTCCTTGGCAAGGTTTCTTTTAGGCTTAACATAAACTGTCCTAAACACATCTACCCTTCTATTATACTTCAAGGAGTCGATGTGGGTTGAACCTATTTCGCCTATTGGTTTAACAACAATAGTAGCATTTGGCAAAAGTGCTAGCAATTCGGTTTGAACCGACTTCGCTCTATTTTCTGCAAGTTTTAAATTAGCCTTGGCATTACCCACTTGATCGGCATAGGCAACAATTTCAAAGGTATAACGTCTGGTAGAATCAAACTTTACCAGAGCGGCTTGCAACTTATTTTTCTCAATAACTTGAATAGAACTTATTCCATTTTCAAAGTATATGCTGCAAGTTAACTTTGACTGTGCCCTCGCAATTTGTATTGAACCAAGAAAGCAAAATAACCACAGAATTTTAATCTTCATATTGCATTACCTATACCCAAATATAGGAATTAAGGGGCAATATTTGGATCCTTTACTTTATCAGCCGCTGTTATGCCTTCTAAAATCTCAATGTTAATTCCATCACTTAAACCCAGTTTAATGGCGCGTCTTTCAAATACTTGCGTTGAAGTTTCTACTTCCACAAAAGCTAGTTCTTTTTCAAACTGAAGTACAGATTCCGGAATGCTAAGCACACTATCTTTATGCGCCAAAACAATATCGGCATTGGCGCTGTAACCAGCACGTAAAAACAAATTAGATTTTAGTTTAACACTTGCTTTTATTAAAAACTGAATGGCACCATTTTCTTTTACACCTTTTGGTGCGATGTATTCTAAAGTGGCATCAAATTTATCTGCATCAATTGCCCCGACAGTTAAAATTAAATTCATACCAGGTTTAATTTTCCCTACTTCGCTTTCATCTACCTTTCCTTCAAAAATCATTTCACCCATATCAGCAATAGTTGCAATGGTAGTGCCTTCATTAAAAGTATTGCTTTCAATTACACTACTTCCTTCCTTTAGCGGAACATCTAACACCATGCCGTCTATGGTGCTTCTAACAATGGTATTAGTGGCTTTTCCAGAACTCTTGCTCACCCCTTCCTTTATTAATTGAATATTGTTTTCTGCAGCATCTAACTCCTCACGTGCATTATTAAATGCCAATTGAATTTGTTGAAAATCTGCATATGCAATCATCTTACTTTCAAACAATTTTTGATTACGGTCTAAGTCTATTTTTGAATTGTCAAAAGCAAGTTTTGCCCTATTAAGTCTGCTTTCTGCATTGGCAAGATTTAACATATTTGGGATAATCCTAATGCGCGCAATCATATCTCCCTTTTTAACCTTTTCTCCTGCTACTACATAAAGTTTTTCTATGATTCCCGAAACTTGCGGCTTAATGTTCACCTCACGTCGCGGCAACACAGCGCCTGTTGCAACAGTTTTCTTTACAATATTTGCTTTAAAGGGAGCCACTGTTTTATACACGATAGGTTTTTCTTCAGATTTTTGATACAAAAACCAAATGGTATATACAAACAAAATTGCTAATGCAACCAAAAGACTTATCCTAATGATATTTTTCATATACTAATTTACTTTTTCAATACTTATAATTATTCATATCGCAATGCTTCAACAGGTTTAATAGCAACTGCCTTGCGGGCTGGAATGATGCCTGCCAAGGCTCCACAAACCACAACTATTACAATCGCTTTGATGGCTACATGCAATTCAACACCAGGCTGATAAAACATGCCAGTTTCTTGACCTTCGATTGCCTTACTTATGCCTTCCATTATAAACACACCCGCTACTAGACCTAAGTAGCCAGCCAAAGAAGTTAACAAAATGCTTTCAGCAACAATTTGAGAAATTATAGACATAGGCGTAGCACCAATAGCTCTTCTAACGCCAATTTCTCTTGTTCTTTCCTTAACAATAATTAACATGATATTGCTTACACCTATCACTCCTGCTAGTAAAGTTCCAATACCTACCACCCAAACCAACATGCTAATACCAGCAAAAAGGCCTTGAATTTTACTAAACTCTTTTTCCATGTTCCAGCTACCAATTGCATATGGGTCGTCTGGAGAAATTTTATGCCTTTGCGCTAAAATTGATTTTACCTTTCCTTCCACCAAGCTTGCTTCAAACTGAGGCTTTGCGGTCAAACTAAACCAACCTATTCTACCTCCCCAATTAAACGCCTGCTGAAACGTAGTAAAAGGCACATAAATGGTTTGTAATTTCTCTTCTGCATTTTCACCATCCTTGTTAATTCCAATTGTTCCTACTACTTTAAAATAGGTGCCATTTACTTGAATGTACTTATTAAGTGGATCTTCAGATTTTTCAAATAAAATTTCTTGAACGCGACCTGCAATTATGCAGACCTTTCGCTTTTCTTTTATGTCTAACTCATTGATATATCTTCCCCTCAAAACGGTTAGGTTTTGTATCACTTTGTTTTCTGGGTAATCGCCACGAACAACAAACGGACCAGTTTTGACCCCATGACTTACATTGTTCTCACCTCTATAACCACCTAATTGAGCAGAAGGAGCTAATACCTCAATTTCGGGCACATTATCTTTAATAGCTTGAATATCGTCTTGATGAAAATTAAAACTTCTTCCTCTTGGCAGGCCTTTATACGGAACCGAAGTAGATTGTGTCCATAGGTAAACTGCATTCACAGCATTGCCACTAAAAGAGCGTGTAACGCCATTTTGCAATCCTTGGCCTGAACCTAGCATGATTACGAGCATAAAAATACCCCAAAATACACCAAAAGCAGTGAGTAAGGTCCTTAACTTATTCTTGCTAAGGGTTTGCCAAATTTCGTTTAATCTATCTCCGTCTATGTTCATTTAATCTGCCCTCAATGCTTCTATCGGTTCAACTTTTGAGGCCTTTCTTGCAGGAAAATACCCTGCCAATAATCCTGCAATCACAAGTAATGCCATGGCTTGTAAGGCTACGCTTAATTCAACTTCTGGCTTACTAAAGAAATCTGAATCTGGTACAAATTGCTGAAAAGCTTCTACCAAAAACACGCCTGATATCAAGCCTGTATAGCCAAATAAGGAAGTAATGAAAATTGACTCTTGTAAAATAAGGGCTACTATGCTATTAGGTGTTGCACCAAGTGCTTTTCGAATTCCAATTTCGTTGGTTCTTTCCTTTACCACTATCATCATGATGTTGCTCACACCCACGATTCCAGCAATGAGCGTTCCAATGCCAATGATCCAAATAAAAATGGTTATGCCATCCATCAAACCCATTATTTTTCTGTATTCTTTTAAGTTATTCCAGAGAAAAACAGCCTTTTGGTCGTTTGGGTCAAAATGGTGTTTAGCAGCTAAAATTTTTCTTAGGTCTTCCGTAATTTCATCTGTGCGTTCCATGTCTTCGGGAGCAACTGTCATTACAATTTGGTCTATTTTATTGTTACCTGTAAAGGCCTTTTGAGTTGTAGAAACAGGTACGTAAGCTCGTCTATTGTCTTGGTCGCCGCCTCCATCAAAGAAAACACCTACCACTTTAAACAATATTCCATTGATGTTAATTTCTTTTCCTAAGGGTTCTTCCTTTATAAATAACTCTTCTACAATTTTCCTACTAACACAAGCAACTTTTCTAGACTCTTTAATATCTAAATCATTTATAAATCTTCCTTTTTCCACCACAATTTTCTCAGGAAAGACCATGCCGGGGTGCACTCCCTTCATGTTAAAATTACCATACTTATTTTTGTAACTAATAAGATTAATGTCCCACATGTGCATCCTAGAACTTATGTGTTCATAGTTTTTATAGCTGGTTTGAACCAAGTCAAAATCCTCATTCGTGAAACGTATTTCTCTACTCGGCTGATAGCCTTCAAAGGCCAAAGATGTTTTGCCAGCATTTAACCAAACACTATTGGTTGCATCTCTGCTAAATTGATTTTCGACACCATTTTTTAGTCCATTGCCTGCGCCTAATAAAACCATTAACATAAAGATTCCCCAACTTACACTAAACCCAGTAAGAAAAGTTCTTAACCTATTCTTCCTAATGTTTGCAAATATCTCCTGCCATTTGTCTATGTCAAACATGCTAATCTATAATTAAGCCATCTTTTAAGCGAATGGTTCGTTGGGTCATCTCAGCGATATCGTGTTCATGTGTAACAATTACTACTGTAATTCCTTGTTGGTTTATGTCTTTAAGTAAACCCATTACCTCATAACTAGTTTGAGAATCCAAAGCGCCTGTTGGCTCGTCTGCCAAAATAATTCGAGGTCTGGTAATAAGTGCTCTTGCTATGGCCACTCGTTGTTTTTGCCCACCACTCAATTGGTTTGGCATGTGGGTTGCCCAATCTTTCAAGCCAACTTTTTCTAGATACTCCATGGCAATTAAATTGCGATTCTTTCTACTTACATTCTGGTAATAAAGCGGAAGAGCTACATTTTCCATAGCATTTTTAAAAGAGATTAGATTGAAGCTTTGGAATACAAAGCCAATTAATTGATTTCTCAATTTTGCCGCATGGGTTTCATTTAAACTTTTTATTGTTTCGCCTGCAAGTTTGTATTCGCCTTGGTCATAACTATCTAAGATTCCTAAGATATTAAGTAAGGTAGATTTTCCACTTCCACTAGAGCCCATTATAGAAACCATCTCACCGGCTTCAATTTCTGCATTAATGCCTTTAAGCACATGCATTTTTGATTCACCCGTGATATAGCTTTTATGAATATCTTTTAATAAAATCATTCTGTAGTTTTTTCAATTGGTGCAATTCGGCCTCCCAAGTGTTTGGCCAAGAACTTTTCCATAGCACTATAAAAATCGAATTGATTTTCTTCATTTCCAAAACCATGGCCTTCGTTTTCTTTTACCATATACTCTACCTTAACCCCACGTTTTTTAAGTGCTTCAACAATTTGATCGCTCTCTGCCTTATTCACACGTGGATCATTAGCTCCTTGGGCAATAAACAAGGGTGTTCTTATTTTATCTACATAAAAAACAGGCGAAGCTTCATGTAATAAAATCGAATCTTTTACTGGATCACCAACCATTTCATACATCATTTGCATAAAAGGTTGCCAATAAGGAGGCACAGTTTTCATAAAAGTAAATAAATTACTTACCCCAACATAATCTACGGCACAAGCATATAAATTTGGCGTATAAGTGATACCAGCTAAAGTTGCATAACCACCATAACTTGCGCCATAAATGCCAACGCGCTCAGGGTCTGCAATACCTTCCTTCGTAAGATAATTTACAGCATCTGTTATATCCTGTTGCATTTTCTTTCCCCATTGTTTAAAACCTGCTTCCCAAAACTTTCTTCCATAACCTGTTGAACCTCTAAAATTAATCTGCAAAACAGCATAACCCCTATTTGCCAAAAACTGTACTTCAGGATTCCATCCCCATTCATCCCTAGCCCAAGGGCCACCATGAGGATTGATAATTACAGGTAAATTTTTCGCTTCTACTCCTTTTGGTATAGTTAGGTAGCCATTAATTAGTAATCCATCTGAACTAGTGTATGAAATCGGTTTCATATCACACATGTCTTCCCTTTGTAACCAAGGCGCACGATCTGCAATTTTCTTAAATGACTTATCATTTACATTATAGAGATAGGTTGTTCCAAGGGTTTTGTCACTAATGGTTCTTACTAAAAATAAGTCTTCCTTTTGATTGTGCCCAGTTAAAATGATTTCATCTTGCACTCCTAATTTTTCTTTCAAATCACTATAAATATTTTCATGAATAGGGTCAAAAAAATGCTTTTCAGATTTTGCATTGGTATATTCAACACTTGTTAACACTTTTCGCAACCTTGAGTATTCAATGTTATCAATATCTACTTCAGGATTCTCAAATAAAACTTCCAGCTCCTTTCCATTTGCTATATCAAATTTAACAAGAGCCATTTTATCTCTTTTTAGGTTAGACAATGCGTATAAGTTTTGATTATCAAAGGTAAATATCAAAGGTTGTACTCCTTCTTTAAAAGTTGTTCTTAGAACTTGCTTGAATGGGCTATTTTTATCGGCACGATATAGTAGCACACTGTTAACCCCATCACTTTGAACTGCCACACGCAAGCTTCCATTGTGATCCGTTATCCATTGAGAAACCCCTCCTGGATTGCGAGCTTCTAAAGTAATTTCACCACTTATCAAATCCAATAAATACACATCAAATAACTGAGGGTTATCTTTGTTCATGCCAATTAGAAGTTTATTCTCATAAGCCTCCAAATCATCTACGATTTGTACATTCACTTTTTCAAAAGGAGTCAAATCTTTTTGGTTCAAACCGTTTGAACCAATTACATATAAATGAAAGTTTTCATCACCTCCATTGTCTTTTATGTAAACAATTTTATCCCCTTTCCAAAAATATCCTTGAACATCTCTATCGGTAAAATTGGTCAATTGTAGGGTATCGCTTGAACCAATAACCGTACAAAAAATATTCATTCTTTGGTTAACGGGTTTAGTAAAGGCAATTTTCTTCCCATCTGGCGATAAAGTGAAATAGGCATTCTCTGGGTTTCGGAAAAAATCCTGCATAGGAATTAAAGGCGCAGCTGTATTGTCGGTGTTTTTTTGGTTGTTGCAAGAAACAAGCATACCCCAAACAAATAAAATTGAAAGAAAATTCTTTAACATCTCAGATAAATTTGAACGGAAAAGTAATTCCAAAACCTAGCAATCCCAAGTATGATTTGATGAGGGGATAATGGCGCGGATTGAAGGTTGGGTCAAACCGAAAAAGCCCGATACATGTTATATGCAGCGGGCTTGTACTTTTAAAATTAATACCTACTTAATAACTATTGGAAAGCTTACATCTGCATCTGAAGAGCCATTTTGCAAGCCGCCCGTTTTTGGTGAGGAGGAGGTGTAATGTCTCAAAACCACTTGATATATGCCAGTTTCAGAGCCTGTAGCATTAGTGATAGCATTAAACTTTAACCCAAGTTCTATGGGTGGAACATTGCTATCCGCATCTGTAATAGCAGTTTGAATGCGAGTTGTGGTGCTTGAATAAACCACACGGTGTTCATTAGCAGCACTTTTTATTTCTTCAGTTATGTTTTCAATCGGACTTTTACTTTCATCCCAAAATTCAACTAAACCAGTGTAGGATTTGCCTGGCATAAGCTCAATAGTATCAACTGAAATAGCAGTTCCAGGCCCTGCAGGTTGACGCCAAGCAAACGAAAAGGTGTCATTGGTAACTGAGTCAATAAAATGAAGTTTTACACTTGTAATCAATTCGTTTTCGTGGTCATGATCGTCATCATGGTCATCGTGCTTTTTACAAGCGCTTACTGTAACTAAAATAATTAATCCTAAAAGAATTGCGAACTTTTTCATGTTTGTTTTTTTAAAATTTAAATGTGATTCGAATAATAAAATTCAATCCTGGGTCATCCGTAAAATACCTATATCTGCTTAGGTAATCTCTATACGTTTTATTGAATAGATTGTTTAGCCCCAAATTGAGGTATAGTTTTTTATTGCTTTTCCAAAGATTAAATTTGGTTCCTCCTGTTAAATTGAACAATTGATATGCAGCAGGAGGAGCTGCAAAATCAACATTTAGGGGTACTCGTTTTTGTTGTGCCACCACTTGCGCTTCTAACGTAATATAGGGTTCTTCGAAAGCGTTCCAACCTTTGCCAGCATATCCAACAGACCAAGTAGCACGATTAGCGGGCATAAAAATAAAGGGTTGATTTTTACTCAAGTTTTGGGCATATAGGTAACTTGCTTGAAACCCGCTTTGCAACCCTTTTATGGGTTGATAGGCGATATTAAATTCAGCTCCTGCAAACAAGCCATCACTTTGTTTGAATTCAAATGCAGGAAATGCGCCACGTATTGTTAAAACAGGACTTGCAAGTGGACTTTTATATATGAATCCATCATAATATTGTGCAAACAGATTTAACTCTGCAAGCCAATTTCCTTTTTGCTTTCTAAGACTTACATCACCCAACCAAGCTCGTTCAGGTCCTAAAGCTTCATTGCCTATTTCAAAACTGGCTATTCCATAATGCAAACCATAGCTATATAATTCATTTACTGCTGGAGGCCTAAAACCAGAACTTATATTTACCCGTAATAAAAACTCTTTAGGCAATTGATGCTGCCAACTACCAATAAAGGTTGTCCCTTTAAAATTTCTATTGTACGATAAGGTAGTAGAAAACCTCCTATAACTTGGAACTTCAAGCCAGCGTGCGTCATATCTCAATCCTATTGAAATTGAACCATGTGGAAGCTCTTGTTTAATAAGTGCAAAGCCCCCTTGACTAAAAGATTTAAACGCTGGAATGATAAACTGCAAACCAGCAACTGTATTATTTTGCGATTGAGAACTAAGTCCGACTTTAATAAATAAATGATGATTAAACTTAGACTCAAAAACTTGCTCAACTTGAAAGGTTTGAATTTCCAAATCCATTGCAGGCCTATCTCTCAAAGCGGGGTTGTAAACAAAATCTGCATCATACTCCATTCTTCTATTGGCTTGCTGCGTGTAGTTGACAATATACTTGCTTCGTTTATTAATTGCATAAACCACTTTGGTATTAAACAAAGTATGGTTTACCCATTGATAGGGCCGTTTAATTTGATAGGTAAAATCTTGAATAATCTTTGGCCTATCCGATTTTAAAGCAGCATTTAAATCGCTTAAATTTCCTAGATGTGAACCAGCGAAAATGCCTTGACGCGTTTGAAAATTGCTAAATGTAAATTCTACAAACACTTTCTTATATGCAATTGCCGCATCCATTTTTCCTGCATATTCCTCAAACCCTGTATTGCTAATCACATAGTCTGGAGCTCTGCTATCACCGGCTTTTCTAATGCTAGCATTACCTCTCAAGGCAAACCAAGCTTCTTTAAGGTTTTTTCTTCCTTGTAACGATAAATTACTTGCGCCCTGACTATTATTAGAATGTGTTTGTAAAGAAAGGTCACCGCCTATGCCATTGCTATCAGGCCATTCTTTGGGCAAAAGCCGAATTACTCCGCCAATGGCTTCAGGACCAAATTCTACTACTGCTGCGCCCTTAATTACTTCGGCTTGTGAAACCGCAAACGGATCAACTTCTGGGCCATGGTCTTCTCCCCATTGCTGCCCTTCTAGGCGCGCATTTCCTTGCACAGTAGTTAACCTAATACCATGCATTCCTCTAATTACGGGCTTTGCAACATTTCCAGCGGAATTTAACATGGTAACTCCGCCAATGCCCTTCAACATAGAGGCAATATTCTGGTCTTGTCGTTTATTTATTTCGTTTGCGTTCAATAGGATACTATTTCGTTTGGCAAAATTTACGTTAACATCTACAGCAGAAATTGTGGTTTCATGCAAGTGGTGGTACTCTGGACATAAGTAAAGTTTCAATTGGCCTTTGTGCGGCATCATAACCTTTTCATCATGATGATGATAGCCAATATAGGTTACGTGCACCCAATAGTCACCCTGTGGCAAGGAGTCTATAACTGCCCTACCCTGCCCATCAGTAATGTGCAAGTGCCTATGTTTTGCAATGGAAATACTAGCCCCTTGCAAAGGTTCATGTGTTAGACTGTCTAATACTTGAATGTTTAAAGAGAGTTTGTCTTGACCCAAAACTTGGGTAAGATTTACCACATAGAAAACAAAAAGAAAAGACAATCTGAAAATTACTTTTTCCAGTTGTAGAATAAATTAAAAAATGAGAGATGCTTAAAATTGGGTGGAACTACAAAGAAGGCGGTCCTCTTGTGTTACAGGAAATAGCTATCTCATTGCTTTGAGTTGTTAATGCTAAACAATATACGTTTGGTTTAACAAAAGCGTAAAAAGTTTCGGGTTGAACCGAGCCAATAAAGTGTTTTACAAAATGAAACTCACAAGTAAAACAATCAGGATGTTCGCTTTTTATGTGTGAACCGTGTTCACAAGCTTGTTCAAAACCCGGTTCACAAAATAGTTCATCAATTTCGCAATGATGATGAATATTTATATCAGTATTTTTAACAATAAAGTGTTCATTCGTTTCATGGGTATGAAAGGCATTAAATGGCAGAAAGGTTATGGAAATAACCCAAACTAATAATACACTAATATAGAATTTATACGATTTCAGTATTGCGAACTTAAGTCATTAACTGAATCCAACAAAGTGATATTATTATTTTATAGGCACATTAAAGCCAAATTGCAAAGACATTGCTCCAGAAAGGAAAACATGGTTTAGTTTACCCACATGGTCTGCACCTAAATCTGAATTGATATAATGCGCAAAAGCTCCTTGCGCATCGGTTTGTAAAAAAAAGTGCTTGAAAATGTTAAGTTGAATTCCAGAATTTACCCCTAAAACGTATCCTTGAATCTTAAAATATCCAGGATCATAATTACCTAAAACGGTACTTATGGTAAAAGAATATAAAACGCCAGCGCCTAATTTATTTTGCCAAAATAATTCGAAAGTCTTATTTCTCCATAAGGGTAGACGCTTCATATAGTTGAACATCAAATAATTATTTCCATTGGTATGTTGAACATGCATAAAATTTGGATCGACCAAAGTGTCTTTATTGATGTATCTTCCTTTTATATTACCTGTAACTTTAACAATTTGATTATCTGAAACAACATATTTTAAATGATCCCAACTTAACTCTAAACCTGTATTAGGTTTTTTTTTGAACCAATACCCAATATGAAGGTTATATTGTGGAATAGTTAAGGCATTTATAGGTCCAATGGCCTCAAAATTACTCTTGTCATGGGCATAAACCCTATGAACTTTAAAATCATAATTATCAGTAATTGTATTTTTTAAGTGCAGCGTACTTCTAGAATACGCCTCCCTATTATATCCCCAACTCAAATAAAGTGTACCTTTTGATTGAGCAATTGCATGTAAGTTCATGAAAAAACAGATATTTATAAATAAGGCTTTCACCTTTTGGAAGGACAAGTCAAATTTCATAAATTATTATTTGGCGCAAGAATCGAAATTATAATCTGAATTACTATTATTTTCGCAACAAATATTTTCTATGAGCAGGGTAATAAAAGCAGAAACGGGCAATACACTAAGTTGCAAAGGTTGGGTTCAAGAAGCAGCGCTTCGGATGTTACATAATAATTTAGATCCAGATGTTGCAGAACGTCCAGAGGATTTAATTGTATATGGTGGAATTGGTAAAGCCGCCAGAAACTGGGAAAGTTTTGAGCTGATAGAAAAAGCATTAAAGGATTTAGAAGAGGATGAAACTTTATTGGTTCAAAGCGGAAAACCTGTAGCTATTTTGCCAACTCATAAAGATGCGCCGAGGGTAATTATTTCTAATTCTATGCTTGTACCTAAATGGGCAACTTGGGAACATTTCCATGAATTAGACAAAAAAGGCTTGATGATGTATGGCCAAATGACCGCAGGAAGCTGGATTTATATTGGCTCTCAAGGAATTGTGCAAGGTACCTACGAAACTTTTGCAGAAGCAGCTCGCCAACATTTTGGTGGCTCTTTAAAAGGAACCTTAACTGTAACTGCGGGCTTAGGCGGAATGGGAGGTGCGCAACCTTTGGCCGTTACTATGTGCGATGGCGTTTGCTTGGCCGCAGAAATGGTTGAATGGCGAATCAAAAAGCGTTTAGAAACACGCTATTTAGACGTAATGAGTAGAGACATTGACCAGGCGATTGATATGGCACTTGAAGCAAAAGCAGAAGGTCGCCGACTTTCAATTGGAGTGGTTTGCAACGTAATTGACTTATTGGAACGCCTCATAGAAAGAAACATTACTCCAGATTTACTTACGGATCAAACCAGCGCACATGATCCTTTAAATGGCTATTACCCAGAAGACATTGCCGAAGAAGTGAGCGATAGAATGCGCAAAACCGACCCAGACAAATATGTACGTTTAAGTTTGGATACCATGGCTCACCATGTTAAATTAATGCTTGAGTTACAAAGTAGAGGCGCAATTACTTTTGATTATGGCAACAACCTTAGGGGACAAGCCAAAGACCAACGCCATGTTGAAAATGCTTTTAACTTTCCTGGCTTTGTGCCTGCATACATCAGACCTTTGTTTTGCGAAGGTAAAGGTCCATTTAGATGGGTAGCATTAAGTGGTGACCCAGAAGATATTTTTGTGACAGACCAAGTGATGAGAGATTTATTTCCAGAGAATACTTCTTTACACAGGTGGTTGGATATGGCCAGAGAACGCATCGCTTTTCAAGGATTGCCAGCCAGAATTTGTTGGATTGGACAAGGCGATAGAGAAAAAGCAGCATTGGCGTTTAATGAATTGGTGAGAACTGGAAAAGTAAAAGGACCTATTGTAATAGGCAGAGACCATTTAGATACAGGTTCTGTTGCCTCTCCAAACAGAGAAACGGAAGCTATGAAAGATGGCAGTGATGCAGTTGCCGATTGGCCAATTTTAAATGCCTTAATCAATACAGCAGGTGGAGCAAGTTGGGTAAGTTTGCACCATGGTGGCGGCGTTGGAATGGGTTATAGCATTCATGCCGGAATGGTTATTGTTGCAGATGGAACGGAAGATGCCGCCCGAAGGTTGAAACGCGTGCTACACAACGACCCTGCCATGGGTGTTATCAGACATGCAGATGCAGGCTATGATATTGCCATTGATACTGCAAGGAAACATAGGCTAGATATTAAGGAGCGGTTGAAGTAGTTTTACGCCTCGGCGGCCCAAAAGGCAGCTGGCTTTTAGCCTCTGGCAACTTGCAGAAAAACAATCCCGAAGGGGTTGATTATTAATAAAAAAAAGAGGCTGCCTCAAATGAGACAGCCTCTTTTTTTATTAAAAACCAGGTTTTACTTTGTTGCTACTAAGCGAACTTTAACGTTAAATAAATCGCTGATGGCTTTGTCTCCAATGCCTTCAAAGAAACTTTTTGAACCGTAACGGATGTCATACTTTGTGCGGTCAATATCAAAGTTTGCATTAACAATTACTTGCTTGTCATTTACTACAACAATAGCAGGAAAAGTAACTTCTTTGGTAATGCCTTTGATGGTTAAATCTGCAGTGATGGTATAGTTGTTACCTGCTTTATCAGCTTTCATTGCTTTAGCAGTTTTTACTTTAATAGTGGCAGTGTTAAACTTTGCAACTGAGAAGAAATCATCACTCTTTAAATGTCCAACTAATTTATCATGGTACTCGCCAGTTAAATCTGTCGCATCAATAGTTGTCATGTCAATGTTGATTTCGCCTCCAACCAATGCTTTACCATTAGTTTGAACAGTTCCGGTGCTAAAAGTTGCAACGCCGTAATGCTCACCTGTAACTTTGGTTGCATGCCATTTGAATGTAGATGTTTTTGCATCAACACTGTAAGAAGTTTCACCAGCAGTTTTTACTGGAGGTGCTGCGTTAATTGCTAATCCTAGACCAGCAATCATTAATGTTAAAATGTACTTTTTCATGTTTAAAATTTTAATGTTTATGTATTTAATTTATCTAAAAGTTGATTCAATGTATTTGCTTCTGACTCGCTTAAAACAGCAAGCCTTTTTTCAAAGATTTCAAACTTATCATCTATTTCATTTAATAGGTTCAAACCGTCTTTGGTTATACAAACATCCATTTGACGTCTATCGTTTTCGCAAGCATTTCTTGTAAGAAAATTTTTCTGTTTTAGTTTTTCAACTAACCTAGAAGCATTGCTCATTTGGTCTAACATTCGTTCTTGCAACAACCCTACCGAAGCAGGATTTGGATGCTGGCCTCTCAAAATGCGCAGTACATTGTATTGCTGTGGCGACAAATCATAATGTTTAAAAAACCTTGCCTGCTCTGCCTGAATTACCCCAGCAGAGTAAATAATATTCAAAAGCATCTTGTGATGAACACTTTTAAATTTTGTTTGCCTGATGGATGTTTCTAATTGCATTGCGAGTGCAAATATATGTATATACATATATTGTTATAACATATTTATGGATAAAAGTTATTATTCACTGATTATCATAATTTTAAAATCAATTTACCAATTTCCCTTGGATAAAAGTTTTGCCAGATTGGCTATTTCTAATTTGGTTTAAGCTATCTAGAAGGAGGTTTTTATCAAGCCAAATAAAATCGGCACGTTTACCAATCTCAAGAGAACCATGAGAATTTTCTAAGAAGGCTGCTTTTGCTGGCCAAATGGTTATTCCTCGCAAGGCTTCCTCTCTACTAAGCGCTTGTTCATTGAAAAAGCCACCTTCAGGAAATCCATTGGCGTCTTTTCTGGCAATAGCTGCATAAAAGGTAAAAAAAGGGGAAACATACTCAACAGGAAAATCAGTTCCCAAAGGCATCCAGCCTAGTTGATTAAGTAGCGTCTTATAAGCATAGGCTCCTTTTATTCGGTTTGAACCTAGCCTTTGCTCGGCCCAATACATATCGCTGGTTGCATGGGTGGGCTGAACCGAAGGTATAATGCTGAAATCTTTAAACAAATGAAAATCGCTTGGTTGCAAAACCTGCGCATGTTCTATGCGCCAGCGCCTATCATTATTTTCACCTAGGTATTTACCATATAAGTTAAGAATAATTCGGTTACTAGAATCACCTATTGCATGGGTATTCAGTTGATAGTGGTTTTTATCTTCTGCGAGTAATTTTACCCAAGATTCCATCTCGGCAAGCGAAGTAAGCAATAACCCTTTGTGCCCGTGCCTGTCATGATATTCATCTACCAAGCAGGCACCACGAGAGCCCAATGCGCCATCAGCATACATTTTAAAGCCTAGTACTTGCAAACAAGGTTTTAGAATTGGGCCTCCTTTTTGGTTCAACCAATCAAAATTAGCTTTGCTCAATGACAGCATAATATTCATATGAATTTTAAGTAATCCTGCTTGATGCAATGAATCTATCAACTCAACAACATCATAATCTAATCCAGCATCAGTAACAGAAGTAATACCATACTTTAAGCATTCCTTTTGCGCATCTAACAAGGCATTAATTTGTGTTATTCTGGCAGGTTTGGGCAACTTTTGTTCAACCAAATCAACCGCATTATCAATAAGAACACCGCTTAGCTTTTTATCAAATAAAAGCAATTCTCCTCCCGCTACCTTTGAATTTATATCAATTCCAGCCAAAGACAAAGCTACATTATTGGCAATGGCTGCATGTCCATCTACCCGTTTTAATAAAACAGGAACATCTGGAAATGATTCATTCAATAATTGGTTATTAGGGAATGCTTTATTCTTCCATTTGGTTTGATCCCATCCTCGACCTAACAAAACAAGACCAGGTTTTTTAGCGTGAAATGCCTTACACCTTTCAACTGCTTCTTCAAAGCTCTTGCAACCAGTAAGATCAACCATTTGCATAAACATACCTAAACCATAAAAATGGCAATGGGCATCAAGAATACCAGGATAAATATAGCCGTCATTATAACTTTCAGTGACTTTTGGTTCAAACCGAGCTAATAAATCTTGTTTTGAACCAATGGCTAAAATATTACCATCCTTAATAACCATGGCTTCAGCGTTGGTTAAAGCAGAATCCATGGTTTGAATATTGGCGCCAGTTACTAATAAATCTGCGGGAGCTTTATTATTACAGGCTGCTAAAAGCAAGTATGCAAATAGGATAGTTAAAAAATTTAATTTCATAAAGTTCGTTTATGTTTCCATCGTTTATGACTCCAAAGCCAGTTTTCTGGTTGTTCTAAAATGCTTTGTTCAAGTCGGCGAGAATGCTCCTCGGTAATCCAAAAATCTGGAGTAGCTCTAGGAGTATCGGTAATTAGGTAAAACCTTACTGTGTAGTATCCTCTTTTGGTTCTCATAATATCGCCGTAAATAACAGGATAGTCGAATTTCTTGGCAAGCTTTTCAGTTCCTAAAAACACAGGTGTATCCTGATTAAGAAAGGTAAGCCAATGGCAGCCTTCAGGGCTCGGACTTTGGTCGGCAATGAAAGTGGTAGCAGTTGGGATATGCTTGCGAGCTAACATGTCTCTTAAGGCACTTTGCATGGCAATGGGCTTAATGCCATGTCTGCTTCTGATATGATAAAAAAACCAATCGAACCATTTGCTAGACAAAGGATGGTACAATACATCCAATTGAATATCGGAAGCATGAAGTGCTTGTCCGGCCCATTCCCAATTGGCAAGGTGCCCACACACTAAAACACAGGGTTTTCCAACATTGGTAAAAGGAACAAATACTTCTCTATTCACTAATTCCAAACGGCGCTTATAGAAACGCTTAGGAAGCACTGCCATTTGAATTGTTTCTAAAGAAACATCAATCAGATTACGATAATAATCAAAGGCAGTTTTTTCAATCCAATCTTCAGATTTATCTGGAAACGAATTCTTAAGATTGTTATAAACTACATCCTTTCGGTATTTGAAAACAGAGTAAACAAAAAAACGGAGTAGGTCAGAAAGTATATAAATCAAAAAACCAGGCAAAACCGCAATACAATAAAGCGGAAAAGCAAAAAGAGGGTAATACCACTTAAATTTTGGAGCCATAGTTATTGACGTGCGTGCAAGCCTATTCTATTTCCTTCAGAATCTTCAAAGATGCCCGTATAACCAAATTCTTCACTTATGAGCGAAGATGGGCGAAGCACGCGACCGCCAAGCTTTTCAACCTTTGCTAATAAGTCTTCAATAGGGATGGTAGCGTTCAAATAAACAAGCATACCTGCATGAGACGGCGCATAGGCAGCATGCTGCACCAGACTTCCCATTTGACCTTTGATAATTGCAAGTTTAAAATCGCCTAAATCTTGAAGATGAATTTTAGTATCAAATAAGTTTTCATAAAAGAATATGGCTCTTGCCATGTCGCTAACTGGAATTTCGAACCAAGAAATCATTGTGAAGCTATTAAAAGGTGTGATTCAAATCTAAAGGATAAATGTAATGAAACCCAAAATTGTTATTTTACTTTTAACATTTTGAAAAACCTAAATAACTAAATAGCTTTAGCTGGCAACCAATAAAATGTGGGCCCACCTGGGATCGAACCAGGCACCTACTGATTATGAGTCAGTTGCTCTAACCGAATGAGCTATAGGCCCTGCTAAAAAAATAGCGGATGGCAAAGGTATACATTTTTATGAAAACACAAATTAAAAAATAGGAATTGCGTTTTAGTGTTAAACCACAGTTAAAACTATAACAAAACAAAAAGCCTAAAAAATGCTTAATTGTCTTTTATTTTATTTCAAAAGAGATATATTTGTTTGAATGGCTTTAAAAACAGAACAGGACGAAATCATGAATACCCACTTGATTGCATCAACGCGCAGAATCATTTTACTTTTGGAATTTTCCACATTTATCTTTATTAGCGTTCAATCCAACTTTAACATCGCTACAATGCTTATGGCAATAAGTGTTTCATTTATTCATGCAACGCTTTTTTTCTTAAGTAAATTTACCAATTCAAAGATTTTTATTTGGGGTTTATTGTTTTCTTTTGGGTTGATTCTTATATATGATTACAGTAATTCAATACAAGTTTCTTTTGCGGGATATATAGTTTCACTGGTGTTTTTTACATTTTTTATGGTAGAAAACTCCACTATCAGGCATTTATATGCCATTTCTTTTGTTATAGGAATTTCAATTATTGAAAATTTAAAAGGAATTTCTGTGACACAAATTTTTATGTTCTTAATACCAAGTACAGGACTAGCTGGATTATTCATTACTGCGCACAGACAATTAGAGTTGGCTCAAAACAATTTAGAAAGAAGGAATTTTGAACTGCAAAAGGCTAATCTTAGTTTAAACACTCTTTTAGAGAGCACTCACACTGCAATTTGGTGTTTAAATGAACAAGGTTTATATACACATGGAAATTTGAAATTTGAAAAACTGATATTTAAAATTTTCAATCAACGATTAATGCCTCATGGCTCCTTTTTCGATTTGCCCATGTCAAATGAAGAAAGGGAATATTGGAGAATACTTTTTTACAAATCGCTTAACGGCGAGACAGCAAGCAGTGAAAAAGAGGTAAATAACAAAAAAGGCTTACAGTATTTTGAACACACAGCGTATCCCATGCTGGATGACAACCAACAAATTTGCGGCGTAACATTTGTTAGTAAAAACGTCACGAAAAAACGCAGCTACGAACAAGAACGAAGAAAAAATCAAGAACTTCTAAACCTAGTGATTAACAAAATGCCTATTGGTTTTATGATGTTTGATGCTGCGGGAAACCTTATCATGGTTAATGAACGGTTGACTTCTTATCTTAATATTTCTAATGATAATGAAATCATAGACAAAATCAATATTCACGCTCATCCCTTTTTATGTAAAATGGGATTAAGCGAAAAATATGAAGAAGCAATGCATGGGTTTGGCATTTTAGAATTTGAAATGGAAATAGACTTTAGTGAGCTAGTATGTTCTGGTGCGGCAGAACTTGAAAAATCTTGGTTCGAATTCATCTTTTTTAGATTAAGCCCTAATCATTATAATGAAGGAAGAATGGTTTTGTTAACCACAGATATTACTACCAGAAAACGCCATGAAAAAATACTCGTTGAACAAAACAAACGATTTGAAGAGTATAGCTTTACCCTTTCGCATATCATTAGAAGACCTGTTGCTAATTTAATTTCACTTTCAGCACTATTAAAAGAATTTACTTACAACGACGAAGCAGATCAAACTACCCTAAATCACCTGCATGAATCAGCTAAACAACTTGACGACATTATTAAAAATCTAAATAAGAATTTAACAGCATCCCAACACTTTATAATTTAAGACAATGAGAATACTACAAATCGATGATGATTTCATCAACAACATGGCAAATGAGCGTTTGCTTAGAAAATTGAACATCCCACATGAGGTAGTAAATTTTTTAGACCCTACAGAGGCCTTAGAGTTTTTAGCAACTTCAGAAGATATTTTTGACCTGATTTTATTAGACATTAACATGCCAAGGCTAAATGGTTGGGAATTTCTAGAACGTTATGAACCAATCAAAAAGGAAACACCAATTGTAATGCTTACAAGTTCTCTTGATCCAAACGACCAAAAGAGGGCAAATGCGGCTAGTTTGCTTTCTGGTTTTTATGTGAAACCATTATCTAAGGATTTGCTTCAAGAAATTTTATCCAACCATGCGAAAGGCTATTCTGTTGAATTAGGATAAGCCCTGATTTTGCTCCATCCATTCTTGCATTAACTCTTTATATTTGTTAAGTAATACGCTTTTCGAAATACATCCAACGTATTTGTCTTCATGAATAACTGGCAAATAAAAAACGCCTGGATGCTCTTCTAATAACTGCAATACGTGATGCAATGAATCTGCCTGGTTTACACATACTACATCGGTGTGCATTAATTCCTTCACTGTTATTTTATCATATAAATCTGTTTTAAACAAATAATGCCTTAAATCACCCATACTCACAATACCCACTAATTTGCCATTTCTTTTCACCACTGGAAAAACATTTCTTCGCGTGCTGCTCACCAATTGCGTTACCCCACGCAGCGTTTCATCAGTAAACAAAGTTGGAAAATTTGTCTCCAACACAGATTGTGCACTAACCGTTTTAAGCAATTCAACCTCTGGCGTCTTATGCAATAAGCCGCTTTGAACCAATCTCTTAGTGTAAATTGAGTTTGGTTCAAACAACCTAGTAAAAAAGAAGCTACCTGCAGAAACAATCATCAACGGGACTAATAATGTATATCCACCTGCAATTTCTGCTATCATAAAAATTCCTGTTAAAGGTGCACTTAATACACCACTGAGTAATCCTGCCATACCAGCCACTGCAAAGTTGAGCTCATTTACTTCTGTAAAGCCCAATAGATTAACGATTCTTGAAAAAAACAATCCGCTTAATGCGCCTATAAAAAGTGAAGGCGCAAAAATACCTCCATTTCCACCGGAGCTTACTGTTAATGCCGCAGCTACAGGTTTAAGTAAGATCGTAATCAAGACAAAAACTAAAAACACAGTATTAAATCCAAAATTGCTTTGCAATGAAATACTACGCATAAACTCATCAAACTTGTTATTCAAAATCTGATTGATTACAAAATATCCTTCTCCAAACAAGAGTGGAGAAAATAGAATCAGTCCTCCCACAATTAAGCCCTGAAAAATTGCTTTATTGTATTTCAATTTTGCATTGTTGAACCGAGTCTCCAGACCATATATAACTCTAATGGTATAAATGGAGAAAAAGCCACACATCACAGCTAATATAACGTAATAAGGAATTGCTTGAATCTCCCATGCAGTTGCCTTAAAACTGATAATTTGAGATTTATAAAAAAAATTACTGATTACTGAAGCGGTTGCTGAGGCAATTAATAAAGGCACAAAAGCAGGAACCGTAACCCGTCGTAACAATACCTCTAACGCAAAAATTACTGCGCCAATTGGACTGTTAAAAATGGCAGAAATACCGGCGCTTGCACCACATGCTAACAGTAAGTTTCTATCATTATCGTTTAAGAAAAAACGAGAGGCTAGGTTTGAACCAATGGCAGAACCGGTAGCTGCAATTGGAGCCTCCACTCCTACCGAACCGCCTAAACTTACTGTAAATGCACTAGTTATCAAATGCGCATAAGTATGGTAAAGCTCAATTCTACCTTTTTTATAAGTGACTTTATAAATGATGCTCGCCAACCCCTTTTCAAAATTTTTCCCTTTTAAAGCATACTTTATAAAGGTTAAGGAAAGTAAAATTCCACCTAAAGGAAGAAACAGGTTGGCAAAGCTAAGCTCCAATAAATTGGTATTTAAAAGCAGGGATTCAATAAAATGAATTAACCACTTTAACAGAATTGCTGCAAAGCTCACCACAACAGCTACAAACACTGAAGCAATAATAAGAAAGTGCTGGTTGCTAATGTATTGTGTCCTTTGTTTAAAAATTTTGTAAACAGGATACTTAAGCAAGAAGCGAATGTGTTTAAATTGCCGACTCATGAAGCAAACAAAAGTAAGCAAATTTTCGGCATGGCTGCAAGCAATGCGACTTCGCACCCTATTTCTCTCCATGTCTTGCATTTGGGCAGGACTTTTTGCTGTTCAAATTCAACAAAACCTGTCAATAGTCATTAGCATTTTCACTTTTTTAACAGCACTCTTTCTTCAAATTCTTTCAAATTTTGCCAACGATTATGGAGATACCATTCATGGCGCAGATCATGATGAAAGAAAGGGACCTAAACGTTCGGTTCAAACCGGAACCATTTCTGCTAAACAAATGAAAAAAGCAATGAGTTTTATGGCAATTCTTTCCTTTATAAGCGGCTGTATCCTTTTGATTGCATCTGCAAATGTGATTGGCATAAAGGGCGTTATAATCTTATTTATCATTGGAATTCTAGGAATTGCCGCCGCAATTGCATACACCAACGGCAAAAGACCTTATGGATACATGGGCTTAGGCGATTTTGCCGTGTTTATATTCTTTGGTTTGATTGCTGTGGCTGGCACTCAATTTTTACAAACCGCTATCATCACAAAAACTACCTGGCTGCTGGCAATCGCTTTTGGATGCATTTCAACAGGTGTTTTGCATTTAAATAACATGCGCGATATAGATTCAGACAAAACCGCAGGAAAAATGAGTATTGCAGTTCGTTTAGGCGCCTTTGGTTCAAAAATCTATTACACAATTCTTCTTTTAGCATCTATTGCTTGCTTTACAATGTTTATTATAATTGAAAATTTTGGGCCCTTCCTAGCCTTCTCAATTACCTTGCTGATTATGCTAAACTTACTCGTGGCATGGAGGGTTCAAAAACAAGAGGATTTTGACCCATTACTTAAATATTTATCTTTAAGTAGCTTTATCATCGCTTTAAACCTACAACTATTTCATAGCCTTATATGAGAATCTTTGAATGCTTAAAACATGAACTTCAGTTCAATTTTGAGGCAAGAACTTCTCGGGGAAAAATAGAAACTCATAATGCCTTTATCCTTAAGGTTTGGGACACAAAAAACCCAAACCAAATTGGCTATGGTGAAGCAGCGCCCTTAAAGGGATTAAGTATAGATTTTCATCCTAATTTCGAAATTAATATTCAACATTTCTTAAGAAGACTTAATCATGGCGAAACCATTACACAAGAAGAGTTAGAGGCTTATCCTTCTTTTAGGTTTGCGCTTGAAACCGCCTTACTTGATTTGGAGACTGGAGGCACACAAAATCTATTTCAATCTAACTTTTTAAATGGCGAACCGATTTGGATTAATGGCTTAGTGTGGATGTCTGAATTAAATAAAATGCTCGAAGAAGCAAAAAGAAAAGTTACCGAAGGTTTTAGCTGCATTAAGTTTAAAGTTGGCGCCCATGATTTTGATGCCGAATGTAACATGCTAGAGAATTTCAGAAAGCACCATTTACCTTCACAAGTACAAATAAGATTAGATGCAAATGGAGCATTTTCGGCTGATGATGCTAAGTTGAAACTAAAAGAGTTAAGTAGATTTCATATTCATTCTATTGAACAACCAATTGCAGTTAACCAACACGAAGCTTTAGAACGTCTTTGCAATACAGGTGCTATTCCTATTGCACTTGACGAGGAACTAATTGGAAAAACTCCTTCTAAAGAAATTGCAAAATGGTTGAGGCAAATTTCACCAGCCTTCCTAATTATTAAACCTACTTTGCTAGGCGGCTTAAATATTTCAAATCAATGGATTCAACTTGCAGAGAATTCAAATATCAATTGGTGGGCAACCTCAGCCTTAGAGTCGAATATTGGGTTAAACGCAATTGCACAATGGGTAGCAACCAAAACTTTAAAATTACCACAAGGACTTGGCACTGGATTATTGTATGAAAATAATTTTCCTTCTCCCCTATTAGTTAAAGGCGAACACTTGTTTTATCTTGCAAACAATCACTGGCAACTCCCAAATGCAGGCAAATAAACAACCAATATTTCTCGCAACCGCTTTCTGTGTATTGTTCCTATTAATAGCAGCAATTAGAGAATTTATGGATGGAGATGCATTCACAGCAACACTACTTTTGCTTGGGCTTTTGGCTGCAATGTTTGCAGTATATTTCGGTTTGAACCAAAAGAAAAACCTAGAAAAGCCTATCACGAATTTCATGGATGCAAATCTTGAAGCGTTAATGGAAAATGATAAAGATGCCATTTGGTGCGTGGATGAAAATTTTAAGCTCATTTCATTTAACAAAGTTTTTAAACATCTTTTTAAGGGTTTTTGGCATAGAGAACCAAAAACAGGTGTAAGTATATTATTCCACGAAACAAAACACACGTTTTACAAAGTCTGGAACAGTTGGTATCGACGAGCCATGAAAGGAGAACAATTTACCTTTGACTTTGATTATAAATTTAGAGATGGTCAACGTTATTTTGAAGTAAACATTACCCCTATTATCCTAAATGGCAAACCTTCTGGAATTGTTGTGAAAGCACTCGACATCACGCAAAGAAAAATAGCCTTACAAGAACAACAATTGTTATCTGAAAACCTCCAAATAATGTTAAATTCTACCCAAGACATTATTTTTGAAATGGACAATAATGATAGATGCACAAAGGTATGGCGGAGCGAAAATATTGAATTACGTTTTGAAGAATCTTACTTTAAACAAAAGACTGTTGAAGAACTTTTCGATAAACCTTTTGGTTTGAACCTAAGCAACCATTTTGATATCGTTAAAAAAACTGGAAAGCCACATGATGAAGAATACCAATATAAACTAAATGGAAAAATCCATCATTATGCAGCCAAACTAAGAAAGATTACCAATAGCCAACCACCAAGGGTTTCCATTGTAATTGAAGACATCACAAAAAGAAAAGAAGAATCTAATAAACACGAACAACAAAGCATTTTCTTAAATAAACTTATCTCGCACTTACCATTAGGTGTGTTTGTAAAAAATGTAAAACTAGGCTTTGTTTATACGCTATGGAACAAGGAACTTGATAACATTTTTGGAATTTCTGAAGAAATGGTTTTAGGCAGAACTGATGAGGAAATTTACAAACACTCAGGCGAAATTCAACAATACACCCAAACAGATAAAATGGTTATTGCCGATAAAGAACCGTTGCTTATACAGAAATTAAGAGTTGAAGTTGGGGATGATTATATTTTTGCACGCACCTTCAAAATTCCAATTTTAGATAACCAAGGTGAGGTTGAATTAATTCTTGGAATAGTAGAGAACATTACCGAAAATGTTAACCAACAACTAGAATTAGAAACAGCAGAAAAACGCTGGAACTATGCCCTATCAGGAAGCAGAGATGCTGTTTGGGATGTTAATTTGCTTACTGATGAAAGTTTCTTTTCACCCGTATTAAATGAAATGTTGGGCTATAAAATATATGAAGAACTGACCAAGGCCTGGGAAGAAATGGTGCATCCAGATGATTTGCCAGCGGCCTGGGATGCCTTTGTAGAGCACCTAGAGGGTAAAACGCATTTTTATGAGCAAGAATACCGCATGCGTAAGGCAGATGGTTCATACATTTGGATTTTGGACAGAGGTAAAATTGCAGAAACAGATGCCGTTGGAAATCCAACAAGGGCTATTGGAACCTTTAGTAATATTGATTATCGCAAAAAGTTAGAAGTTGAATATAAGCAAGCGCTTGAAAAAGCTCAAGAGGCCAGCAAAGCAAGAAGTTTATTTCTTTCAACCATGAGTCATGAAATTCGTACCCCAATGAACGGCGTAATCGGTATAATTAATTTGCTCTTGTGCGAAAATCCTAAACAAGAGCAGATGGAAAGCCTTAAAGCGCTTAAATATTCCGCAGATAACTTACTTTTCCTCCTCAACGATATTTTAGACTTTAGCAAAATTGATGCAGGCAAAATGGATCTTGAAACTAATTCCATCAACCTTTTAGAGCTCGTTCAAAATAACATGAAAGCTTTTATTGGAAAGGCTAATGAAAAAGGAATTCGTCTTCAATTGAAATCTAGTAACGATTTACCAAAAGGCATTTTAGGCGATCAACTTCGAATCAATCAAATACTAAACAACCTGATTTCAAACGCTGTAAAATTTACAGAAAAAGGCAGTGTAATTGTTTCATTGCAAAACCAAGCCATAAACGATAAGCAAGTAGAAATTCTTTTTAGTGTTTCTGACACAGGCATAGGTATTCAAGCACACCAGTTATCTTACATATTTGACGAATTTACACAAGCTTCTAATGAGACCACAAGGAATTATGGCGGCACTGGACTAGGTTTAGCCATTACAAAAAGACTCATTGAAATTATGGGAAGCAATCTTGAGGTAAAAAGTGTTCCTGGTTCTGGCTCTACCTTTTGGTTCAAGCTGAAATTTGATATTGCAGAACAAGCTACTTTGCCAAAACAAGAATTAGAGCCTACTGATTATGATCAACTGGCTGGCATGGAAGTTTTGCTTGTTGAAGATAATGCAATGAATGTTTTTGTAGCCCGCAAGTTCCTGCAAAAATGGAACATCAACACAACCGTAGCCTCAAACGGAATAGAAGCAGTTGATTGCGCAGAAAAGGCTAGTTTCGACTTAATCCTAATGGACCTACAAATGCCAGAAATGGATGGATTTGAAGCAGCATTAGCCATCAGAAAATTCAACTCAAGTATTCCTATATTTGCACTTACTGCCAATGTCAATTCAGAAGCTAAAACTAGGGTGTTAGAATGTGGGATGAATGATTATATCAGTAAACCCTTTGACCCTATTGAATTGTTTTCAAAAATAGCAGAAGTAAGAAACAAACAGATTAAGACAATTGAAAAAAAACCAGTAAGCGGAGATTTAAGTAGTTTGATTTAACCTTTAGTCATTTTAGTCGCCAATTCTAAGCCACTTCTTCCAAAGTAACACTATTGGATAGCACATCAGGGCGCCAATAACGTCTGCTAGCATATCTGCATAATCAAATGACCTATTCACAAATATGGTCATTTGCATAAACTCAATCAGTATTCCATAAACGCTAGATATAAGAATAGCCCAAACAAAATGCTTCTTTTGAGGTAAGTATATTAATATGGCTTGAACCAAAAAAAGTATAAAATGTGCAACTTTATCAATCCCAAAGTCGAAGGATACTTTTGGAATGCTCTCTCCATTAATTCCACAAGCACCTAAAATAAGAAAAGCCCATAAAAGGGCTTTCCAATATAACTTTATAAAATTCATTCGTTAATGGCAGCAATGCCAGGCAATACCTTTCCTTCGAAATATTCTAGCAATGCGCCACCCCCTGTACTTACATAACTCACTTGGTCTTCGAAACCAAATTTTGCTACAGCAGCAGCGCTATCTCCACCACCAATTAAACTAAATGCCCCTGCCTTGGTGGCTTCTGCAACAGCTATGGCAGCAGTTTTTGTACCGTTTTCAAAGTGTGTCATTTCAAAAACACCCATCGGACCATTCCACAAAATAGTGCGAGAGCTTTTGATAACGTTTGCAAAATTTTCAGATGCCTTTGGGCCGATATCTAAACCCATCCAGCCTTTTTCAATGTGTTTGTTATCACAAGCCTTAAAATTTGCCTCATTTGAAAAAGCATCTGCCACAATTGAATCTTCAGGCAATAATAATTTTACACCTTTATCCTCTGCCTTCTTCATCAAAGCCAGACAAAGCTCTAATCTATCTTCTTCACAAAGACTTGAACCAATTTCGTATCCCATGGCTTTTAGGAAAGTATAGGCCATACCTCCGCCAATAATGAGGTTATCAACTTTATCTATCAGGTTCTCTAAAATCAATAATTTATCAGACACCTTTGCACCTCCAGTAATGGCAGTAAATGGTCTTTCTGCATTGTGTATCACCTTTTCTGCATTAGCAACTTCTTTTGCCATCACATAGCCAAAGCATTTAGCATCTTTAAAAAACTTTGCAATAATGGCTGTAGAAGCATGTGCACGGTGGGCTGTTCCAAAAGCATCATTAACATAAACATCACCCATTGATGCTAACTTTTCTGCAAATGCTTCATCCCCTTTTTCTTCTTCTTTATAAAAACGTAGGTTTTCTAAAAGCAACACCTCTCCAGGTTGCAAATTTTTTGCCATTTCTTTGGCTTCTTCACCAATACAATCTCCGCCAAACTTAACTTCAACTCCTAATAACTCAGAAGTTTTTGCTAAAGTATTTCTCAAAGTATGCTTTTCAAAATCTACCGTACCATCTTCTTTTAACTTCTTTAAGGGACGACCTAGGTGACTCATCAATATGCATGAACCCCCATCAGCAAGTATTTTCTTTAAGGTTGGAATGGTAGCACGAATTCTGGCATCGTCCGTTATCTCAAGTGTTTTTTTATCCAAAGGAACATTAAAATCTACGCGGACTAAGGCTTTTTTGCCTGCGAAATTGATGGTATCTACTGTTTTCATAATTTAGAAATATTGCAACTTATATAAATGTATTAGTTATTTCATTGAAACACCTGGTTTGCAATTACATGAAGCTCCTTCACAAGTTTCACCTTTGCTACTTTTTTGAATGCGTAAAATTAAATAAATGATAGCCCCAATAAAGAGTAACCCCACCAATAACCATTGAGATTTTTGATTCATAATCTAAAAATTAAGCTTCTTTCTTTTTCCTGAATCCCATTGCCAATGCGGCAAGTAAAAGACCATACAAAGTAATTGAAGAAGCTAGGGCAATGGTTTCACCTCTCTCAATCACTTTTGGTTCAAACTTAAACTCAATGTTATGCTTGCCAGCCGGAACTTGCATGCCACGTAACACATAATTTACTTGCTGATGCGGAACCAAAGTTCCATCTAAATAAGCGTTCCAACCTTTGTCATAATAGATTTCAGAAAATACAGCATATTGAACTGAACTCGCATTACTTTCATATACCAATTTATTAGGCTGATATTTTGTAAGTTGAATACTTGCAGTAGAATCTAAACTGGCCGTAAAGCCAGCTAATTCAGTTTCAAACTTTTTATTGATAACCGCAGTTTCCTTAGATTTAAAATTTGTTAAAGAGGTAATCTCATCATCGGGAGTAGCAACCCATTTAAGTTCCTTTACAAACCAAGCATTTCCATTATTAAATGGATTTCTTTGCACAAATTTATTTCCAGATGAATCTGGAACGATAAAGTATTTTGCGTTTAACATGTTATAACATTCCATGTTGTTTTTTGCTAATTGCCACTCAATGAGTTCTTGATACCTTCTCATTTTTGCCCCATGGTAACCACCCAAAGTCTTGTGGTAATAAGCTGTTAAGGCATCTTTATCAAAATCTGTAGAATTATTGTAAACTCGGTAATGCGGGTCTGGATCAGCCAAAATCTGCTCATCTAACATGGTTTTATCAATTGCTACTTCAGATTTTTTACGTTCAAAATCCTTGTCGTTCAAATAACGTTTATCAACGCCCCATAAATCTACCAAAATCAAGGCTCCCATAGCAATAATAAAAACTTGTTGCTTAATTTTTCCTTGAAACGAAAACCATAACAATGCGGCTGCTCCTAAAATAAAGGCTAGTGAGCGCAAAGCGTCCATTCTCATTAGATTTTCTCTATCCGCTATCAAAGCGTCTTTCAACCAATCTGGAAATCCCATGCGGGCATCGGCTTCACTGCTAAAATCAAATATTGCTCCAGGCAACAAAACAAAGAACAAGCAAAGCCCACCTACAATCCCTAAGCTATATTTAAGTGCTTTGATAAAATCTACTTTAGAAACCTTTTCTTGCAAAAACTCTTTAAGCGCCAACATGGCTAAAAATGGAAACATAGCTTGCGCAACACAAAGAATAAAGGTTACAGAACGAAACTTGTTATAGAGTGGAAAATATTCAAAAAAGATATCTGTTAACAAGGGGAAATTCTTTCCCATTGATAAAAATATGGATAGCAATGAAGCCGCAAAAATCCACCATTTCTCTCCTCCTTTAAGCAAGAACATACCAAACACAAATAAGAAGATAATAATGGCACCATAATAAATTGGCCCGGCGGTAAAGGGTTGATCTCCCCAATAAATAGGCATTTGTTTAACTACCTCTTTAGGGTTTGGAACGCCTTTCAATTGTAATTCTTTATAGGAATTGCTAGAAGTACTTAATTCGCCATTGCTTGCTCCTCCTAAAAAATTAGGAATAAGTAAGGTGAAAGGTTCAGAAACTCCATTGCTCCATGCCAATGCATAATCTTTGTCTAAGCCACTTGTGGCATTGGCTGCATTTTCTGCGCCTTGTGAAGTTTTGGTTAATTCTGATGCTGAGCGAATGCTGTATTTACCATATTCCTCAGTAGCCAATAATCCTGTAATATTGGTTCCAACACCAATACCAGCTGATACTAAAAGTAATACTCCAGTTAGCAAAAAGGCGGGCAAAGTTTTATTTTTTACGGCTTGAACCAATTCATATATCATCCAAGCTAAAATCACAAAAATGAGGTAATAGGTAATTTGCAAATGGCCTGCAGCAAGTTCAAAAGAGAGTGCAACACCTGTAAGAATTGAACCTAACCACTTATTCTTATAAAGCGCAATTCTGATTCCAGCCAAAACCAAAGGTATAAAGGCAATTGCATTTCCCTTTGTAACGTGGCCTGCATCTATATTGATAAAATTAAAGGATGAAAAAGCAAATGCCAAGGAACCAACTATTGCAAGCCAGGGTGAAACCTCAAAAGCCAAAAGCAATGCATAAAAACATATAAACAATAAAAACAGTGTGTCAGCAGGATGCTTAAACACCAATTGCAAATTAAAAAGGATGGTATTGGTAAAATTTCCTTTGTAGGAAGCACCAATTAAATAACTCGGCATTCCACTAAAAATACTGTTTGTCCAAAAGGTTCTTTCTCCACTTTCCTTTTCAAACTTAGCAATCTCTTGATAAGTTGCTTTCCATTGCATTACATCATACTGCTTAAGTTGCTTTCCACCAAACATGGGTGAGAAATAGGCAAAAATTACCAATAGGATAATACCTAATGCCAGTAGGTGCGGAAGTGCTTTTTTAAATAAAGGCGAATTCATGCTTAGAATATAAATATAGGCTTCAAATATAGCCGCAAAACCTATATAAACAAAAAGAAATGACTAGTGCAAAACCAAGTAACTTGTGTCTAGTAAAATGACAAAAAAAGAGCTGCTCAACAATTGTTGGCAGCTCTAATTTTTTATCAATGAACTGAAAATTAACTACAACCAGTTTGTGTGCCGCAGTTTAAACATTTGTAGCAGGCACCACTACGGATAGTAATATGTCCACAAGTTGGGCAAGCTGGGCTATCTCCCATGCGCTTGTTCATTTCACTAACTTGATCGATAGGATTCTCTAAACTTGAGGTTGCAGCAACAGGTGCCATAGCAGTTGCTTTTACCTCAACTGGCTTATAAAAACCAATGGCAGGTGCTGTTGCAGTTGCGCTTGGTTCAACATTAGCCTTTGGATTTAGGTTTAAATTTTGCGATTTGTGCACGTTTACTGCTAAATGGGCTCTTTGTAAGTCATTTGGTTCAACCTGAACAAAATCCTCTCTACCCAAATATTCAAACCCTAACATTCTAAACATATAGTCAATGATAGAGGTAGACTGTTTAATGTTATCATGACCAGTTACCATGCCTGCTGGTTCAAAACGTGTAAAAGTAAACTTGTCTACATATTCTTCCAAAGGCACACCATATTGTAAGCCCAAAGAAACAGCAATAGAAAAACAGTTCATCAAAGAACGAAGGGTTGCACCTTCTTTGTGCAAGTCAACGAAGATTTCTCCTAAAGTTCCATCTTCATATTCACCTGTTCTTACGAAAATAGTTTGACCTCCAACAGTTGCTTTTTGAGTAAATCCTGCACGTTTACCTGGAAGGGTCTTACGTGCCACAACGCCAGCAAGTTTATGTTTGAAAGCAGTGTCATGCGTTCTGTTTAAGATTGCAGTGGCGGCTTCGAGTACTTGTTCTGGACTTAACTCTCCTACTGGTTTGTGAGCATCCTCACCTAAAACTTGTTCAACTGCTACTTGAATTTCTTCCTCGTCTTTTACATCTGATTTATTGCTAAGCGGTTGGCTCAATTTGCAACCATCTCTATAAAGCGCATTTGCTTTTAATCCAAGTTCCCAGCTCATTTGGTAACATTCTTTGATATTATCCAAAGAAGCTTCATTAGGCAGGTTGATAGTTTTAGAAATTGCACCACTTAAAAACGGTTGGGCTGCTGCCATCATACGAATATGACCTGTTGCGGCGATGTAACGCTCACCTTTGTTGCCACATTTATTAGCGCAATCAAATACTGGCAAATGCTCTTCTTTTAACAACGGAGCACCTTCAACTGTCATGGTTCCACAAATAAAATCGTTTGCTGCCTCTATCTCTTGACGGGTAAAGCCAAGTTTTCTGAGTAAATTAAAGTTATGGTTATTATATTCTTCAGGTTTGAACCCAAGACGTTGCAAGCAGGCCTCGCCTAATGTCCAAACATTAAAAGCAAAACCAATTTCAAAAGCACCGGCCGAAGCTTTATCTAATTTTTCAATCTCCTCATTGGTAAACCCTCTGAATTTAAGAGATTCAGGATTAATAAATGGCGCGCCATTTAGCGTGGCAGAACCCGTAGCATATTTGATGATAGCATCAATTTCTGTAGCTGAATAGCCTAAATTTTTAAGTGCTGCAGGTACACTTGAGTTGATGATTTTAAAATATCCACCGCCAGATAATTTCTTAAACTTAACCAAGGCAAAATCTGGTTCGATACCTGTTGTATCACAATCCATAACCAACCCAATGGTACCAGTTGGTGCAATAACAGTTGCCTGAGCGTTTCTATAACCATGGGCTTCACCCATTTGAACTGCCAAATCCCAGTTGTTGCAAGCCGAAGCCAAAAGATAGTCTGGGCAATATTTAGGATCAATACCAACCGGCTTGATGGTTAGTTCTTCATAAGCATCCGTGGCATTGTATGCAGCATAACGGTGGTTGCGCATTACACGCATCATATGCGCTTTGTTTTCTTCAAACTTTGGAAATGCACCAAGGTATTTGGCCATTTCGGCTGAAGTTTGGTAAGCCACACCATTTAAGATGGCGGTTAAAGCACCACACCAAGCAAAAGCTTTTGGACTGTCATACGGAATGCCAGCTACCATCAGCACGCTTCCTAAATTTGCATATCCTAACCCTAGTGTTCTGTATTCATAACTTAATTGAGCTACCTCTGGTGAAGGGAACTGCGCCATTAACACAGATATTTCTAACACCATAGTCCATAAACGGGCTGCATGCTCATAAGCTTTAACATCAAACTCAAGGGTTTCTGTATTAAAGAAACGCATTAAGTTTAAGCTAGCCAAATTACAGGCAGTGTTATCCAAAAACATATACTCACTGCATGGGTTAGAGGCATTAATACGCCCACCTTCAGGGCAAGTATGCCATTCGTTAATGGTAGAATCATATTGTACACCAGGATCTGCACATGCCCAAGCAGCTTGACCAATCATTTCCCATAACTCGCTTGCAGGCATGCTTTTTATTACTCTGCCATCAGTGCGAGATTTTAAGTCCCAATTTTTACCTTCTTTTAATGCTTCAAAAAACTCATTTGGAATACGAACTGAGTTATTGCTGTTTTGACCAGATACAGTCGCATAAGCTTCGCCTTCATAATCACTAGGATAACCTGCAGCGATTAATGCAGCAACTTTCTTTTCTTCGTCTTTTTTCCAATTAATGAATTCAACTATTTCTGGGTGATCCAAATCTAAACAAACCATTTTTGCTGCGCGTCTGGTCGTTCCACCAGATTTGATTGCACCAGCTGCGCGGTCTCCTATTTTCAAGAAACTCATCAAACCTGAAGAAGAGCCGCCTCCTGAAAGTTTTTCTTGAGAACCACGTATTTTTGAGAAGTTGGTTCCTACACCAGAGCCATATTTAAAGATACGCGCTTCACGTACCCATAAATCCATGATGCCACCTTCGTTTACCAAATCATCATCTACTGATAAAATAAAACATGCATGTGGTTGAGGGCGCTCATAGGCAGAGGTTGATTTCTCTAAATTTCCTGTTCTTGGGTTTACGAAATAATGGCCTTGGGGTTTACCTGTAATACCATAAGAAGAGTGCAAACCTGTATTGAACCACTGTGGTGAATTGGGCGCTGCATATTGTCCAACAATCATGTAGGCCAATTCATCATAAAACACTTGGGCATCATCTGAACTATCAAAATAGTTATAGTCATTTCCCCATTGCATCCAACAATGCGCCATGCGATGCGCAACCTGCTTAATGCTGGTTTCTCTGCCGCTGCCACCATCTGCTTGTGGAACGCCCGCTTTACGAAAATACTTTTGAGCTAAAACATCCGTAGCCACCTGACTCCAAAAATTCGGTACTTCTACATTGTTCATTTCAAACACAACACTCCCATTCGGATTTTTAATCACAGAGGTGCGGTAATCATAAGTGAACATGTCATACACATTCACCCCATCTTTGGTGAAGTGGCGCTCAACCCTGAGGCCCTTCTGTTCGTTGTTTTTCTTATTGCGGCTCATTTTCGTAAATCAGGTATTTATTTAATATTATCAGTTTCTGTTTAGCCTCCTAAAATGTTAGGGGGTTTTTGATTCAAAACTCCTACTTTCATGATTTTTTAACAAAAGACAATTTCAACACATGGCTATGTGAATTTCTGTTTCCTTATATAAACGTTGCTTGTAGGGTGTTCATAACATAAGTTATGCACAGCGCCTGCCTTGTCACTGTTGGGTTCAAGCCACCTAACAATTATTTAATAATCAATGGCTTGTCCTAAAATGGATACGTTTTGGTGGTTTAAGCCCTAAACCCCAAAAACTTTACTTTTATTTTTCATAAAAAATCGTTTATTATAAAATTTAAGAAGCATAGCATTCTATATTTAGGATTAAAAAGCTTTTATTTGTTGTCTATTGTTTATGTCTAACCCTAAGAAAACAAATATATACCAGCTGCTACAGCAGAATCAGCTTCAAAGTTTAAAACAACTTGCCGTACTAATAGACCCTGATAGCATTGAATCGGAGGATGAGTTGGTAAAAATTCTATCTTTATGCAGTATAGCTAAGGTAGATTTTATTTTGGTTGGAGGAAGCCTAATCACCAATGGTTTCTGGGACAAATGCATAGAAATTATTAAACTTCAAACTAACATTCCTTTACTTTTATTCCCAGGAAACATCATGCAAACGCATTCAAAAGCTGATGCAATATTGTTTCTTAGCATGATAAGTGGTCGAAATCCTGATTTACTTATTGGAAAGCATGTTTTAGCAGCCCCTCTACTCAAAAAATCTGGTATAGAAATCATTCCAACTGCTTATATGATTGTGGATGGCGGCAACCTAACCAGCGTGATGTACATGAGCAATACTACCCCGCTACCTCATGATAAAAATAATATTGCCGCTTGCACTGCCATGGCTGGTGATATGCTTGGCCTAAAACTCACCTATATGGATGCAGGCAGTGGCGCTTTAAATCCAATTAGTGCAAGTATGATTACCGAAGTTAAGAGCCAAATAAATGGACCATTATTTATTGGTGGAGGTATTCGTACCCAAGAACAAGCAATTGCTGCTTGTCAAGCAGGTGCAGATGTAATAGTTGTTGGAAATGCATTTGAAAAAAACCCAGATCTTATTTTTTCCCTCACGCAAGCTGTTCATTCTTTGAATTCTTAAAACATTTTCGAATTTTTTAATGTTGATTAACAGTAGTTAAGTGAAGTATGAGAATTAAAAATATAGTTTTTGATTTAGGTGGAGTGGTACTCGACCTAGACCAAGGAAAGACCTTAAGATCCTTTAAACGCCTTGGTTCAGACCTAGACGAAATTAACCATGAAGATTCTGTCTTTATCGATTATGAACTGGGAAAAATAACTGAAGAGTTTTTCTTGCAAAGTCTTTTTACCTACTTAAAAGGAAATGCATCAAGAGAGCAAATTAAAGATGCTTGGAATGCCATGCTGTTAGACCTCCCAAAAGAAAGGATTGAATTATTGAGGCAATTAAAGAAGCATTACAGATTATTCTTACTTAGCAATACCAATCATACCCATATTGAAGAGGTTTATCGTGCTCATGGCAAAGAAATCTTTAATGAACTTTTTGAAATTCAATTTCTAAGCTTTGAAATGGGCAGCCGTAAACCAATGCTAGCTTGCTACGAACAAGTTTTGGTTCAAGCCGAAATAAAAGCAAATGAAACTGTTTTTATTGATGACAGTAGAATTAACATCAAAGGGGCTGCACAAGCTGGCTTACATACCATTCTTGCCCATGAACCCATTGGAAAATGGCTAGGAGCAGAGCTGAAAAAATTGGAAGTCGCTCCTCAGAATTAACTATCCAAATAGCAAGTTCAATAATTCGTCTAGCTTGGTAATTTCAACCAATTTTATTTTAAAATTATGGGCTGGCAATTTATTGAATTTGCTTAGGTAAACCGTTTCAAAACCAAGTTTTTCTGCCTCACCAATCCGCTGCTCTATCCTACTCACTGCGCGTATTTCTCCGCTTAAGCCAATTTCTCCTATAAACGCAATTTTATTGCTTATGGCAACACTTTCATAACTACTGACAATAGCTGCAACAATTCCCAAATCAATGCCTGGGTCCTCAATTCTCAGTCCGCCAGCGATGTTAACAAACACATCTTGCATGCCCATTCTTAAACCGCATTTCTTTTCTAAAATGGCCAACAACATGTTTAACCTTTTGGCATCATAACCATTGGAGTTTCGTTGGGGAGTGCCATAAACTGCGGCACTTACAAGGGCTTGTGTTTCTATAAGTAATGGGCGCATCCCTTCTAGCGTTGCAGAGATAGAAACCCCGCTTAAGCTTTCATCTCTCTGGGTAATTAAAATTTCTGAAGGATTACTTACTTCTCTTAATCCACCTCCTTGCATTTCGTAAATACCTATTTCGTTGGTTGAACCAAACCTATTCTTAGTGCTTCTTAAAATGCGATAAACATGGTGCCTATCGCCTTCAAACTGCAAAACTGTGTCTACCATGTGTTCTAACAACTTAGGACCAGCTAAAGTACCATCTTTGGTTATATGGCCTATTAGAAAAACAGGTGTTCCAGTTTCTTTGGCAAAGCGTATCATTTCTCCTGCAGTTTCTTTAATTTGAGAGATACTTCCAGGCGTACTGTCTATTAAATCGCTTTGCAAGGTTTGAATAGAATCTACCACCACCAAATCTGGCTCCAATTCTTTAAAAGCTTTGCCAATTTTTTGTGTGCTGGTTTCTGTGAAGAGAAAACAATTTTCGTTTGAAAATGGAATGCGTTCAGCGCGCATTTTTATTTGAGATTCACTTTCTTCACCACTGATGTATAATACCTTATACTTTTGAAACTGCAATGCAACTTGCAAAAGGAGTGTCGACTTCCCTATTCCTGGTTCGCCTCCAATTAAAATGACAGAACCTGGCACTAATCCACCGCCCAAAACCCTATTTAGCTCATGGTCTTTTAGGACAATGCGCATTTCATTGCCCTTTTCGATTTCATTTATAAGAACAGGTTTTTTTGAAATCCCATTGGTTTCTTTCTTCCAAGTGCTTTTATAATCTGTCTTTTCTTTATGAATTACCTCTTCTACATAAGTATTCCACTCGTTACAAGCAGGGCACTTTCCAACCCATTTTGCCGAAGAAGCTCCGCAATTGCGGCAGAAGAATGTTGTTTGAACCTTAGCCATACTGCAAATAAACAGCTTTTGTTTATTGCTGCAAATCCATCATAAAATTGCTTTCTTTGCGGGTGAGTGAATAACCTGGATCAAATTAAAGCTCCAATAGACGAGCACCTGAAAGCCTTTGAAAGCAAATTCAGAGAAGCCATGCGCAGTTCGGTTCCTTTGTTGGACACCATTATGACTTATATCGTAAAGCGTAAAGGCAAGCAAATACGTCCTATTTTTGTGTTTTTCTCTGCAAGTTTATTTAATGGGGTAAATGAATCTACTTATAGAGCGGCTAGTTTAGTAGAACTTTTACATACCGCGACTTTGGTGCACGACGACGTGGTAGATGACAGTGACGAACGTCGTGGTTTCTTTTCTATCAACGCCCTTTGGAAAAATAAAATTGCTGTTTTGGTGGGTGATTATTTGCTCTCGCGTGGGCTATTACTTTCTGTAGAAAACAAAGATTACCACTTACTAGAAATTGTGAGCACTGCAGTTAAAGAAATGAGTGAAGGGGAATTGCTTCAAATTGAAAAAACGCGTAATCTCAACTTATCAGAAGAAGTATATTTTGACATCATCCGCAAAAAAACGGCTTCTCTAATTGCTAGTTGTTGTGCGATTGGTGCAGCCTCTGCTGGCGCAAGCCCAGAACAAGTAGAACAAATGCGTTTATTTGGCGAAAAAGCAGGCATTGCCTTTCAAATGAAAGACGATTTGCTGGATTATGGCGATGAAGACATAGGCAAACCTACTGGCATCGACCTTAAAGAGAAAAAGCTCACCTTGCCCATCATCTACACTTTGAATAATGCAGATAAAGCTACTCGCAACCGCATCATCAATATCATCAAAAACGAGCACCACAAAAAGGCCAAAGTGACTGAGGTAATAAATTATGTGAATAGTCACAATGGCATTGCCTATACACGCGAGAAAATGAATGCCATTAAACAAGAAGCATTGGATATTTTAGCAAAAATGCCAGATAGCCCAACTAAACCTTCTTTGCATGCTTTGGTAGATTTTATTATTGAACGCAATCACTAATTTTAAAGTGTTGGTTTGAACCAAAAGTATTATTCGAGGCCAAATAAAAAGGGCTACCCGTTATCCTAATAATTTTGGGTAGCCCTTTAAAATTGTTTTAAGGCAAAAGCGGTTTTGATGTGATGTTATTGACCTAGTATATATTCACTACTTGGTAATTCAAATCAAGACAAATAAAAACTTCTATATATACCCACTTATGGGTATTTTTTTTATGGATTTTTTTCCATTAATTCGGGAATTTTTTTCCTTAAACAAAAATTGGCAAATCCTCCTTGGAAGATTTGCCAATTTCTTAAGCTTAATCTTTTATTATTGTTTCACGAAGTTTCTAGTAAACACTTTGCCTTGGGCTTCTACTTTAATCACATAAACGCCCGCAGTCAAATCTGTTAGGTTCAAACCGAAACCTTGGCCATTATATTTAACTTGCTCATGTTTTATTTCTTGACCCAATACATTGTATAAACTTACTTTAATTTCTGCATTGGCAGCAAGCTGTGTCATTTGAAGATTTAAGTAATTACTTGCAGGATTAGGAAACAACTTTAAATCACCTTTTTGATGCGCCGCCAAGCTGGTGTTAACCAAGTTTACATTGATGGTTTTTGTAATGCCTTTGCAACCGTTGCTTCCATTCTCTTGCACATTTACGCTTGCGTTTGTGATTGAACCAAAACGTATCAAAACCTCTGGCGTAGTAGCACCTGTTTCGATGGAACCACCTGAAAGTGTCCAATTGAATACAGAGCCTGAAACCCCTGGCACAACCTTAAACCTAGCCGTGTCGCCTTTCACTGCCCAAGTATTTCCAGTTAACTCACCTGTTTGCGGGCGTGGTAGCATTTCTATGCTTAAAGGGTCTGACATGTTTAAACAACCTTTGTTACTTATTTGAACCTTAAATGTACCAGCAGCATTAAAGTTTAGAATTCTATTGGTAGCTCCATTAAAAAGGGTATCATTTACAAACCATTGGTTACCTGTTGTGGCACTTGAAGTTAAATTAAACACCCCGCCTTCGCAGAACTGTGTTCCGGTTAAATCCTTTGTTATGATTGGCTTTGGTGGCGTTGTTGCTGCCATTAAATCTAACGATTGACTCTTAGCCCAACAGCCATTTGCACCTCTCACGCGCACATAATATAATCCTTCTTCTTTAGTGGTAAATGATGGTCCGCTTGTAGCAAATACCAAATTGTTTTTATACCAAATAAAGTTTGAGGATACATCGGTTGAGATAAGGGTACTATCACCATCACAAACTGCATTGCCTTTGCTTGAAGTAATAGCAGGAATGGCTGGAGAAGGCAGCACATTGATATAAGCCACTCTCGTAAAACTATCTTGACCGGTGGCATTTTTAACCACTAACGAAATGGTTTTTGTGCCTGCGCTTAAGAACTTAACTTGTGGACTGCGAACGTTGTAAATTGCAGTATCAGCATCGCTCACATACCAAGTCCATGATTTAGGTTGATTATAAGAAGAATCCAACAACTGAATCTCATCTCCTACGCAAACTGAAGGTGTCAAGGTATAAAATTTTGCCACAGGCGCTAAAGGCGTTCCAACTATTTTGATGTTGTCAATAAATAGGTTGTTACCACCATTGTTTGTTTTTTGTTCAAAGCGAATCCTTACGTTGGCATTTCCTACAAATGGGCTTAAGTTAAACGTATTACAAGCAGCTCCTAAACCCCCACCACACCAATCAGCAGCCTTTGATGGAATAAATGCATTTACTGAGGCAAAAGAATTATCTGGCCCAGTTGCAAATGTACCAGTTCCATTTTCTCCGAATGCACCCAAGCGAGTATAGTTGGTGCCACAATTGGTGCTTATTAAAATGATTAAAGAATCTGTAGCAGAATTATCATAACGTGTGTAGGCATGTTGAAACTGCAAGCTTGCTGCACTTAAACCTCTTAAATCTAACACAGGAGAAACAATTCTGTCTGTATAAAATTGTGTGGTTACATCGTAATTATTAATTCCCATGGCGGTGTTGCCAGGTGTTGTGCCAGCAATATTCCAAAGACGCCAAGTGCTATCACCTTGCAGATTATCAATAGACCATAAATTTCTTGTTGGTGAATTGCTTTCAAAGGTTTCATCTATTGGTAAGCTGATACCACCTACGGTTAAGTAATCTGTAATATAAATTGAATCATATCCGTTGCTAGAACTAATGCGCAAGGCAACAGGGTAACTACCGGGAGCCGCATAGGAAACATTTGGATTTAAGGCACTTGAAGTGGCAGGATTTCCGCCTGGGAAATACCACATTCTAGCAGTACCGCCTACCGAAAGATTGGTAAAGGCTACACTTTGGTTCATACAAACTGTTTTAGAATTGCTTGTAAAACCTGCAGTTGGTTTTGGTGTAATACCAGAAACAATTAAAGCATAAGGTTGCGCGCCACCTGTTAAAGTACCTTTGTGTGAAATAGTGATTGTATAAATTCCAGCCGTTGGAGTACCTAAATGGATTAATTCTGTATTGTCTGTGTTGTTATCGCCAGTTGTGGCAGCGCTAGCTGGAGAAGCAGGATTTAACACGTAAGGGAAGAAATTTGTATTATCAGAATTTCTGCGCAAACGAATGTCTAAGTCATTTACCAATCTTTTGTTAGGGGCATCCAAGGCAGCATCCAAAGGAGTTGCAGGCCTATCTGTCCAGCAAATGGTAGCTCGTATAGGAGAAGTTCCATCTGCATAAAATGAATAGGTATAAGTGCCGCTATTAGAAAGAGACAATTGCTGAATGCTATTTTTAAGGGTATCAGAAATTACTGAAGCTGCTTTATCCGTATTCATCAATCCCCAACCAAAGCTGTAATCCGGACCAGGATTCGAACCTGCTTCGTCGGCAGTGTGAATGATGAGTCCTTTTAAAGTGGAAGAACGCATAAAGCTGCTTTTTCTGTTGTTATAATGTTGTTGTAATAAAAGTGCTGAGCCGCTGGCATTAGGCGTTGCCATAGAGGTTCCGTTTAGAGTGGCATACGCTGTATTGCCTGTGCTGGTACTTGAGTAAACAGAAACTCCATTGGCAACTACATCTGGTTTAATTCTACCATCATCTGTTGGGCCCCAGCCGCTAAAAGAACTCATTACCACGTCAGAAGATTTTGACCAACCATTTACAATTTTGTTTACCGCACCAATGGTCATAACATTTTTTGCATTGGCTGGGCCGCCGCTAATGCAATCATAAGGCCCAGTTACAGGTGGTCTATTGGCGCTATTGCCTTGAACCCAATCGCCATTGTTGTCACGAATCCAAAAAGTAGCAGAACCAGCTTGACCGCGATCGTTTCCCGCAGCCACAAAAATGAGGTAATTAGGATTGCTCAAGGCAATTTGATCCCAAGATTGAGAGGTAAAATCATAATATCCGTACTTATGGTCTTCTATTAAACTGATGCTTGGGTCAGACCAAAACTCCCAGCGGCTAAAGTTATCGTTATAATTCCAACCACTGATTTGGCTGTAGGAGTGATTAGAGACTAATAAACCACTAGCAGCAGCAGAAGACATTTCTGAGTTATCGTTATTCCAATCAAAACAACGAATGGGTGCTTGGTAAGCCATACCTTTTGCATTGGCAACTACTCCGCCTGCGGCCATGGTTCCAGCAACGTGAGTGGCGTGGTCGCTCAAGGTAGTGCTACCATCAACTTGTACCGCTCTAGATTGAAACTCCTGATGTGCAACTCTAACCGCACCTCCATCCCAAACCCCAAGTCGGTTGGTCATTCCTTGTCCACTAAGGCTAAGTCCAGACGCACCACCCGGCCAAACCTTGCTGGTTCCGATGGTTTTGGCAGCATCTAAGTTATTGGTGGTTTCTAAGTATATTGGCATTCCTGTGCTGCTAATGCCTACCAATTCTTTGATTCTACCATTGGCAGAAACCATACGTTTTGGGTAGTCAATGTTTTTTGTTTTCTCTATGGCAGCAGAAAGACTAAGGTCTGCATTGTGTTTTAAAATGCGTGTTAAATCATCCTTGTCTTTAGCTGAAGCTGGATTGATTGTTTCTTGGGCAAATAGGCCGAAAGAAAGAACCATGGCCAGAAAAAAAGTAAAAATGTGCTTCATTATTTTAGTTGGTTTTCAAGTTTCTAGAATGGTTGATGCTGCCCTTGAGTCTAGCAAAGACTTTTAATTTTTCTTTGCCAGAAAATAGGTCGCCAGTAAACACAAGTTCATAGGCACCATTGGGCAAACATTTTATTTTTAAATTGGGTCTGCTTTTTTGGTTCAAGACAAACGTTTTATCTAATCTATTGTCAATTAAAACCACAGAATAGTTGGCAATATTCACTGTTTTGCCACATTGAATGTTTTTAACAGGAATGCCATTTACCTCAAAAACGTAACCATTGCTAGCAACCAAGGCTACATTTAAACGGCCATTTATAACATCAAAATTACTTTTTTGGTGGTATTCAAATTTGCGTAAAAGTTTGCCGCTTGCCGTGCGAAGGTCTACGTTTTCTTGTTGGGCGAGACAGGAAGTTAAACTTCCTAAAAATAGCAAAACAAAATATACTAATTTTCTCATGGTTTGATCCAAACTCGAAATCGAGTTTATTTTCAAAAATAAGAGGAAAATAGATAAAATGGCATATTTGGGTTAGGCGTATTTCTGCATTAAACCAATTCCCGCGTTTATTCGAAGGTTTGACCCCTGCGGGGTCGCGCATTTTCTGCAAAAATTGCAGTAGAATTTCAATAAAAATTCAACCCAACTAGAATTGTTTTGCGCTGAATAGGATTTCGTTACTTTACTAACACTTTCTCAAAACCAAAGGTGCTTAGCGTTCAAATGCAGAGTTTAATTAAATTTTTAGATTTGAGCGATTGGTTTTACAAACAAAGTTAATTAATCCAACTAGCAATGCTGTGGAAATTACCTACTTGCTTCAAAAAATACCTTATACCTTAAATTTTAAGATTTAACCTATAATTAATCTGAAATACCTTGTTTTGTTGCTAAAGTAAATCATTAGGATGTTTTTTTGTACAAATCACTTTTCAAAAAAATAAAATTATAAATTATCATTTTATGTTAGATAAAATATATAGCCTTTATTCAAAACTCTTTTTAAATGATAACAATTATCATAAAATACTTGCATTTTCGATATTGTTATTTATCATCATTTTTGTAATTATTCTTACAACTTTAGAGCCCGTAAAGCATTCTGAAGAATATATAAGATTTAAAAGTAAACCTGCTGAAGAAAAAACGAGATGATACTTAAAAGAAATTCCCCTACACTTTGTCCAACTTGCCGCAATTGGGATATTGAGCCTTGCGAATTACCTTGGTTGTATACCTTGTTTTCTGTTTGGATACCATTTAGAGCTGTAAAATGTAGAAAGTGCTTTTGCATACACACATATGTGAAAAAGAAATAGTTTAAAAGTTAGTGTCTTTAACAATCTCTTTTTTCTCCTATTTTGCGCAAAACTAACAAGGTGAAAAAACACATTCCTAACGCGCTTACTTCTTTAAATTTGTTTTTTGGCTGTTTGGCAATCATGAGCAGCCTAGAGGGCGACTTAAAACAAGCAGCTTGGTTTATTGCAACAGCTGCTGTGCTCGATTTTTTTGACGGCTTTGTGGCAAGACTGCTCAATGCCTACAGCGAAATTGGCAAACAACTCGATTCCTTAGCAGATGTAGTAAGTTTTGGCGTGGCACCAGGTATGATATTTTACAGCATTTGCCAAGATTACCTCGCCTTCGGTGCTCATTTTCCTCAGTTTGTTCCCTTGGTTGTGCTGCTTTCTTATACGCCTTTCCTCATTCCAATTTTCTCAGCCATTCGTTTGGCTAAGTTCAATATAGACACCCGCCAATCCGATTCATTTATTGGTGTGCCTACGCCAGCCAATGCTTTGTTCATTTGCGCCATTCCTTTTGTACTAGAAACAGGACCAGATTTCGCCACAACTTTGTTTTCTTCTTCTTATTTCTTATTGCTGTTTCCATTTATTAGTGCTTACCTTTTGGTTGCAGAACTTCCTTTGTTTGCCTTAAAATTTAAGACTTTTAGTTTTGAACCTAATAAGCTGAGGTACTTGTTTTTGATGGCTGCATTATTGTTAATTGTATTTTTTCAATACTTTGGACTTGGACTAAGCATAGTGCTTTACGTACTTTTGTCGCTTCTTGTACATTTGAAACTCATAAAATTATGAAATTTAAAGCTGAAATTGATGTGATGCCTCACGCCGCACTGCTAGACCCACAAGGGAAAGCCGTTAGTAATTCTATGCCAAATATTGGCCTGCCTACCATTCATGATGTGCGCATTGGCAAGCACATTAGCATGGAACTTGAAGCAGATAACGAAGCTTCCGCTCACGAAATGGTAGAAACCGCTTGCAAAAAATTGCTAGCCAACCTTATTATGGAAAGCTTCACCTTTACGGTAAAAGCAATCTAATTTTACCTCAATTCATGAAGGCCTCTATTGTCAGTATCCTTCTAGGTTTTGGAATGTTTGTAGCGCAAGCACAAAACATAAGCTACGCAAAACAAGTTATTGCTAAACTTTGCAGCCAAGACTTTGCTGGGCGCGGCTACGTGAACGAGGGTGATAAAAAAGCTGCAAATTTCATACGAGAAGAGTTTACCCAACTTAAACTTGCACCCTTAGGCGAGCGCTATTTTCAATATTTTGGGTTTCCAGTAGTAAGTTATCCGCAACGTGTTTTTTTTAATGCAGATGGTAATGACTTAATTCCAGGTGAAGACTTCATTATTAACCCGGGTTGCCCAACAGTTTCAGGAACTTTTAAGGTGATAAGGTTAGACTCTGCAATGGTTGACAACAACAATGAGTATAATAAATGGTTCAAGAAAAACTTAAAAAGCTATTTCTTAATTGTGGATGCACTCAAAGGAAAAAAGTTTGTAAACCAAGAACGAGCCGACGCCATCTTAAAAAATCAAGTTAACGCCAAAGGCCTAATTTTTGACAATCAAGAAAGACTGGTCTGGAGCGTGGCCATGGATTTTGAACCCTTCCCCATCATTTATGTAAAAAAGGAATTACTTGGCAGATTAATCCTTAAAGTTAAACTTAACATTGATGCTACAAGAACGGTGCATGGTACCCAGAATGTTTTAGGCTTTATCAAAGGTAGTGTTCAACCCGACTCTTTTATAGTTGTTAGCGCACATTACGACCACTTAGGTATGATGGGCTTGGAGACCATTTTTCCAGGTGCAAATGACAATGCAAGTGGCATTGCCATGATGTTGGATTTGGCTAAACATTACAAAGAAAATCCACCACTTATGTCTGTAGTTTTTATTGGCTTTGCTGCGGAAGAAGTTGGCTTAATTGGCTCTTTGTTTTTTACAGAAAACCCGCTCATTCCTCTCAAGAAAATTAGCTTAGTAGTTAACTTAGATTTAATGGCAACTGGTGATAAAGGCCTCACCGCCGTGAATGGAACCGTGTACCCAGAACTGTTTAACTTGCTACAAAATTGCAATGCCATTGGTAATTATTTGCCAGAAGTTTCTGCTAGAGGCAAAGCCATGAATAGCGATCATTACCATTTTTCGGAGAAAGGTATTCCTGCCCTATTCTTTTACCTGAGAGGCGAATATCACCAATACCATGATGTTGGCGATACGCATAAAGCCATTACCTTAAGCAAGTACAATGAGGCGTTTGGCTTGATCCGAGATTTTGTTAATGCAAGGATGAAATTGTATAATTAAGTATTTTTTCTAATATTAGCAGGGCAATGCCCATCGTAAACTCCCTCATGAACTGGTACCTCAAACGCAGAATTCCTGCAATTGAGCAAATGATGAATCATCCTTTGGATATTCAACAGGAACAGTTTTTTAAGCTAATTAGAACAGCGCAAATTACTGAGTTTGGCAGGAAGTATGAATTTAAAAGCATTCATAATACCAAAATTTTTAAAGAACGTGTGCCGGTTACTAATTACGACGACTTTAAACATTATATAGACCGCATGATGCTTGGCGAACAAAATATACTTTGGCCAAGTGAGGTGAATTGGTTTGCTAAATCGTCTGGAACCACAAGTGCAAGAAGCAAATTTATTCCTGTAACCTATGAAAGCTTAGAAGAATGTCATATCCAAGGTGGTAAAGATGTCCTTTTAACTTATATGATGCAGCACCCAGAAACAGATATTTTTAGTGGCAAGGGTTTGGTGATGGGTGGAAGTTACCAAGCAAATCAGAATTACAATGACAGCTTCTATGGCGATGTGAGTGCAGTAATGATGCAAAACATGCCCTTTTGGGCGCAGTACCTAAGAACACCAGAACTTAGCATTGCCACCATGGACAATTGGGACGAGAAGATTGAACGCATGGCACAGGCAACGCTTCATGAAAATGTGAGCAATATTTCTGGCGTACCCACATGGACCATTGTGCTTATTGAAAGACTATTTGAATTAACTGGCAAAAACGATTTATCAGACATTTGGCCAAACTTAGAACTTTACATGCATGGCGGTGTAAGCTTTACGCCATACAAAGAAAGGTTCAAAAAACTTATTAAAGGAAGCAAGATAAATTACCTAGAAATATACAATGCCAGCGAGGGCTTTTTAGGTTTTCAAGACCAAAAAGATTCAGATGATTTATTGCTCATGTTAGACTACGGTGTGTATTATGAGTTTATGCCCATGAGCGAGTATGGAAAGGATTTCCCCAAAACCTACTCATTAGGCGAAGTGAATTTAAATGAAAATTATGCATTGGTAATTAGCACCAATGCAGGCTTATGGCGATACATCATTGGGGATACCATAAAGTTCACCTCAATTTCTCCTTTTAGGTTTAAAATTACGGGTCGAACCAAACATTTTATCAATGCCTTTGGAGAGGAATTGATGATAGAAAATGCAGACCTAGCCATAAAGGAGGCCTGCCACCAAACCCAAGCCCTTATTGCAGATTACACCGCTGCTCCCATTTATTTTTCGGAGGATACCAAAGGTGGCCACGAATGGTTAATAGAATTTGAACAAGCTCCAAATGACTTTAATCTTTTTGCATCGGTTTTGGATCAAACCTTAAAAAAATGCAATTCTGATTATGAAGCCAAAAGATTCAAAGACATGGCCATGTTAGCACCAAAAATTAAGGTATTGCCAAAAGGAACCTTTCATGCATGGCTTAAAGTACGCGGCAAATTAGGTGGGCAGCATAAGGTGCCAAGATTAAGTAATCATAGGGATTATGTAGAAGAGATATTAAATTCGCAATCTGCTTCACAAAATAGTTTGGTTTGAACCAATGAAAAACAACTCAGCATTATACGTTCTTAGCATTTCAATATTTGCACTTGCCATTAGTTTATTAATGAGTAGTGGTGATACTGCCCAAATAAAAGCAAATGACGAATTTAAACAATATTATAGAATCTATGCCTTGAGCATGCCAAAAGCCTTAAGTTTTGCAGGTCAGAAAGTTCCTTTAACAGATTATGATGTAATTGAGCGCTACGACCGTGAAATACTAACGAATGTGTATTGGCAATCTCAAACCTTATTAATGCTGAAGCGCGCCAATAGATACTTTCCAGTAATTGAGCCTATCTTAAAAGCCAATGGCATTCCAAATGACTTTAAATATATTGCTTTAGCAGAAAGTGGCTTGCAACATGTGGTGAGTCCGGCTGGTGCGGCTGGTTTCTGGCAGTTCTTAGATAAAACCGGCAGACGATATGGTCTTGAAGTAAATGAAGAAATTGACGAACGCTATCATATTGAAAAAGCTACTGTTGCAGCCTGCTTATACTTTAAAGACGCCTACAACCAATTAGGTGATTGGAGCTTGGTTGCTGCCAGTTACAACATGGGAATTGACGGGGTAAAAAGACAATTGCTAAACCAAGGCATGAAAAGTTATTATGAACTCTACTTAAATACCGAAACTGCTAGGTATCTTTTTAGAATTATGGCCATCAAAGAAATCTGTGAAAAGCCAGATAAATATGGGTTTTACTTGCTTCAGGAAGATAAATATGCACCACTACAAACGGTAAAAGTGAAGGCAGATTTGGGTATTAATAACTTGGCGCTTTGGGCCAAAAGCAATTATGTAAATTATAAGCTATTAAAATTGTTGAACCCATGGCTTAGAAAACCTGCGCTAAATGTGGCTCCTGGAAAAGTTTATTATATTGATTTGCCTAAAGATAGAATTATGCAATCACCACTTGGGAAATCTGTGGTTGCTGATACGCTACTTTTGGTTCAAACCAACCTACCTGAAAGATTAGACCCAAAGCCGAGCAACGATATAGAGCAATAATTTTTAAAACTTATGGCAATACTTACCTTCGTAACATGGCATTAATCATTCCTCATAAATTTAGGTTCTTATCTAGTAAATTAAAATCACAGCAATTTGCCTTGCTAGATGTTGGTGCAGGTAGCCACAGTGCCACCAAAACTAAGGCGGTTTACCCTTTGTGTGAATACCATGGCATTGATATATCAAAAAACTACGAAAATGATGAGGCGGATTTTAAAGCCATGAGTGGTTTTTATGAAATGGACTTAACCGCACTAGATTTTAGCAGCATTCCAGATAATTATTTTGATGTCATCATCATGAGCCATATCATAGAACATTTGCATAATGGCGATAAAGTAATTGAAGGCTTACTGAAAAAGCTAAAAGTAGGCGGAAACATATACATAGAGTACCCTGGGCAAGGCAGCACCAAATTGCCAAGTATGAAGCGCACCTTAAATTTTTATGATGACCCAACCCATGTAAGAATTTATTCGGTTCCAGAAATTACTGGGGTTTTAGAAAAAAATAATTGTAAAGTACTACGCGGAAAAACAAGAAGATATTGGCCCTATATTCTGCTACTACCGCTTACCTTGGTTACTGAAACCCTTAAATATGGGTTTGTACCAGGAGGCGTTTTTTGGGACTTAGCTGGCTTTGCAGAATACGTTTTTGCCGTTAAGGAAAAGTAATCTATTTGGCAATATGGTTTTATAACCCTATTTTTGGCACGCAAATAACTATACGTTTTTGCCATGTTCAATGATAGTCAAAAATTCTTCGGAGAAGGCCTCACCTATGATGATGTGCTTTTATTGCCTGCCTACTCAGAAGTACTTCCACGCGAAGTAATAACCGCCACACAACTTTCTAGAAATATTCGTATCAATATCCCTATGCTTTCTGCAGCTATGGATACCGTTACAGAATACAAACTTGCCATTGCCTTAGCACAACAAGGAGGCGTGGGTATTTTGCATAAAAACATGAGCATCGAGCGCCAATCCGAAGAAGTGCGCAAGGTAAAAAGAAGTGAAAGCGGAATGATCATAGACCCGCTCACATTGAATGATACTGCCACATTAAAGGATGCCCATAAAATGATGACAGAAAATAAAATTGGTGGCATCCCCATTGTGAATGACAATGGCAAACTGGTTGGAATTTTAACCAATAGAGACCTGCGGTTTGAAAAGGAAATGTCTAAGTCTGTCATTGATGTAATGACAAAAGAAAACCTGATTACTGCCCCAGAAGGCACAGACCTAACACAAGCAGAAAGTATTTTACAAGAATATAAAATTGAAAAGCTACCTGTAATCAACAAAGACGGAAAGTTAATGGGCTTAATTACCTATAAAGATATTTTAAAGGTAAAAGACCATCCTATGGCTTGTAAAGACAAGCATGGTAGATTAATTGTTGGCGCCGCAGTAGGTGTTACCCCAGAAACCGAAGACAGAATTTCAGCTTTGGTGAAAGCGGGTGTGGATGTGGTTATCATTGACACTGCGCATGGCCATTCTGCGGGAGTTATAAGAGAGGTAAGCCGTTTAAGAAAAGCCTTTACCAATATTGATATTATTGCTGGCAACATTGCCACTGGCGATGCAGCAATAGCATTGGTGAATGCAGGTGTAGATGCGGTAAAAGTGGGTGTTGGACCAGGTTCTATATGCACCACGCGTATTATTGCAGGTATTGGTGTACCGCAATTAACCGCAGTATATGAAAGTGCAAAAGCCATTAAAGGCTCTGGCGTTCCTGTAATTGCAGATGGTGGAATTAGATACAGTGGCGATTTGGTAAAAGCCTTAGCTGCGGGAGCAAGCACAGTAATGAGCGGTTCTATCTTTGCTGGCGTAGAGGAAAGTCCGGGTGAAACCGTGATATATGAAGGCCGTAAGTTTAAAAGTTACCGCGGCATGGGTTCAATAGAAGCCATGAAAGAAGGTAGCAAAGACAGATATTTCCAAGATGCAGAAGATGAAATTGCTAAATTGGTACCGGAAGGCATTGTGGGTATAGTACCTTTTAAAGGCTTGTTAAAAGAAGTTGTATATCAGTTTGTGGGTGGATTAAGAGCCGGAATGGGCTATTGCGGGGCTAAAACCGTTGAAGAATTGCAGGAAAATGGTAAGTTTATCAAGATTACTGCTGCAGGTGCAAAAGAAAGTCATGCACACGATATAAAAATAACCAAAGAAGCTCCAAATTATAGTAGAAATTAGAGATGCTTAGCAGGGTACTATTCTTGTTTGTAGCCTTACTTCCTTGTTGGGTAATTGCCCAAGTTCAAAACTATGGCATGACAGATAGACAAGATAGTGTGGTGGAAGGCAAGGTTCAAATAAACGGCTACGTAGATACTTACTATGGTTTTGATTTGAACCAACCTAAAGATTCGTGGCGCGCTTATGCGGTTTCTTCTCCAAGACACAATGAGATAAATATTAATTTGGCCTATATTGATATTCGATACCAAGAGGAAATGGTAAGAGCCCGTTTTGTGCCTGGTGTTGGCACTTATATTAATTCTAATTATGCTACAGAAGCAGGAACACTTAAAAATATTGTTGAAGCGAATGTGGGGGTTAGGCTATCTGAGAAAAAAGGTATTTGGATAGATGCAGGGGTTTTAGGTTCTCCCTTTACCAATGAAACTGCTATTTCTAAAGATCATTTATTGTATACCAGAAGTTTTGCGGCTGAAAATGCACCTTACTATGTTACAGGCGCAAGATTAACCCTACCTATAAATAAAAAGCTAACTGCTTATGGCTATGTTTTAAATGGTTGGCAAATTATTACAGATGTAAACAATCCCTTGTCTGGAGCCCTGCAACTTGAATATAAGCCTACCGATAAATTACTAATTAATTGGAACAATTACATTGGCTCTGAAGAATCTAAGCAGAATCCTTTGTTTGGTAACCGCTTTTTCACAGATCTTTACTTTATCTATCAACCTGTAAAATGGTTTTCGGCAACCGCAGATGTTTACGGTGGTTTACAAAATAAGCTTGATACAATTACTGGCAAGCGTGATAATTTTGCTTGGTGGCAATTTAATGTTTGCGCTAGGATCAAACCGAACCCAAAACTGAGTTTTTCTTATAGGTTTGAGTACTATGATGACCCAAACGCTATTGTGGTCATCCCCATCACCAACACCAAAGGCTTTAGCACTTTCAGTGAATCCTTGGGTATAGACAGATTTATTGGCAATCATGCCATTTTTAGAATAGAAGGTCGCCATTTTTTTTCTTCAAAGGAGGTTTATTTGAACCAAGAGGATAAGAATAGCAAGAATGGATTTCTATTGATGAGTAGTCTTTGTGTTTGGTTTTAAAAGCTTATTTTCGTCCCATACGAGTTAACCCATGATAGAATTACAAGGCAATGTAAATCGGTATTACCAGCAACAGTATGATACCACCCATGAATTTATCATTCCATTTATTGAGGAAGTAAAACCCCTTGGGGCGCGCATCAACTTTTTAGAGGTGGGCAGTGGCTATGGTGGTATTTGTAAGGCATTTTCTGAGAAAAGGTGCAGGGTAACAGGCATTGAACTGTTGGAATCTGCCAGTGCAATTGCCAAAGACTTTTTAAAGGAAGAGATAGCCAATGGGCAGGTAAGCATTTTGAATAGCAATGTATATGACATCAATCCGGATAAGGATTTGGTAGAAAAGTATGATGTGATTTTATTAAAAGACACCATAGAGCATATTCATAACCAAGAGAAATTTGTGGCACATATCATTCATTTCTTGAAACCAGATGGCGTTATATTCTTCGCGTTTCCACCTTGGTTTATGCCTTATGGCGGACATCAGCAGAGCTTGGATAGCAAGTTTTTAGACAAGCTACCATATTTTCATATACTTCCTACCTTTATGTACCACGGCATCATGAAGTTGTTTGGCGAAATAGAGGGAAGGATAGTAGATGTATTAGAAGTAAAGGAAACCCAAATTAGCATTAACAGGTTTGAGCGCATTACCAAGAAGGCAGGTTTTAAGATTGCAAAGCGTGAGTTTTATTTAATTAATCCAAGTTATAAATACAAGTTTGGCGCAAAGCCAAGAGTGCAATTTGCCTTAATTTCTGCCATCCCTTGGTTTAGAGATTTCTTTACCACCACGTGTTATTATGTGTTAAAAAAGGGGTAAGGGTTGAAGTGAGGGGGAGGAAAGTGATTTTACTTTTTTGCTTCTGTTCTGAACTTAGTTTTTGAGGTAGCGCCCATTTTTATATTGCATCCTGAATAACTCATCTGGAAAAAAATGGATTGGAAGTTTGTAAACGACATTCACCTTTTTGCCATTTTGTGTTCCTGGTTTCCACTTTGGTATTAAGCCAATCAACCTGATGGCTTCATTATCAATATCAGGGCTGAGTCCTTCGAGCACTTTTATGTTTACTACATTTCCAAATGTGTCTACTGTAAATTGGGTAATTACTTTGCCACCGATTCTGCTTTTGAGGGCTTCTTTTGGGTAAACAAAATTTTTCTCAATGATTTTGTAGATGGCCTCATCACCTCCTGGAAAAACTGGCATAGTCTCTTGAAAACGAAAAACTTTGGTGCTATCCAAATCATGCGGGTCGGTTTTTGTTTGTCCACTGAGCGCATTGCCCAGAGCTGTAAGCATAAGAAAGAAAATGATAATTTTTTGATACATACTTTTTTACATAAGCTTATCACAAACACCAATACAACTGCGAGTTTTAATGCTTATTCCTCGCAAAATTAACCAAATACACTTCACGAGAAAATACCCATTGGTAGGTGTCTTTTAAAGTAGTTTAAAGCCTTTCTATATTCAAACCTAAAAATATGTAACAAGAAATTAGGAAAAATTCCTATCAATTCAACTCGGCTTCTTCTGCTTCTTTTCTATTGATATATGCATGTGAATCCCCAAATACACGCTTTAGCTTAAAATCGCGCATAGGTGAGACTACCAAAGGTACTTTCTCAACTGTTACAGAAGAGGTATCTAGGCCAAATGCCTTTTCTTCACTTAAACTCAAATGGTCTAAAGTAAAGTAAGATTGCATGATAAAGCGCTCCATGCCTTCAAAATCATTGTCGTTAGACAAATGACGCTTTAACACCACAAAGCGGAAATCACCAGTTATCTTTTGGTCGCGCAAGGATGCATATCTAGAGGTAACATCTATTTCTTTGTTCTTTACCAATTCCTCTACCACTTTTCTGAAATAGAAGTTTATTTTTTGTTCTATCCTAAACCCAAGCCTAAACTCAATTCTTATGACATCATTGGGTGTGATATGGTCTACCTTATACTCCATGGTAAAGGGTTGATCGTCTACATGAATATGCACAAACCAATATACATCCGCTCGTTTGGGACGTTTCTGAAGTATAGAATACATTATTTTTGACTCTATTTCATATAGGTGGTCGGCACTGGTTAGGTAAACCAAATGGGTTGAATATTTAGAAATAGATTCATCGCTGCTTAACTGGTGTAGCAATGGTAAGTATTCTTTGAGGTTGGTAAACTCTGTTAACCTATTTTTGATTTTACGGCCTCGGTACCAAACCCACATGATAAATATGAAAACAGAGCTTACCAATAAAGTAACCCAACCACCTGCTGGTATCTTTTCAACGTTTGCAATTAAAAACGAACCTTCAACAGGTATGTACACTAACAACAATAAACCAATTAAGTACTTTGGCGTGCGCCTTCTATGCAATAAATTTACAAGTAACACTGTGGTCATGCACATGGCAATAACAATTGAAAGACCATAAGCGGCTTCCATGGCAGAGGATTCTTTAAAGTAAAGCACAATAACCATGCAGCCTAACCATAGAATCCAATTTAAACTAGGTACATAAATTTGCCCTTTTAGGTTAGAAGGATATTTGATGGTTACCTTAGGCCAAACATTTAAACGCAAAGCTTCAGCAATAAGGGTAAAAGAACCACTAATCATGGCTTGGCTGGCAATAATGGTTGCTAAGGTTGCAATTATTACCCCTGGCAATACAAACCATTCAGGTAAAATAGCATAAAAAGGGTTCACTTCTTCTAGGTTCTTGCCCATGTGGTTGAGCAGCCAAGCCCCTTGCCCAAAATAGTTTAGTAGCAAAGCTGCCTTAACAAAAATCCAAGTTACGCGAATATTGCTTTTGCCACAGTGTCCCATGTCTGAGTACAAGGCTTCGGCTCCCGTGGTGCAAAGAAATACTGCACCCAATAACCAAAAGCCATCAGGATACAGGGTTAACAATTCTATGGCCCAAACGGGATTGAGTGCTTTTAGAATCCAAGGATTTTGGATCAAACCAGAAAAACCAACTATGGCCAACATGCTAAACCAAACCAACATTACTGGGCCGAACAGTTTACCAACTGTGCTGGTTCCCATGCGTTGCATTAGGAAGATGAGCGTTATAATACCCATAACAATTGGCAAGGTTGGAATGCCAGGGTAACGAATATTTAACCCTTCAATGGCAGAAGATACAGAGATGGGTGGTGTTATCATGCCATCGGCAAGCAATGCACAACCGCCTATGATGGCAGGTACAATAAGGTAGGGCTTTCTTTTTCTGACCAAGGCAAATAAGGCAAAAATGCCTCCTTCGCCATTGTTGTCTGCATTAAGGGCAATGCTCACATATTTAATGGTAGTTTGAAGAGTGATTGTCCAGAAGATGCAGGACAAACCCCCAAGTATGAGCAATTCGGAAATCTCTTTACCAGCAATAATTGCTTTAAATACATAAAGCGGAGAGGTACCAATGTCTCCATAAATAATTCCTAAGGCTACTAACAGGCCTGCCATTGAAATGGCTTGCCCTTTTGAATGATGACTGCTCACTTTAAAAATATTTGTACAAATGTATCAAAGTGAGCGGAATTGCAAGAAAATTAATTTGCCATTTCGCTAATGAAGTGAATATGCATGAGATGCAGGTCGTCTTTGCTAAACTCTTCACCATATTCTTTTAGGGATTCCTCCATCACATTGTCGTTGGTTTTGCGGAAAAAGTCCATTACTTCTTCAAGAATTTCTTCATCCGTAAGCTCATGTACATATTTGTTTAGGTTTAACTTGGTACCGCTGTTAACAATGTTTTCAATCTCGGTAAGGAGTTCTTCCTTTTTAATGCCTTGTCCACGCGCAATATCATCTAAAGATACACGCTTATCTATATTGGTAATAATGGCAATCTTACGCGCAGATTTATTGACAACCGATTTAATGGTTACATCTTCTGTGCGTTCAATGCCATTTTCATCTACATACTTCTTGATAACATCTAGGAATTCCTTTCCAAATTTGGTAGCCTTGCCTGCGCTAACGCCTGTAATTTTGGATAGTTCCTCCATCGTAATGGGGTATTTAAACGCCATTTCTTGGAGAGAAGGTTCTTGGAAAATAATATAAGGTGGAAGGTTCTTTGATTTGGCTACCTTTCTACAAACATCCTTTAGGATTCCAAATAGCACTTCGTCGTAAACTGCTTCTACCTGACTGTCATCTTCGTCTGTATCAGTAAACTTCTCAAACTTCCTATCCACAGACATTTCGAATTTTGTTGGTTTTTTGAGGAAATTTTCGCCATTCTCGTTGATTGAGAGGAGACCATAGTTTTCGATGTTTTTGGTAAGCATGCTGCGTAAAAGCAACTGTCTGATAACCGATTTCCAGTAGTTTTCTTCTTGGCCTTTGCCAACTCCAAATAATTCAAGTTCTTGATGGCGACTGAGCGTTACTTCATGTGTTTTATTTCCAACCAAAACATCTACGCAATGTTTAAGGTTGTATTTGCCTTTCATCTCATTAACCAATTGAAGTGCTGAGACGGCGGCATCTTTGGCATCCACTTTTTCTTTAGGATGGCGGCAGTTGTCGCACATTTTATTGCAATGCTTATCGTCAAATTCTTCCCCAAAATAATGAAGTAAGAATTTTCTGCGGCAAGATGATGATTCTGCAAAAGCTTCAGTTTCAAAAATGAGCAATTCGCCAATTTCTCTTTCGGCAACAGGCTTATCTTTTAAGAATTTCTCTAATTTTTCGATATCGGCAGGATTGTAGAACAAAATGCATTCACCTTCAAGGCCATCGCGACCACCTCTGCCAGTTTCTTGGTAGTAGCCTTCGATACTTTTAGGGATATCATAGTGAATTACAAATCGAACATCTGGTTTGTCTATTCCCATTCCAAAGGCAATGGTTGCAACTATTACATCTGCATCTTCCATTAAGAACTTATCCTGATGGTCGGCACGCACTTTGGCGTCTAAACCAGCATGATAAGGCAAGGCCTTGATGCCATTGGCTTGCAAAATGCCTGCGATTTCGTCTACCCGTTTGCGACTTAGACAATAGATGATTCCTGTTTTATTTGGTCTTAACTTTATAAAGGATACTATTTCTTTGATGGCCTCGCCTTTTTTGCCCTTAGATTTAACTTCATAATATAGGTTAGAGCGGTTAAAGGAAGATTTAAAAAGAACGGCATCCGACATCTGAAGGTTTTTGATGATGTCGCTTTGAACCTTTGGCGTGGCGGTAGCTGTTAAGGCAATCATTGGAACATCCTTGATTTCCTTCACCATTTGTTTGATGCGACGATATTCTGGTCTAAAATCATGTCCCCACTCAGAAATACAATGTGCTTCGTCTACTGCGACAAAAGAAATGTCGATTTGCTTCAGGAATTCTATGGTTTCGTCCTTTTTTAAAGTTTCTGGAGCGATATAAAGCATTTTGGTTCGACCCAAATTTATATCTTTTTTTACAGCAGTTATTTCGCCTTTGTTAAGAGAAGAGTTCAAAAAATGGGCAACACTCTCATGCGAAAGAGAGCGAATGGCATCCACTTGATTCTTCATTAAAGCAATTAACGGAGAAATAATAATGGCCGTACCTGGCATAATGAGGGCTGGCAATTGGTAACAAACCGATTTTCCACCACCTGTAGGCATGATAACAAACGTATCATTCCCATCGAGTAAATTTTTTATAATATCCTCTTGTTCACCCTTAAAACTATCAAATCCAAAATAATTTCTTAGTGCTTCTTTGAGGTCTGTAGCCGACTCCTTGGCTTTAGACTTTGTGCGTTTCTCTTCCGCCATTTCTGTAATATTCAAACTAGTCCACTAAGTTAAGGTAAAATAATGGTTATTTAAAACAGAAAGTGCGAAAATCTTTATTTATTTGCAGTCTTGTTAAAAGGGTCTTAAAACCTAAACTTAGAATATGGATAATAAAAATAATTACGCTATCATCATGGCAGGTGGCGTTGGAAGCAGATTTTGGCCAAGTAGCAGAAGCAATCACCCCAAACAATTTATTGATATTTTAGGTACTGGAAAATCACTCATTCAACAGACTTATGATAGGTTTTTAAGGAAGTTTCAAGCAGAAAATATATACATTGTAACCAATGCCGCTTATGTTGCGTTGGTCAAAGAACAGATTCCGAATATTGGCGACCAACAAATACTGGCAGAACCTGTAGGAAAAAATACAGCCGCTTGTGTAGCTTATGCTTGTGGTAAAATTAGCAAGATAAATGAAGATGCGCTTTGTATTATTGCTCCAAGCGATCACTTGATTCTGGATGAAACTGCTTTTTTAAATAAAGTTGAATTAGCCATGGAGTTTGCCCAAGAAAATCAAGCTTTAATTACACTTGGGATCAAACCAAGTCGACCAGACACTGGCTATGGCTACATTCAATTTGTGGAGGAAGAAATTAAGCCAGAGGTGCACAAAGTGAAAACCTTCACTGAAAAACCAGGCTTAGAACTTGCCAAAACCTTTGTAGAAAGTGGTGAGTTTTTATGGAACGCAGGCATTTTTGTTTGGAGTGTTGCTGCTATTAAAACTGCATTTAAGGAACATTTGCCAGAACAATTTACCTTATTTGATGAAGCTATTCCAGACTATTTCACGGATAATGAAGCAGAAACTATTCGTAAGATATATGAGCAAACCCGCAGTATCTCTATCGATTATGGAATTATGGAAAAGGCCGATAACGTTTATGTGATTCCAAGTGAGTTTGGTTGGAGTGATTTAGGTACTTGGACTTCTTTGTATGAGATCTCTGAAAAGGATGAAAATGGCAATGTTAAAAAAGGTAAAAATATCCTGATGTACAATTCTCATAATTGTATCGTTCATACCACTGCTAAGCCAAGTCATAAAGTATTTGTTTTCAATAGCGTTAAAGACCTTATCATTGTTGATACACCTGATGCATTGCTTATTTGCGATAAATCCAAAGAACAAGAAGTAAAAGAAATTGCTACTGATGTGAAAATTAAACTCGGAGAAAAGTATAGTTAAGAGGGAAATTCATAATCTCTTTCAACTAGCGCTATTCTAGTTTTATAACTTTCATACCAATTTTCTCTTCCAAGTTGCTGTGCCATTAGGTGGTCTGTATTCATTTTCCAATGCTTAATGGCAGCCAAGCTTTCCCAGTAAGAAACAGTAATGCCAATCTCGTTTCTCGCACTTTCCACGCCTAAAAATCCAGGCATGGTTCGGGCCAGTTGCAACATTTTTTCAGCAGTATCAGCATAGTCTAACGCTATTTGGGTTCGAACCGAAGTAAAAATTACCGCGTAATAAGGCGGTTTTGGGGTGTTTGCAAGCATTGAATTATTGTTTTTCTTTAAATTTTTCTTGGTTATAGGCAGCTGTTCCTCCTTTAGGAATTGACAAGGATTGAAAGTCTGAAGTATTTAACATCCTTGAAATAAATACAATTTGCCCAACATGATAGGCATAATGGGTTAATTGCCTAGCAATGGCTTCTGTAACCGAATGGGCTTCTCCTCTGATATAAATTACTCGAGATAAGTCTGTTTCATTTAAACCTTCCAAGGCATTAAATAAACATTGCCAACCTTCTTCCCATTGGGCTAACACTGCTGCGCGGGTTTGCAAAATAGGTTCAAACTCCTCTTCTCTTTTGCGCCATTCCTTTTCGCCGTCAGTAGTTAAAAAATCTGTCCAACGCGAAAGCATGTTTCCCCATAAATGCTGCACAACAATGGCTATGCTATTGCTATCTGGGTGCGCTTGTACAAACAGATTGGCATCTTGGGTTTGGGACATGGCCTTTTCTCCTAAGCCTTTATACGTTTTAAATTGTTGTTGTGCAATGGCTATAAAATCAGTCTTCATGTTTTATAATTATTTTTTTGATGGAAAAATATTTGCTTTCGCCAGGCAGTAAATCAAACGAGTTTTCATCAAAATACTGCTCATTTAATTCTAGCCAAATTTTTGATTGGTAGCGATTTCCTTTATTTCTAATTTTATGCTTATAGAATTTATTATCATAAACCACTTCCATGTCCAATTCACTCTCCTCCTTCCAATTTCCTAATTGGTAATCACGTGTATCAATTACTTTTTCTCTATCTTTAACTTCAATGCGCATTAGCAGTGGATTTGAATTTTTTGTATTTATGAACGCCGCCACCTTTGGCAACTGCTTGCTATTTACGCCCCAGCCAATACTTAAGGGTTCGGTTTGAACCAAAAGCGATTTTCCTGTAACATCATAAATTTGAATTTTCGCAATTACAAGGAGGCTATCCACTTGGTCGGAAATTAATAAAAATTGAATGCTGTCTTTAGTAATTAAGCATTGCTGCCTAATAGGTTTAAAGGCTTTTTTTACTGCATAATAAACAGGTTTTGGCTTTCCTAAAAAGTCAATGTTGCTCCAACTAATAGATGGCCAGCAATCATTCCATTGCCAAAACAAAGAGCCCATGCAATAAGGCATGTTTCGCCGATGTGCATCAATGGCTATTTCTATACCTTTGGCTTGCAAAAATGACGATTGTTGTGCAAAGGTTAAAACATTGTTACTGAGTTCAATTCCCTCTCTTTGCATTTGAGACCTAATTAATTCAAAACCTCTTGGGTGTTTTTGGAGTGCCAATAGATTAGGAGAATTAAATTGCAAGTTATTTGAGTCTAAATAGGTTAGTAACAATTCGCTTGAAGGAAATCCTTGAAAGCCATATTCAGATACAAATCTTCCTACTTTTTCTACATACTTTTTAAATGACTCATCTCCCCACCAAACGCCCCAATAATGAACATCACCTGTTTTGTAGGCCTTAGCCCTACCCCAGCCATTTGCAGGCGACGAGGGATGATAATATCGGGCTGCATCTAGCTTTCCAACTTTACTAGTTAGCAATTGATGAAAGAGCTTTTGGTAGTTATGCCAAATTTCAGAAGAATCTTCAAAGCTATAGCCATATTGTTTTTGCCAACCCCAATTGTGCCAACCTTCATCAGATTCATTGTTGCCGCACCACAATGCCAAGGAAGGATGGTTGCGTAAACGTATAATTTGTTCTTCGGCTTCTTCAGCCACATTTGACATAAAAGCTGTGTCTCCTGGATACATGGCGCAGGCAAACATAAAGTCTTGCCATACCAAAATGCCCCGTTTATCGCACTGCGCATAAAACTCATCTTGTTCATATACGCCTCCTCCCCAAACCCGCAACATGTTTAAGTTCGCATCTGCTGCTAATTGCAGTAAATGGGTATAGGTTTCTTTGTTAACCTCGCTTAAAAAGCTGTTTGGAGGCACCCAATTTGCGCCTTTCATAAATACTGGGTAGCCATTTAACTTTACATAAAAACTGCTACCGCTATCATCGGGTGTTTGCACCCACTCAAGCGTTCTCAGTCCAAAAGTGGTTTTGGTTTGATCCAACATTTGCTGATTCGTTTTAAGGGTTAGGTTAGCCTCATACAAATAGGCCGAACCCATGCCATTGCACCACCAAAAATGTGGGTCTACAATTTCAAAATCTATGGTTACTTCTTTTTGTCCAATAGCTATAAAAGCTACTTTTTTTATTTCTTTATATAAGATGTTTAACTCAACTGAAGTATTGGCTTGAGCGGGTTTACTTAACAGTATTTTATAGCTAGCCTTTGCTAAGGAATCTGTTAGACTATGCAATACAAACTGGGTGTGCTTAATTTCATTTTCTGCTTGCCAAACCAATTCAATGTCTTTCCAAATGCCGGCTGTTAAAAACCTTGGAGCCCAATCCCACCCAAACTGGTAGGCCGCCTTTCTCACAAATACATATTCGCCACCCGGCAAAGTATACTTTTGTTTTTTAGTCAATTGTTCTGTCACAGCTGTGATAGGTTCAAACCGAATACTTAAAAAATTTAAGCCAACTTTAAGCCAAGGCTTAACCTCGCAAGACCAGCTTCTGTGCATGTTGTTTGCCGAGAGAATTAGTTGCCCGTTAAGGTAAACTTTTGCATAAGTATCTAAGCCTTTAAAAACTAACAATGGAGAGGCACTTGCTATGTCGTTTTCGCTTACTTCAAAATGGGTATTGTAGGTAAAGGGAATCTTAGCAATGGCTTGCATAAATGCAAAACTGCTATCTTCATAAGGCTTTGCAATGAGTTTATTAAGCAGCAAATCTGTATACTGGCAGCCAGGTACTTTGGCAGGAAAACTAATGTGCGAGCTTCCAATGTTAAAGGTCCATGTCAGTGAGGAAAGTGACAAGGTTTTTTTTTGTGCAAAGCTGGCAAAGGCAAGCAAACTTAAGCCCAAAAAAAAGATACTTTTAAGATAGATTTTTGGGTTCATGGAAATTGTTATGTTGCTTAAGTATAAACAGCATTTGAGATAATTCTTGCGCATCTATAGATTCATCCAAGCTGTTAATACAGGCTGCATGAATCCAATTGGTTTGCGTAGTTTCTAGAAATTCATTTAAATGTTTACTTCTAACGCCACCTCCGCAAATAACCTCAATTTTTTTATCGGCTTGAACCAAAAGTTGCGCTAAGGTAGCTCTGCCATCCCAAGCGTTTTTATTAGAACCAGAAGTTAGCACAGCGTTAAAACCCATATCCATGAGTTGGTTCAAACCGACACTATAATTAGGCAATACATCAAAGGCCCTGTGAAAGGTACAAGGTATGTGCTTTGCTGCGGCAAGTAAAAACTGATTTGCTTGAATATTAATTTCGTTATTCGCATCTAGGCACCCAAACACTAAACCAGCAGCACCAGCCTCAACGGCCATTTCAATTTCATGTTGCATTTGAAGTAACTCTGAATGATTGTAAACGAAATTGCCATCTCTACAGCGAATGAGCACATGCACAGGAACATGAGTTTGTTGGGTAAGTTGTGCCAATTCAGATAAATTAGGCGTAACACCACCGCCAAGGTACCTGCTGGCAAACTCAATGCGATGAGCGCCCAATTCAATTGCGCTGCATGCAGATTTGTAATTAAAACAAGCTACTTCTAAGCGAGTCATTAGTCTAGCAAATAAGGCGCATCAATTAAGCTACTTCCTTTGTTATTTTTAACGGCATAACTAAAACCCTTTCGCAAGGCAAAGGCGCCATATTCACCTTGGTTGTTAATTGCAATAAATCCGATTTGGGTATCTTTGGTTTGCTTTTTCCGTAAGTCGAATTTACGCTTGATTAATTCAACTGCCGCCTTACATGCTTGTTCTGGCGATTTCCCTTGACGCATCATTTCAACCACCAAATGAGAACCCACTACCCGAATTACTTCTTCGCCGTGGCCCGTTGCAGTAACAGCACCTACTTCATTGTCTACATATAATCCAGCGCCAATAATAGATGAATCGCCAAGTCTTCCAGCCATCTTAAAAGCCATGCCACTGGTGGTACATGCGCCAGATAAATTACCATTTGCATCTAAGGCAATCATGCCAATGGTATCATGGTTTTCGATATTGACAACAGGTTTGTATTGAGAAGTTTTAAGCCATTCTTTCCATTCTTTTTCAGAAGCTTCAACCAATAGATTTTCTTTTTTAAAGCCAGTTTCTAAAGCAAATTTAAGGGCACCATCGCCAACCAACATTACATGTGGTGTTTTTTCCATGATTGCTCTTGCCACAGAAATGGGATGTTTAATATGTTGCAAATATGCTACCGCACCAATGTTAGCTTCATGGTCCATGATACAAGCATCAAGGGTAACATTTCCGTCCCTATCTGGTCTGCCGCCGTAGCCAACACTTCTTTCTTCTGGGTCTGCTTCTACCAGCTTCACACCTTGTTCAACAGCATCTAGGGCAGTTCCATTATTGCCTAAAATTTGCCAAGCAGCTTCATTGGCTTTTAGGCCAAAATTCCACGTTGATAAAACCAAAGGTGCATTTTTCTTGGAAGAATTAACATTGCTTGCCAGAGCAGCCAAAGGCTTCCCAAACCAAGCTAGTATTGCCGAAGCTCCAGTTTTTAAAAGTGTACGTCGAGCTAACATATTGACTTAAATTAAAGGCAACAAGGTAAAGAGAATAACCGTTATTACAATTTGAAATTTAATATTTAGGTAGTGTTCCTATTTCCGTCTTCTCCAATCCCAAGGCGCAATGGGGTTGGCAAAAGCCCATAAACCCACTTTACTCGCCTTTGCCTGCCTTTCCAAAGCTGCATAAGAAGTGCTTTTATCATATTTGGTGAAATGCCAAGCCATTCCTTTTCTAAGCAATTCTTCGTTAAGGCTTTGTCTGTTATTGTAGTAAACTTTTGCCACTACACGACCATTTCTGTCCTTAGAAACTTTTTCAATGAAAACGGTTTGGTTCAAAATTAGGTTTGTGGTGAAACGTTTAGCATCCTTTCCAAAAGGTTGATTGAGTTCGGGGCAATCGATGCCATACAAGCGAATGCGATGGGTTTTGCCATAACTATCAAGAAGGGTAAAGGTATCACCATCTGCAACTTTAGTAACCTTGCCTGAGGTTTGGGCTGAAAGTAATAGGGTATTGGTAATTAAAACTAAAAGGGAAAGGAATTTTTGCATAATGATATTATTGCAACTAATATAATACCTTACTCAAATTTTTATTTATTTAGTTAGCTACTTGCAATATGGAAAGAAAATAAAAAGACAACTAGGCATGAATTTAGTGAGGGAAACCTATTTCAACTGTTTATGAAAAATAACAAAAAAGGGGGCCAACAAATCAGCCCCCTTAAAAGTAAAAACAATTTCACTTTAAAACGTATACCTAAACATAGGTACAGGAAAAAAGCCTGTTTGGTATTCGGATGATATAGTATTGGTATATTTGTTATAGCCTTGAGAAAAGATGTTTTGGTGATTTGTTACATTTTGTAAGTCTACAGCAAACTCCATTGAACTTCTCTTGAAATCTCTTCTCCAACCAATTTTCAAGTCAATTCTAAAATAATCTGATTGCTTTTCTGAGTAAGGTTTGCTATAATCAAATATTGCACGTCCTGCATCTTTTGAAGCATTTAAATTAAGTGGGGTAAAGTATCTACCACCTATACGACTTGCTTTAAAATTTGCATATAACACATTGCCCTTTTTGTCTAAGGCAAATTCTTTACCTGCCAATAAGTTTCCGGCATAACCAGTATTGAAAGCAGTATTTCTTTCTATGCCATCACTGCCTTTGTACTTACTTTCAAACAATGATCCTGTCAATAACATATAGAAACCTTTGTTAAAATATCTTTCTAAAGTAAGTTCTAATCCATAATTGGTTCCAGAACCTTTATTCACCAAATCACTTTCATCACTAGGCTCAAATGCAGCTCCAACATTCAACATAGAAAATGAAGAAGAATAGTTGCTCACGGGAACCTTGCTCAATAATTGATAATACACTTCTGTCTTTAACTTCCACATTTGTGAGAAGTTATTTTCATAGCCTAATACAAAATGATTGCTTTGGGTAAATTTCACATCTTTATTGGTTTCTATTCCAAGTTCATTTCTAACAAAAATGTTATATGTTGGCATATTTTGGTGATGCAAACCATAACCAGCATTGATGCTTTGTTTCTCGTTGATAGCATATCTTAAACCAGCTCTTGGTTCAGCCACAAACTGTTTATTGATATCAAAATATTGAAAGTGTAAACCAGCATTAGCGCTTAATCTTGCCGTAAATCTATGCTTCCATTGTACATACGCTTGAGATAAATTTACGGTGCCGTTTTGTTTGACCCTAACAGTGTCGATTGTTCCAAAATTATACACATCTTTGTTAAAATAATCGAAGTAAGATAAATCGTGATTTGCACCAAAATGGATGGCATTTTTAGCATTAATTTTATGGGTAATATTTAGGATAGCAGAATATTTAACATCAGAGAAATTTCCTTGTCCTCTGCGATAGTTTTTATTAGCATTATAATCTATGCTATCCACGGTATAGTAATTAGAATTTCCACCAGCAGCAATTGTTAACTTTGCCCAAGTTTTTTGTCCCAAACTTTTTTCATAGGAAGCTGCTACAACTCCTGCGCGGTAGCGAGGAAGTGTATTTTCATCTCTTGCTCCATAGAAATTTATCTCTGTTGTATCAACATCTCTGCCTAATAAATCTATTGAACTAATACCACCCATTCCCCAAACGCTAAACTTGCCTTTGTTTTTAGTTGGAACGGTTATTTTAAAGTTCATGTCTTGATATAAAGGTGTTGCAGCGCCAGTTCCCACGTTAATGCCTGCGTTTTGCATTAAAGCTAAGGTTGAATAGCGGTAGTTAAACACATAAGAAGCTTTGCTATTCTTGCTAAAGGGGCCTTCGGCCCCAAGCTCAAAACCGTTAAAACCAATTTGCCCTATAAACTCCCTTTTTTCATTGTTACCTTCTCTCAGGCTTAAATCAAAAACACCACCATTTGCATTTCCATATTGAGCTGGAAACGCCGAGGTAAAGAAATCACTTTTAGCAATGTTGTTTGCATTGAGCATACTTACTGGACCGCCAGTATTAAAGTTTGAACCAAAATGATTTGGATTAGGAATATTTACCCCTTCCATTTGCCACAGCATTGCACTAGGAGAATTTCCTCTCACTACAATATCATTTCTACTGTCGTTACCAGAGATAACACCCGCAAAGTTGGACGCCATTCTACTTGGGTCTCCAAGGGCACCCGCAAATTTTTTGGTATCATCAGGGTTAAAAGAACGAGAACTTACCACAGCCATTTCATTGTTGGTAACGGTGCGGTCTTTTTTACGGTCATAAGTGATGGTTACTTCAGACATTTTACTGATAGCTTCTGTCATGCTTAGGTTCAACACAACTTCTTTGCCTGCAGTAACCATTACGTCTGGAACTGTTAAAGGCTCATAGCCTATATAACTAACTTTAAGTGTTCGTCTTCCAACGGGCACCTTTTCAATTTTGAAGTTTCCATTAATATCGGTAACTCCACCTCTATTAACTTCCCCGTTTACTGTAACAGTTGCGCCAATTAGTGGTTGTTTACTCTCTTGGTCGAGAACAACTCCCCTAACAGTTTGTGTGGTAACTGGCGTTTGCGCGGATAAGGCCACAGCTAAAAGCATGGTTAGCATTGTGAGCAAAGCGGCTAAAAGATTTTTTTGTAGCAATTGTTTAAACATAATCTTGTTTTTTGATGATACAAATATGTAGTCTCATCTAAAAAACTTTTACCAATTTCCGACGAAACGTAATAAAAAAGAGATGAGCCTACCAAACCAATAGGACTAGTTGGAATTTAGAAATTTTCATTATTTTTACTTAAAATAAAAAAATGAAATTTTCAACTTTACTATTAAGCCTATCCTTTCTTTTGTTGTTTTCTTGCAAAAAGGAGAGCAATCCAACTCCTACAGAAACACCAAAGGAAACACCAAAAGAGGTTGCTAAAGAATCCTTGATTGAAGTTAGTACAAGTTTTGGACCTATGCATATTTGGTTGTATAAACAAACTCCATTACACCGAAAGAATTTCTTGGCCTTAGCAGATTCTGGTTATTTTAATGGGACGACCTTTCACCGCATTATTCAAGACTTTGTGATACAAGGCGGCGACCCAAACAGCAAAGATGCAAATCCAGATAATGATGGCGAAGGTGGCCCTGATTATACCATTCCAGCTGAATTTAAAAGCAGTTTAAAACATGTGTATGGAGCCTTAGGCGCGGCAAGAACCAACAATCCAGAAAAGGCGTCTAATGGTTCGCAGTTTTACATTGTTACGAATAGAAAAGGTACGCCAAGTTTAAACATGAATTACACCGTTTTTGGTCAGGTAATTCGTGGCTTAGATACTGCCTTTACTTTGTCTACTCAACCTAAAAATGAGTTCGACAGACCACTAAACAATATTCCTATGCAGGTAAAGGTAGTTAAATTTACAGTTGCTGAATTGAAAAGCAAATTCAACTTTGATGTAGCAAAGGCAGATAGTTTATAAAACTACCTTATTCCTTCTGCACCAGTTTTAATTACTTCTACAACACTAGGGTCAATCAAAGTGCTTGTATCACCAAGGTTAGAAGTATCGCCTTCTGCAATTTTCCTTAGAATGCGTCGCATGATTTTACCTGAGCGAGTTTTTGGCAAGGCTTTAACCACTTGAATTCTATCTGGACGAGCAAATGGCCCAATTACTTGGCTAACATGTGACTTTACTTCTGAGCATAATTCTTCATAAGAATGGTGTTCTCTATCGCAAATTACGAAGGCCCAAATGCCTTGTCCTTTGATGTCGTGCGGATACCCTACTACGGCACTTTCAATCACATAACCATGTTCGTTGATGGCATCTTCAACTTCGCCTGTTCCTATTCTATGCCCACTTACATTGATTACATCATCTACCCTACCAGTAATTCTAATGTAGCCATCTTCATCTCTTTTGCATCCATCTCCAGTAAAATATTTACCCGGGTAGGTGCTAAAATAGGTCTGTTTGAACCTATCATGGTCGCCGTACAAAGAACGCGACATGCCTGGCCATGGAAATTTTAAACATAGGTTTCCTTCTACATTATTTCCTTCTATTTCATTTCCTTTTTCATCCACGATGGCAAGCTGCACACCTGGTAAAGGCAAGGTTGCAAAAGCAGGCTTTAATTTAGTGATGTTAGCTAAAGGTGAAATAAGAATTCCACCTGTTTCTGTTTGCCACCAAGTATCTACAATAGGGCAATTTCCTTTTCCAACATTCTTATGGTACCAATTCCAAGCCTCTTCATTGATAGGTTCACCCACAGAACCTAAAACTTTTAAAGAACTAAGGTCTTTGCCCACAAATGGTTCTTCACCAAAAACTTCCAAAGAACGAATAGCAGTTGGAGCAGTATAAAAAATATTTACTTTGTGTTTGTCTATCATGTCCCAAAACCTGCCTGGATTTGGGTAAGAAGGAATTCCTTCGAACATGAGCGTTGTTGCCCCATTTAAAAGTGGACCATACACTATATAACTATGGCCGGTTACCCAGCCAATATCGGCAGTGCAACAAAATACATCAGCGTCTAGGTATTGAAATACATTTTTAAAAGTATAGGCTACATAAACCATATAACCAGCTGTAGTATGCAAAACCCCTTTGGGTTTGCCTGTTGAACCCGAAGTGTATAAAATAAACAAAGGATCTTCGGCATCCATTTCCTCTGCCATGTGGGTAGCAGAAGCATTGGCCATTAAATCTGTCCAGAAGAAATCTCTTTCTGCACGCATGCCAATAGAAAAGTTCTTATGGTTATAGACCACACATTTTTTTACAGAAGGAGATAGCACCATGGCTTCATCTGCAATTTGCTTGAGTTCGATTTTCTTTTCGCCTCTAACCATGCCATCTGCAGTAATCAAAAGATTACACTCAGCATCATTCATTCTATCTGCAAGTGATTGGGAAGAGAATCCTGCAAATACCACTGAGTGAATTGCACCAACACGCGCACAAGCCAACATAGCAACTGCAGCTTCAGGTACCATTGGCATATAAATACAAACTCTGTCGCCTTTCTTAATCCCTAAACTCAATAATACATTAGAGAACTTTTTTACCTCGGTAAATAACTGCCCATAACTAATTTTTCTAGCAGCGTCTTTTGGATCATTTGGCTCCCAAATAATTGCGGTCTGTTCAGACCGAGTTACCATGTGACGGTCTAAACAATTTTCAGTAATATTTAATTTCCCTCCTTTAAACCATTCTATCTTAGGCTCAGTAAAATTCCATCGCAATACTTGCTCCCAAGTTTTCTTCCATTGAAAACTTTGGGCTATTTCGGCCCAAAATCCTTCTGGGTCTTGTACACTATTTTGATAAGCTTCTTGGTAGGCATCAAAAGATTGAATGAGTGGTAGCATGAGATTTTAAATTAAGCGTTTAACCATTTTCTCATTCAAAGTAAGGAAGCACAATTGGCATTTCCTTGTCTTTTTTTGCTAATTACCTATAGCCGGTTATTGACTTAACTCCAGCACCCTTTGCATCAATTCTTTTGTGGAAAACGGTTTTGTGAGGTAGGCGTCAGCACCCATTGCGAAGCCCTTTTCGATGTCTGCTTCTTTTGACTTGGCAGATAAAAACAACACCTTGCACTGAGCATAGGATTCAGTTTCTTTGATATACTTACAGATTTGATAACCATCAACATCAGGCATCATGATATCTAAAACTGCCACATCGAGTTTTTCTTTTTTAATAATTTCTATTGCTTCCGAACCATTTCTCGCGATAAAAACTTCATAACCCTTTTTACGCATTAGAAACTCTAATGACAATAAAATATTTGGTTCATCATCGGCAATTAATACGCTCTTGGGATTGCTCATTACAAGGGCAAATTTAAAGGATTATATGGAACCTCCAACAGAAAGACTGCACCGCTTTTAGGTTTATCAATTAAAACCAAGTTACCTTGGTGCAATTCCATAATACGTTTAGAAATAGCCAAGCCCAAGCCACTTCCTTTTGGCTTTCGAATGGTTTGATTTTTAGCTTGATAAAACTTTTCAAAAATGAGGTCTCTTAATTCTTCAGGTATACCAGCGCCGTTGTCTTCTACATAAAGCAACCAATGAGTATCCGTAAACCTAAGCTTTAAAACAATTTCATCTTTAGTGAATTTAATGGCGTTAGAAAGCAAGTTAATCAGCACTTGCTGTATCTTATCTTCGTCAATAAATACATCATGCACACAAGGTTTAAAATCTTTGATAATGACAATATTCTTTTCACGCAATAACTGATCTATTGAGATAGCACTTTGTTCTACTAGAGATTTTAAATCCACCTTTTGGGTTATCAGTTTTTGTTTGCCTGAATCATATTTCTCTAAATCCAATACCTGTGAAATGAGCCGAGAAATTCTTTCTGTTTCTTTAATTATAATGCCTAAATATTGCCTTCTTTCTTCTACTTCTAGGTCTTCGTTATCAAAAAGGATTTCAGAAAATGCCCTGATTGATGTGATGGGAGTTCTTAATTCATGCGTAACTGTAGTTAAAAAATCGTCTTTTAATTCATCTTGTTCTTTGAGTCTGCTATTTACAATTTCGAGTTCATACCTTGCTTTTTCTAGTTCATCTGTTTTGCGGGTTAGCTCTTTGTTTAAGCGCATCAATTGTTGCGATTCTTTTAGAATGTTTAACAGCTCATCAATCTTCAATTCTTCTTCCTTTACGGTTGCCGATACCATTATTCGCGCAGAAGCTGAACCTATAATTCCAGATAATACACGTTCTGCATAAGCCACCAATTTGGGGTCGGCTTTGTTCTCATTTAAATTAATATTATTTCGCTGAGCAAATGCATGAATAGCTTGATTGGTTCGAACCGAACCCAAAAAATTAGCTAACAAGGAGGTGATGTCTGGCATGTATGCGGTGCCTTTCCAAGAACTTGTGCTTTCTAAAAGTGGTGCATAGCGGTTTACCTCCACAAATATCTCTGCTTGGTTTTGTTCGGTTACGGTTTGAACCGAGAACACAGAAAACCCAATATACGCTGAAAGGTTGAGCAGCATACTCCAAAAAAGACTATGAACAATAGGAGAAAAACCATGCAAACCTAATAATGCATAAGGCTTTAACCACCAAATTTGATAGGGACCATCTACTACAAAACTATTTGTAATAAAAGCCGTTCCCGCCAACGACGGTAAAACAAGGGTGTAAAGCCAAATCAGAAAACCAAGAATTAAACCAACCAATGCTCCTAGCTTATTTCCCTTTTTCCAAAAGATACCGCCAATAATTGCAGGCATTAATTGTGCAACAGAAACAAAAGAAATCAAGCCGATAGATACCAGAGAATAATGACCGCTAATGGCTTTATAATAAAGGTACGCAGCAGTGAGGGTAATGATAATTCCAGCTCTTCTAGAATGGATGATTACACGACTAAGGTTATCGTGCAATTTGGCATTTCCTGGGTCCATTGCCAAAAGCATCGGAATTACTAAATGGTTACTAAACATAGTACTAAGGGCTATGGTTTCTACGATGATCATACCAGTAGCGGCGGCGTAGCCGCCGATAAACACCAGCAATGCCAATGCCCTTTGGTTAAACAATAATGGAATATCTAAAATTAAATAATCAGAATCAACCCCCATATTGTTAAAAAGCAATTGCCCCCCAAAGGCTATTGGCAATACAAAAACATTGATGAGTAAAAGGTATAATGGGAAAAGCCAAATAGCTTTATCAAGGTGTTTTTCATTGGTATTTTCAATAACAGCTACCTGAAATTGTCTTGGGAGAAATATAACGGCCATCCCACTAAGTGCGCATGTCCAAAACCAATTGGCATAACCTCCCTCCTCGGGAAGGGTGAAAAGCTTTTGTAAGGAAGGCACTTGACTGGCCTTAGAAAAAATATCTCCAAAGCCATTATATACACCGAAACAAACGAAAATACCAGCAGCTAAAAAGGCTATGAGTTTTATCAACGATTCAAAGGCAACTGCAGCAATCATTCCCTCGTGTTTTTCATTCGTCTCAATGCGTCTTGTACCAAATAGCACAGCAAAAACAGCCATACCAATGGCCATAATTAATGCTGTATTGCCAAAAATAGACAAGCCCTTAGGAACACCAATAAAATGTGAAGATTGGGTGAGTAGGTTAAAGCTTTCTGAAATTGCCTTTAGTTGCAAAGAAATATATGGAATTATGCCAAAAAATAAAAACACAGTTACCAAAGCAGCTAAGCTTAGGTTTTTACCATAACGAGAAGAGATAAAATCTGCAAGGGTACTAATTTGCTGTGCCTTACAAATACGTATGATTTTCTTTAATATAAACCAAGTAGGAACCGCCATAAGGGTTGGACCAATATAAACCGCCAGAAAATCAATGCCTCCATCTTTTACTTTTCCTATGCTTCCATAAAATGTCCATGCTGTGCAATAAACTGCCAAAGAAAGTGAATAAACATATGGACTGTTACTGAGACTTCGGCCTTTTAGCTTATATCGTTCTGCCCCCCAAGCAATGGCAAATAATAGCAACCAATAGCCTAATGAAATACAAATAAGTAGCCAACTATTGATCATGTTTCTTTAGAAATAAAAAGTACATGATAAGTAGCATTAGGAACCACAAAATGAATAAATAAAGGAAAAGCAAGGGTATTCCAAAAACAAAGACTTTAATGTTAACTATTTGCAGCAAAGGAAAATTAAACAACATCAAAAAGATGAGGCTTAAAAAAAACAGTTTACTTCGAAGACTTACCTTTTTCATTCTAATCAAAAATATCAATTTAAGGAGGTTTTGAATTATTTTTTTTTGATAACATAAGGCAAACTAAAAATAATTTTATTTGTAGTATGAAACCAATTGACGAAAACAAAAACCCATGGCAACAAAAAAGCGATAAAATTGCTTACGAAAACAATTGGATTCGAGTACATCACCAAGAGGTGATTACCCCAGGCGGAACTGAAGGTATTTATGGACTAATTCACTTTAAAAACTTAGCGATTGGCATTATTGCCCTAGATGAACAAAATAACACTTGGGTAGTTGGTCAATATCGATACCCATTAAAAAAGTACAGTTGGGAAATACCTGAAGGTGGCGGAATACTTGGTATTGACCCGCTTATTTCAGCAAAAAGGGAATTACTCGAAGAATGTGGTATTGAAGCAGCGCATTGGGAGAAAATTCTAGAAATGGATTTAAGCAACTCAGCTACAGATGAGCATGCTATAATTTTTGTAGCTAGAGAACTAAGCTACACAAAATCTGAGCCTGAAGAAACCGAAGAATTACAAATTAAGAAAATTCCTTTTGAGGAATTATATCAGAAAGTGATGGAAGGACATTATCAAGATGCCATAACAGTTGCAGGCGTTCTAAAATTAAAATTACTGCTTACTGAGCAGCTTTAAGGCTAGTAAAAGTGGCTTTAGCCCATTGTAACAATACAGCTTTGTCTCCTTCATTTAAAACTGCTTCCTTGTGAATCCAAGTATATGAGTTTAAAGGCATTTCATTGGTTTCAACCATCTCAATTAACTCTTCCATTTTATGGGCCTTTTTCTTAGGTGAATATAAATTGAATGTTGAAAAATTAAGCTCCTGCTTTCCTTCATCTACATGGTGTTGAATCCATAAGCCCAAAGGTTGAATATTGGTATACCAAGGGTAAACTGTTGCATTACTATGGCAATCGTTGCAGCTTTTCTGCAAAATCGACTTAACTTCCAAAGGAACATCTACAGTTTTACTGATGTCCTCTTTTCCTTCTACAAATCCAAGGTTACGTGTAGGTTGAACAAATTGTAACATGACAATTACAATTCCAAAACCCACGAGTATATTCCTTAATCGTTTATTCATTTATTTTCTACTTAAAACAGCCTGAACAGCAGCCACTATGTTCTCGGCTTCTAAGCCATATTTTTTCATTAAATCATCTGGTGTTCCACTTTCCCCAAAACTATCATTTACAGCAACCATTTCCATTGGCGTAGGCATTTTTCTAGCCAATAATTGGGCGATGCTATCACCTAATCCACCATTCATTTGATGCTCTTCAGCACTTACCACACAACGAGTCTTTGCAACTGATTTCAAAATTGCTTCTTCATCAAGAGGCTTGATGGTATGTATATTTATTATTTCTGCATCTATTCCCATTTCAGCAAGCTTTTCTCCGGCTTGAATAGCCTTCCAAACCAAATGACCTGTAGCAAAAATACTTACATCCTTACCTTCATTTAACAAGAGCGCTTTACCAATTTCAAATGTTTGATTTTCTTCTGTAAAATTTGGTACTGCTGGGCGACCAAATCTCAAATATACTGGACCTTCATGGTTTGCAATAGCAATGGTTGCAGCCAAGGTTTGGTTATAATCACAAGGATTAATGACTGTCATTCCTGGAAGCATTTTCATCAAACCAATGTCTTCTAAGATTTGATGTGTAGCACCATCTTCTCCCAAAGTTAACCCTGCATGAGAAGCACAAATCTTAACATTCTTATGACTGTAAGCTATAGATTGTCTAATTTGATCATATACCCTGCCTGTGCTAAAGTTTGCGAAGGTTCCTGTAAATGGAATCCAGCCTCCTATGGTTAAACCGGCTGCAACGCCCATCATATTGGCTTCAGCAATTCCTGCTTGAAAAAAGCGTTCAGGATGCGCCTTTTGAAAAGCATCCATTTTAAGCGAGCCTGTCAGGTCGGCGCATAAAGCCACAACCTTAGGGTTTTCCTTTCCCAATATCGAAAGTCCTGCTCCAAATCCACTTCTCGTATCCTTTACATTTTGTATTTCAAACTTTTTCATCCCTAACTCAATTTGTATTAATTCAATAAAATATTTGTTGATTGTCCACTGTTCACTTTAAATGAGCGTTCAAAAGTATTGCTGCTTCTAGAGCTACCTTTTGCTCTGTAAATAATTTTATAATCACCAGGTTGAATAATCAACAGATGATTTCGTTTTTCAACTGGCAATTTGCAAACCCACGTCAATTCATTTCTCACCATTTGGTAAACATCTGCATAGTAGTCCTGCAGTTGGCAGTTTACAATCAATTTGCCGGGTTGTGGCAATTGTAGTGTGGTGGTGTGACTTTGATCCACAGTTACCTCTCTAGAAATCATTCTTGGCAAACACAAAACTTCTATGTCATATTTGCCAACAAGGTATTTTTCTTTATGCGCAGCATCCTGCACATGTAAAGTTTGCGAGCTATTGTGTTTTCTAACGATAAACTGCAAATTATTATAATTTGTAAGTCCTTCCACCTTTACTTGCATTTCGCCTTGGGGTGCACTAACACCAATAATTGTATGCTTTCCTGGAGAAACATCTATATTTTCTTTAACCACTGGCGGTATGGTATGAACCACCATTCTATATCTAAATACAGGATCTAGTTGAATGGTATCTGGTACGCCACGCTCATTAATGGTATGCATATAATTATAAAGTAACTGCCCAGAATTCATATCATAGAAACTCATGTTTACATTTGTTTCAGTTGGCTTACTCATAATGTCTAACAAATTAACCTGGGCAGTAGTATTGTTAAGCGCTTGAGAAACCACAATTTTCAAGGCATCCTCGAAACCTTTTTCGGTGTTCGCATCATAGTAGCGTCCCACACATTCAAAGGCCTTTCTAAAATCTTCGGTTGAACCCACCCCAATGATAAAAGGCTTTAGGATAACACCCTTACTTTGCAATGCTTCAGAAACCGCGCAAGGATCACCTTGGCATTCTTCTATACCATCTGTAATTAAAATGATAACATTTCTAGTATAAGGCTCAGCGGGGAAATCATAAGAAGCCTGAAGCAAGGAATGTGCAATTAAGGTTGTCCCTTTGGGCGTAATACCATTTATTTTCTTTTTTACTTCTTCAAAGTTTTTTGCCCTAAACGGAACTTCCAATCTTGTATCCTTACAATTTCTTTGATTGGGTGGCGAAGTGTGCCCATAAACCCGTAAGGCAATTTCTAAGTTGCTTTGCGATGAAAGGCTGTCTATGGTTCTTGAAAGTAATCTTTTTGCAACGTTTATTCTCGAATCATTTTCGAGCTTTGCATACATACTGCCGCTGGCATCTAATAAAAATAAAATTCTAGTTTTAATAGGATGCGACTGAGCCCCTACAATGGTTTGTAACCCAACCATTGCCAAAAACAAAAACAAGCCTTTTATTAGTTTTTTTATCATTTTATCAAAACGAAGTTTAGTAATCACCTAGTGTCTCAGGCAATTGTGCTAACGCTTTTTCTAACTCTTGATCATTAGGTGCAACTCCGTGCCATTTGTGTGAGCCCATCATAAAATCAACTGGATAGCCCATTTCTGTTTTCATCATAATAAAAATAGGCTTTCCATTTCCGCAAAGTGCCTTTGCTTGTTTCATGGTTGCAAGAATGCTTTCAAAATTATGTCCATCCATGTGAAGTACTTCCCAACCAAACGACAGCATTTTTGCTTCAATGTCATTGCCAATTCCCATGACAGCTTGGGTTGACCCGTCTATCTGTTGACCATTAAAATCGATGGTCACAATTAGGTTATCAATTTTTTGGTGAGCAGCAAACATAAAGGCTTCCCAGTTTTGGCCTTCCTGTATTTCGCCATCTCCCATTAAAACCTGAACTAACCCTTTGTCTCCATTCAACTTCTTAGATAACGCCGCACCGCAGGCCACAGAAACTCCTTGACCAAGTGAACCAGATGCAATTCTAATACCTGGCAAATGTTCATGAGTAGTTGGATGACCTTGCAACCTGGAATTAAGTCTTCTAAATGTGCTAAGTTCTGCTATAGGAAAATAGCCAGCTCTTGCCAATGTACTATAAAATACAGGAGAAATATGCCCATTCGAAAGAAAAAACACATCCTCACCAATACCATTCATTTTAAAATCAGTATTGTGATTTAAAACACCAAAATAGAGCGCAGCAAAATAATCCGCACAACCTAAACTACCTCCTGGGTGTCCACTTTTGCAAGCATGAACCATTCTAAGGACATCTCTTCTAATTTGAGATGATAGTTGTTTTAATTCTTCTATTGCTAACTGAGCCATTTGTGATTCTTTAATGGCTCAAATGTAGGTCCTTATTTTATTCTATGAAAATTTGCTACGCAATTTGGTAACATTTAGCGATTAAGAGAGGTTTTCAATTAAGAAAATAATCAAACCAACCATAAAAATCAATACACCAATTCCATAAAAGAAGGATACCCCTGTCAAAAATCCTAAAACCACTGCAATAAGCATAATTATCAAACCTATAATCATCCATTGTTTTCCGTCAATTCCGCCTAAAGCTGCCTTTTTAACATCTTTCAAAGTAGCTTTACCTTGGTTAATACTTGCACTTTTCAATGCAGCTGGGCCAGAAGCTACAGGTACTAATTCTGTAATTGCCTGCGTTATTTTTAGTGTATGCTTTTCTGCTTTGGTTAGCACCATATTCTTAGCAGTTTTTTCGGGTTGAACCAAAGCAAGCTCAGGCTTAAGCATCGGATTAACTGGCATTACAGCCATTTCCTTTTTATCAATTTCAAAAACATTTCTCTTTTCAGTTTTGGCAATAATTTCTTGCTGATCAACCTTTACTTTGCTTCTGTAGCTGTAAATCTGATTGCCGCAAGCACTTAATAATAACAAAGTTGCTAAACCAAACAAAATACTGTTGAGGGTGAAAATTTGCTTTCTCATAAAGTTTATAAATTAATTACAGCAATTTAGGTGAAGCATTTTAATGTAGAGATTATTTTTTTGCACATCTTTGTCCCTTTAGGATAACTACCTGATTCATGCAACAATTATTTGAAGTAAACGCAACACCAGAGCAAGCTGCTAGCAACGAAACATTGGCTAACCTTATTTGTAAACAATTTGGTTTGAACCAATCGGAACTATCTGGAATAAAAATAGAACGCAAAAGTCTTGATGCCCGTCGAAAACCTATTCATTATAAACTTCAAGTAACAGTTTGGATCAACCAGAAACCCGAAGAAAACAACTTTGAAATAAAATGGCAAAATGTTAGCAATGCCAAAGAAGTTGCTATAATTGGCGCAGGCCCTGCTGGCCTATTTGCTGCCATAAAACTAATTGAACTAGGGTTGAAGCCTGTAATTTTTGAACGAGGAAAAGCCGTAAGAGAGCGGAGGAGAGATTTAGCAGACATTACTAAACATAACCTTGTAAACCCAGATAGTAATTACTGCTTTGGCGAAGGAGGTGCTGGCACATACAGTGATGGGAAACTCTATACGCGTTCTAGCAAAAGAGGCGACATCAAAAGAATATTAAATATTTTAGTGGCACATGGCGCTGATACTTCCATCTTGTATGAAGCGCATCCACATATTGGCACCAATAAGTTACCTCAAATTATTACAGCCATGCGCTTAAACATTGAAAAATGTGGCGGCGAAGTACATTTTAATGCTAGGGTTAGCGACTTTATTCTCCAAGGAAGCACTTTAAAAGGATTGGTTGCCAACAATAATTCGTTATATTTTGATAATATTATTCTCGCAACAGGCCATTCTGCCAGAGATATCTTCCAACTATTGGCTCAAAAACAAATATTAATTGAGGCCAAACCTTTTGCACTTGGCGTAAGGATAGAACATCCGCAAGAGTTAATAGACCAAATTCAATACAAATGTGGAACCCATAGAGACCCATTTTTGCCGGCCTCAAGCTATAGTTTGGTTGAACAGGTTAATGGGCGTGGCGTATTTAGCTTTTGTATGTGCCCAGGTGGAATTATAGCTCCGGCCATGACAGCTCCAGGCGAGATTGTTGTGAATGGCTGGAGCCCAAGCAAACGAAATAACCCATTTGCAAACAGCGGAATGGTTGTATCTCTTACCCTAGAAGATTTTAAGCCATTTGCAAAATTAGGTAATCTGGCCGGATTGGCCTTTCAATCGGATGTAGAACAACGTTGTTTTGAAATTGGTGATAAAACCTTAAAGGCGCCTGCGCAACGAATGAGCGATTTTATTAATGGAAAGGTTTCCTCAACACTACCAAATTGCTCCTACTTGCCTGGCACCCATAGTGTAAACCTGATGGAGGTTCTTCCTTCTTTTGTGGGTAAAGCTTTAAGAGGGGGATTATCTGCTTTTGGTAAAAAAATGAAAGGATATTTAACCAATGAAGCAATTTTATTAGCTACAGAATCCAGAACCTCCTCACCCATCAGAATTCCAAGAAACAAAGAAACCTTTGAACACCCAGAGATTGAAGGGTTTTTTCCATGTGGAGAAGGAGCAGGCTATGCTGGTGGAATTGTTTCGGCTGCCATGGATGGCGAAAACATAGCCCAAGC
>CAMDHZ010000013.1 GCA_945898275.1 Chitinophaga pinensis | reverse complement strand
CAAGCAAAAGAGGAGTACAAAAAAGCCTTATTAGAAATGTTTACAGCATCTGGTACAGATGAGGCTTATATTTCTGCTATCAAGCAAATGATGACTATGTTTAAAGAAAACTACAAGGATGTTCCAGCTAATTTTTGGAAAGAGGCAGAACAAGAAATGTTAAAGTCTTCTATTGAAGATTTAGCTGAGTTATTGGTGCCTGTTTACGAAAAACACTTAACTATTGCTGATTTAAGGGAGATGACCAAATTTTACAACACACCTGTTGGAAAAAAATATGCTCAAAGTACGGGGCCAATCATGCAAGAATCTATGAAAGTTGGGGAGACATGGGGAAGAAAGATTGGTGAAAAAATTGCCAAGAAAATTTCAGAACAATAAACAGCATTTGCTTAAGACCTAAAAAGGCGGCCTTCGGCCGCCTTTTTTTTGCATCAAACACTAGGTTCAAACCGAAACTTATTTTGAACTTAGGTTAAATGCCACAGATGCTTTTAAAAACCTAACAAATAATGGGTGTGGATTTAAAACAGTACTCTTATATTCTGGGTGAAATTGCACGCCAATAAAGTAAGGATGATCTTTGAGTTCAATTATCTCAGCTAATTTCGTTTCTGGATTTATGCCAGTAATGTGCATGCCATTTGCTTCAAATTCGGCCTGAAACTTTGGGTTAAATTCATAACGATGACGGTGGCGCTCGTTTACTTTCGACTTATCGTATGCTTTATAAGCAATACTGTTTTTGGTTAACTCGCACACATAAGAGCCTAAACGCATGGTTCCACCTTTTTTCGTGATGTTCTTTTGGTCAGACATCATGTCAATTACTGGATGCTTAGTTTTAGCATTCATCTCTGTACTATGTGCGTCTTTCCAACCAATAACATTTCTTGCAAATTCAATTACAGCCATTTGCATTCCTAAACAAATTCCAAAAAACGGAACATTATGTTCTCTTGCGTATTTAATGGCTGTGATTTTCCCTTCAATTCCTCTGTCACCAAATCCTGGAGCAACTAAAATTCCATCTAAATCTCCAAGTTTTTGAGCCACATTATCATCAGCAATTAATTCACTATGGATGTATTGCACTCTCACCCTAGCCTCGTTGCTAGCACCTGCATGAATGAAGGCCTCAATAATTGATTTATAAGCATCTGGCAATTCTACGTATTTACCAATTAGTCCAATTCTGATTTCATTTTTAGGATTCTTATGGCGCGTTAAGAAGTTTTTCCAGCTTTCTAAATCAGGTTCATTTTTGGCAGATAGTTTTAGTTTTGATAGTACCGTTTTATCTAACTTTTCTTTGAGCATCATCAAAGGAACATCGTAAATAGTAGGAACATCCAAAGCTTCGATAACTGAATTAGAATCTACATTGCAAAACAAGGCAATTTTCTTGCGCATTTCTTTGGTAATGGCATGTTCTGTTCGGCAAACCAAAATATCAGGTTGAACGCCGCTTTCCAATAAAAGCTTAACACTATGTTGGGTTGGCTTTGTTTTAAGCTCATTGCTCGAACTCAAGTAAGGCAATAAAGTAAGGTGTATTACCAAAGCATCTTCATCTTTTAGCTCCCAAAGCAATTGACGGACAGATTCGATATAAGGTAAAGATTCGATATCGCCAACAGTTCCGCCGATTTCTGTAATTACTATTTCGTAATTTCCAGTTTCACCCAATAATTTTATTCTACGTTTTATTTCGTCGGTAATATGTGGAATAACCTGAACTGTTTTACCAAGAAAAGCACCTTCCCGCTCGCGGTTAATGACATGTTGGTATATTCTACCAGTGGTAACATTATTGGCCTGAGAGGTTGGATGGTTCAAAAAACGCTCATAATGTCCAAGGTCCAAATCAGTTTCTGCACCATCTTCTGTTACATAACATTCGCCATGTTCATAAGGGTTTAGTGTTCCAGGGTCCACATTAATGTATGGATCTAGTTTTTGGATGGTCACTTTATAACCTCTAGCTTGAAGCAATTTGGCGAGAGAGGCTGCAATTATCCCTTTACCTAGGGAGGATGTTACCCCGCCAGTAACAAAAATATATTTTGGTGTCATTTATCCGTAAATAGTACTTACGGGAGGCAAAAATACAATGCGCCGTGCAGATTACTGCTACGGCGCATGATTGGTTTATCAATAACTTTTAAACACTATTAGATTTCGCGGTTAACATCCCACTGTTCCATGTAGTCTGCAATCCTGCGAAGGAAAGAACCACCTAAGGAACCATCCACCACGCGGTGGTCGTAACTTAAACTCAAGAACATCATATGTCTAATGGCAATTACATCACCCATTGGCGTTTCTAATACTGCAGGTTTCTTTTTAATACTGCCTGTTGCCAAAATTGCAACCTGTGGTTGATTTATAATAGGAGTTCCCATCACATTGCCAAAACCACCAACATTAGTTACAGTAAATGTTCCACCTTGAATATCGTCAGGAGAAAGCTTATTAGCCCTGGCTCGGTTAGCTAAATCATTTACTGTTTTTGTGAGGCCAACCAAATTCATCATATCTGCATTTTTAATGACAGGTACAATCAAGTTTCCGCTTGGCAAAGCAGCAGCCATTCCAACATTAATGCTTTTCTTTTTAATGATATTATACCCATCAATAGAAACGTTTATCATTGGGTAATCCTTAATTGCTTTTACTACACACTCAATAAACATTGGAGTGAATGTAATCTTCTCCCCTTCTCTTTTTTCGTAAACTTTTTTTGCTTTATCTCTCCAAAGAACCATATTGGTAACATCGGCCTCAACAAAACTAGTTACATGCGGACTGGTATGTTTACTCATCACCATATGGTCGGCAATAAGCTTACGCATTCTGTCCATTTCAATAATTTCATCACCACCGCCAAGGCTTACTGCAGGTTTTGGTGCAGGAGCAGCAACAGTTTGGGGTTGAGCAACTGGAGCAGCAACAGTTTGGGGTTGGGCAACTGGAGCAGCAACAGTTAGAGGTTGAGCATTACCTCTGTTCTGAACATGTTCAAGAATATCTCTTTTGGTAACTCTTCCTTCGGCACCAGTACCAGGTATGGTTTCAAGTTCTGCCATACTAATGTTTTCAGTTTTGGCAATGTTTAATACAAGCGGAGAATAGAATCTATTTCCACCTGCTGAAGAAACAGTTTCTTTAATGGTTTGAATAGAAGCTTCAACAACAGCCGCAGTTTCAACAACAGGCATTGGTGCACTTACGGGAGCAGCAACAGGAGCAGTGGTTGTGGCAGAGCCAGCCAAAGCAATAATGGCAATTGGCGCGTTAACTGCAACTACATCACCATCCTTAAATAATTTCTTAACCAATACACCTGCTTTTGGTGATGGCACTTCAGAATCTACCTTATCGGTAGCTATTTCCAATACAGTTTCATCCACTGCAATCTGGTCGCCTTCGTTTTTTGTCCAGCGTATAATGGTTGCTTCTGCAATACTTTCGCCCATTTTGGGCATCACCAATTGAAATTCAGACATGTATGATTAGTTTAAAATGAGTCGTCGGCAAATTTATCCGAAAATAGCAATTGAAAAAACTTTTCTAGCACTTACAAACGTAAATATCAGACTTGCAAGGTACTCCACTCTAATTGCATATCGACCAATTTTTTATAAAGGCCCTTTTCTTTCTGCATAAGTTGCTCATGTGTCCCTATTTCTTGCACGGTTCCTTTGTCGATAACAACAATTTTGTTTGCATTTCTAACTGTAGACAATCGATGTGCAATAACAAAACTGGTTCTTCCTTTCATTAAGTTTTCTAAAGCTTCTTGAACCAATTGTTCGCTCTCACTATCTAAAGAACTTGTAGCCTCATCTAAAATTAGAATTGCGGGGTCTTTTAAAATTGCCCTTGCAATTGCAACTCGTTGTCTTTGACCACCACTTAGTTTGATTCCGCGTTCTCCAACAATGGTTTCATATCCTTCAGGGAAATTTTCAATAAAGCCAGCCGCATTGGCTTGTATTGCAGCCTTTACAATTTCTTCATGTGTTGCATTTGGTTTACCATAAGCAATATTTTCCTTAATGGTTCCTCCAAACAATACAACATCTTGGGGCACAAAAGCGATTTGCTTCCTTAAGTCGGTTAATTCAAAAGTTTTACTATCAATATTATCATATAAAATAGTACCAGAAACTGGCTGATAAAAATTTAACAACAGGGAGGCTAAAGTACTTTTGCCAGCACCGCTAGGACCAACCAATGCAATTTGTTCCCCCATACCCGCAGTTAGATTTATATTCTTAAGCACCTCAACATCTGGTCTACTAGGATATGAGAAGGCAACATTTTCAAAACGAACGCTTCCTTTGATTGGTTTTAAAATTTTGTCAGACAATTGCCGAATTTCAACGGCTTCACCTTCGCTTCTAAGCAATTCTCTTACACGTTGGGTAGCGCCAAGGGTTTTCTGCAATTGCGAAAACATGTCTGCAAAGCCTGCAAAAGTTCCTCCTACAAAGGCAGAAAAAATCACAAACATAGTTAAATCGCCAGCGCTCATTTCACCAATTTTGATGAGGCCAGCGCCATACCACATCACAAATGCAATTGAACCGAAGACAGAAAAAATCATAAAGCTAACAAATGCGCCTCTGTATCTGGCGTTTGTAATTGCTGTTTCTACTACCCCAAAAATACTTTTTCGGTATCTACCCATTTCGTAGGATTCGCTTGTAAATGCTTTAACTATAGAAATGCCTTGAAAAGTTTCTTGCACGATTGTTCCACTTTCTGCCAATTGATCTTGGGCTTTACGAGACATTTTACGTATGCGCATGCCAAAAACTACCGCAACCACTGCAATCAATGGTACCACCGAAAGCATTACAAATGCAAGTTTAGTATTGATCCAAAAGATGAAGCTTAGCCCAATAATAAGGGTAAAAATTCCTCTAAGAAACTCGGCCAAAGTAAAGGAGATGGCATCCTGAATTTGGGATAAATCGGCACTTAATCTATTGCTAAGCTCCCCTACCCTTTGTTCGCTGTAAAAACTCATTGGCATAGAGAGCAATTTGCCATAAAGGTCGGTACGAATATTTGCCAAAGATTTCTCTCCTACCTCAGTAAGCAGGTAGATTCGCATAAAAGAAAATATGGTTTGAACCGAGAGTTGCAGAAAGATAAGCAGCAGTATGGTATTGAGGCTCCATTGCACTGTTTTAAGGTCGAGACCGAGCATACTAGGATTCATTTGTGTTTGAGGCACGGATGCGGCGGCGCCAGGCGCCGCCGCATCAATCATCTTCCCAAGCAGAAATGGGAAAACCATGGTGCTAAGTGCTGATAAAGCAATAAACACCAAACTAAGTATAAACTTTCCTCTAAAAGGCTTTAAATAGGCAAACAATGCCAAAGCCTCTCCTATATTTTCTTTATTAATCTTTGCTTTTTCTGGCTCCTGTTTAAGGTTGCCATTGCTGTTAAAACTACTTTTTGCCATTGGCCACAAAGATAGGTTTTGAAATGGCCTATAAAGCAATTGTCGATAAATGAGTAAATAATATCGATGATTACTCGAACCTCAAATGCTTTACTGACTCACCGCTATCTCTTAATTCAATGAGTGAATCTATACCTATTTCTAAATGCTTTTTTACGTAATTAGCAGAAACATTTGAATCACTTTTAGATGTTTTAACCCCTTCTGGGACCATTGGATTATCGCTTACCAAAAGCAAGGCTCCTTTTGGAATTTCATTGATGAACCCAACAATAAAAATGGTAGCGGTTTCCATATCAATTGCCATGGCACGGGTTTTCCTGAGGTAATCCTTGAAGTTTTCATCATGTTCCCAAACCCTTCTATTGGTAGTATAAACAGTTCCTGTCCAATAATCTAAATCGTGTTTTACAATGGCTGCAGAAACCGCCTTTTGAAGTCGAAATGAAGGTAAAGCAGGGATTTCTTCCATGATATAATCCTTACTTGTGCCTTCGCCACGGATTGCAGCAATTGGTAAAATAAAATCGCCCACCTTGGTAACTTTCTTCAAACCACCACATTTACCTAAAAATAATGCAGCTTTGGGTTTAACTGCGCTTAGTAAATCCATGCAGGTAGCTGCCATTGCGCTACCCATTCCAAAGTTAATAATGGTGATGTTTTCAGCAGTTGCAGTTTGCATGGGCTTATCTTTACCCATTACTTCTACTTGATATTTATTTGCAAAAAGTTCAACATACTGAATAAAATTAGTAAGTAGAATATATTCTCCAAATCCATCCAATGGCCTACCGGTATATCTTGGCAACCAATCCTTCACAATCTCTTCTTTAGTTTTCATAATTTTCAGGGTTAAATATAAACATTGAACCTAAAAAACCTAATGACAATATTAGATTTGGTTCAAACCGAATAATTTAATAATACTCAATTAACAAATAAGTTATGATTAAAAATTAAATTTTATTCATAAATTTTATTAAACCTTTAAAACTAAAAACCTATGCAAAAATTAAGCGCAGAAACCAATGCATTAAATTGGTTCGAAATTCCAATGGAAGATGTTGCAAGAGCAAAAGCCTTTTATGAAACCATTTTTGAAATTGAAATGCAACTCGTTGAAATGATGGGAATGGAAATGTTGATGTTTCCTTGTCAGCCTCCAAAATCTAGCGGTGCTTTAGTGAAAAGTTCTAGTCACAAACCAAGCACAGAAGGTTCTGTAATTTACCTAAATGCAAACCCCGATTTACAATTAGTATTAGACAGAATTGAGGCTGCTGGTGGTCAGATTACACTTGCAAAAACAAACATTGGCGAGGAAAATGGCTTCATGGCATTTTTCATAGACACCGAAGGAAATTTGGTTGGTTTGCATTCAAATACCTAAGCAAACTTACTCCACATCTTTGTTAAACATAGCCGACATTAAATCTTTGAAGGCAATTCCTTTAGAAAGATTATGTCGGCTAAGTTGACTGTATTCTGCTAAGCCATGTAATACCAATTCCATTAACAAAACCTTTTCTGATTCAGGTTCTTTTGGATATTTTTCTTTTATTAATTCGCCTAATCCTTCAACTGTTAAGAGTGCCTTTTGGTAAGCTAAATCATCAAGTTGGGTTAACAATTCAACATTATAACCATCGTTGAACCAATTTAAAATAGTTGCATAAGGATTTCCTTGTTTTGATTTTTTTGCTTTTTCTGGATTTGCAAATTTACTAGCAAACATAGTTCTAATGGCCTTGCCAATGAGCATCTGAGCAACATTTACAGCACCTTCAAGTTCTCCTTCATAAACCAATTCAACTTTTCCAGTAATGCTAGGCAAAACGCTAAATAAATCGGCAATGCGGGCTTCTGTTTTATCTGCGCCAATCAATAGCATCCTTCTTTCTGCGGCACTATACAAATTTTCTAGTGCACTTATTGTTAAACGAGCAGATACCCCACTTTTTTGGTCAACTAAATCACTTGCCCTAGCTTCCATCGCAATTTGCTCAATTAAGTCGAGCAACAGATTACTTACTGTAATGGCCTTTTGCTGTTCAACTTTTACATGTGCTTCTTGCGTTGTAATTGATTTTGCTAACTCGATTGTTCTTGGGTAGTGGGTTAAAATTTGGCTATCTATACGGTCTTTTAAAGGAGTTACAATGCTTCCACGGTTGGTATAATCTTCTGGATTTGCCGTAAATACAAACTGCACATCCAAAGGAAATCTCAACTTAAATCCACGTATTTGCAAATCTCCCTCCTGCAAAATATTAAACAAAGAAACCTGAATTCTAGCCTGTAAATCTGGCAACTCATTGATAACAAATATACACCTATGACTTCTTGGGATCAACCCAAAATGTATTACCCTTTCATCATTATAAGGCAGCTTTAAGGTTGCTGCTTTAATTGGATCAACATCACCTATTAAATCTGCCACTGAAACATCTGGTGTGGCTAATTTTTCTGTATATCGCTCGCTGCGGTGGATCCATTCGATAACCGTTTCATCTCCTTTTTCTGCAATTAAATCAATGGCAAACTTACTCAAGGGCTGAAGTGGGTCATCATTTATTTCACTACCAGCAACAATTGGCATATATTCATCTAATAGGTTAAGCATAAGCCTAGCCATTCTAGTTTTTGCCTGACCTCTTAATCCTAAAAAAATAATATTATGTTCAGAAAGCAAAGCCGTTTGAAGCTGCGGAATTACAGTTTCTTCATACCCTTGTATGCCCGGAAATGGGTTTTGTTTTGCCTTTAAAAAGTCAATCAAATTATCACGCATTTCGTGTTTAACAGATTTGCTTTGGTAATTTGCTAATTTGAGTTCGCCAAGTGTATTGATTGTTGGTTTCATTATATTCTTCTTATCTCTTCAAACATCACTTCTCAAATTAAGTTTAAAATAAAGTATAATTGTAGCATGGCCACTGAAACGGTCTGATTTAAAGCATGAAAAATCTATTTATTGCCATACTATTGTTAGGAAGCTTCAAACTTTTTGCACAACCAACCATGAGTGCAATGACAAAATTTGAACTAAACAGGGCCATCTCACTTTGCGAAGAGCAGTTAGTTACAGAAGCTTTATTACAAGAAAAACTGAGTCATTTACCTATTTATAAGGTAGACGGCAGATATTGTTTGTCTGGCATAATTCGGTTTGAACCTAGCTTCGATTATCGCAAGTTCTCAGATAAATTCTATTTCGGGAAACCCATTGGAAATATAATCACTGTGAAGATTCCTTTGCAAAATCTTTCAAAGGTTATGCAGCTTTCTGGGATTTATTTCGAGATAGCACAACGTATACAAGCAGACAATCAGAAGATGACTGCGGATGTTCGTGCAGACAGCGTTTGGAAAGGCTTAAACCTCCCAAAAGCTTATACAGGCAAAAATGTTTTAATAGGCATTACAGACTGGGGTTTTGATTATACCCATCCTATGTTTATGGATACTAGTCTAAGTAAAACAAGAATTCGTGCTGCTTGGGACCATTTTAAGTTAAGTGGCAAGAAACCGCAAGGATTTGATTATGGAGCTAGTTATGATACTCCTTTAGAATTGGCAGCAGCGCAATCCGATACTGCTGGAACTTACTATGGCTATGCTACTCATGGCAGTCATGTTGCTGGGATTGCAGGAGGAAGCGGAGCTGGCCTAAGTTACAGAGGAGTTGCTTTTGAGGCAGAGTATTTGTTTAATTCCATACAATTAGATGCAGGTGCAGCCATTGATGCCTTTACTTGGATGAAGCAAATTGCGGATAAGGATAAAAAAAGATTAGTCATCAATATGAGTTGGGGTTTGTATTATATTGGAACTATGGATGGCAAATCATTGCTTAGCCAAGCTATAGATGCAATGAGCAAACAAGGTGTTGTTTTTGTTACCTCTGGCGGCAATAATGGGAATGTAAATTTCCATATAAAATATACACATCCAGGCGATAGTTTGCGTTCAAGAATTAATTTTTATAGTTATGCAGCCCATCCAAAAATGTGGGGGCAAAGCATCAGTATGTGGGGAGAAGTTGGCAACTCTTTTGGGACAGGATTTGAGGTTTATAATGCATCAAATGTAAAAATTGGAAGTTCAAAAGTTTATGAAACTAATAAAACTATTGGTTATATCGATTCAGTATTAGTGATTGGTTCAGACAGTATTTTTTATAATTTTTATATAGAAACAGCCCATCCTTTAAATGGCCGACCGCATATACGTATGCGTATTAAAAATACCAATACCAATTTATCCATCGTAATGGTTTCAGGCGCTGCTGGTGGTGGAACTGTGCATTACTGGAATGTGGTAGAGCTTAGCAATGGGGTTGGCAATTGGGGCCTTGCATTTACACCATTTGGTTCCCCCTCTTGGCCATCTGATGCTAACTATAGCATTGGTGAACCTGCTAGTACAAGCAGCGCTATTTCAGTTGCCGCTCATGTTTCTGAAACGGTGCTAAGCAATGGAAGCCTCAGTCCGGGAAATAGAGCAAGCTTTTCGTCTAAAGGTCCAACCTATGATGAAAGAATGAAGCCAGATGTTTCAGCACCGGGTTCAAATGTTATTTCCTCTATCAATTCATTTACCACAGAAAGCTTTACTTCTGTTGCCAATACTACCTTTAAGGGTAGAACTTATCATTTTGCAGCATTTTCTGGAACCTCCATGGCATCGCCTGCAACAGCTGGTGTGGTAGCACTAATGCTTGAAGCCAATCCAACATTAACACCTAAACAAGTCATGGAAATTTTAAAAGCAACTGCTAGGCAAGATAATCGTACTGGTGTGATAGGAGAAACTGGAAGTCCATTATGGGGATTTGGAAAAATTACCGCCACAAGAGCTATTGCTTTGGCGGTAAATACAGTCTCACTTAATGAGAATTACACATTAAAAAACATTTTGGTTTACCCTAATCCTGTTAAAGATTTTTGTTATTTGAGTTTAGAAAATGGACAATTGGAAAGGGTAAACATTACGGTTATGAATACTTTGGGTCAAACCGTTTACAGCCAATTATATGTGAATGATGAGGCAATTGACTTAAGCAGCTTGTCACCAGGCATTTATTTATTTGAAATAAAAAGCGAAGCTCGCACCTATTTATGCAAAATATTGAAAGAATGATAACTTAATCAAATCAAAAACCTAACCTAAAACCTAACCATGAAAACATTAAAATTCCAAAACAAGTACCGAATACCTACAAACAGATTACTTGGCTATGATTATGGTTCAAACGGATTATATTTTGTAACCATTTGCACAAAAAATCGAATTAATTATTTTGGGGAAATCGGGATATTTGCAGAGACGCACAATTATGCGTCTCCAACCGAAATACCAAACAATTGTGCGTCTTCGACGCAGGAACAGACGCACAATTGTGCGTCTCTGCAATGGCGGCCGACCACCATTGGCATTATTGCCTACCAATATTGGCAGGAAATCCCAAAACATTACCCATTTGTGGAAACCGATGAATTTGTGGTAATGCCCAATCATATTCATGGTATATTATCGTTTAATCGGCCAGATAAAACAGATTGGACACCTAAAAATTTGGCGTTCAATCGCAAAATTTAGGTGCAGTAATAAGAGGATTTAAATCAACAACAAAGCGTTTTGCAAACCAAAACAATATCGAATTTGAATGGCAACCGAGGTATCACGACAGCATTGTTCGAGACGAAAGAGGTCTGAACGCAATACGGCGATATATTAAAAACAATCCGAAAAATTGGTTAATCGACACATTAAATAAAACCGAATTGTAATGTGTCGTTATTCATTTGCATTGAATTCCATTTTTGTGACGCATCATTGTTGTAGGGACGCACAATTGTGCGTCCCTACAACAATGATGCGTCACCGCACATAGAAACGCACAATTGTGCGTTTCTACCGCACATTTTTGCGTCTATTTTTTTCAAAATCTTCAAAGATAAATTCGCCTAATCCTTTGAGTGAACTGTAATAGGCTTTACCATTATTAATGCGGGTAAACTCTTGCACGAACTGTTGAAGATATGGGTCGCTAGCAATCATAAACGTAGTGATAGGAATATTAAGGCGGCGCGCTTGCGCCGCCATCGTCAAGGTTTTGTTGATTACCTTTCTATCTAAACCAAAGCTGTTTTGGTAGTAGCCATTGCCTTCTTTTAAACAAGTTGGCTTACCATCTGTAATCATAAAGATTTGCTTGTTGGCATTTTTTCTTTTACGCAACATCTCTAAGGCCAATTCCAGACCTGCATAGGTGTTTGTGTGGTAAGGGCCAACCTGCAAATAAGGCAAATCTTTTACCTCTATTGGCCAAGCATCATTGCCAAAAACCAATATATCTAAAGTATCCTTTGGGTAGCGTGTTTTGATGAGTTCTGCCAAAGCCATTGCAACCTTTTTGGCAGGCGTTATGCGGTCTTCACCATACAAAATCATACTATGGCTAATGTCAATCATCAGTACAGTTGAGGTTTGTGCTTTGAAATCCTTCTCCTGAATTTCTAGGTCTTCCTCTGTTAATCTAAAGTTTTCAATTCCATGGTTTACTTGAGCATTGTGCAAACTGGCTGTGATATTTATTTGGTCTATTGAATCGCCAAATGAAAATTTACGAGAATCACTATTGCTTTCATCTCCTTGCCCCGTTTTATTACTGCGATGATTGCCTTTGTTGCCTTTTTTTATTTTGCCAAATACTTCTTCTAAACTTTGTTTGCGAATGGTTTGATTAGTTTTTGAAGTAGGTTCTAAACTCCCATCAGCAGGATTTTCTTGCATGTAACCCTTGTCTTTAAGGTCCTGAATAAAATTACCCATACCATAAGCATCAGTGGTAAGTTTGTGCTGATTGTCTAGTTGGTTCATCCAATCCAATGCCTCTGCTACATCCCCATTGGTATATTGCATTAATTGCAAAAACAAATCTAATAATCGCTGAAAATCATCTCCGCCATCTGGGCGAGGAATAAATTTTGAAAAAAGGTGACCGCGCATATTGGCAATATTCAATTATTTTTGTGCCTTACAAATAGTATTAATAACATTTTTAATGAATTTGTTTTAAACCCAATATTGGTAGATGTTAGAAATTTATAGCAATACAGATGGTTCCAAAACCTTGTTGAACCCAAGTTTAAATGAAACCTACCACTCTAGGCATGGCGCAATTGCGGAAAGTATGCATGTTTTTATCGAGAAAGGGTTAAGGCATGAATTAATATCTGAGAAAAAAGAAATAAGCATCTTCGAAATGGGCTTTGGAACAGGTCTTAATGCTTTGTTAAGTTTGCATCATCAAAAGCTAAACCAACGCATACATTATCATGCTGTTGAAACTTTTCCATTGGATTATGAACTGGTGCAACAACTTAACTACACAATGGATTTACCCACGGAAATTTCAGATAACTATGAACAAATGCACCAATTGCCATGGGAACAAAAACATGCTGTAACTGAAAACTTTAGCCTACTCAAACAAAATGCCGATTTAGGTAAGCTCTCTTTGGAAAGCAATTCAGTTGATTTAGTATATTTTGATGCATTTGCACCCGATATACAACCAGAATTATGGTGTGCTGCTATTTTTGAAATGTTGTTTACAGCCATGCGAAAGGAAAGTGTCTTGGTTACTTATTCCTCAAAAGGCGATGTAAGAAGGAATCTATTGCAAGCAGGTTTTGAAGTTGAAAAATTAGCCGGACCACCCTTTAAAAGACATATGCTTAGAGCCATTAAAAAATAAATATGCAGAAAGATTATTTAATTGTTGGGGGCGGATTGGCTGGTTTATTTTTTGCGCATTACTTAGAAGAGGCCGGCAAAACCTTTGTCATTATAGATGCTGCCAAAGAAAATACGGCAAGCAAAATTGCTGCTGGCATGTTTGGACCTTTGGGTGGGCAGTTAAGTAAATTGGCTTGGAAAGCGCCAGAAATGATTGAAACACTCGTGGATACTGCAAAAGCTTTAGAGCAAAAGTTAGGTTCAAAATTCCTACATCTAATGCCTGTTGAAGTAGCTTTTGGCAGTGTAAAAGATGCCAATGATTATGCGTGCAGAAATAAAAATGAAACTTTAAATGAACACCTTTCTGAAATTAGAAATGGCTCTGAAAATATTATTGCACCCTATGGCAGTTTTGAGATGCTTAAAGGAGGTTGGCTCAATACAAAATTATTTATTAAAACTTACACCGAATATCTAACAAACAGGCACAGCTTCGAAAACAAGACCTTTGATTATTCACTTTTGGTTCAAACCGAAAACGGCTGGAATTACCAAAACCAATTATATTCAACGGTAGTATTTGCTGAAGGAATTGGGGCCTTAGAAAATCCTTACTTGAAAGATGCTTTGCCATTTAAGCTATGCAAAGGACAAGTGCTCACCATCCATTGTGAAGGGTTAGCCGAGGATAGAATTGTAAAAAAAGGAATTTACTTGGTTCCAATTGGCGAAAATCAGTTTAGGGCTGGCGCAACCTATGAATGGGACGAAGTAAATGAAATCCCTAATGAACTTGGGAAACAAGAAATGTTGGAAAAAATTAAAGCTTTAATTCATTTGCCTTTTTACGTTTTGACCCAAGAGGCAGGCATTAGACCAACCACAAAAGATAGAAATCCAGTGATTGGGAAAATAAAAGAATTTGAGCGGACGTATGTTTTAAATGGCTTAGGAACAAAGGGTGTGGTGCGCGGACCATGGCTGGCGAAAACCCTTTTTAACCACATCGAAAATAATTTGACAATCCCAAGAGAAGTGAGTATTGACAGAATAAAAAGGAACTAGACTGTAACAGATTTGTACTATTTTTCTAAAAAGTACCAATAATTCAAAACTAGTTTTTAAATTGCACAAGTGGAATGGCGCATCAAACAACTACGCCTGGAATTAAAATATATCTGGAAGATATCTAGAAATGCCAGCGAATTTAAAGAGAACTTTATCATAGAGTTCGAGCACAATGGAATTGTTGGCATGGGAGAAGTAGCTCCAAATGTTAGATACAATGAAAATCCTGCTATTATTAATAATGCTTTTGAAACTTTTAAGGCATCCATCTATAAACCAATAGAAGAAGTAAAGGATTTGATGCAGTTTTTGGACTTACATCAATTACCAAATGCTTTGCGTTTTGGTATCGAATCGGCCTTTATTCATTGGTATTGCAAGGCAAATGAAATAAGCATTCATGAGTTTCTTGGTGTTGAAAAACCAGGCCAAGTGGCAACTTGCTATACTTTGCCAATAATGGAGGCTGAAGAGGTCGTAAAATTTTATGAGGCTTATGATTTGGGAAGATTTCAGCACATCAAAGTAAAGATAATAGATGAACGCGCCATTGAGGTTTTGGATGTTTTAAGTAAGCTAACCAACAAACCTATGATGATAGATGCCAATGAAGCTTGGAAAGATGTTGAAGCACTTATTCAGTTTCTACCAAAACTTCAGAAGCATCCTATTTTATTTGTGGAACAACCCATGCCTGCGCATTTAAAGGAAGAATATATCTATTTAAAAAAGCACACTCCTTTTCCGCTAATGGCAGACGAAAGTGTGTTGAATCAACCCGATATGAGCGCTTTAGAAAAACAATTTCACGGAATAAACATGAAGTTGATGAAAGCTGGAGGCTACTTAAATGGTTTAAGAATTTTGCATGAAGCCCGCCGCCGAAAAATGAAAACCATGGTGGGATGCATGGTAGAAACTACTTTAGGCATTCATAGCGCATGGAACTTATGCGCTGGTGTTGATTATGCAGATTTAGATGGTTGTCTAATTTTAGCCAATGAACCTTTTGAAATGCTAAAGGAAGAAAACGGATACATTAGTGAATCCGCTCAAGCATTGGCAGCTCATTAATTAGATGACTAGCCAAAATTTGTTTATAACCTTTTAAAGCCAACTGCTGCGCGGCTTGCGCATGTATATAAACACCTTTCCTAGCTGCCATTATGGGTGTTTCTCCTTTTGCAAGCAAAGAAGTTATAATACCTGTTAGCACATCACCACTGCCGGCAGTAGCAAGTAAAGGATGCCCATTTGTGTTGAACCAACAATTTCCTTCGGTATCTGTAATGGAGGTATTAGCACCTTTTAAAACTATAATCACTTCTAATTTTTTACTGAAATCTCTTTGCTTCTGTAAACGTGCTTCGGAGTTTTCAGATTTTCCAAATAACCTGTCAAACTCTTTAGCATGAGGTGTTAGAATGCAAGATTTAGGCAGAATAAAGTTTGGTTCAAACCTAAAAATATTAGCTAATAGATTCAAGGCATCTGCATCAATTACCAAAGGTTTTTCGCAACGTTTTAAAAAATCAATTAAAGCATTTTGCGTTTCTTCCGCCCTACCTAAACCTGGTCCAATGCCAATAGCATTGCAGTTTTCAGGAATAGGAATAGTACTTATAAAATTTTCTTCTGTGTCGGTTTGAACCAAAGCCTCCGGAAAGGCTGTTTGAACAATTGAATTGGCGTGTTTTGGAACATATACACTCACCATGCCGCAAAACGCACTGAGAGCGGCCTTGCTTGAAAGAATAATAGCACCAATCATTCCATACGAACCGCCCACTAATAAGGCATGTCCCTTTTCCCATTTCATGTTAAATTGGCTATTGATTGGAAAGTTGTTAGCAGAAAAACTATTGAAAAAACTATTTCCACAAGGCAAAGTAGTTAAATATGTTAGATGCAAACCAATGGGCAACACCTTTATTTTGCCAGCATTTGCTCCAGTTTCTTGAAATAGAAAACTCTTTTTTAACACTTGAAACGTAAAGGTATAATGCACCAGCAAATTTGGGGTAGGCAAATCAACTGCCACTTTAAATGCTACCTGTTGGTTAAGAAATTGCACCACCTCAAAAGGTAAGCCTTGCAAATGCTTATCTATTCCTATGCCTATCATTGCATCGATGATGATATCAGAAGATGTTAAACTTTCTAAATCGTTTGACGCTTTTAGGTAATTAATAGAAATATTAAGTTGTTTGACCCTATCTAGATTTATTTCGAAAGATTCGGTACCCTTTGGTTTGATCGCTAATATTATAACGCGAGCCTCATAACCCTTTTCAAATAACAAGCGCGCAATGGCAAGACCATCTCCCCCATTGTTGCCTTGGCCGCAATAAATAGAAATGCTAGGACTCAAAAAATCTTGCTGTTGAATGAGGGCCACAAAGGCCTCAACAAAAGTTAGCGAAGCCCTTTCCATTAAATCTATATCAGCAATTGGCTCTTGAGAAATGGTATATTTATCCCAAGCAGCAATTTGGGTATTGGTGAGTACTTGCATCAAAACCAAAGGTAGGGAGAAAATACAATGACATTTGTATAATACTTAACACAATAAGCCAATTTCCTTTCCTGTTAATTCATTATCATTGTACCATGAAGTATCATTTATTTGGAAACACAGGTTTACGTGTTTCAGAACTATGTTTGGGCACCATGGGATTTGGCACAGAAAATGGCTGGGGCGCTACTGAAGAAAACTCAAAAGCAGTTTTTGAAACCTTTGCCAACGCTGGAGGTAACTTCATAGACACTGCCAATATTTACACATCAGGCACTTCCGAAAAATTTGTTGGAAAATTTGTTGGTTCAGACCGAGACCACTTTGTAGTGGCTACCAAATATGGTTTAAAAGACCGCAATGGCGACCCAAATTTTAGCGGCAATCATCGCAAAAACATGATGCGCTCTGTGCATGAAAGTTTAAAACGCCTTCAAACAGATTACATAGATTTACTTTGGCTTCATATCTGGGACTTTACTACTTCTCCAGATGAAATTTTAATGGGTTTAAACGACCTTATTCACCGTGGTATGGTAAATTATATTGGGATTAGCGATACACCCGCTTGGCGTGTGGCACAAGCCAATACTATTGCAGAACTGCGCGGCTGGCATAAGTTTGCCGGACTTCAAGTGGAATACAGCCTAATCAACAGAACTGCTGAAAGAGACCTTTTACCTATGGCAAAAGCCCTAAATTTATCGGTTACTCCTTGGGCACCTTTGGCTGGTGGCGCTTTAACTGGCAAGTATTTACGTGGCGAAAAAGGAAGGCTTCCAGATGCTTCTAAAAGACTCAATGAAAGAAATACCGTCATTGCACAAACTGTTGTAGATGCTGCCAATGAAATGGGTTGTGCACCTTCTCAAGTTGCTATTCAATGGACAAGACAACGCAATCAACAAGTAATTCCAATTATTGGTGCTACAAAAGCTGCACAAATAGAAGAAGCCTTGGCTGGTGTTGAAGTTATTATTCCTGAAAAATGGATTCAAAAACTCAATGAGGTGTCTTCAATCGAATTAGGCTTCCCACATGACTTTTTCTTAGAGCCAGCAGTTATTGATGTAAGCTACGGACAAACCAGAGATAAACTTATTTTTTAGGGCTTATCAGTTTGGTTTGAACCAAGAATTTGCTCTCCTCTGCTCTAAAATTAGAAACATCTTCATAAGGTAAATCAATGATTTTCCAATTGTCACCTGCTGTGATAAAATCAAATTTATCTTTGGCAAGGGTTACCAATATTGGCATTTCTAAACCCTTTACCGAGGATTGTAAACGGTAATGTAACTCGTTTAATTCATTTTTCTTGGTTATGTAATATTCTAAAACTGGCAAGTTAGATGTGCGCAAGTATTGCTCAAAAAATGGGGCCAATTTCATACGAGTTCGCTCGCTTAAAAACTGCTCTACCTCCTTGGTTGTGATTATTTGATGATAGTACTTCTTATTTAGGTCACGTAAAGTATTAAACCAAAGCGTATCATTATCTATCATCCCTCGCAAAGTATGAAGCATCCAAGCCCCTTTATAATAAATATCATTGTCGGTAAACTGATGGTGGGTGCCATATTTGCCAATCATTGGTAATTCATTTTTAATTTTTGCCTTTTGATTTAGCAGATATTGAATGGCGCGTGATTTTCCAAAATAATATTCCACAAATAGTGACTCGCTATACGTTGTAAAGCTCTCATGTAGCCACATATCTGCCTTGTCTTGTGCTGTTATACTATTGGCAAACCATTCATGGCCGCTTTCGTGTATGATGATAAAGTCGAAACCAAAGCTATTGTTCTCATAATTGTTTCCATAAGCCACACAACTTTGATGCTCCATTCCCCAATAAGGCGTTTCAACCAATTTGTAACCATCTTCGTAAAATGGATACTTTCCAAAGAAATGTTCAAAGGCCTTTAGCATGCGCTTCGACTGTTGAAAATGTGTTTTGGCTTTACTATAATTATCCTTTAAAACATAAAAATCAAGGGATAGTGTATCCCCTTTTTCGTTGATATAAAAATCCTTGATAAGTGCATATTTCCCAACATTTATGGCTATGTTATAATGGTTTATAGGGTTGTTGGTTTGCCAGGTAAAAGTACTTGTATTTTCTTTTTGTTCGGTTTGAACCAATCGCCCATTACTCACCCCGATTAAACCTTTAGGCACTGTCAACCTTAAAGTTACACTAGAGGGTTCATCATCCCAGGTGTCTTTGCAGGGGAGCCAGCTATGTGCACCAATGCCTTCACAAGCCATACCAACCCAAGGATTACCAGAACTGTCTTGTTGCCAAACAAATCCGCCATCCCAAGGTGCATTTTTTGCTACTTGTGGCGTGCCTTCATAAACAAACTTAAAGCTTAAGGTGTCACCTTTAGAAACATTTTGAGGGAGATTAACAAGGATACGTTCCTGAATTCTTTGGAAAGAAATATTATTGTCAATGCTTATGAGTTTAAGGTTTGGAGCCAACTTGAAAACGCAAATATCGCCAGGTTTTAAAACTAAGAAGCTAATATTGTTAGCACCGGAAATTAGTTTAGTGCTTGGATTTACGGTTAGCGAAATATCATAAGAAAGCACATTTATACTAGCTTCTTTGGCTGGAAATGCAAGTGAAAACAGGCAAACAGCCATCAATGCAAATGTTAAGAATAAATTCTTCATAATGAGTTGACTTGCAAAATAGATAAATTTAGACATAATTTAATCTAGAAATAAACGCATAGAATGTCTAAAAAAAGTTAAACTTGCAATTTAAAATCACATTGTAATAGATATGAATAACTTATTAAAAGGAAAAAAGGGAATTATTTTCGGAGCATTAAATGATAAAAGTATTGCATGGCAAGTTGCCTTAAAATGTCATGAACAAGGTGCTACTTTTGTATTAACCAACGCGCCCATTGCCATGCGCATGGGCGAGATAAACAACTTAGCAGCTGTTTGCAACAATGCTCAAATTATTCCTTGTGATGTGAGTAAAGATGAAGACATGAACAACCTGATTAGTAAATCTATGGAGATTTTAGGAGGCAAAATAGATTTTATATTACATTCGGTGGGCATGAGTTTAAATATTAGAAAAGGTAGAGCTTATACCGATTTAGACTACAAATGGGCACATGAAACCATCGATATCAGTGCGCTTTCGTTTCACAGGTTACTTCAAACTTGTTATAAAATGGATGCTATCAATGATTGGGGGTCTGTGGTGGCTTTAACATACATAGCTGCGCAAAGAGTATTCCCTGATTATAGCGAAATGGCAGATAGTAAATCTGTTTTAGAAAGTATTGCACGTAGCTTTGGTTACCATTATGGAAAAAACAAAAAAGTACGTATCAATACCATTTCTCAAAGTCCAACACCAACCACTGCTGGTGGTGGAGTAAAAGGTTTTGGCGACTTTTTTGACTATGCCTCAGCACTTTCGCCATTAGGTAATGCCAGTGCCGAAGATTGCGCTAACTATTGTGTTTTAATGTTTTCAGATTTAAGTAAAATGGTAACCATGCAAAATTTATTTCATGATGGCGGTTTTAGTTACACTGGTTTCAGCCATGATGTTTTTAAATTAATGGAAAAAAAGGCTGAATAATAACTTCTCAATGAAAACAATAATTTTAAATATTGATGATGATCCAATTGCATTGTTCCTTGTGAACAATGCATTAAGAAACGCAGGATTTTCAGGAGAGGTATTAGAGTTTCCAGACGGTAAAGACCTGAACGAATTTATTGCTAAAGTAGAAGATGATGGAAACAAATATGTTTTATTATTAGACATCAATATGCAGGATATTGGTGGTTGGGAGGTTTGTGATAAAATAGCAGAAATGCCTAATAAATCTAATTTTGAGGTGGTTATCATTACTTCTTCTATTGATAGGTCGGACAGAATAAAAGCCGAAAAGTATGATTTCATAAAAGGATTTATTACCAAGCCAATCAACGCTGCAGACGTAAAAGCTTATTTTTAATCTCAAATTACTAATTAGCTTTGAAAACCATAAGTAAAGACGAGCCCTTATTTAAAATTGGTAAAAAACGCGGAAAAACCAATACAGATGAAATTGTAGAAAAGGAACGATTTGCTTTAGCTAATGAAGCTTTTACTGTTTTGTATTTGCTTTTTATTGCCATCTTTACCATTGCTGTTTTACTTGAATTAAAATCTGAATACCAAATCGACTTGTTTCCAGGTGTAAATACGCCATTTGATGACGCTTACTTTGGAATAAAAGACCGTATTTCTGGTCAAGCACCTGCTCCAGAAAATCCATAATGAGATAGCTAATTCCCAGTTTGAACCAAATACCAAAACAAAACTATGAAAATCAAATTAGGCTTTCCAATAATAACAAGGTCTTGGAGCAATTCAATTTCATTGGCAAGCAATTTGAAACTAATCTAGTATACCTTAAATAATAAAATTATGTTACTTACCATTTTTGCAATCCTATTAATCGTAAATCTTATTGGATTTATGAATCGCAGAAAAGCTTGGGCTAAAATTTATATGGTGGCTCAAATATTCGTAGTAGCTGGTATGGCTGTTATGTTTAACATGAGCAGTTTTCAAACTGGAATAGAGGGGATGGAAGCTAAGGATAAAAAAGGCATGAAAGAAATGCGCGATATGGTAAAAGAGAATAAGGCTGCCAGCGATACCGCAGATATTGAAAGAGAAGGCCAAAGTGGCAACCAAGTAAAAAGCTGGTAATCCACAAAAAAAAGCCACTTAAAATAAATTTTCTCAAATTAGTTAAAGTTAAGCCTATATATTTGCTATAGACTTAACCAGCATGAAGCAAAGTAAATTAGAAGATATTGCCTCTACCCGTTCACTAAAAATAATTAGTGTTTATCTCATAGCTACCTTTAGTTCTTGGTTGCTCATCAATTTTATGGGTGACAAAATAAGTAGTATTTTGCCAGGAAATTTTGGAAAATCAATTCTTGTTTTTCTGGAGCTTATGTTTTTTGTAATTACTGCTATCATTGGGTATTACTATATTTTCAAACAACAACTTTCCCACTTAAAAGTAGATGATCGGCTAAGTTTTATATTCGATGAAAATCCTAACCCATTACTCGTTTTTGAAAAACTCAACTTCAAAATAAGAGATGCAAATAGAGAAGCAATGTATTTCTTGGATTGCCCAGAAGAAATGCTAGAATCAGCAAAATTATTAGAATTTATTTACAGTGGTAAAAGAGAAAATTTTACTAAAGAGTTTCACACCTATACAGAGGATTCTTTTTTTATGCGCGACGTAAGAATGACGCGCAAAAAAGGAGAAGATATTTATTGTAACCTTCATTTCAAATGTGTTGAAGATGGACTTGTCATTGTGAGTATTTATGATATTACGCCATTAATTCAACTCAAGTATAATTTCTCATTGCTATTGGTTCGGCACAAACAATTCGAAACACAAATAGGAGACCAAGTTAGAAGTCAGTTTAATTATATTAGTAGTACCGTTCAGGAAGTAGAAAGGCAACTATTGAGTGTTCCAAGTGAAACCAAGGTATCATTTGAGATGCAAGAAATAAGTAGAAAAATTAATGATTTAGATAAAAACTTTCAAATCTTCGCTAACCAATTCAATAGCATGTATGCTGGGTTAACAGAAAGTGTAAAACAAATCGACTTAAACGAACTTACTTTGTAGCTTTTCTAGGAGGTCCGCCGCGCCACTGGCCTTTCGACTTTCCATTTCCTGAAGGCCTATTTCGGTTCAAACCAGAAGAAACCTTTTTTAAGGGCTCATAAACCGGACCAGTTCCTAAGCTTTCTGGCAAGGGTAATTTTGGAACTTCTTTTTCTATTAGCTTTTCTATGGCATGAAACCTGCGCATGTCTTTCTCGTTGATAAAGGTAATTGCAGTTCCTGTAGTTGCTGCCCTTGCAGTTCTACCAATTCTGTGCACATAATCCTCTGGATCTGGTGGCACATCAAAGTTTATTACCAAGTCAATGCCATCCACATCAATTCCCCGAGATAAAATATCGGTTCCAATCAAAACCTGTATTTTTCTATTTCGGAAATCATTGAGCAACTCTTCTCTTTCTCTTTGCTCTAAATCTGAATGAAACGATTTTGCAGGAATACCAATTTTCTTGAACTCAAAATGTAACCCTTTTACCTTTTCTTTGGTTGAAGCAAATACAATTACACTTTGGAATTTTTCTTTGAAAATCTCGCCTAACAAACCCATTTTCTGAGGTTCATAAGTTACATAAGCCAATTGCTTTATGCCTTCTGCTGGCTTAGAAATGGAGATGCTTACTTCTTTTGGTTCAAACAGAATCTTAGCTGCCAAAGTTTTAATGCGAGGCGGCATGGTTGCAGAGAACAATAGTGTTTGGCGCTCCTTAGGCAAATAACTTATGATCTTGATAATGTCATCATAAAAACCCATGTCCAACATTCTATCAGCTTCGTCCAACACAAGGTGCTCCAATTTACCAAAATCAATAGAACCAGAAGCCAAGTGTGATAATAATCTTCCTGGTGTTGCAATAATAATATCTGCCCCTTCTCTTAAGGCCACTTGTTGTTGACTAAACAAGTTTCCGTCACCACCTCCATAAACTGCAATTGAACTAATGGCCACATAATACCCAAAGCCCACCAATTGTTGGTCTATTTGCTGCGCCAATTCGCGAGTTGGCACCAATATCAAAGTGTTTAAATGGCTATGGTTTGAGTTGATAATTTTATCAATTATCGGCAAAAGGTAGGCTGCTGTTTTTCCTGTCCCAGTTTGGGCACAGGCAATTAAATCGTAATGGTCTAATATAAGTGGAATCGCTCTTTCTTGAATGGGGGTTGGTGTTAGAAAACCCATGGCATCAAGGCCATCCATTAATTGGTTATCTAAGTAAAAATCGTCGAATGTCAAAGTTAATATATGTTTCTACGAATATAACCAATAAGGCCGAAGTTTTAGCATGAACTTCGACCTTATAAGTTTTAGGCCATTTGTGCTGATTGGGATGATTTCTTTTTACCTCTAAAAAACAAATACAAGTTGAAAAACAACATAATGCCTAAATAAACTGAGAACCAACCAATCTTATTGCTTAGAACTTCTACCAATGCTTGTGAGCTCAATATGTCTTGTCGGGTTTCCATCATCATCAAGGCAAAGCCAATGTTTAATAAGTAAAAACCAACTTTGAATAAATGATTTGTGGCATCTGCAATTTCGGCGCGACCTTTAAATATATCTAACATAAAAATACGACCTTGTTTAAACAACACATGCGCCACATAAAGGGTCAACAAAATAGTTACTGGTAGGTAAACATAATAGGCTACTAATACAAATTGGGTTTCCATAAAATTGTAATTAAGGATTAAATTGATTTATGATACTTGAAAAAACCTTTTGATTTGGACTGAAAAAAGCTGAATAACGAGTATGTTGAAATAATGAATGATGGCCAAACTTGTCATGATAATGCCTATCCTAAAACACAACACAGAAAGCAACTGAGCCATACTAACTAAGTATGGAAATAAGCTCAAACTAAGTACCGCATAGCCAATGTTTAACAAGTAATAACCTAAAAGCAAAAACCGGTTAATGGTATTTACCAATGTTACATCGCCAAAGGCCTCCATTAATAAATGCGCTCCTTTGCGGTTTAAATCTTTTCCAACCCACCAAGTTAATGCGATGGTGAATGGTAAATAAAACAAATAGGCAATTGTATTATATGTCATAACTTATGGTATTTTCAATAAATATTGAAACTATAAATCAAAAAAAGAGCGCGGTTTTCCTTTTAAGGCTTTCAACAAATTACCAATTGCACCTATCATCTGAATAACTGCAGTAAGCAACTTCAATTTAAACTTCGAATAATTATTTTGTTCCATGTCTATTTAATCAATTTGAGTAGCGTACTAAAAAACCAACTCTCATCTGCTTTGAGCATTACCTCTACAGACTTATCCATCTTCCCTACAAAATCATCTAAATCATTGATGGTTGCTAAAAAAGATTGATGCGTTTTAAGCGACTTATCCAAATCGGCTTGTTTCAGTTGATCGAGGACTTTAAGTACAGGCTCAAGCTCCCTTTTTTTGCGTTCTTTGGCAATGCGTCTGGCAATTTCCCAAATGTCTTTTTCAGCTTCAAAATATTCTTGTCTATCCCCCGGTACCAAAACTTTACTCATCAAATTCCAATTGATTAAATCACGCAAATTCATGTTTGCATTTCCTCTGCTTATGCTCAATTCCTCCATTACATTTTCTGTGCTCAATGGCTCTGGTGATATCAATAACAAGGCATGCACTTGTGCCATGCTTCTGTTAATTCCCCACTCGCTTCCTAGGGTACCCCAAGTTTGAATGAACTGCGTTTTTGCTTGATTAAAATTCATAGTGTTTCTGGGCACAAATATATAACAATTTCCTATACTTTCAATTATTACTGAAAGTTTAGGAATTAAACTTCAAAAATAAAGGGAACCAACTGATTCCCTTTAACTTAATTTTTTAGAAACGATACAAAGGTGAGTTTCCCCAAGGAATACGAGATAGGATTAATAACAAACCAAGGCCATAAAAAATCAGACTGCGCTTGTATTTATCTGCATCTGCGTATGCTTTGCGGGTTCTAATACGACCAATCTGAATTAACACCACGCCAATAATCATGGTAAGAGGATGTTCAATTAATTGCAAACGCAAGGTCTTGTCTTTCATAGCAGCACCCATGTCTTGCATGGCAGCCTGAATAACCGGACTCACAAACAACAAGATTATTCCGATTAGTAATTGTGTATGCGCCAAAGCAACTAACATAGAGCCAGCTGTGTTGTCGCTTTTGTTGTAAACATTCTTGTTCATTAAACCCAATACAGAACGAAGAATGGCATAAATAGCTGCTGCTAGAAAAACCCAGCGCAACAAATTGTGAAGGATTAGTAGTGTATTATACATATGGTTCAAATTTTATCAAAACTAAACATTCAGTATCTTATGTCCATAACGGTTATAAACACCCAAAATGATGATAGCCACTTTTTGGCAACAAATGCCTTTTGTACGTTTACTAATTCCATTGGTATTTGGAATTATTGTTGGAGATTCATTTCAATTAAATCCTCCTCTGCTCTTTATTTTATTGGCGTTTACTGCCATCTTCAACTTTTGTATTTTCCGTTTTATAAAGAGTTTTCGGTTTGAACCAAGTCATGGAATTATACATACTTTGCTTTGTTTTTTGATTGGTTTATGCCTCATTTCTTCCGATAAACAATCAAAGCTGCAAAATCATTTCTCGGCGCAAAAAACAGACTGGCTTTTGGTTCAAACCGAAACAAAACCAAAAGCATTAAACAAAAGAATATCCTTTGAAACACTTGTTATTGCTGGACAAACAAACAATGACCTTCTAATTCCATTAAAAGGAAAACTTCAATTGAACTTGCCTTTAGACAGTCTTTCCAAAAAACTCAAACTTGGCGACCAAATATTAATAAAATCTAACTTTCAAGAAATTTCTTTTCCAAAAAATCCAGGTGAGTTTAACTACAAATCTTTTATGGCCAGAAAGGGAGTATTTCACCAGCAATTCATGTTTCATCCCGAATGGAAATTGTATACCTCTACACCGTCTTTCACTCTTCAAACCAAGGTTGACGAATGGCAAAGCGCGATAAGCGCTATTCTTGCTAATTACCTTAACTCCGATGCAGAAATTGGCATATCAGAAGCCTTGTTATTTGGCTTAGACGATCATATTCCTGACGAACTCATACAAGCCTACAGCCGAACAGGAACTTTACATGTGCTTGCCGTGAGTGGCATGCACGTAGGTCTAATTTTTATCATTCTTGGAGCAATTTTTAAACCCATTAAAAGAAAAAAATGGGGCCGATTATTAGAACCCTACTTTCTGTTAATTGGTATCTGGGCTTATGCACTATTATGTGGAATGTCTCCAAGTATTTTAAGGGCGGCCATCATGTTTAGTTTTATGGTAATTGGTAAAATTATTCATAGAAGCGGAAATCCTTTCAACAGCTTAGCTGCTTCATGCTTTTTCCTTTTATGTTGGCAGCCGCAAATGCTTTGGCATGCTGGGTTCCAGTTAAGTTACACCGCTGTACTAGGTATTATCTGTTTTTACCCTCCGCTTTATCAAGCAGTTTATATTGGCAATAAATTTTTTAATGAAATCTATAAAGTAATTGCGGTTTCATTGGCGGCACAACTGCTAACCTTCCCTATTAGTTTGTTCTATTTTCACCAATTCCCTAACTACTTTTTAATCGCCAATCTGCTACTTATTCCACTTACCACTTTGCTAATTTATCTTGGTATTCTTTTATTAGTGGTGCATAAGATTAGTCTTCTAGCCAGCGGTTTAGCTTGGCTTATTTCAAAAATGATAATGCTTACAAATTTCTTGGTAGTTTACCTATCAAATCTACCCTTTTCGGCAATTGAACAAATTTACTTTCCTCACACCTACGCCATTTTTGCCTATTCAATTGTCATACTTATGAGTGCATTTTTATATTTCAAATCGGCTTATTACATGAAATTAGTTTTAGCAAGTTTGCTTTTAGGTTTCGGTTTGAACCTAACGAGCCAAATACTCAAAAATAAAGAGGCAGCCATAACAATATATGCTTTACCAAAAAAGACATTGATTAGCTATACAGAAAACGCAAAAGGATGGGCTTGGAGCAGCGCTGACAGTTCTAAAACAAAGCGAATCGTACAGCAGCATTTTGTTAAGGAAGATATAAACTTAACAGCAACCAATTATTTGGATAGTGGAAGTTTTATGATTCAAATGCCAAATGAATTAAGCCTACTTTTGGTAAACAAGAAACTAGTGAAATGGCCATCTAAAGTTGATATTTTGATTGTAGGTGGAAAAACACAATTGATGACAGATAGCCTGATTAAGGAGCTTGGGGTCAAACAAATTATTTTGCTGCAAGGACTTTCATCCTACCAGCGAGAGGCTGTTCAAAAACTTTGTGGAAAAAGTAAGCTAGCTTGTCATGATATTGCAAGCCAAGGAGCATTTATAATAAAAGAAACAACATGGAAGCATTGGTAACCTATGAAGTCCGCGACAGAGTGGCCTATCTCACGTTAAATAGACCAGAAAAAAGAAATGCATTGAGTTTTGAATTTGTGTCAGCTATTAAAGAAAACCTTTCACAAGCCACTAACGATTCAAATTGTAAGGTAGTTATCTTAAAGGGAAGTGGTGAAGCTTTTTGTTCAGGAGCGGATTTAGCCTCTTTGCAAAGTCTTCAAACCAATACCTTTGAAGAAAACTTGGCCGACAGTAAACATTTAGCCGAACTATTTTTGATGATTTACCATTTCCCTAAAGTTGTTATAAGCATGGTGCATGGCGCTGCGTTTGCTGGAGGTTGCGGCTTGGCTACCATTTGTGATTTTTGCTTTGCTGAGTCGCATGCAAAATTTGCCTATACCGAAGTTAAAATAGGTTTTATTCCCGCAATTGTACTAGTGTTTTTATTGAGACAAGTTGGTGAAAGAAAAGCTAGACAAATTTTACTGAGTGGTGAAATATTAGAGGCCAATCAGGCCAAAGAATTAGGACTTATAAATTATGTAGTAGAATCTCCAATACTAGAGGAAACAGTGCATGAGTTTGCAGTAAAATTGACTAAACAAACCTCTAGCCAATCTATTTCTGCCACTAAAACAATGTTGGCTAAGGTTCCAGAACTTAGCTTAGAACAAGCTATTAATTATGCAGCAGAAATGAATGCAAAAACACGTGCAAGTGACGATTGTAAAAAAGGGATTAATGCCTTTCTAAACAAAGAAAAATTAAGTTGGTAATGCGTAGCTATTTATTAATTCTACTTTCCCTAGTAGCAAAGCTTTGCTTAGGGCAAAATCTTTTGAAGGAAGGCAAATTGTTTTATGACATTACTTACCAAAACTTGCCTCAAGAGATGAAACGCAATGAGCATTTATTGCCGCATGAAGCCAGTTTTTACTTTAAAGATAAACGCACCCGAATGGAAATGGGCTTAGGGGGAATGGGCAAAAACACAACGATTTATGATGGAAACACCAAAGAAACGATAGTGTTATTAAATATCTTTTCCAAAAAGCTAGCCTTAAAGAAAAGTGATAGCGAGATGGTCGCATTTAAAAAGGAAATGGTGCCCGATTCTTTGCAACTTTCTTTCAAGGTAACCATTCTAAATGAATACAAAAAAATTGCTGGTTATAATTGTCAAAAGGCTCAAGTTGTAAGACAAACTGTGTATGATACCACCTTTAATGATTGTTGGTTCACCAAAGAAATACCGCCTTATAATACTCAAAATGAAGAAGGTTTAAAAGAAATACCAGGATTTTTAATGCAATACAGTTCAAATAACAATGGTGTCATTATGCAGTTAACCGTAAAAATGGTTGCACCACTTCCTATGGAGGATAAACTATTTGAAATTCCTGTAACATATCAGGTAGTTACCGATGCAGAGTTTAAACGTTTGCTTCCTTTATTGCAAAGTAAGCAATCAGGAAATTAAATTTCGTTTAGCATCTGGTAATTCCATGCTATTGACAAGGGTAATTAACTCTGAAAATTGAGCAATCTTGTGCACGTTTGAACCAAGTGTAAGTCCTGCATGAATAAACTGCGGACCTGTAAGTAATATTTCGCTGTTAGGCCAATTCTCTGTCAGGAAATCAACAAAATTTTGTTTGTCCATATCAGGTTGAGGAATAGTCATCATGGTTAGGATAAAATCTGGATTATCTTTTTCAAAAGCATCCCTTAAATCTATCAATGGAACTTCTTGACCCAAATACAAAACTTCATGTCCTCTAGAACGTATTAAAAAATTTGCAAATAAAAGCCCTAAACTATGCTTTTCAGATTCTGGCAGAAACAATAAAAATCTTTTACGATTGTTGCTATATTTCCCAACCTGGCCATCAATAGCCACATACAGTTTTTGTTTTATAATATTTGAAACAAAATGTTCATGAGAAGGTTGGATGGTTCCAACTTGCCAAAGCAATCCTACTTCTTGAAGAAAAGGAAAAACAATTTTTAGAAAAGTATCCTCAATGCCAAATTGAAGAATATAAGTATTCATCAATTTATGAAAGCCTGTTTCGTCAAAACTGAGCATTGCCGAAACGAAAGAACGAATATGAATTTTAAATTCTGTGCCTAATTGACTAATTTCCAGAACTTTTTCCGATATTTCGTCCGAAGTTAATTTTGCAATTTCAGAAATTTTGATGCCATTGTCGTTAAGCACACTAATGTTAAGCAGCGTTTTTAAATCATGGTCGTCGTAATACCTAATATTAGTATCGCTGCGTTTGGGCACAACTATTCCATAGCGTTGCTCCCAAATCCTAAGGGTATGACATTTGATACCCGTAAGCGCTTCTATGTCCTTAATAGAAAAGGTTCCCAATTTATTTTGAATATACTGTTTGTCAGAATTAAACATTGTGGTAAATAAAATGTTTTAATATAAAATACAATTATGACAAAAGTCATTATCAGTGGAGGAAGTGGCAATGTAGGCAAAAACCTTACAACCCTATTAAAAAAGAATGGTTTTGAGGTAGGCATACTCACCAGAAACCCCAGTAAAGACAACAAAAACGACTATTATTGGGATCCTGATAAAATGGAAATTGACCCTAAATTTCTAGCAGGTACGGATATGATTTTCCACCTTGCAGGCGCAGGAGTTGCTGATAAAAAGTGGACAAGTTCCTACAAAAAAGAAATTTTAGAGAGCCGTGTAAACGGAACAAGGCTCTTGGTTGAAACTTTACAAAGGCATACCCATCAAGTAAAATCAATTGTTTCTGCCTCGGCGGTTGGCATTTATGGCACGCACCCAGAGGGCTTGGTAAAAGAGCAATACCCTGCTGATAGCAATTTTTTGGCGGAGGTATGTGTAAAATGGGAAGATGAGGCCATGGCTTTTTCTAATTTAGGAATTAACTTAAGCATCATCAGAATTGGCATTGTATTGAGCAAAGAAGGTGGTTTTATCAAAGAAATAGGCAATTTAGCCAAGTATGGTTTGGCGGCGCCATTGGGTTCTGGCAAAATGATGGTACCGTGGATTCATGTAGAAGACCTTTGCAGAATGTTTCTGTTTTTAGGTCAGCACCCCGAGTACAAAGGCATATACAATGGCGTAGCACCGCACCCAGAAACCAATGCCGGACTTACCAAGTATATTGCAAAAGCCTTAAACCGCCCAATGTTTTTGCCTCCTGTTCCAGGCTTCATGCTAAAGTTATTGATGGGAGAAATGGGAGGTATGCTGTTATCCGACCAAAACATTAGCTCAGAAAAAATTCAAGAGGTTGGCTTTGGCTTCAAATATTTACATGCTGAGGAAGCGGTGAGGGAGATTTTGGGGTAAAGTTTAAGAAGATAATTATATTTGTGCAGTAGATGAACATCTTACCCTATGAAACAATTAAAATCTTTTTGTTACCCCAGAAAGAGATTTTTGATAATAATCAAATTTCTTTTTTCATCCTTAAAAAAAGTCCCTTTAACCACTTTTTTAATATTTAATTTTTTTATTCTTTTTCATGTAAATGCTCAAAGTTTAAAAATTACTGGATTTAGTGGAAATAGGTGTAATGGTAACAATTTCATCTTAAATTTTTCTTACGATACGCTCAATATTCCAGTTACTCCCATTTTAGCACAATTGTCTGATGTAAATGGATTATTTGGAACTCCATACGCTTTAGGCAATACTAGCACGATAACTAATGGAAACGGCAGCATTAGTTGTCTGTTTACAGGAATTGCTGCGGGAACTAATTATAGAATTCGCATCAGGAGTTCAGATGCAACTCCAAAATCAGACACTTCAGGTTCATTTACTATTTCTATTCCAAGTGCATCCTTTACCTTTTCCCCTAACAATGTTTGTTCAGGTACGCCTATTTCATTCTCAAATGCTTCAAACAGCTTAGCAGGTATTGCAAGTTATTTTTGGACATTTACAGGTGGAACGGGGACACCGCCAAATACTACATCGGCAAATCCAACTGTCACATTTAATCCTGGGGTTGGCAATGGTATTTCGAATTATACAATAGGACTTAATATAGTTGACAATAATGGCTGCGCAACAAGTACTACGCAATCAAATGTACTGCAGGTAAAGCCACTTCCTGATCCAACAATTGTAAATCTTAGTCCTTCACCATTTATTAAATGTGATGATTCATTAAGAGTTAATTTGAGTATAGATAATTTTTCGACCACCTTTACTACAAACTCATCTTATTCAATAAACTATGGAAATTCAATTATCAGGAATTTTGATTCTACATTTGTCTTTGATACAATTACCTATGTTGGTTTTGGATACTTTCAGTTAAGAAATTTAGTTACAAATAGATTTGGTTGCTCAAAAGATACTTTTATTAGTGTATTTAATGGAAAAATACCATCCGGTTCTATTGTAAACCCAGGTTTGCCTGTTAGTAGTTGTATACCTTTCACGTTTTATATTCCGTTTGCTAATAATGTATTTCAAAATCCTCCTGGTACTTTTTATACGCTTTCATTTTCAAATGGCCGACCTGATACAACATTATTTCATCCTCCACCTGATTCAATTAGGCATACAATAAATTCAAATTCCTGTGGGTTTTTAGGATCTAATGGTTCAACAACTTTTAATAATGCATTTCAAGTAAATTTATTAGCTACTAATCCATGTGGAACTAATGGTTCTGTTATTGTGCCAATAAGAACTAGAAGTAAACCTAAAGCTATTATTTTGGGAGATTCTTCCTTTTGCATAAATGCTACAAGACAATTTACTGATGCATCTATAAATGGTTTTTATCCAAGTGGTTCGCCTATTGGAAATTCCTGCGATTCTCAAACTTATAGAAGATGGTTTATTACACCAACTTCATATTCTATAATTTCAGGAAGCCTAGGTACTAATTTCACTCCTTTGCTACAAGGCTCAAATATAATAAACATACGTTTTAATTCAATTGGCACTTATACATTAATGCTTGTGAAACAAAGCCTTTCTGGATGTGGAAATGACACTGCTATCAAAACCATATGCGTCCAACCCATTCCAACGCCAAATTTCACTTTCAATATCAGTCCAGCAAATCGGTGTTTGCCTGTAACCGTTAACACTACAAATACATCTAATACGCTTGCCTCTTGCGGCACCACTAGCTATACTTGGAGTACAATACCAGCAGCAGGCGTAACTTTTGCTGGCGGAACAAATGCAAATTCAATCAATGCCCAAATGGTATTTAATCAATCAGGGGTTTTTACCTTAAGGCTAGCTGTTGCAAACCAATGTACAACTGTGGTAAAAGATACCATCATAATTATAAAAGGCCCACCTAATGCAACCTTGCTCAATAACCAAACTTATTGTGGCCCTCAAACCATTTCATTCAATAACAATGCAGGACTACATAGGGTAGTTTTTGACACCGCATTTGGTCAAACTATTTCTTATAACTGGTCGGTTCAACCCACAGCTACATTTACTGGTGGCACTAACAGCTTTTCAAAGTATCCAACTATATTTTTTGACCAAAGTAATGTCCCCATTACCTATAGAGTTATTGCACAAATTACAAATGAATGTGGAACTGGGAGAGACACACAAGAAATAACTATTTTACCTAAGCCAGGATTGCCAGTTAATGTAGGAGATACTTTTAGATGCGGGCCTGGAGCCATAACACTAACTGGTTCTCCAGGCACGTATGGTTCTAATCTAAACTGGTATTCAATAAACGGCACCTTGTTACAGACTGGATTAAACTACACTCCTTCCTTAACCGGAACTACAAATTATTATGTTAGGTCTGTGATAGGTTCAACAGGATGTTTAAGTGATAGTTTACCGATTACAGTAACAGTTTATCCAATACCTAGTGTTGCCATAAATGGAATAAATGCTACACGTTGTGGCCCAGGTATTATTACCTTATCCTCAACAGTTGGAATTAATGCAAATACTATACGTTGGTACGATGCTTTATCAGGGGGGAATTTAATTGACACAGGTATTTCGATTACTCGATTTGTAGGTTCAACCACCATTTTTTATGCAAGTTCTTTTAATAACCTTAGCGGTTGCGAAAGTAATGGGGCAAGGTTACCAGTTACCGCAACAGTAAATATCATTCCAACCGTGAATGCCGGCACAAAAAACCAAAGTTATTGTTACCAAAATTTACCAGTTACTTTATCTGGATATTCACCTCCTATTTCAGGTAGTGGAGGAACTGGTGTTTGGAGTAGCATTCCTTCAGGAAAAGTAAATGCCAATGGGACGTTTAATCCTATATCATCAGGTTTAGGAATATTTAGTTTCATTTACACCTTTACTGCTTCAAACGGCTGTCTTAACCATGATACAATTAGCGTATCGATTGTCAATGCTGCATTTGCCAATGCAGGAAATGACACTACAGTTTGTAAACTTAACAAAACAATTCAATTTTCTGGACAACCTATAGGTGGGGTTTGGAGTGGTCAAAAAATTAATTCATCCGGCGTGTTTAGCAGCGATAGCGCAGGAATTTTTAAGATATATTATAGTTTTGGAAGTGGAAGTTGCTTAACCATTGATTCTGCATTGGTAAATGTAATTGCTTCACCAATTCCAAGCTTTGTGGTGAGTGATAGTTTGTGCAATTATCAAACCTTTAACTTAAATGCTTCTGCTACTTCAACATTTGGTTCAAACAGTTTTACTTGGACAGTTTCAAATAACAGTGGATTTTCAAATTCAGTTTTGAATAATAATAATATTGCCAATCCAGTTGTAGTTTACCCAGAAAATAAAACATCAACCAATGTCAATTATACATTTAAGTTAATTGTTACTAATGGTTTAGGATGCAAAGATTCCTTGACAAGATCGTCAACCTTACTTAGACGACCTACTGCTCAATTTACACTTCCTTCACCATTTTGTGGACCTGTTGTTTTAAACACCAATAATACAAGTAGCGGCAGTCCGAATGTATTTAATTGGACTGTTAATCCTAATTCATCTGTTATCATAAATACCCCAACACTAAGCAATACGCAAATAACTTTACCAATAAATTTCACTGCATCACTGGCTCAATATCAAGTTCAATTGGTAACAGGAATTCAACATGGCAGTAAGGTTTGTTATGATACAACACAAAATCAAGTTATAATCAATCAGAAGCCAAGTGTTAACTTTAACATATCTGCAATTAACGGTTGTTCACCTTTGAGTGTAAATTTCACAAATATATCTGACCCAAGAAATGGCGCTGGTTTAAGTACTATGAATTTTCAATGGTTTGTAAACAATAACCTTGTGGCAAGTAGTCAGAATCATGCTTCAATTTTTGCAAATCCAATTTTTAGGGATAGTGTCTATCAAATAAAATTAAAGGGAGCTAACAGTTTAGGCTGTTTGGATTCAGTTGTTAAAACAGTAACAGTTTATCCTGAACCCAAAGCACTATTTAGTGCCAGTTTTAATAGCTCCTGCCCTCCATTTGTTATTAGTCCTACTCTAATTAGTTTAACCCAATTCCCGCTAGCCAACAATCAGTATATTTGGCAATTTTTGAACCCAAATAAAACTATTAGAAAACAGCAAATAGGTATTTCACCTCCCACAGATACCATTAGCACAGGATTAGATTCTATTTATTTAAGGTTGATCACAACTAGTCCAAACAATTGTAATGCAGATACTTTGGAGTTAGTCTTCCGCACCATTGCCAACCCTGTTGCAGGCTTTAATATGAGTGATAGTTTGGGTTGTCATCCTCTATCGGTGCAATTTACCAATACCAGCACCCCAGGTGTTTCTTTGCTTTGGCGTTTGGGAAATGGCTCAACCAGCACTGCTGCAAATCCTTTAATTTCTTATCCTAACCTCTCTCATACTCTTGATTCTATTTATCGCATTAAATTAGTGATAACTGCTGGTGGAACTGGCTGTAAGGACAGTATCGAAAAACTAGTTCGTGTGTTGCCTAAACCTTTGGCGCGTTTTACGCTTGCAACTAATGTTTGCGCCAATTCAACAATTAATCCTAGTAATACTAGTTTATTTAAAGGTTCTGCTAATGCAAATACCTATCGTTGGGCTAAGTTTAATGCAAGTGTTAGTCTTAATGATTCTACCATTGCTTCGCCAATCATTGCCTTTGCCCAAAACCAAACTTCATTTGATAGCCTCTTCAATATCCGATTAAGGATAACAAGCGCAGATGGTTGTGTGCATGACACAACAAGACCAATTAATCAAAGAGCAGTTCCTTTGGCCCAGTTTAGTTTAAACAACAAAGGCTGCGGACCAATTACCCTACAGGCAACCAATGGCACAACAAATGTTCAAATAAATTCTTTATGGAGTGTAACTCCTGCTACTGGTGTAAATATTTCTACAAGCGCCTCAACGAGTCCTAATATCTCTTTCCCAATTAACCTTTCAAACGACTCAATCAACTATAATATCAGGCTCATTGCAACAAGATCAACCATTCTAAATTGTCCTGATTCTGCTTTTAGAATTGTAACCATTTACCCAAAACCAAATATTAATTTTAATGTAAGCGATACTGCAAAGTGTAATCCTGCTTTATTTACTTTTACAAATACTTCCAATCCTAAAAATGGCGATTCAATTAACAGTATGTTGTTTAATTGGAACTTTGGTAATGGTATTTTATCTAATGCCTTAGACTCCCAAATGAGTTACCTCAACAATGGTATTACTGATATCGTTTATAATGTTAAGTTAAAAGGCGTAACCAAACATGGTTGCCTTGATAGCATAACTAAAACCGTTAGAATTTGGCCTGATGCCGAAGCTGTATTTACTGCAAACATTACAACTAGCTGTGCGCCATTTGCCATTAATAGCAGTGTAATCTCTACTCAAATACATCCGCAGGCCAATGGAATTTATCGCTGGTTTGCAAACAATGTTTTAATTGGAACCGGAGCTGCATTCCCTGGACAAACTCTACAAAATCCTTCTGATAGTGTTACCATTAAATTAGTTGTAACAAGTTTAAATGGTTGTAAGGATGATTCAATGCAAATGGTCTTTCGCACCATTGCCAATCCTGTTGCGGGCTTTAACATGAGTGATAGTTTGGGTTGTCATCCTCTATCGGTGCAATTTACCAATACCAGCACCCCAGGTGTTTCTTTACTTTGGCGTTTGGGAAATGGCTCAACCAGCACTACTGCAAATCCTTTGATTAACTACCCAAATCTTTCTCATACTATTGATTCTGTTTATCGAATCAGGTTGATAATAACTGCTGGTGGAACTGGTTGTAAGGACAGTATCGAAAAACTAGTTCGCGTTCTACCTAAACCTTTGGCGCGCTTTACACTTACAACTAATGTTTGTGCAAATTCAACAATTAATCCTAGCAATACCAGTGTATTTAAAGGTGCAGCTAATATCAGCACCTATCGCTGGACTAAGTTTAATGCAAGTCTTTCTTTAAGTGATTCTACCATTGCTTCGCCAACCATTGCCTTTGCCCAAAATCAAACTTCAGTTGATAGCCTCTTTAATATCCGATTAAGGATTACTAGCGCAGATGGATGTGTGCATGATACAACAAGACCAATTAATCAAAGAGCAGTTCCTTTGGCCCAGTTTAGTTTAAACAACAAAGGCTGCGGACCAATTACCCTGCAGGCAACCAATGGCACAACAAATGTTCAAATAAATTCTTTATGGAGTGTAACTCCTGCTACTGGTTTAAATATTGTTACCACTACTTCTACCAGTCCAAACATTAGCTTTCCTTTAAACAATACAAACGATTCTATCATATACAATGTGCGTTTAGTGGCAACACGTTCAAACCTTTTAGATTGCAGAGATACCGCTTTGAGCAATGTTGTTGTTTACCCAAAACCAAACGTAAACTTTAACGCGAGTGATACCGCGCTTTGCAGTCCTGCTTTGTTTACTTTTACCAATCAATCTTCTCCGAAAAATGGAGAACCAATTAACAGCATGTTGTTTAATTGGAACTTTGGAAATGGTATTTTGTCTAATGCCATTGACACACAAATGCGTTACCTCAACAATGGCACTACTGATATCGTTTACAATGTTAAACTTAAAGGAACTTCTAAACATGGTTGTTTGGATAGCACTACCAAAACAGTAAGAATTTGGCCTGATGCAAAAGCAAGCTTCACAGCTAACAATACCACAAGTTGCGCGCCATTTGCCATTAATAGCAGTGTAATCTCTACTCAAATACATCCGCAGGCCAATGGAATTTATCACTGGTTTGCAAACAATGTTTTAATTGGAACTGGAGCTGCATTCCCAGGACATACCCTACCAAATCCTTCTGATAGTGTTACAATTAAATTAGTTGTAACAAGTTTAAATGGTTGTAAGGATGATTCAATGCAACTGGTCTTTCGCACAATTGCCAATCCTGTTGCGGGCTTTAACATGAGTGATAGTGTAGGCTGTCATCCCCTTTCGGTTCAATTTACTAATACCAGCACCTCAGGGGTTTCTTTACTTTGGCGCTTGGGAAATGGAAATACCAGCACTACTGCAAATCCTTTGATTAACTACCCAAATCTTTCTCATACTATTGATTCTGTTTATCGAATCAGGTTGATAATAACTGCTGGTGGAACTGGCTGTAAAGATAGTATTGAGCGCCAAGTGAGGGTTTTTCCTCGTCCCTTGGCTAGCTTCACTTTGCTTAATCAAATTTGCGCTGCTAGCAGTGTTTTACCTACAAATGCTAGTGTGTTTAAAGGTGCTGCTAATGTAAGCACATATCGCTGGACTAAGTTTAATGCAAGTGTTAGTCTTAATGATTCTACCATTGCTTCACCAACCATTGCCTTTGCCCAAAATCAAACAGCAGTTGATAGCCTCTTCAATATCCGATTAAGGATTACAAGCGCAGATGGTTGTGTGCATGATACCACAAGACTAATTAATCAAAGAGCAGTTCCTTTGGCCCAGTTTAGTTTAAACAACAAAGGCTGTGGACCAATTACCCTGCAGGCAACCAATGGCACAACAAATGTTCAAATAAATTCTTTATGGAGTGTAACTCCTGCTACTGGTGTAAGTATTGTTACAACTTCAAGCAGTAGTCCAAACATTAGCTTTCCTTTAAACAATACAAACGATTCTATCATATACAATGTGCGTTTAGTGGCAACACGTTCAAACCTTTTAGATTGCAGAGATACCGCTTTGAACAATGTTGTTATTTACCCAAAACCAAACGTAAACTTCAACGTAAGTGATATCGCACTTTGTAGTCCTGCCTTGTTTACTTTTACCAATACTTCCAATCCTAAAAATGGAGATTCAATTAACAGCATGTCGTTTAATTGGAATTTTGGTAATGGTGTTTTATCAAATGCTATTGACACTCAAATGAGATACCTCAACAATGGCAATAATGATATCGTTTTTAATGTTAAACTTAAAGGAACTACAAAGCATGGTTGCCTTGATAGTACTAACAAAACTGTCAGAATTTGGCCTGATGCCAAGGCAGTATTTACTGCAAGCACATCTACGAGCTGTGCGCCGTTTTTTATTAACAGCAGTGTAATCTCTACTCAAACGCATCCACAAGCCAATGGCATTTATCGCTGGTTTGCAAACAATGTTTTAATTGGAACCGGAGCTACATTCCCTGGACAAACTCTACAAAATCCTGCTGATAGTGTTACCATTAAATTAGTAGTAACAAGTTTAAATGGTTGTAAGGATGATTCAATGCAAATGGTCTTCCGCACCATTGCCAATCCTGTTGCGGACTTTAACATGAGTGATAGTGCAGGCTGTCATCCCCTTTCGGTGCAATTTACCAATACCAGCACCTCAGGGGTTTCTTTGCTTTGGCGTTTGGGTAATGGCAATACAAGCACTAATGCAAACCCACTAATTAGTTACCCAAATCTTTCTCATACTATTGATTCTGTTTATCGCATTAAATTATTGGTAACTGATGGTGGAACTGGCTGTAAAGATAGTATTGAGCGCCAAGTGAGGGTTTTTCCTCGTCCCTTGGCTAGCTTCACTTTGCTTAATCAAATTTGCGCTGCAAGCAGTGTTTTGCCTACAAATACTAGTGTGTTTAAAGGTGCTGCTGCTGCTAATTCCTATAGCTGGACTAAGTTTAATGCAAGTCTTTCTTTAAGTGATTCTACCATTGCTTCACCAACCATTGCCTTTGCCCAAAACCAAACTTCAGTTGATAGCCTCTTCAATATCCGATTAAGGATTACAAGCGTAGATGGATGTGTGCATGATACAACAAGACCAATTAACCAAAGAGCAGTTCCCTTGGCCCAGTTTAGTTTAACCAACAAAGGTTGTGGACCTATTACCCTGCAAGCAATTAATAATACAACTAATATTCCCACAAACGCTTTATGGAGTGTTAACCCAATATCAGGTGTTAACATTGTTACCACTACTTCTACCAGTCCAAACATTAGCTTTCCTTTAAACAATACAAACGATTCTATCATATACAATGTGCGCTTAGTGGCAACACGTTCAAACCTTTTAGATTGCAGAGATACCTCTTTGAGCAATGTTGTTATTTTCCCAAAACCAAACGTAAACTTCAACGTAAGTGATACCGCACTTTGTAGTCCTGCCTTGTTTACTTTTACCAATACTTCCAATCCTAAAAATGGAGATTCAATTAACAGTATGTCATTTAATTGGAATTTTGGTAATAGTGTTTTATCAAATGCTATTGACACTCAAATGAGATACCTTAACAATGGCAATAATGATATCGTTTTTAATGTTAAACTTAAAGGAACTACAAAGCATGGTTGCCTTGATAGCATAACTAAAACCGTTAGAATTTGGCCTGATGCAAAAGCAGTATTTACCAGAACAACTGTTATAAACTGTGCCCCGTTTATAATTAATGCTTCCAATGTTGTGGCAAGTACTTTTCCTGATGCCAATAGCAACTATGAGTGGTATGCCAACCAAAACCTAATTGGAACGGGTTTAAACTTTCCTGGCTTTATTCTCTCAAACCAAGCCGATAGTGTAAAAATAACCTTGAAGGCTATCAGCAAAAATGGCTGCAAAAATGACAGCATGGAAGCATGGTTTTACACCATCGAAAATCCTAAGCCTAAATTTATTGCAGTGGACAGCATAACTTGTAGTGGGAATTTGGTTCAATTTAACAACCTTTCTACTCCAAATTTTGGCCTGAGCTATCAATGGTTTTTCGGGAATCAAACGCTCGGGTCAACCCAAAACAACCCAAGTTTAATTTTTAACAATTATGGCGTCCTCGACACCACCATTTTAATTAAACTTATCACTATTGCGGGCGGAACAGGCTGCAGAGATTCTATTATAAAACCAATTGTTATCAAGCCCCTGCCAAATCCCAATTTTAATTTTAGCGACTCTATCAATTGCTTCCCAAGAACTGTATTGGCGACCATAAATTCAACAAACATTCCACCTATCAATGCATTAACTTACCACTGGCAGGGCGGTCCAACAGGAATTTTCATTTCAAACGATAGCGCTGCAACAAGTACTTCTCTTTCTTTTAACGATAATCAATCTGGAACCAACAACATCTATTGGCTTAGGCTAAAAGTACAATCTGATTTTGGATGTTTAGATAGTGTGCAAAAACAAGTGAGAATTCCAACTCGACCAATTGCCAATTTCAACTTTGTTTTAGATAGCGGTTGCGGACCATACAATACTATAGCAAGTAGCATTTCTAGTTTTGCAAATAACTTTCAATGGCTGAGCCTACAAGTGGCTGGCAACATTGTAAACCCAACTGGAAGCAACATAAATATTCAATTTCCGGGCCACAGAGGTAGCATTGATTCTATTTATAAAATCAGGTTAATTGCCAGCAGCATTGAAGGTTGTATCGACTCTATTGAAAAACCTGTTAGCGTTTTTCCAAAACCAATTGCTAGTTTTTCAAGCTCTGTGGATAGTGGCTGTGCACCATTGCCTGTAAAGTTTATAAGCAACTCTGATGTAAAAAAGCCTGCCCTTTTTAATTGGCAATTTGGTGATGGAAATGGTATAATAGGCACTTCTGACTCTAGCAATCACCTCTTTTTAGGTTCTATTTTTAACGATACAATATTTTTCACAAGACTTATCATTCGCTCTGCAAACGGTTGTTTAGATACTGTTTCAAAAGCCATGTATATAGAAAGTGGTGCAGTTGCCAAAATTCATTTGCCCGACACACAATTGTGCTCTTCAAAAACAAGTCCCGCTAGTTTGCGCATCGAAAATAAATCATATGGAAGTGTTGACACCTTTTACTGGAATTTTGGCGATGGCCAAGAGTTAACTACTACTGCCGATAGCACAATCCTGCATCCCTACGACAAAGAAGGATACTATCGCATTTCCTTAAAAGCTGTTAATGATTGTAGAGAAAGTTTTGATACAGCTTACGTTTTGGTTCAAACACCCCCTAACCTATTAATTACAAAAACAGATTCTGTGGGTTGCAGCCCCATGAATGTACAGTTTAGCAATTTAAGCACCGACACCTTTAGGGCTGTTTTCAATTGGAACATGGGCAATGGAAATTCTTACACAAGCTTTCAAGTTCCAACACAAACCTATCTACAAAGTCTACGTAATGATACCTTCTATTACGTTAACCATAACATAAGTAATGTTTGTGGTAATTTCATCAATAGAGACACCATTCAGGTTTTACCAAAACCCACCTCTTTCTTTTTAACAAATACAGACTCAGGGTGCTCGCCATTGCCAGTATTTATGCAAAACCAAAGTTTTGGTGTGCCACAACAATTTCTGTGGCATTTTGGAAATGGTGACTCCAGCATACGGCAGTTTCCTTTACAAAATCCAATTACTTATACCACAATCGACACGCCAAGCACCTTTTCCATTAGGCTTATTGTAAGCAATATTTGTGGCTCAGACACTAGTTATAGAAAAGTAAAAGTAATGCCTAATACCGTGAAGTCATTCTTTACAGCAGATATTCAAAATGGCTGTGATGCACTAACAGTGCAGTTTACGGATTACGCGATGGGAGGACAAAACATCAGTTGGAATTTTGGAGATGGTAGTGGCTCTAGCTTGAAAAACCCAAAACACACTTTCAGCAATCCTGGCACCTATAGGGTATTTCAGTATGTAAATAATAATTGTAGTTTTGATACCAGCTCTTTGCTAATAAATGTATTTCCAAGTCCAGCTTTTAGTTTAGAAAAACTCAGCACTCCTGTTTGTGAACGTTCACCTGTATTTTTTAAAGCCAATATTATTGACTCAGGAACGCTTACTTGGCATTTTGGCGACGGCGATTCTTCGCAGTTAATCAATCCGGTACATTATTACAAAACCTCAGGACTAAAAGTTTTTAGGGCAATATTAGTTTCAAATACAAATTATTGCAGTCGCACCCTAACAGATTCTATTTTTATAAATGCCCTACCAGAAGTTAAAATAACAGCCGATACCATTCGAGCCTGCCAAAATTTAGCGTTTAGATTTGTTGGTTCAACCTTACAACCCTCCTTTTTGATTTGGGATTTTGGAGATTCAACATATGGCCTGGGATATGGCGCTACACACTTTTTTAGTAAACCAGGAAATTATCGTGTAAAAGTAATTGCCACCAACGCGGCGGGTTGTTCAGACACTGCCATCAATGACATTATTGTTTATCCTGTTCCTGTAGCATCGTTTGGTTTGAACCCAAAAGACACCTGTAATGGTCCGGCATGGGTTAACTTTACCAATACAAGTGTGGGGGCAAATACATATCAATGGACCTTTGGAAATGGCAATAACTCTAGCAATGTTAACGAACGGCAGTTTTTTAGTGGCATTGGCAAATACAATAACCAATTGATCGCAACAAACAATTTCCTATGTAAAGATACCAGCGAGGCAATATTTGAAATCTTTGAAAAGCCTGTACCAGAATTCACCTTCACTCCTACTTCCTTATGCGTTGGGGCAACGGTAAGCTTTACAAATACCAGCAAGCTTGGTGCAAGTTATGTCTGGTATTTTGGCGATGGAGATAGTTCAACGCTAGAAAATCCAAGCCATGTTTACAAAGATTCGGGTCAATATAAAGTAACATTATTTGTATATGCTGGCACTATTTGTTTTGACAGTTTGAGCAGCAATCAAATCATTACAGTGCATCCAAATCCTAATCCATCCTTTTTGAATACGGTTGATATTAGCAAAAAACCAAGTAGAGAGGTGGTATTTGAATATACTGGAACAAATGGCTATAATTTTAATTGGCAATTTGGCGATGGAAGCATTGGACAAGGAAGAAAACCAATGCATGTCTATGGAGAAAGTGATTCCGGTTGCTTTGGAATAAAACTGGATGTAGAATCCTTTTATGGTTGTGACACTACAATAAGTGACACCATTTGCTTGCCCGGCTACTGGAAAGGATTATATGTACCCAATGCCTTTACACCAAATTACGGTATCGATGCGGTGAGAACATTTTTGCCATCGGGCAAGGAATTAAGAGATTATCATTTGAGAATTTATACGAAGTGGGGCGAGTTGGTTTGGGAATCTACAGAACTTAGAAATGGAAGTCCGGCTATTGGATGGGACGGTAAACACAAAGACACTGGCAATGAATGCGACCAAGGGGCTTATATTTGGACAATTGAAGCAACTTTTACAGATGGCAAGGCTTGGGATGGCATGTTATTTCCAGGAGCAACTAAAGTGGTAAGGTATGGCAATGTAACACTAATACGATGAGAGCATTATTACTTTTTCTATTCATTGGGTTTGTAACCATTGTTAAATCACAAGATCCAATTATGGCTCAATTTCAGTTTCAAAAACTGGAGTTAAATCCTGCATATGGAGGGCATAGTGGAACTGGCATGTTTCATTTATCCTCAGCTACAAGAACTTCATTTTACCCAGTTCGAGGCCCATTTAATTTTTCAACATTTGCATTAGATTTTAGTCCGTGCTTACAATCAAATTTAGGCATTTTAGGAACTGGTGTATTAATTAATAGAGAAACCCAAGGCGATGGATATTACACCAAAATAAGGGTTGGTTTAAACCTAGCATATACTATTAAAACAAGTAAATTCAGTTCGTTATCCTTTGGTGTAAGACCAGGAATTATTCAACAATCCATCAATTGGGATGAATTTACTTTCTCTGACCAACTAGACCCATTGAATGGAATAAGCAGACCTTCCTTTAACCATGGTGCTGTCTTAGACCTATCAACAAGTAAAGATTTTGATATAGGGATTAAGTATAATATTTACAAGGATAAAAAACCAAAAACTATGATTGGATTAAGTGTTTTTAACTTAATACAATCTAAGATTGGATTGTTTTCTGAATACACCTTAAAAAGAAGGTTTAGTTTGCATGGCTCAATTATGGTGAATAAAAATAAGCAATACATACACAAATCAAATTTCAGATTGGATGCACAAGGAGATAATCGCTTTATTGGGTTGAACCAAGAATTTATGTTTAAAAAACAATTAGGTTTTGCTGGTGGGTTTTCAATTCCTTTTTCAAGAACTATTTCAAATGATATAAACCTATATTTTGTTTCTTTTGCGTCCTATTATCAATTTAATCCATCTTTTCAAATGTATGTTTCGTATGAAAATAATATTGGAGGCAGAACTATAAAGGGAAAAACAAGTTCCTTTGAAATTGGAATCATCATTGGAACAATAGGTTCTTTGTGCGGAAACAGCTTAAAAGAAGCCTTTGATTTTAACAATAACCATATAATTTCCAAACCATTAAGCTGTCCTGATTTTGAAGGCAGGGGCAAAATAGAAAGTTTTTAAACTATTTATATTTTCTACCTACGCTTATACGATTTTTTACTAACAGGGTTTTTTCGGGTATCCCAAAAAAAAACAAATCTATTCGTCCTCTTTAGTCCAAAATACTACTTTAGCCATTGCTTAAATTTCTTGAGAGCCCGTAATCACTTGTTGATTTATCACTAAATCCCTACTTTTAAACCTAATATAATTTTAACAGAAGCTAGTGCATATGAAATTCAATAGACAATATCTTTTAATTATTGCTCTTGTGGCTATGGTTTACCAACTTTCTGCCCAAACTAATTTTAGGTTTAGCGAGCCTAAAATCCTACCAATTCTAAAAGGCCAATACAATCCTTCGCAATATTACTCGGGTCAAACCAACACCAATAAAGCTGCCATTAAGCAAACCATACTTTCCCAAACTTCTTCAGACTCTTTATTGCATTTTTTATTCGGTTTGAACCAATTCCGCAACAGAAATTCTGGCTCGGATACCCTTTCCTTAACCAATGGAATTGGCGCTGCTAGAAATTGGGCTTTGGCTCAATTTGATAAAATTAAACTTACAAATCCGGCTTTCATCACTGGCTTTTTCCAATTCGACCAAGCCATTTGTAACATGAACTCGCATAAAAATGTATTAGGCATTTTACCAGGCACAGATACTGCTCAAAAAGGTTTTATATTAATTGAAGCCCATTATGACAGTCGCTGCGAAAATGTTTGCGATACTGCCTGCGAGGCACGCGGCATGGAAGACAATGGCAGTGGCGTTGCATTGGTGTTAGAACTAGCAAGGGTTTTAAGCAAGCATACTTATGAAAGAACTTTAGTATTTATGCTCACCACTGCCGAAGAACAAGGCCTAGATGGCGCCAATGCTTTTGCGGTATTTGCTAAAACCAATGCGCTACCAATCAGAGCAGTTTTAAACAACGATGTAATTGGGGGCATTATTTGTGGCAAAACCGCTTCCCCTCCTGGCTGTCCGGGTGAAAATGAAATTGATAGTTTACAAGTAAGAATTTTCTCAGCTGGCACTAACTACTCCATGCCAAAAGGCTTGGCCAGGTATACCAAGCTTTCTTTTGAGGAAGAACTCTTAGCCCAAATGCCAGTTAAAACCAATATTCAGATAATGAATGCAGAAGACCGTATTGGTCGGGGTGGCGACCATATTCCGTTTAGGCAACAAGGCTATGCAGCTATTAGGTTTACCAGCGCTAATGAGCATGGCGATGCCAACGCCACTGCGCCGGGTTACCAAGACAGACAGCATAGCACCAGAGATGTATTGGGCAAAGATGTAAATGGCGATGGAAAATTAGATTCACTTTTTGTAAGCACTTCTTACCTCAAAAGAAATGTTCAAATCAATGGCATAACCGCAACGATGCTAGCTATTGGGCCCCAAGCCCCACCAGAATTTGAACTCATTAATGATGGCAACGGACTGTCAGTAAAAATTTCAAACCCTGTGGCTAACCAAGCCTATAAAATTGGGTTTAGAAGCAGAGCTAATACTTTTGACACCATATTTACAATCGTTAATCAAAGCGACTTTAAAACTTATCATGTAAAAAAGGATAGTTTTTATTTTGTGAGTGTTGCCATCATGGATGCTGCAGGAACAGAGAGTTTATTTTCGGCAGAAAAGTATGTAAAAGTAGCAGGAGTGCCTCCAACAGGGATAATTGAAAAGGATTTAATTAAACCCAACATGCAACTTTTACCTATTAGTCCCAATCCTGTAGACGAAACCTTAACCTTGAGCGTTTGGATGCTAAACCCAAGGCAAGGATTAATCGGAAATATAGTGATAACAGATTTACAAGGTAGAATTGTGCAGGAGTTAGAAATTCCACTCGACAAAAACATTAACGAGGTGGTTTATGCGCATGGCTTTTCTGCTAAAGGACTTTATCATTGTAGTTTTTATATTGCAGGAGAAAAAATTGATACACAACGTTTATGGTTCAAGTAAAAAAAATAGTATTAGCAGTAGTAATTAGTTTAGGATTTTTGGCAACTTTATCGGCACAAACCACGGAAGAAAAAGAGCCTATTCTTTATCAGCCAAGTGTTTTAATAGAGTTGTTTTCATCAGAAGGTTGTAGCAGTTGTCCTTTTGCAGATGAGTTTATGGGAGAGTTAATTCACATGAGTGATAGCGCTGGATTTCCTGTTTATGTAGTAGATTTCCATGTAGACATTTGGAACCGCTCGGGTTGGGTAGACCCATTCTCGGATTCAAACTATACTCAACGTCAGCAGACCTACCTTAAGAAAAAAGGTTTGACTTCAACCTATACGCCTATGGCGTTTGTGAATGGTGGGGATAAAGAATATGCAGGCAATGATAAGCCTAGCATCGGCAGAAGAGTTCATACCTTGATAAACACTCCTTCAGAGCATTTCTTGCGCACAGGCGCTGCCCCAGTAGAAGGAGAAGACAGTTTGACCTTTGCGTTTACCTCATGGGGAAATGTAGATTCATGTGATTTGAGAGTTGCATTTGTTCAAAAGAAAATCAATAATATGGTTACGGCAGGAGAGAATATTGGGCAAACCTTACATCATCACAATTTGGTAAGAGGTTTTTATACTATTCCCATGGCGGCCAATCAAGGTTCTTTTAAGATTCCCTACAACCCAGATTTTAACATGGAGAACTTTGCACTCATCGCTTATATTCAACACCAACGCACTTGGCAAGTTTTTGCTGCAGATAGAATTTCGTTTAAGATGGAATGATATATTATTAGATTTCCGATTTCATATACTTTTATTTTGTAATCAATCAATCCATTCAAAAAGGTATTTTTCATTAAATTCAATATCAAATTTTTGTAATAGCTCAAAATACTCATCTTTAAATGTTTGCTTTTGATGATGCTTTTCTTGGTTGTTAATGTATTTAATTACATTATCCAATTGTGATTTCGAATATGAAAATGCACCAAAACCTTGCTGCCATTGAAATTTGCCGGTAATAAAATCATTCTCATTAATCCATTTTGATGAATTTGCTTTGATATCTCTTACTAAATCGGAAATAGAAATATCAGGCTTCATACTAATTAATATATGTATATGGTCGGATACACCACCGATTGCATAAGCCTTCTGTTCCTTGGCATTTATAATCCCGCAAATGTATTTGTGTAATTCATCTTTCCAATTATTTTGAATTAGGTTTTGACGCCCTTTGACTGAAAAAACAATTTGAATATAAATTTGGGTATATGTATTTGCCATAATGTTTGATGGTGGTTTCGCCCCTCAGGGTATTTACTTATACAATTATAATTCTCTGTTGTGATTTCGCCCCGCTGGGGCTTTAATCCTGATAATTAAATTTCATACTAGTAGGATTTCGCCCCGCTGGGGCTATTGCTATCCATTGAAGCAATAGCCAAATTGAATCATTCATCAACATATTTTATCAAGCTCCGTAGGAGCGATATCATCGCTAGGAGCGAAATCATCGCTAGGATTATATCATTAAATTAAATCTTTGTGGCTGCTTCTACCTTAGCATAAAATTCTTTAAAGTCTGTGTTATCAAAAAATTCTTTGTTCTCTGATTTTAGTTTCCACTGGTTTAAAAAGTTAAGTAATGTATTGGCTATATCTGCTTCAGTGCTTTGCTTAAAATGTGTATCTAAAACAAGGATTGCTTCCCTACAAATAACACCATTCTGCTTAATTAAGTATTGCAAATAACTATTCCGCATGGCGCGCTTAGCATACCCAAACCTGCCTAAATTGGCTGCAAAATAAGCATTATAGTTTAAGTTAACTTGCTTTGCATATACGCTGGCAATTGCCTTTTGGACTGCTTCGTTCTTCAGACTTTCATACTGAGGAAGTAAAAATAATAAGGTATCCATTTGGTGTTCGGCCAAAATTTCTATTCCTGTTTTTAGCATTTCATATGAAGGAGATTGTAATGCTGCAAACACCTTTTCTTGGTGCTTTTCATATCCAAATTTCTCCACCAAAACCTCCAAAGCATAAGTTGCTAAATCGTATTTGTCAGTTTGCTTAGCAGCGGTAATTAGCATGGGTTCAAACGGCTCAATTAAGGTATCACCAATTAAGTCAATTCCTTTTAACTGATAGTACCATTGCTTTTGTTTCAGTAAGTATTCAGCAGCCTTTACCCTAGTTAAGTTTTTATTGAACCGAGGGTCATTGAAGTATTGAAAAGCTTTATTCTTTGCAGGATAATTCTTAGCATATTCTAATTGTGCTAACCATTCTGCCTCTGATTTAACTTCTGTAAGTTGCATGGGTATCTCGCCTTTTGCATCGCTGAACCAAGTAAGAATAGAAAGTGAAGTATCTTTTTCAAGTATGAAAATTTGTGATTTATTTTTCACTTCCAAAATATGCACTTCGGATCTGCCATCGGCATAAACTAAAGTTATAGGTAAACTTAATTGAAACAACCCAAAGCTACTGTCCTGAACTTGTTTTACCGCCACCTCAATTTTACCTTCAGCGTTTTGGTTCAAACCGACCAAAAATGAAGGATGGCCTTTGCTAAGAAACCAACGGTTAAAAAACGGAATTAAATCTGTGCCAGATGCCTTTTCCATTGCCATGCGAAGGTTATGGATATCGGCAGCTTGATAGGCATTTTCTGTAAGGTAAATTTTCATCCCTTTGAAGAAAGCAGAATCACCAATCACGCTGCGCAAGTGATGCAAAATCCAAGAGCCTTTTTGATAACTCACTACATCAAACATATCATCGGGGTGATTAAAATATTGTCTGACTGGTGAAACTTGGTGTTTATTTTTCTGACGTAAATAAGCTTCCAAATTCCAAGCAAAAACTCTGTCTGCTTCTTCTTTCCCTAGCGCTGCCTCGTGGTAAAGGTATTCGCCATAGGTTGCAAAACTTTCGTTTAATGGCAAATGTCCCCAACTTCTGCTAGTAACCAAATCGCCAAACCAATGGTGAAACAATTCATGGGCAATGATATCTTCTTGCGGATGGTCAAGCAATCCTCTTTCATCTTGTTGCACAAACTCACCATGCAATACGGCACTCGTATTTTCCATGGCACCGCTTACAAAGTCTCTACATACAATCTGACTAAACTTCTCCCAAGGATATTCTACACCCGTAATACGTGAAAAAATATCAAGCATTTCGCTGGTTTTGCCAAAAATTGCTCGGGCATAAGGGGCATAATCAGGTTCTAAATAATAGCTAACTTCCTTGCCACGCCAAGTATCTTTGGTAATTACAAAATTGCCCACAGCCAACATAGTTAAATAAGGTGCATGTGGTTTTAATTGCTGCCAATGATCGATATGCTTACCATTGGGCAATTTCTTTGTGGATATTAAAAGTCCGTTACAAAGGCTCACTTCTCCACTATCAACCGTAATGTAAATGTCTTGGGTATGCTTTTCGTTTGGCGCATCAATGGTTGGGAACCAGCAAGAGTTGTATTCTGTTTCTCCTTGTGTCCAGATTTGCCTTGGTTTAAGAGGGTCTTTGCCCAAAGGATTGATAAAATATAAACCACGTGAATCGGTAATGGCATTGCCGCCTTCTTTTTCAAGTTCATTGGGCTTGGCTATATAATCAATAAAAACAATTAAGTTGGGGTTTTTACCATAAGGCAAATGCAATTGTTTATCATCGTATCTATAAGGAATTGGCAAGGTATCTTTGCCAACAATTACCCCTACCCTATTGATTTCAAAGCCTTTTGCATCCAAGTGCAAACTGTCTGGTAAAGCATTATATGGCACAAAACGCAATACGGCTTTGCCCAATACCCATTGACGCGCATAGTCAAAAGCAACCTCCAAATGGGTATGTTGCAAATCTTCAAGCTGCTGGCGCATCACCTGCAACTCAGCCTTGGGCAAGTTTTTGGCTGGCTTAACCACCACATCTTCTAAAAAATATTTTTCGGGCTGTTTATTGGACTCCTTTTTATTTATTTTGCAAGCGCTTAAAGCAACAAAAAGTGCAAAAGCCAAACTCAAGTATAACCTCATACGTAATTTAAACACGCAATAAACGCCAATCATGTTAAATATAAAAGTTAACGAACAGCAATTTCAATATAATTTACACAGTGGTGAAGCAACCCTTGATGGCAAAGCTGTAAATGCAGATACCATCAAATTAGGTCCAAATAAATATCATTTGATTATCAATCATCAAAGCTTTACAATTGAGTTGCTAGAAAAGTCAGAAAACCAAAAGACCATGCGCATTTTGGTAAATGGCATAAAGCAAGAAGTGAGCATTAAGGATAAATACGATCATTTATTGAGTGAGCTTGGCATGGATAAAATGCTAAGCACCAAAGCCAATATCGTTAAGGCACCCATGCCAGGTTTGGTATTAAGAATTATTGCCAAAGAAGGAGATCAAATTAAAAAAGGGGATGCTATTTTAGTGTTAGAGGCAATGAAAATGGAAAATGTCATCAAAGCAGATGGCGAAGGAATTATTAAGAAAATTTGCGTAAGCGAAAAGCAAGCAGTTGAAAAAAATACTGTCTTGGTAGAATTGGCTTAATCTTCTTCGTTTAGTTTTCTCAAAAGCGCTTCTGCCTTAAGGGTAAAGTCGTTTTCTGATTTCAAAATCTCCTGCAACAAACCTTTTGCAAAATGGGTTTGGTTCAACCCGATATAAAATTGTGCACTAAGGTACAAAGCTTCGTGGTAAAAGGCAGAAGTGCTATCGTTTCTTACTCCCAATAAATAATTAAGGCCCAATTGATATTCTTTTCTGCCCAATAACTGCTTGGATACGGCAATCCGCGCAGAATCAGTGGGGAGTTCAAATGAAATAGCATTATTGTTATAGGCATTGTTATTACTCAAGGTTTGCGGACCAGCCACACGAGCTTTCTGCTTTTTACTTGTGGGCATAGCCTTTTGGGCATCCTTTTTTGTTTCGGGCTTCCAACTTTCTTCAATAACATTGTCTGTTGTTTCCTGCTCTAATGCCTTAACTGGCGCTATTTCAGGCGGGACTAAGTCCTCTGCCACACTTGAAGCATCATCTGATTGAACCATCATTTTTTCCGGAAGTGTTTCTTGCACTTTTATGGCTGCATCCAGACTAGGATTAAAAGGCTTTGTTACTGCTTTTTTCTTTTTGGCAGGCACTTCTAAAGCCAATATCTTTTTGGTTTCGGCTTGAACCGAGTCGTTTGCATCTGTAATTTTTTCAGTTAGAATTGGATGTATTTCGGCATCCTCTGCTTCCATTAATAAAAAAGCATTTCCAAAGATTAGCAAGGTGGCGGCAATAGCTACAAAGGCAGTTATAGCAATGATTTTAGCATAAGGCTTTTGCGTTTTTTGTGCTATTTTTTTATCGATAGCAGCAACATGCTTCACTAAATTTTCAGGATGTTGCATGGCATCAATACCAGCTTTCATATCAGCACAAATTTCACAGGATTGCACATGCGCGTTTAGCAAGTCTAGCTGTGATTTGCTAAGCATGCCTTGGCTGTAGGCCTCCCATTGTTGGTTACTTATGCACTTTGTTGCATCCATAAAAATAATATTGAAACATACGTAATGCCTTTGCGCGCCATGCCAATTTTTAAATTTCGTTTGCCATTTTGAAGATGACTTTTAACTTCATTAAGCGATAAACCAAGTTGTTGGCTAATATCCTCATAACTTTTACCTTCCAAATAGAACAGGCGTAAACAGCTTGCCTGCGCTGCATTTAGCTCAGTTAATACTTGTTCCATGGTTTGTAATTTCTCTTCCAACATTTGCTTGTCATCCTCTTGATGCAAATTGCTTGCAGATTCCACAAATATTTCTTCATTGTCTTCAACTTCGGTTTGCAAAGCAGCAAAAAGCTGAGGCTTTCTCAATTGCATGAGGCAATGGTTTCGGCAAACACTGTGTAACCAGCTTCTAAAATTCTGCACTTCATGTTTGTGTAGGTCGGTAAGTAATTTTTCAAACACCTGCATCACGGCGTCTTCGGCAGCCATCTCATCCTTTAAGTATTTCATGCAAACAGTAAAACACAACAAGGAATGTCGTTTAAACAAGGTACCAAGCACCTGTTTATCACCAGTACTCGCGTAATGTTTTACTAAATCTTCGTCTGCTTCAGTTTGCCAATTGTGGGTCACGAGACAAAGATGAAATTTTTTTTGAGGCTTTTTATGGAATTCAAAAAAACCTTGCATCAAAGGGGTAATAAATCTAAAAACTTATGTTTAATAAATTATGTTTCGGTTTGACCCTAATCTTAATTGCCAATGTTTTAATGGCAGCTAAACCCATTTCATCTAAAGTAAATAAAGCCACTGTTTACCTGCAAGGCGCACATTTGTATCACCAAGAAACAGTGTATTTACAAACGGGTAACAATGAGTTTGTGTTCGAAAACATTTCTTCTGGCATCATCGAAAACTCTTTGCAAGCCAATAGCAAAGGCGGCACTGTAATGGAAGTGCAGTACCGTAGTTATTATAAAGAAGTTAAACCCGTGCAGCGCACCTATGCCAAAGAAATTACGCGTATTCAAGACTCCTTAGAAATGTTTGAGTTTGACTTGCAAGAAATTCACAATAAAAATTATGTGTTAGAAACAGAAAAAAAGATGCTGTTAAATTTTAAACTCATCAAAGGTGAATCTACCAAAGATTCCTTGCCCCTGCTTGCTGGCGCCATGGATTTTACCCATGATCGTTTAAACCTAATCTACGACCAAAGTCTATCCTTGGAGCGGAAGAAGAGTAAAATCAATAAAATGATAAACCAACTTAACGAAAGACTTAAGCAATTGCAATTGTTAGAATCTGGTGTTTACCAAGAAGGTTATGCAGCTGCACCTATTCACCAGGTGGTAGTAAATCTGTATGCCGAAACGCCTGGAACTGCTGTAATCAATTTCAATTACTTTATACCAAATGCCTCTTGGCAACCTGTATATGAATTACATGCCAATCCTATTGACAATAAAATGACGGTAAAATATTTTGCCATGGTTTCGCAACAAAGCGAAGTAAATTGGGATCAAACCTTACTAACCTTAAGCAGCAGCAATCCTATGGAACAAAACATGAAACCTGTGTTAACGCCTTGGCATATTAGCTTGCAACAATTTGTACAAATGCGCAAAGAACAAAAGTTAAGCAATGCCCAATTGCAAACCTTGGCTCCTGCTAGGGTAACTGTAAAAAGCAAAAACATGCAAGAAGACTTGTCCGTTAATGATAGTGAAGCGCCTTACGCAGAAAGCAAGGCCATGCAAGAGTATATCAACATAAGTGAAAATTTGTTGCGCACAGAATATGATATCAAATTAAAATATCAAATTTTAAGTTCAACCAAACCACATAAAGTGATGATTAAACAAGAAAGCATTGCCATGGGATTAGAATTTGCAGCAGTGCCTAAATTAAGCAGTGATGCCTTTTTAATGGCCAATGTGAGTGGTTGGGAATCTTTAAACTTGCTACCTGGTAATGCCCGTGTATATTTTGACAATGGTTATATCGGTGAAACATTTATCAACCCACAATCAGAATCGGACACACTTGCCTTTAACCTAGGCCGCGATAAAAGTTTGGTGATTCAACGCAGAAAAATTAAGGAAAAATCGAGAAGTAAAATCTTAGAAACAGAGAAGGTTGAAAGCAGAACCATCGAACTGGTGGTAAGGAATACTAAGTCGAGCGCAGTATACATTAACTTAGAAGACCAAATTCCAGTAGTAAGAGGCACCAATGATATAAAAGTAACCTTGCTAGATGGCAGCGGCGCGCAATTAGAGGAAGTGGAAGGCAAGCTAACTTGGCGTGTAAAGGTAAACTCAAAAGAAACCAAAAAACTTAGCTTCACTTACGAAATTCGCTATCCTAAAGACAAAGTAGTATATGGCTTGTAAATAATTTTTCAGGTAGCAGTTCAATTTTCCAGTACAATTGAACTGCTACTTTTACCTTGTCAAAACATTAAAAATAAATATATTGCGCAGATACATCTGATTATAAATGAAACACAGCGCAATTCTTCTATTAGTATTACTTAGTTTTTGCAAGTTAACACAGGCTCAAAATCCTGGGGATACCATCAAAGTAAAAACCTTTCATTATGGCAGCAATTCTAGAGATACAGTTGCCTATTTCCCATCCGCCAATTTAAGTTATGAGCGCATCATAATGGCGTATAACATGCGTTGCAAAAACGGACTTGTATCAAACAGCACCGATAGGAATTTAGGTTGTGGCGAGTGGGATTATTCTTGCAATACCTATATCGTAGATTCTACTAAAGTTGAAGAAGTTTCGGCCCTACAACCTAAATATGTTATTTCCAATTTTACGGGCAGCACTTTTAATTATACCACTAAGCCAGTATATGATTATCTTCAATTCACGCAAAAACGAGTTATTGTAGATAGTGTTTTGTTTGATTCAAGTTTTGCTATTGGACAAAGCAAACTACCAAGCAATTCTGCTGTAGCCACACATCAGCAATCTGGCAAATCTCAGTTTATTTATAAGGCTTCGGAACTTATTGCAGCAGGTTTAAGTGCAGGCCCAATTCATAGTTTACAATTAGAGGTATTAAATAATGGCGCAAAAGCCTCATTCTTAAAAGTTAAAATAAAACATACTACTAAAAATGATTTTCAAACCATTTCCTCAGAGCAAGGTAATTTTACTGAGGTGTTTTTCAGCAATCATCAGTTTGGTTTCGGTTTGAACCGATTGAATTTTCATAGGCCTTTTATTTGGGACGGGGTTCAAAATATTGTGGTTGAATTTTCTTTTACCAATTCAATTAAAGATAGTATTTTACAGCTTGCATCCTCGGCAACCGATGCCATTTCTGGCATTACAGCGCTTAATAATTATGCTTTAGACCTTTCGCATAGCGGACATGTAAAATTAGATACTGCAGATTTTTCAAAGATAAAAAATGAAATAAGCATTTCGTTTTGGGCATTTGGCAACGCTGCACAAATGCCCATAAGCACTTCAATTTTGTATGGTTATGATAACAATATCAACAACCGCCAATTGAATATCCACCTGCCTTTTTCTAATGGCAGTGTTTATTATGATTGTGGATTTGCAGGAGGATATGACCGCATCGAAAAAGCAGCAAGCTTAGCCGAAATGGGTGGCCGCTGGAACCATTGGGTGTTTGTTAAAAATGCCTCAAGCGGCACCATGAAAGTATTTTTAAACGGAAGCCTTTGGATGTCGGGTACTGCAAAAACAAAAGCCATTAATTTGATGAACCTAATTTTAGGCAAGGATCAAAATTTAAATAATAATTATAAAGGCCGTATCAGTGAGCTCCTTATTTGGAACAAAGCCCTGCCCGACTCACAAATTGGCAATATTACTGCAGGTATAAATGGATATATGGTACCTCTTGCTGGAGATGTAGTTGCCTATTATCCAATGGGAGAAGCCGGTGGGCAAAGCATTACCGAAGTAATTCATAACAAAACTGTATCTGGCACTAACTTAAAATGGTCTTATGAAAGAGGTGAGCAAATTCGGTTTGGATTTAGTCAGGTAGATTTAAGACCCAATGTGATTTTCAATAGAGCAAGTCAAACTAGCACGATTCAAAATATTGTTTTACGCGATTCTATACTTAGAAAAACCAATGTAGTTGAAGAGTATTCAATTACTTCCAAACAAGGGCAATTTCCTATAAGCAATGATCAAATAAACTTAGTGAGCACCCAAAGCAATTGGTTCAATGCCAACCATAGTTATGTTTACAATGGAGATAGTAGTTCATTGCCAATTATAGATAGTATTGCTGTGAATGTAGAAGCAAGTTTAACCTTAAGTAATCTTAATTTCTTTAGAAGGTTTCCTTGGTATAATGAGATTATGTCGTTTGTAACGCCGTATGGCATCGGTTTGAACCTAGGAGCCACTGGTAAAACTTGGTATTTTGACGTTACGGATTTTGCACCCATTTTAAAAGGTAACAAAAGAATTCTAATGACTTTAGGAGGCCAAAACCAAGAACAAAACGATGTTGAGTTTTGGTTTATAGTGGGCACACCACCAAAAAATGTTTTAAGCTTTGAGCAAATTTGGCAAGGTACAAATAGAACAGGCCAAGCACCATTGACAGCCATAAATAATAATAGCAGATTTGCACCTGTAAATGTGCCAACTTTGGCAACAGGAAAAGAATTTAAAATTCGCTCTACCATTACTGGGCATGGAGCTGAAGGAGAGTTTGAAGCCAATGGCGGACAAGTTACACACCAATTAAATTTAAATGGTGGTGCCAATGAGTTTTCATGGATAATCAGCGAAGAATGCGCCTTTAACCCTGTATTTCCGCAAGGTGGTACTTGGGTTTACGATAGACAAGGCTGGTGCCCTGGACAAAAATCATTGACTAAAGAATTTGCTATCAGCAGCATGGTAAGCGCAGGAAGCCCAATAACAGTTGACTACGAAGCAAGCACTCCGCCAAACCCAAGTGGTTCATATAATTACCATGTAGCCCATCAATTGGTTACTTATGGCGATTTTAATTTTAAAAGAGATGCCAGAATTGTAGATATCATTAATCCATCGAACTATGTAGTACACAGCAGGCTTAACCCAGCCTGCACAACCCCAAGAGTAGTTGTGCAAAATGTAGGGTCGCAAGATATAACTGATATCTTATTTTGGTATAGAATAAATGATGAAGTAGGGTCAAACACTTTTTGGATGGATAGAACAATTCCTCCTATGGGCTTTGATACTGTAGAATTGTCCCTTAACCTAAATACTTTTTGGGAAAATTCAATGCCAGGTGTTAATGCAAATAAACTTAAATTAACAATTGAGGGTGTAAATGGATCAGAAAATGGAGACGATAATCCTTACAATAATGAGAAAACTACTTTATTTAGCATACCCGAAATAGCACCTTCTGTATTTACGCTAGAATTTAGAACTAACAACAACCCTGCAGAAAACAACTATAAATTGTATGACATGAGAGGCAATTTAATAGACCAACAAAGCTTTACCCAAGCCAACTTCACCTTTAGCAAAGCTTATAACCTAGGTGGTTGTTTTAAATTGGTGGTAGAAGATAAAGGTCAGGATGGTGTGCAATGGTGGGCCAATAGTGCGCAAGGAACAGGTTTTGTAAGGCTAAAGCGTGCAAATGGACAAATTTTCAAAACTTTTCAACCCGATTTTGGCGGTGGATTTGAGTATAGTTTTACGACTAATTGGGCTTTGAGTAATGAGGATAAAAGTTTAGACAATGAAGTTTTGGTGTATCCAAATCCTGCAAAAGAAAAACTATTCATTACTGGCAACAATTTAGAACATGCCAGAATTACTTTGATTAATATTTTGGGTCAAACCGAAAACATAGAAACTATTGAAAACAGTCAAGGATTTGAACTAAAAACAACAGGTTTAAAAGCTGGCGTTTACATAGTTAAAATTAGCAGAGGCGAAGAAAGTACTACGCGAAAAATAATTATAGAATAACTGATTTACCCGAAGATATTTAATTTTTGGGTGGATTTTATTCAATAAAAAAAGGAAAAAAATGGTTTTTGAAGTCCATAATTTTTTTTAGAGAAATGGAAATATAAATTGCCATAGAATAATTAGCCTATGGAAACAATTTCCAATTCAGAAACCCTAAACACGCTTTTATTAAACGCTATTACAAGTATTTGTGAGACTTTTGAGAATGGACAATCCTTAGAAGATGTATTAGAACAATTAGGCAAGAACCTTGGAGTAGATAGTATCGATACCATTGGTTCAACACATATTATTTTTAGCGACTTTCTAGAGAGAAATTCAAAAAACGAGTTTTACTATTTCGACCCGAAAAGTCAATTACAAACCCTGCTATTTCCCAACATAAAAACTGGAAAAGTAAACGGCTTTATCGTTCTTAAGGGACAACAAGTGGCCCATTTAATTGAACCCTCATGTTATCAAGCTTTGCAAAAATTTGCTTTTATGCTAGGTCAGCAAATTTGGATTTGGGAAAACATAAATGAAAAGGCTGTTGCCTTAGAAAAGGTAATAGAGGAAAGAAACTTTTTTGAGGCCATTATATCAAACAATCCAACTGAGGTTGTTGTATTAAACAATGACTTTAAATATGTTTACCTAAGTAAACATGCCATTAAATCTGAAGAACTTAGGAACTGGATGGTAGGAAAAGATGATTTTGATTATTGTATAAAAACAAATCGAGAGAATACTATCGCAATAAATAGACATAATTTATTATCGCAAATCAAAATAAACAAGCAACCCTATTCATTTGAAGAAACCTTTGAGAAACCTGATGGGACCTTTATCTCTCATTTGAGGATGTTGCATCCTGTAATAGATGAAAGCGAAAACCTTTTATATACCATTGGATATAGCGTAAACATAACCAAACTTAAAGAGCAAGAACATTTAATTGCCCTTCAAAAGGAAGCTATTACCAATGCTCCAGATGGCATTGCTTTACTTGACCCAAGCGGAAAGTATGTATTTATGAATAGAGCGCATGAGGTATTTTTTGATTATGAAGAAGGAGAATTAATTGGGAAAAATTGGGAAACCTTATACAGCCAAGAAGAAGAAGACCGAATTAAACTGAATATTTTCCCATTGCTAATGAGAGATAGAATTTGGCGTGGCGAAACGGTAGGTATGAAAAAAAATGGAGAATTGATTTACCAGGATCTAACCTTGCGCATGATGGAAGACAATTCATTAATATGTGCTACACAGGATATTTCTGCCATTAAACAAAACTATTTAATGTTAAAGGAAATCAATCATAAATTAGAATTGGCAATTGAAGGCAATCAATTAGGGATGTGGAGTTGGAATTTGGCCACCAAAAAGATTGACGGAAACAACTACTTTTTCAATTCCTTTTATAATAGGTTAACCAAGGAAGATGAATTCCCATTTGAGCGTTTTTTAAAAAACGTTCATCCTGAAGATAAAATACAAGTTAAGAAAGCATTTTTAAAACTCAGACGCAGGAGTCCAAATAATTTAGATCCATATCAATCCATAGAATACCGAATATTAAACGGCGAAAGAGATTATAGATGGATTATGATGAATGCAAGGGCCATAAATTTTGACGAAAATGGAAATTCCCAACAAATCATTGGTTTCATTTTGGACACTAATGAAATAAAAGAAGCGGAGCATAAAATCAGAAAAAGCGAAAGAAAGTATAAGGAACTAGTAGAGAACTTAAGAGAAGTAATATTTGAAACAGATGCCGAATTACATTTAAGTTTTTTAAATGCAGCGTGGAAATTAGTAACTGGACATTCAACTGATGCCTTTATTGGTTCATTCTTACCTCAATTGTTTGAACCAGACATTCAGTTGAAAATTAAAAATTTCATGCAAGCGCAATTAGAAGGCGAGTTAAACAGGAATATCCAATTTGAGGCGATTATAAAAAACGAGCAAGGACAACCCATTTGGTTAGACATTGCAATTAGCATTAAAAGTGACAAAGCTGGGAATTTAATTGGCACAAGGGGTTCATTTGAAGACATTACCTTAAGAAAAAATGCTGAACTAGAATTATTGAAAGCTTTATCCAATGAAAAAGAACTAAACGAATTAAAAAGCAGGTTTGTGAATATGGTTTCACATGAACTAAGAACGCCTTTAGCAGGTATTCGTAGCAGTGCCGAAATCATTGAAATGCGTTTAAACAAAAGTAAAACACCAATAGATGAAACCTTATCAATTGCATTCAAAAATAAGATTCAACACATAGTGCATGATGTAGAACGCATTACTTCGCTTATAACAGATGTGCTCACTATCGGACAAATTGATTCTTCACGCGTTAAGTTTAATCCTACTGCTAATAATTTAAGGGACTATATCGTACGATATTTAAACTCAGAAGCAAGCAGAGTGTTAGGCAATCATACTTTAAATTTTATAGATAATGTAAAACAACCACTTGTAAATTTTGATGCTATTATGATCTCACATTTACTTAATAACATCATTGGGAATGCTGCTAAATACTCTGATCCTGCTTCAGAAATTAAGATTCAAATTGACAATATAGAAAACTATTTTAAAATAGAAGTAAGCGACAAAGGTATTGGAATACCTGAGGGGGAATTAGACAATATTTTTACCAGTTTTTTTAGAAGTTCAAATGTAGAAAATATACCCGGAACAGGATTAGGACTATCCATAGCCAAATATTTTACAGAACTCCATGAAGGCAAAATAAACATTTCAAGCAAATTAGGAAAAGGAACCAACATTACTATTTATATACCAATATGTCAGTAAGCATAGAGCAAAAGAGAATTTTAATAGTAGAAGACGACCAAACAATTCGAGAGAATTTAAAAGAGGTTATTCAAATGCTAGACCATGATGTTTTAGCAACGGTTAACGGTAAAGAAGCCAGCGAGGTTTTTGAAAAATATAATCCACATTTGATTTTATGCGACATCATGATGCCAGAAATGAATGGCTTTGATTTCTTGCAATACATTAACCTAATGCATCCCTTGCATACAAGTCTTTTTATATTTTTAACCGCCAAGAATAATCCAGAAGACCTTAGAACAGGAATGAATTTAGGCGCTGATGATTACATTACTAAACCTTTTGACTTGGCAGAATTTCAAGAAGTAATCTATAACAAACTAATAAAACAAGAAAGAATCTATAAGGCAATTAATAACGCTAAAAAAATATCATCCGAACCACCAATACTTGCCAGTTTTGATACTTTTAACAATAACCTGAATAACATTGCAGCGGGTGCGCATTTCCTAAAATTCAACCTTGCAGCAAAGGAAGATTTAACCATTCAAACCGTTATACAAGTGATTGAACAAAGTGGGTTAAAACTGCAACGTTCTATTAATAACTATTTGTTTTATAATAATTGGCTAAAAGAAAAAATAAAGATTCAAGTAGAAAAACTCACTGAAATCGATATCAGAAAAGCTATAAGAAAATCAAATAAACTGTACTTAAGAGAAGAAGACTTAGTAATTAACATTTCCTTACTATCCTTTAACTTCGACACTTACCTACTTCAGAAATTAATTGAGGAACTTTCAGATAATGCATTTAAGTTTAGCAAACCAGGCACAGCAGTAGTTTGGACCATTAATCAAGTAAACCAATTTTTAGTTTTAGATCTAAAATATGTTTCTTATGGATTCTCTGAAAAAGACTTTGAAAACGTTAATCCATTCTTTAGTAGTAATTCAAGCGAAACTAGTAATCAAGGACTAGGCCTAGGTATTTTTTTAATAAAGGAGATAATTCAACATTTAAATGCCGAACTTAGTCTTAAAGTTGAAAAAAACATCATCAACTACAGCATTCGAATAAAGGAAATTAGTTAATAGGCAAATGACAAAGAAAAACCAGTATATGATGGATAAAATCTTAGTAGTTGAAGATGATTTAATTCTAAGTGAAAATCTCTGTTCAATACTAGAAATTGAAGGATTTCAAGTATACAGCGCCAGCAATGGTTTGGATGCACTAAAGCTAATCAAATCGAAAAGAGTTGCACTAATCATATCTGATATTTCTATGCCTGTAATGGATGGAATTGAATTGTTAAAAAATATAAAATCAAATAAAAATTACACCCATATTCCATTTATTTTCTTAACCGCTAAAACTGCATTGGAAGATAAGTTAATGGCCCTTGATTTAATGGCTGATGACTTTATAACCAAACCATTTGTTGCTCAAGAAATTATTTTGAAATGCCGAAATAATATTGACAATAGAAAGAAAGTCATTCAATCGTATTTAAATAAAAGCCAAACAGAGGAAACGTATACCTCGCGCGACCAGAAATTTATAACAGAACTAAAGGTATTTATTGATAAAAATATCAGTAACGAATCGCTTTCGTTAAAAGATTTAGGAAATGCATTTCCTATGAGCACCTCGAGCATTCAAAAACATGTTAAAAGGATTTTAGGTAAATCCATCTTTCAGTTCATTTTAGAAACACGCCTGAATAAAGCCAAAGAAATTTTAGACAATAAAGCCCTTAATGTAACAGAAGTAATTGCGGCATGCGGCTTTAAAAATCATAATTACTTTACCAAAAAGTTTAAAGAACATTTTGATACGCTACCTTCTAAGTTGAAGTTAGAAGGCAAGCCAATTTGAGAAAACTATTTTTTTGCACTCATTTTCAGAGATTTAAAATCATAAATATCTACTATGTATTGCATAGTACTTATAAATTTTTAGATTTGTGCCATATTTTGAACCTTGTAATAGTAAGAACATGGATATTGAGAATAGTAAAGCACAAATGAAGAAAGGCATTTTGGAATATTGCATCCTTTCGATTATCAGTCGAGGTGAAGTTTACGCTTCAGATATATTAGAAGAAATGAAATCGAGTAGCTTATTGGTGGTGGAAGGAACTATATACCCACTTCTTAGTCGATTAAAAAATGAAGGATTGCTTAGCTACAATTGGGTGGAAAGTAAAAGCGGGCCTCCCAGAAAATATTATCAACTCACACAACAAGGAATTACCTTTATGAATGAATTGGGATTGACATGGCAAGACCTTGTAAAGGCGGTAAATGAATTAACTCAAAAAACAAATAATCAAATTTAATTATGGATAAAGTATTTCAAATTCACTTGGCGGGTTCTGTATTCACCATTGAAGAGCAAGCTTATGAAAAGTTAAAGTCGTACATAGAAAGTTTGCGAAGGCATTTTGCAAGCAATTCTGATGTGGTACAAGACATTGAATCTCGCATGTCTGAATTGCTTAACGACAGATTAGGTTCAAACCGAACAACCCTATTTACCGAAGATATAGCCGCTGTTATTACTACTTTGGGTAATGTAAACCAAATGGATGAACATGGTGCAACCAAAACAGCACAAGCCGAAAATCCATCAGCTTCGATAGGTTCAACCCATGAAAAGAAATTGAGAAGAGACCCTTATGACCAATCTTTGGGTGGCGTATGTTCTGGACTTGCAAACTTTTTTGATGTTGACCCAGTTTTGATTCGTGTACTTTTTGTGGTTCTATTAGTGGCTTTTGGAGGAGGAATCTTATTGTACGTGATTTTATGGATTGCCGTTCCATTGGCCAAAGGAGAAGATGCATTTGCCATGCGCATGCAAAAAGAAAAGAAATCTAAAAAGCTCTTTAGAGACAATGATTCTAGAGTAGTAGGTGGTGTATCTTCTGGACTCGCAAATTATTTTGCTATTGAAGTTACTTGGATAAGAATTGCGTTTGTAATCGCCTTATTTGTTTTTGGTACTGGCTTTTGGTTATACATCATACTTTGGATTATCGTTCCGAAAGCCATTAGCGCCTCAGATAAATTGATGATGAAAGGAAGGGCTGTAGACATACACAGCATTCAACAACAAGTATTAGAAAACAACACCGGAACAAGGACAAATAGCATTGCGCAACATTGCACACATTTAATAGGTATTATACTCAAAGGAATCATTAAGTTGGTGGGTTCTTTTGCTGCCTTGATACTTTTCATCTTAGTTATTGCTTTAAGTATTGCCATGGTTTCGGTATTTTTTAACCTAGGAAACACGGCTCAACTCAACGAACTGATTAACTTTACCATTAATAATCCTACTATCATTTTCACAGCAAAAGCAGGTGTTTTCTTAATTCTAATCACTCCTTTAATTGCCTTGTTAATGGTGGTTATAAAAGGTTTGTTTAAACTATCTTTTGCTAACAATGCTTGGTTCTTCTCTTTACTTGGATTTTTCTTAATAGGCATAGGGTGCTTGGTGTATGCTGGTGTAAATTTTGGAACATCCATTCATCATTCTGAGAATAAATCTAGCATTACAAGACTTGCAAAAAGTGATACTTTATTTATTCATGGCATTGAAATGAAAGAGGATGAAATGGTGGCCATAGAAAATGAAGGTGAATTGGTTTTCTATGATAAAGGCCTCGTTATTGGCAAAGAGGTGGTGCATTTTGAAATTGATGACATTACCATAAAGCCGAGCAAGAATGACAGCGCTTATATTAAGATTATCAAAAGGGGTAACGGCAGCGATAAGGAAGATGCCTTATCTAAAATTGAGATGATTAGTTATGACATAATTATTGAAGGAAATAAACTACATATTCCAAGTTACTTTAATATCAATAAATCAAAACAATTTAGCTGGCAAGAGGTGGATGTAATTCTAGTTTTACCTGTTGGAACAATTGTTTATTTAGATGATGCTTCTAAGGAGAATTTAAATGAAAACAACATGGATGAAGCAGATGGTCATTATTATAAAATTACCAATAGTGGCCTTGTTTGCCAAGATTGTATTTATGATGAGGAAGAAATTATTATCCAAGAAGATTCTATTGGTGAAGAAGAAGATGATTTAAAAGATGTTGATATCAAAATTGAAAGCAAAGATGGAGATAAAATGAGCATCAAAGTAGAAAAAGGAAAGGAAGGAAAGTCGAAAAAAATTACCACCAAAATTAAAAATGGCAAGGAAGTAAGAGTTGAAGAAACTCAGATTGGCCCTGTAAAGATTACCAAGGAAACAACTGTTAAACCTTAAAAGAACTTTGCAAAAAAAAAGGCTACCTGTTTAGGGTAGCCTTTTTAGTTTCGGTTTGAACCAAATTTTATAAACTAAGGTCTGATATATAACTTAGTATTATTTCTATAGCCTTCGCCATTTGTATACCAATCGGTAAATAGCGTTCCGTTGCTTTCTGCCCATTCTGCTAAATGTAAATATGCTCCTAAGATATCAGTTTTTTCTGTTGGATAAGGAACTTCCCCTTCTAAAGATAATGCCCAAGGAAGATTGCTTTTTGTTTTATAAAATTTCATAGCAACCATTTTTCCTAAACCTTTCATGCTATCATCATCATCGGTCCCAAATAACTCTTGGTTTGCTTTCTTACTTGGTAAAAAATCAGGCAAATGTACTTCTCTACTTCTATCTTGATTAACGATAATGTAAGGATTAAAACTAATATCGTTCACTGTTATAGCTTCTCCAGATGCAGTTTTAAAGAAAACGGTAATGTTCGTTTCTACAGGTGTTGCATATGGATTGTTTAAATCTACGTTCACGCCACTTCCACCAGGAGAAGGTAAAATTTTAAATGCATCATCAAAAACCAAAATGTTTGCATAGTCTTGTCCATTTTCTGTGCCATTTCCAGCATTTGATACCCAGGCAGCGCTATTAGTTTGTGTGCCACTTACAGCAGTAATTTTTGAAGGATCTAAGTAATCTAATTGAAACGCAAAGCCATTCTTATTACTTGCGCCAATGGCTCTCGAAGTAATGTTCAATTTCATTTCTACCACCTTATTGCTTGCATTGGTAACCAAGTTATAGCGATAAGAACATACGTAATCATTAAAATCATAATCACCCATTGCTGGCCATAAATCTTCGTACATTAAAGTACCTTTTCCAGCAGCAGGATAATAATTGTTATAGGCTCTGGTAGCATCATTAGGATAAGCATCGTCATTATCTGCTACACCATCTGAATCTGCATCTTGTATGAGAGGTAAAGGTAAACAGCTGTTAGAAGGATCTGCCCAGTAAGTACCAGGAATCACAAAATCGTCCATATTGTAGCGTGTTGTGCCACCTGAACCAACAAATGAAATTCTAATTTTATAAGGCTGACCCGAATTGGCAATTGCTGAAGGCATTGCAAACGATAAACTTTGTGCAGTTAATGGAAGATTCGGTGTATAGCTAATAGAGTCGAACAATACCATTGCTCCTTCTTTATGCGCAGTAACACTACTAGCATTATAAGGACAGTAAGATAAAATCACTCTTCTAATGGTTGCTGCAGCTGCTGCTTCAAATTTAATTTTAAACGTAATGTTACCACTACCAGGCTTAAGCCAAGGTGATTTAACCCAACATGCACCAGGGTCTAAACTGGTTGGCGAATTAGAACGCATAGACATAACCCCAGAAATTCTTTGAGCGCTAGTAGTGGTATAGGTAACCGCGCCAAATGCCCAACAATTGGCGATATCGTAAGCTTGGCAATTTTCTGGTCTTCTAGGCGCAAGTGGCGCTGCTGTTTCACAATCTGTTGAAACAGTTTGTGCTTCTAATATTACCGAACTTGATAAAATCAGGAAGGTAAATACTATTTTAATAAATTTCATGATGTATTTATTTATGAGATTGTATTACGAATTAGAATTTATTGAGCAGTCACCTCTACAACATCAGGCATAAAACTAAAGGTGCTTTTACCTGAGGCAATTTTAATACTTTTTTCGATAGCGCCATAAGTAACTTTGATATCACTTACAGCAGAAGGTACCTTTATTTTTAGAATGCTGCTTGTCTCCATTAAGTAAAGACCTGTGTAATAAACAGCGTTTCCATCAAGACTAGTGATTTTTAAAGTGCGATTGATAGGCACTTTTGTTGTTAAGCCTAAAATGCCAACTGAAACTTCTTTTTGAGTAGCCCAATCAAAATTCTCCTCTGGAGTTAGTTCTCTAAAACTATTTACAGTTGATGTTGGAGCATCAACTGTGGTGCTTGGTTGTTCTAAAAACTCTTTTTTGCATGAAACTAAGGTAATCAACAAAAAAGCATAAATTAAATTTTTGAATTTCATAATCTGGTTGTTTCCCTTATGAAATCAAAAACGCAACCAAATCGAAAAATCTAATACAAAATATTGATATTCAATACTTTAAATATTAAAAAAGCAAGTTTTATACTATACAATTCATCCCATTTTGAACCAAAATTTTCAATTTAAACCTTGGTTGTTTAAAGCAGCTATTTCAAAAATGGCAATGTAAAAGAAGGAAAACTTAATTGTTGCAAGTCCAATGATAGAAGGTTTCTGAAACTTCTTCGTCTACGATTGTTTGCACCTTATTCACCCTGTTTTTACTATCAAAAAAGTAGCTGTATAGAATTACAGTAGTCTCCCCATTGATAGCAGTTTTAGTTACTAGATTTTTGCTGCTAGGTACAAATGATAAACTTGATTCGTAGGTTTGAAGAGTGTTCTTTTGGCTCAAATCGAACTCATGAGAAGTAACACTAATACCGGTAGCAGATTCAGTAGTTTCCTTGACAAGGTTTCCATTGAGCCATTCAAAGCTCGTGACTTCGTCGATTTCAGTTCCACCAACATTGCCATAGGCAACTCTTTCAATAGGCTGTTTGAGGGCATCATATTTATACTCAAGATAAATTATGCCTACTCCTAAATCAACAATTAAGCTATCACAATAGCCATTTTTATTAAGGTAAACGGTTTGGGAACCAGACCTATCTTCATAGGTTAAGGTAACTTTATTACCTTCATAAACTGCATTTTGAATTATGGTATCCACTTTAGAATAAATGATACCTTTTTTGAACCTAAAGTTTTCGTCGTAAATTATCTTTTGTGCAATTCCATCCGCAATGGTAGAATCAATCATACAAATGCTAACTGGGGTTGGCATTGGAGTTTCAATTGTTTCTTTTTTACAACTGAAAAAAAAGAGAATGGCAAATGCTAGGAGTAAACTGTTTTTCATGGTTAATATTTTTCTTAAGGTTTGAACCAAAGTAAATCATAAAGCTAGTTGATTAAAACAAAATTTGGATAAAGCAAATATTTCTTACTTTAACGGAAGCATCCCAAAATAATTTTGTATGAAGATTATGAATTGATTAATTGCTTGAAAATATAGAAAGACCTAAATCTGAACTTTAAAGAGTTCTCACTTTTAATCAGTTTAGTTTAATACCAAAATTACTGATTTTGGATTTACTGTAAATTAGAACAAATGATTTTTATATAGAATTTAAAAGAAACATTGACAGTTGAAAATAACCATTATTATTGCTAAAATAGGTACCAAGCAATAAAAATAAACGAATTATAATTTCATTTAATTCCGTTTTATTTTTTTTTTACTATTTTGCAGTGTAGTATTTAAACAATCATAATCGCTAGTAAATTGAATAAATCAGTTCATAAACAGTTGCCAAATTTGGATGTACTTAGGGCGATAGCAGTTTTGTTGGTGTTTATTTCCCACGTTGAGCTCCAAAAGCAAGAATTGGGAATGTCAAACATCAGGTCAACAGTAATGTGTTTTGGAGGTATGGGTGTTACCTTATTTTTCGTTTTAAGTGGGTTTTTAATTTCTTACCTCCTAGTACAGGAAAAAACTTCTAAAGGAGAAATAAATATTAAAAAGTTTTATTTCAGGCGTATTTTAAGAATTTGGCCCTTATATTTTGCTTTTCTAGCATTTGCCATTTTTGTATATCCAAGAGGTATAGATTCAACAGCGATTATGTTAAGCGTATTTTTTCTATCCAATATTGCTTTTATTTTAGAAAAACTTCCTAGCATTGTTGATCCCATTTGGTCTTTAGGTGTAGAAGAACAATTTTACTTATTTCATCCTCATATTCTTAGAATGAAGTTGTTAAAAAATTCGTTCAATACACTAATCGCGGTTTTTCTAGGATTGTATGTTATTAAACTAGCAGCTAGTAAATTAGATTGGGAAATGTGTTCTACCATTATGTATAAAGCTAGGTTTGATTGCATGATGTTAGGTGGAATTTTTAGCCTTTGGATTGTTAATTTTCAAAGTGGTAATAAATATTTTTCAACTTTAATTTCACCAAAAATCATATTTACCAAATGGTTCCAAATTATATTATATTCGACATTTGTAGCCTATTTAGTTTTATCAACAGCAATTGCGAAGTATTACAATGACCAATTGATGTCAATTTTTGCTGCATTTGTAATTGCAAATCTCGCTTTGAACCCAAATTGCATTGTTAGTTTAAAAAATAAGGCCTTAGAATACATTGGAAAAATTTCTTTTGGATTTTATCTACTTCATCGATATCCATTAAAACTTGCATTGGAGTATGGCCAAATTTTTGAAATTGATAATCCAATTTTATTTAATATTTACGCCTATGTAATCCCAATGTTTTTTTCAATAATAATTGCCCATATTTCTTTCTATTATTATGAATCTTATTTCTTAAAATTAAAGGACAAAAAATTCTCATCCAATTAATTTGTTCTGAAATTTTCTACTTTCCATAGTCTTTACTTTATTTTCGGAAGTTGCAGTAAGTGTCATTTTACAATTGGGCATAACTTAAGGCTATGCTGAATTAATATTTAAAATTTAAAAAGAACTAAATCCGAAAGCAAATCACAACTTACCAATAATTGTTAGGACTAACTTATAATTTGCTTCTTTAAGAAGCTGCAAAAAATAAAGTTTTGAATTGTGTTAAAGGGCGTTTGGTGGTCAACAGCTATACACTTTACTTTTTCAAAAAATCTTTTTAGTCTTTCAGTCATTGATGTTTCAGAGTATTGTTTTATTTCAATTCCACTACATTTTTGTGGACCTAACTCAGAAAATGTTCCAATAACTAAAACACCATTGGGGCTAATACTCTTTTGAATAGTGTCAATGTAATTTGTAATTTCTTGTTCTTGGGTCAAAAAATGAAAGGCAGCTCTATCGTGCCAAAAGTCATATTTTTCAGTTGGTTCAAAAATAGATGCATCTGCAACTATCCATTTTACTAATGATGCTCTGCTACCTAGCCTTTGCTTTGCTCTATCAAGTGAAGAGGCTGAAATATCAAGAACAGTAATATCTAGGTATCCTAAGTCTAATAGATGGTCAACCAAAAAGCTGTCTCCTCCTCCAATGTCAATAATTTTTGCATTGGAAGGAATATTGAACTGTTTCAAGAAATCCAAAGAAGTTGTTGGTGTTGGCTGATACCAACTTACATCTTTCAAGTCTTTGGTTTGATAGATGTTTTCCCAATGTTTTTTTCTGACTATATTTTCCATTTTCTTAATATCCTTTTCGTAACATATCTGCATAGGCGTTTGGTAAAATACTTTCTTCTACCGCCTTTGCTGCTTTTTCAACATCATAAGCAACTCGAATAAATTCAACTTTTATGCTGTCTTTATCAAACTTGCTGCTGTTATCATTTATAGTAATCATCACATAACAGCCTCTTGGGTCTCCGTCTTTTGGTTTTCCAATTGAACCTAAATTTATAGCATGGCGAAATGCTTTTTGTCCGTCTTTATCATACTCGAAAATGCGGTGATATGATTTGTGAGTATGTCCAAAAAACATAAGGTCGGCATTTGAAGCTTCAAGAATGCGGAGCATACTTTTTTCGTCGCGGTCTTCAAATAAATACTCGTTTATTTTTCGTGGACTTCCATGAACCATCAATAAAAACAAATGGTCGTTATTGAGTTGATACTCTAGTTGAATATGTGCAGGAAGTGTTCGCAAATATTCGCGTTCATGGGGTTGTACTAATTGGTTTGTTAAGGCAATAGATTGAACGCCCATTTCTTTTTCTTCATCTGTTTTATAAGCGCAACCGCAGTCGTCCGAAGTTCTACCAACGCCAAAATCATAGTTTCCTGCAATGGTTGGAATACCTCTTTTTCTAATTTCGTTTATTACTTCATTAGGCCAAATGTTGTAGCCTACCAAGTCGCCTAAACAATAAACTGCATCTGGTTTTGAAGTTTCAAGGTCTTTAAAAAAAGCTTCTAATGCAGGAAGGTTTGAATGGATGTCGCTAAATAGTGCAATTTTCATTTTTTATAAAATTTTATTTTTAAAGTATTTCTTTCTAAACCAAAAAGCAACATTTACCAAAGCGATAAGTGCAGGTACTTCAACTAAAGGACCAATAACACCAGCAAATGCTTGTCCGCTATTAATACCAAAAACACCAATAGCAACAGCAATAGCCAATTCGAAATTATTTCCAGTTGCTGTAAATGCAATTGAGGTGCTCTTGGAATAATCTGCACCGAAGTATTTTCCCACGAAAAAACTTACGATAAACATTATAACGAAATAAAGTACAAGTGGGATTGCAATCCTAACAACATCCATTGGAATTTGAACAATGAGTTCACCTTTTAAGCTAAACATTAGAATGATTGTAAAGAGCAAGGCGATAAGTGTAATTGGAGAAATTACTGGAACAAATTTATTTTGAAACCATTCCAAACCTTTCCATTTAATTAGTGAATAACGGCTTAAGATACCTAATGCAAATGGAACACCTAAATAAATTCCTACACTTTCGGCAATTTGTCCAATACTAATATTTACTTCGAAACCTTTATATCCAAATAAGGGAGGAAGTACAGTTATAAAAATATAAGCATAAACACTGTATAGAAGCACTTGAAAAATGCTATTCAATGCAATCAATCCTGCTGCATATTCTCTACTTCCATCTGCTAAATCGTTCCAAACTACAACCATTGCAATGCAACGAGCCAATCCAATCAAGATTAATCCAATCATATATTCTGGATAACCTTGAAGAAAAGTCAATGCTAAAAAGAACATCAATACAGGTCCAACAATCCAGTTTAAAAATAAAGAAGCTCCAAGCACTTTTGTATTTTTAAAAACCTCACCCATTTGCTCATATTTTACCTTGGCAAGTGGCGGATACATCATTAATATCAAGCCTATGGCTAAAGGTATATTAGTTGTACCATTTGAGAAAGAATTGATAAAGTCGCTACTGGATGGAACAAAATAGCCAATAGCCACACCTAAAGCCATTGCTATAAAAATCCATAAGGTTAGAAAGCGGTCTAAGAAACTGAGTTTCTTTCTTTCAGCAACAGGGGCACAATCATTTGCTGTCATAGTTTATTCTTTGAAACTACATCCATTATAAAAAACATTTCTCTAGCAATTTGACGGCAACGTTCGTCATACTTTGCTTCCTTTAACGGGGAATTGTCAAATGCTTTTGGATCTTGATAGGGCAAGCCAATTCTTAATTCGGCACCCTCTACAAAAGGGCACGCTTCGTCGGCTTCAGAACAAACCATAACTGCAGCAAAATTCTTTTTAGGATTTGTAGCATCTGTATATTTTTTAGAAAAAATAACCCAAGGATTTATTTTACTTCCTACCTTAAGATACCTCAATGGATTATCACCTTGATTATTTGAGTAAAATTCAATTCCTGTTCTATTTAAAGCCTCAATGGCATTAATGTTTACGCGAGTTTGTTCGGTACCTCCAGAAAAAGTAAATACGCTATCAATGTTGTAATAATAGGAAGCAATTTGAGACCATACTTGTGCCATGTGACTTCTTCGTGAGTTACTTGTGCATACAAAAAGTAAATTAGCTGGTTTATGTTCCTTTCTTTGCTCCACAATAAAACTAGCTATATCTTTTAGTTCTGCTTTTCTTTCTTCAGGTATTTGAATAAACTCATCAGAAAGCTTATCACAATAAGAGGATAGCTTTGGATATAATTCTAATTTTTTAATTGGTTTATAAGAAGAAATTACTAGCACACTAACGGTGCAAAAAGTTAAAAGAATTGCTTTTTTGATCATTTTCATTTTAGTGGAATTAATTAGCAACAACCTACCCTCAGGCTTGCAAGTATTTTGGTTTGTTAATTCAGATAATTTCATTTTGCTTTATATTTATTTGGTTAACAACAGTCTTTTTTCTTCGTTTCTAATTTGATTGAAATGTTTGCAAAATAACTTTGCAATTTGTCAATGCTATTTTTGTCAAGGCAGTAACAAATAGTATTTCCTTCAATTTCACCTTTAATAATTCCAGCGTTTTTGAGTTCTTTCAAATGTTGCGAAACTGTAGGCTGTGCTAAAGGCAGTTCATTTACAATATCTCCACAAATACAAGCGTCCACTTTAAGTAGATAATCTACAATGGCAACCCTTGCAGGATGTCCCAATGCCTTGGCTAGTGTAGCAATCGCATTTTGTTTGTCTGTAAAATGATCTGTCTTGGTAGCACCCATTATTATATTTTTATATTGCAATATTACAATAAAGATTTTGAACTACACAAATAAATTTTCGGCCTCTTTAATTCTATCCACTTTGAAGGTTAGTAAGCAAGCTTTGTTAAGACTGAATAGTTGTTAATATTTAAGAATGGCTTTGTACAAATACAAATAGATATAAGCAGATTGCCAATTACTAACTTACTAAGATCAATAAAGAAAGATTAGATTAAAATGAACTTATAGAAAATCAACCCCAATTATAAAATTCTGCTGCATCTAATATTGGTTTCCAACCTAATGGATTGGAAAAATCATGAACGCCTAATTTATTGTTGGATACGCCATACAATACCATATAGTTCTGTGGCACTGTCTTAATTGACAAACATTTCTCAATCAAATCTAGGCAATCTGCATGAGCCAGACCTTCAATTTTGAGTGAATTCCATGGTTTTCTATTTAGCCCACAAACACCCCCAAACCTAATGCATATAATTTCTAATCCTTGCTGAGAATACCAGTATCCCATCTTTTCCATGAAAATTTTGTGGGCGCCATATGGACTATTAGGTTTAGGATTTTGATTAACATATAGCCTAGCAGTTGAATTTGCCACGTACTCATCTGCATGAACTGACGAAGCCATAATTACCCTTTTAATTCCAAGCTCAAGAGAGGCCTTATAAACATTTAAAAACATAAGTGAATTATCTGGATTGTATGTCTTGCTTCTATGATTTTCATTGGTATCCCATGCCAAATGAATAATTGCGTCTATTCCTTTGCATTTTTTCAATAAGGTGGCATAATCTCTTACATCCGTCTCAGGCAAATCTGCTTCTACCAAAATATAATTTCTCAACCCGCCCAAAAGCACACTTCCTATTTGCCCTTTTGAACCTGTTATTAAAATCTTTCTAGCCATTTTGGTATTAACAATTTTGAAAAACATAATTTCTGATTTTAACTCAGTTAAGTATGTCTAGGATTTCGTTCCATTTCAAAAGGTAACTTCATTCAAAACTATTTAAACATTTCTCTTGCCTCAGTTAACGCTGCAGCCAAGCCTTCCATCTTGTTACCGCCTGCTGTGGCATAAAATGGCTGACCGCCTCCCCCACCTTGTATGTGCTTAGCCAATTGCTTTACCAAATTTCCGGCATTCAATTGTTTGGTTTGAACCAACTCATCTGCTAAAATAATACTTAATAAAGGCTTTTGGTTCAAACCGCAACCTAAAATACAAACCAAGTTTGGAATTTCTTGGCGCAATTGAAATGATAAGTTCTTTAACTGCTCTGCATTTGGAATTTCAACCGCTTCAATTAGCAAATGAATATCTCCAACTTTCTCAACTTTGGCTTTTAGCAAATGCTTTAAGGCTTGTGTTTTTTCTGATTCTAAATGTTCCAATTTCTTTTGCAATTCAGCCTTTTCCGCCATCAAGGCTTCCACAGATTTTTTCAAGTCTTTGCTTTTTAGCAAGTCTTTAAGTTCTGCAAGCACCTGCTTTTCTTCCTTACTTTGATTTTCTGCAGCTACAGAAGTGATGGCTTCAATGCGCCTTACTCCAGCTGCTACAGCAGATTCTGCACTAAAGCTAAACATTCCAATTTGACCAGTAGCTTGCACATGCGTACCTCCGCAAAGTTCTATACTGTAGCTTGGGTCAAATGTAATTACGCGAACTTTATCGCCATATTTTTCACCAAATAAAGCCATGGCGCCAAGGGATTTTGCTTCTTCAATTGGCACATCTCTGAGTTCATCTAAGACAATGTTCTCTCTTATTTTTTCATTTACACGCTTGCTTACTTGCTCCAATTCTGCTTCACTCATAGCTTTAAAATGTGAGAAGTCGAAACGCAAATACTCACTGTTTACCAATGAACCTTTTTGCTCTACATGGGTGCCTAAAACTTCCCTTAAAGCGGCATGCAACAAATGTGTTGCCGAGTGATTGGAACTAGTGAGTTGGCGTTTAGTTGCGTTAACCTTTGCTATAAAAACAGCAACAGGATTTTCTGGCAACCTTGCCGCAATATGAACAATTAGGTTGTTCTCCTTTTGTGTGTCTAATATTTCTATCTTTTCATTGATGCTTTCTAAAACACCTGAATCTCCAACTTGCCCACCACTCTCTGCATAAAACGGTGTTTGGTTCAACACTAATTGATACTGTTCTTTGCCTTTTGCTTTTACCTTGCGGTAACGCATGATGCGAACATCTGCTTTTAAAAAATCATAGCCGATAAATTTAAGTTGATCATTTTCTTCTATTACTACCCAATCTTCTGTTTCGAGTGTAGTGGCCTTTCTAGAGCGTTCTTTTTGCAATTGCAAGTTCCTTTCAAAGCCTGTTAAGTCAACAGTAAAACCTTGCTCTCTGGCAATCAATTGTGTTAAATCTATTGGAAATCCAAAGGTGTCAAATAACTCAAACGCTACTTCACCATTGATATCACCAGCATGTCTTTCTATTCTTTTTATACCATTTTCTAAGGTTCTCAAGAAAGCCAATTCTTCTTCTTTGATTACGGTTTCGATGAAAGATTTTTTCTCTTTTACTTCAGGGAAAATATCAGCGAAAGCATTTCCTACCAAAGCTACCATGTAATGCAAGAGCGGCTCGCGGCGGTTTAAGAAACTATAATAATACCTAACTGCCCTGCGTAAAATCCTTCTAATCACATAACCTGCGCCATTGTTGGAAGGCAATTGTCCATCTAATATAGCAAAAGTAATGGTACGAATATGGTCGGCAAGCACACGCATGGCAATATCTGTTTTTTCTGAACTGCCATAAACCATCCCAGAAGTTTCTTCTAAAAACTTAATATAAGGTACGAATACATCTGTATCATAGTTACTTTGTTTGGCTTCTATGGCACGGCATAAGCGCTCAAAGCCCATGCCTGTATCCACGTGTTGTGCTGGTAATTTTTCTAGCGAACCATCTGCCTTGCGGTTAAATTCCATGAACACATTGTTCCAAATTTCAATAACCTGAGGATGATCGTTATTAACCAAATTACTCCCTGCCACTTGGGCACGTTCTGCCTCTGGGCGTAAGTCGATATGAATTTCTGTGCACGGACCACAAGGACCCGTATCTCCCATTTCCCAAAAGTTATCCTTTTTATTTCCATTAAGGATACGGTCTTTATCTATCCACAACAACCAATTGTCATAAGCTTCTTGGTCGAACGCCAAATTTTCTTTGGCATCGCCTTCAAATACCGTAACATATAATCTATCTGCCGGTAAGCCATAAACTTTAGTAAGTAATTCCCAGGCCCATTCAATGGCTTCCTTTTTAAAATAATCGCCAAAGCTCCAATTGCCAAGCATTTCAAACATGGTGTGGTGGTAGGTATCAACCCCCACTTCTTCCAAATCATTGTGCTTGCCACTTACCCTTAAACATTTTTGGGTATCTGCTACACGCTTGTATTTAGGTGTTTCATTGCCCAAAAACCAATCTTTAAATTGGTTCATACCGGCATTGGTAAACATTAAAGTTGGATCATTTTTAACAACAATGGGAGCAGACGGAACCACTTGATGCCCTTTAGAAGCAAAAAAATCTAAAAACTGCTGACGTACTTCACTCGATTTCATTTTTGACATTCAAACACTTAAAGCAAAACTATTCAGTTTTACGGTTAAACAATTATCTTCGTCGACCTTTTACTTTCAATGGGCGCGAAAATCCCTACAAAGAAGGGGATTTTATAGAAACCGAAAAAGCAAAAACTTGGCAAAAATAAAATACTTTTATAACCCGCATAAACTCGACTTTGAAAAGGTTGGAACAAGCATTTGGAGCATAGTGCTCAGGGTGTTTGGTTTTTTATCTGCCTCTGCTGTGGTGGGAGGTATCATGGTTTTTGTGGCCTATACCTTTTTGGATTCTCCAAAAGAAAGAGTACTTAAACGTGAAAACGACCAATACAGGTACCAACTCAAAATCCTGAACCAAAAAATAGTTCAGCTCAATAAATCGGTCATTAATTTACAAGAAAGAGATAAAAATATTTATCGTGCAATTTTTGAGGCTGAACCCATGGAGATTGAACCCTTTTTCGACTCAAAGCTCTCAGACAAATACCGTGAATTGGAAGGATTGAACAATGCAGCAGAAATAATTAACCTTCAAAATAAGGTAGATGAATTAAGCTACTTGGTTAATATTCAAGGGAAGTCTTTTGATGAGTTATCAGAATTAGCTAAAAACAAAACTGCGTTCCTAGCTGCCATTCCTGCCATTCAGCCCATAAGTAACAAAGATCTCACGCGCATGGCATCTGGGTATGGTTATAGAATTCATCCCATTTTCAAAACCCATAAGTTTCATTCGGGCATAGACTTTACCGCACCACGCGGCACTCCCATTTATGCAACTGGAAATGGCACTGTTAGAACCGCCGAAAACGGAAGTGGATATGGCAATCATGTGGTGATTAACCATGGTTTTGGTTATTCCTCTTTGTATGCCCACATGAGCAAGATTGCAGTTAAGACTGGGCGTCAGGTTAAACGAGGTGAACTTATTGGCTATGTAGGTTCAACCGGAACTTCTACTGCCCCGCATGTGCATTATGAGGTTATCAAAGGAGATAGAAAAATCAATCCTATCAATTATTTCTTCAATGACCTTACAGAATCTGAATACCAAGCCATAAGAGAGTTGGCTGCAAGAGAGGGACAATCTTTCGATTAATACCTTATGAAACATTCGGATGAAATTGAGAAAACCCATTTTACTATTGGCGAAGTTGCGGAACAAATGAATGTTGCACCTTCTGTGATAAGATTTTGGGAAAAGGAATTTGCCCAACTCAAGCCACAAAAATCGCAAGGAGGCACAAGGAAATTCACCCAAAAAGACCTTCAATTACTGCAAAGAATTTATCATCTGTTAAAAGTGGAAGGCTTTACCTTACAAGGTGCAAGAGAGCGTTTAAAAAGTGGAAATGCCCTAGCTGATATTGATGAGATAAAAGAAAAATTAAACAAGTTGCGCGGGTTTCTTGTTGACTTAAAAAAACAATTACCAGATTAATTAAAATATGAGTGAAGCAAAAAAGGAAGTTGTTAAAACTTCACAAATTAGAATTGATGTTCAATTAGACAAAGAAAACTTACCTATTAATTTAGAATGGGATGCAGATGATGCCGATTTCTCTGGCAAAGAGCAAGCGAAAGGCATGATGCTAAGCATTTTTGATGGCTTGCAACAAAATGCCTTAAGAATAGATTTATGGACACAAGACATGAATGTTGAGGAAATGAATTTATTTATGTTCCAAACTTTGGCCACCATGGCAGATACTTTTGAGCGCGCCACCAATAATGCAGAAGTAGCAGAGGAAATGCGCGAGTTTGCCCACCAATTTGGGCATAAGGTTAAAGTTTTGGGAGACGACCATAAGCATTAATCATGCAACCTAAAGCGGAATATTATTTAGAAAAGTTAGGGTTGACCCGACATGTGGAGGGTGGCTCTTTTAAAGAAGTTTATAGAAGTGCCGAATTAATTCCACATACTGCCTTGCCAAAGGGTTTTGCCGCTGCAAGACCTTTTGGTACGGCTATTTACTTTCTGTTGGAAGATGGCCAGTTTAGTGCCTTCCATAGAATTGCCAGCGACGAAACTTGGCATTTTTATGATGGCGATACACTAAGCATCTATGAAATCGATGCACAAGGCCAATTAATCAAACATCAATTAGGTAGAAACCTTGAAACAGGTGATCATTTTCAATTGACCATTCCTGCTGGGAGTTGGTTTGGTTCACGTTGCGAAGTAAAAGATGGCTTTAGCTTGGTAGGCTGCACTGTTGCGCCCGGTTTTGATTTTGCAGATTTTGAATTAGCAAACAAAGAAACCCTGCAAAAGGCCTACCCACAGCATGCAGGCATTATTGGGGTGATGACGTATTGATTTTCTAACAATCCCAATAGTAGGAATTTGTTCTAGAAGAGTGGTCATTCTTCTTTTAAATGCAAATGCATTAGGCTTAATTTAGCAAACATGTATTTTATGTATGTTGATGAAAGTGGAGACCCCGGGAAAGCTCCTTTAAGTTCACCACACTTTATCCTTTCTGGGTTAATTATCCATGTTAATGATTGGGATGATTATCTAAAAAAACTAAAAGTATTCAGAGTAAAGATTAAGACTAAATATGGATTTAGCCTTCGCACAGAAATACACTCAGCAGAATTAATTAGAATTCAAAAACTAGCTGAATATAAAAGTATTCGAAAATCTGAAAGACTTAATATTATAAAAGATTATTGTAATGAATTACCTATCATTTTTGATAAAGCCTCAGTTATAAATGTGTGTTTAACTATTAAAAATTATCAAGAAGAGGATATTTTTAATCTTGCCTGGTCAAAATTGTTAGGGTCATTTAATGAATATTTAATAAAAAAGCAAAGTTATGGTTTAGTAATCTCTGATGACACGAGTAATGCTAAACTACTTAGTTTACAAAGAAAATTGAATCAATCAAGCTTAAATAATTTAAAAAAAGAAAGAAGTTTAACAAATATTATAGAGGATACATTTTTCAGACAATCTAATCAATCCTATTTTCTGCAATCATGCGATGTTATTGCCCATATGTTATACAGAATGGAATACCCAAAAGGAAGTTTAAAGAAATTTGGTATTGAACTCCAGTTTAAAAAATTTAAACCAATCCTAGAAAAGGCAGATAGCGAAATGGATGAATTTGGTATTATAAGAAAATAAAAAGCCTCGGTTAAAAAACCGAGGACTTTGTTGCGGCCCGATAAGAACTAGAGGCTCTAACCAAGTCGACATATCTTATGACACAAGGAAACATAAAAATAGTTTTAGTGATCCTTGTTTTGTTTCCAAATAGCCATCAAATATAATAAAATTATAAATTAATAAAAAAATCACTTCACCTCTACCCTTTTCACCTCGTTATTGCCTCGTAATTCGGGTTCATACATTTGCTCAATTTGAACGGGTAGCAAGGTAAAACTGCCTCCAAAACTTCCTTCATAACAAACGCTAGCCTTGCAGAATCTAGTTTGTAGTAATAGGTAAAAGCCTCTTTCGGGCTGAACCGAAGCGTTTGTGCGAACAATGAATGAGACACAAGCAAAAGGCAAAGGGTTCTAAGTAAAGCAGCCATAGGTACTAGAATTAAAGGGTGAAGATATCAAGAACTCAAATAAGAGTCAGCTTATTTTCTTCTTCGGTTGTATGGAGAAGTCCATGGTCCATTGTCGATGGTCCATGGTCGATAGTAAATGGTGCCTTGAAGGATAATTTATAGAAAATTGAGATATAAAAAAAGAAAAACCTAACTTTATTGCTTGTAAAGAACCAATGTTTTATCAACAGAATTTTTTGAATCCTTAATTCTTAAAAAATAAACACCTGAACTTAAATCGATATTTATTTCTTCAGTTAATAGAACATCTTGAAAAAGAGTCACACCTTTTAAATCGAAAATATCATAACGGTAATTGTTTACATTATTTAGGCCAGTAATGTTAAAGCTTGTAGAAAAAGGATTTGGAAACGTCTTTAAATCTTTTAATTGATTACCCACTTCACTAGTTGAAGTTGAAAGGGGTTTATAAGAATATACTTCCGAAGTGGAAACAGTTCCCAATGTTCCTCCTAAAATATACCCTTGATTTTTATTAACACAAAATGCAATATTCCTTCTTCTATTTGCTGTAAATGATGCCCTATTTATCCATGTATCTGTGCTAGAATTATATTCCCAAACTTCATTAGAATAAATTGTTTCATTTTGCCCCAATGCAATAATTCCAAATGATTCAAAAGAAAACGAAGCGCCATCCTCTCTGTTTTCCCCAGGAAAATCGCCCTTCTGAGTCCAATTATTAGTTTTTGGATCAAATTCATAAACGTCTTTCAATAAAACATCTCCGCCACTTTGTGTGTAATTACCTCCACATAAAACATAGCCCTTTCCTTGGGTTGAAAAACTAAAGGCGCTTGACCTAGCCAAACCAGGCAAATCAGTCAATTTTGTCCAAACGTTGTTTTCCATATTGAAAGCGTAAAAATCCTTTAATGTACTTGTTCCGCGGTTGCCACATCCAACATAGGCTGTATTTCCAATCACAAATGATGCCGCGTAATTTCGGCCAGCGCCGGGAAAATCAGCAATCCTTACCCATGTATTAGAATCTGAATTATACCTATAAAATGCTCTTGAAAACACAGTCGCGCTGCTTTGGCCTAAACCTACAAACCCAAAATTTTTATATGAAAAACCTGTAGCACCAATTAAAGAATTTCCAGGTATGGTACTAATACTATCCCAGGTATCTTCTTTTACATTATAGGCCCAAAAATCATTTATATTATTAATTCCTCCAGGCGTTCCTTGACCAAAATAAACTCTGTCTCCAATAGAAAATGCCACACCTCGTGCCCTCAGCCCATTAGGAAAATTTGACAATTTGGACCATGCATCTTGTGCCTCTATTTTAGATATAAATGTAAAAACAAGAATGATGGAAAGAAAGAAACTATATGCATTTTGATGTTTCAATAATGCAATTTAAACTAATTAACATTTAAAAAAAATAATAATCTTAAGTACTATGGAGTATAAAATAATTAAAAACCTAATCAAACTCACTATTGGCAATATAAAGCCAAATTATGGACTTTACAATTAGAAAGGTATATTGCATTTTTAAAGAAAAACTAAACTAAAGCCCGATCATTTGCTAATCATAAATATAGGTTGCAAAGTCTTTAGTCAATATTTAAATACACTTAAGGTTGAAACCTTTTTTTCGGGTTTTTCCGAGCATGTATAAATCTAGATACTATGACATCATTTCCAAACTTTTCAAAAACAATCAGGTATGGGAATCTTTTAATTGGAGTTAGTCGGAAGTTTTTATATTTCTTCGGATAATACTCTGGATATTCCTCGATTAGATCCAAGGCATTTTCCCATTCCTCAAGCAAGGAAAGCCCTAATCCTTCCTGTAAGTCTTCGTAATATAAAACAACTTCATTAAGTTCATCAACTACCTGTTTTTAAACTATAATCTGGTAACTCACTTAGAAGTATTTTTTTGAATTTTCCTTTTAACTTCTGAACGTGAATAGGTTTTTACTTTTCCTTCCAAATATTCTGCCCTTCGCTCATTTAAAATACTTTTTTCAATGTCATCTAGTTCATAAGCATGTAAATCAGAATGGGTATTAATAATTGTAAATAGTGCCTCCAAAAAACTTTGATCATTTATCTTTTCAAGGGCTTTACCTAATTCCATTTTTATTTGGGCAGTTGTCATGTTGCTATATTTATATGCAAAAATATGAATTTAAAATAATACCCCTAAATTTACTTTACACTAGTTTGTTATGTTGGAAAACAAACAGTGCCACTCATAACTATGACCAATTCCAACGCTATTGTCAGGGCCTGAAATATGTTGACCGTTTCAAAGTAGAAAAGTAAAACAAAGAAATGGCAACAAGACATAAATTTACCTTAAGTCAAGAAGAGCGCAGGAGGCGCATCTTTAGTGATGAATTCAAAAAGAAAAAAGTTGACGAGATATT
>CAMDHZ010000012.1 GCA_945898275.1 Chitinophaga pinensis | reverse complement strand
AGAAATCATCATTTAGCAATTCTTCTTTTTTCATTTTAAGTATATAAAGTTAAGCAAAAAGTTGTTTCCATAAATTTTTTCGACCTTTTCCTTAACGGGGTCTAAAAATTTCTAGAACAACTTTTTGAGTTTACACACTTAATGGGACGCTTCCGCCCAAATTGGTTGATAAAGAAGAGACACATTTAATGAGACGCTACCTCTATTCGCTCCATGAACTCTTGCTCCTCCCTCTTGCGCTATACTGCTTAGGTACCCCCTTGGATTAACATGGTTACCCCCTTGGATTAACATGGTTACCCACTTGGATTAACATGGGTACCCGCTTGGTATAACATGGTTACCTGCTTGGTATAATATGGGTACCTGCTTGGTACAACATGGGTACCTGCTTGGTATAACATGGGTACCTGCTTGGTACAACATAGGTACCCGCTTGGTGTAACATGTGTACCCCCTTGGATTAACATGGGTACCTTACCTCTTTCTCCTCACTCTTGCTTTATTCTGCTTAGGTACCTGCTTGGTACAACATGTTGGTTCAACCCGAAACCGCAATAAAATGGCCTTATTATTACCACCATAGGTTCAGTAGTCGAAGTGTTATAATAATTGATGCACTTATTGCCGCTAAAATATAAGTTGTCTTGCTTGATATAATTGTCATCCCCCTTAAGACAAATAAAATACTCATAATGATGAGAATTACATTCCATCTTTTGTCATAGTTTTTTTGAGATTTATTATAACTGTCAAGGTCATAAACCCATTTGTTGTTTTTCATTAGCGAATAAATAGGTATGTCTTCAGACTTCTTATTCAAGTCTGCCAGCCTGCTATTATGAATTTTAATAATTAAAGTGTCATTTTGGGTTATGTTGTCTAGATTGACCCAATGAGCAGCAATACCACCCGCTGTTTTAATTACAAAGGAACATGCATATTCTTTTGGCCAAAGTCGGTATTCATAGTTACTTCTTCCACCTGTTTTTTGAATGTCCTGACTTACAACAATTGTTTTGGTTTCAAGCTCACTTTCTACCACGTCCTTTTTGTCTGCCCAAAGAAAACTTAAGCTGAAAAATAATCCTAATCCAATATAGAACCAATTTAACTTATCCTTTTTCGGTGTCTTCATAATGTTACAGCTTATAGCTAGTTTTCTTTTCGTTAAGCAAGTTCTTCTGAAACAAGTTCAATTTTTTTTCCGATATCATTAATCGCCCAAATTTGTAAGGTGTCGTATCCGTTTCGCTTTACTTTTTCAAAGTCAATTTTTGTTCCGTCAATAAGTTCTATCAAACCATTTTCGTTAACTTCGTCTGCAAACTCTTCTTCATAGTCAACTCCGTTATAAGTCGAAATAACAATTTCAAACGTGTCTTTACCCTCTTGGTCTGTATAGAAATTTTTCGCTGATCTGCTTGTAATTTGTTCGTCTGTAAATGTGTCGCAGAACAAAGCGTTGTAGCCGTGTTTGCAACCGTCAAACAATAAAATTTCTTGCCCAGTTGAAGTATCCACTGCAAAAACCAATGAAGGAGCAAAGGCTGTCCCAACAATTAAATTTTTATATTCTTCGTGCAGCTGTCCATAAAACTTGATTTTAAATTTTGTTTGTCCCGAAGCAGTTTTCAGTCGCCTTCGCCATTCGTGAGGATGCAAGTCCTTTGGATTTTGAATAGGTTCGGTTAAACCATCAAGAAATGTTGGCCCTAACACGCCATTATCCGTTGTCAAATTGTGAGGTTGCTTACCCTTTTTAAATAAATCTAAAAGTCCCATTGTTTGTTACTTTGACGTGTCGAGCTAAAATTGGGTGTTTTATTACACCAATCTTTATATCGTTTATAAATCAAACATACCCAATCCTGTTGATTAATAAAATACCCAAAAGAGGGTTTGTTTTAAACTGCCCATGAATGCAAAAGGAAGCTCTAGGGGAGGGTAGAAGTGATAACACTCTGGCACCTCGGCTGCCGCTCGGTGACCGATATTCCGCCATATGCTAGGTGCCAACAGCCTCCACATACAAAATCTATGAACATCTGTGGCATCTGTGAGAAAAAATGTGGCTCACAGATCGCACAGATATACACAGAAGCACTTCGTTTTCGGTAGCTCCAAATTACCATTTAAGAAAGTTTAAAGTGGAAAATCAATAGCTGGTTATAAAACAAAAAAGCCCCGCAACGCGGGGCTTTTTTAGTAGATATAAAAAGTCTTATGCTCCCACTTGGGCGCGAATGATATTTAAAGCACCACCGGCTTTAAACCACTCAATTTGTTGCTCATTGTACGTATGATTCACTTCGATTGTATCTGTTGAACCATCTGCATGGGTAAGGCTTAAATGCAAGCTCTTATTTGGGGCAAATGAGGTTAAACCAATAATGTCAATGATATCATCCTCTTGGAATTTATCGTAATCAGCTTTGTCTGCAAAAGTTAAAGCCAACATACCTTGTTTTTTCAAGTTGGTTTCGTGAATACGGGCAAATGATTTTACCAATACCGCACGCACACCCAAATGACGCGGCTCCATCGCTGCATGCTCGCGGCTCGATCCTTCGCCATAGTTCTCATCACCTACTACAATAGAGCCAATGCCTTGGGCTTTGTAACTGCGTTGTACTTTTGGCACCGATTGGTATTCGCCACTCAATTGATTTTTTACACTATCTGTTTTCTCGTTAAAATAGTTAACAGCTCCAATCAACATGTTGTTAGAGATATTGTCTAAGTGTCCACGGTATTTTAACCAAGGTCCAGCCATTGAGATATGGTCGGTTGTACATTTACCTTTTGCCTTTATCAAAAGCTTTAAGCCTTTTAAGTCGGTACCTTCCCAAGCTGCAAAAGGGTCTAGTAATTGCAAACGGTCAGAAGTAGGAGAGACTGCCACTTGCACACCACTGCCATCAGCAGCAGGTGCAAGGTAACCTGCATCTTCTACATCAAAGCCTTTGGTTGGCAATTCATCGCCAAAAGGAGCGTCTAATTTCACTTGCTCACCTTTGTTATTGGTTAAAGTATCGGTAATTGGGTTAAACGATAAATCACCTGCAATGGCAATGGCAGCTACCATTTCTGGCGAGGCCACAAATGCATAGGTATTTGGGTTACCATCTGCACGCTTGGCAAAGTTTCTATTGAAAGAATGAACAATTGTGTTTTTCTCAGCTTTCTCAGCACCTACGCGGTCCCACATGCCAATGCAAGGTCCACAAGCATTGGTAAAAATGCTCGCATTAAGGTCGGTAAAGGTTTTTAACAAACCATCTCTATCCGCAGTAAATCTTACCTGCTCAGAGCCCGGGTTAATACCAAATTCAGCTTTAGTGCTCAAACCTTTTTCAATGGCTTGGCGTGCGATAGAAGCCGCTCTTGATAAGTCTTCGTAAGAAGAGTTAGTACAAGAACCAATCAAGCCCCATTCTACTTTTAAAGGCCAGCCGTTTTTAGCTGCCGCTTCTTTCATTTCAGCCACAGGCGTAGCTAAATCTGGTGTAAACGGTCCGTTTAAGTGTGGGGTTAATTCGTCTAAGTTAATTTCAATTACTTGGTCGAAATAGTCATTTGGATTTGCATATACTTCTGGGTCACCAGTTAAATGTTCTCTAATGCCGTTAGCTAAATCAGCCACTTCATTTCTTCCAGTAGCACGTAGGTAGCGTTCCATGCTATCGTCATAACCAAAGGTAGAAGTGGTAGCACCAATTTCTGCGCCCATGTTACAAATGGTACCTTTACCTGTGCAGCTCATGCTGGTGGCACCTTCACCAAAATATTCAACAATAGCACCAGTTCCACCTTTTACGGTAAGGATACCTGCCACTTTTAAAATTACATCTTTAGGAGCAGTCCAACCATTTAACTTACCGGTAAGTTTAACCCCAATAAGTTTAGGGAATTTTAGTTCCCAAGGTAGGCCAGCCATCACATCACAAGCATCTGCACCACCCACACCAATGGCAACCATTCCTAGTCCGCCTGCGTTAACGGTATGCGAGTCTGTACCAATCATCATGCCTCCTGGGAAGGCGTAATTTTCTAAAACCACTTGGTGAATGATACCTGCGCCTGGTTTCCAAAATCCAATACCGTATTTGTTAGAAACAGAAGCTAGGAAATCATATACTTCTTTGCTTTCACTATTAGCAGTTGCTAAGTCTTGCGCTGCACCAACTTTGGCTGTAATTAAGTGATCGCAATGCACAGTAGAAGGCACCGCTACTTTAGGGCGCCCAGCTTGCATAAACTGAAGCAAAGCCATTTGGGCAGTAGCATCTTGCATGGCCACGCGGTCTGGATTAAAATCTACGTAGCTTTTACCACGGCCATAAGCCTCAGCAGCATCGCCTTGGGTAAGGTGGCTGTACAAAATCTTTTCTGAAAGGGTTAAAGGCTTGTTAACAGCTTTACGAGCGGCTGCAATGCGCGAAGGCATGCGATCGTACACTGCCTTAATCATTTCTAAATCAAATACCATATTCTTATTTTGGTTTAATAAATAAACAAAAGAGAGATTTAAAAGTTGGTTTGAACCAAGGATTTTAAACACGGCGCAAAATAAGGAAATCTTTGTCAAAAGGCTGTAGCAATTTGGGTATATTTGTTAAAAAAATATAGCTGAGTGTGAGTGAAGTAGAAAAAATTACAGGGGAGTTACTTTCAAAAGAATTCGGTTTGAACCTAGCGTTAGATGCTACACAAATACAAGAGGAACTCGAAGCGCGATTGGTTTATTTGCTGTTAAACGAAATGGAAACGCTTTTACAACTGCTGTACAAAATTGATGTAAACGAGCAAAAAGTGAAAGCTGTATTTGCATTTGGTTCAGCCAAAGACATTGCACCAGAATTGGCAAAACTAATTATAGACAGAATGAGGCAAAAGGCAGAAACAAGGCTTAAGTATCGGTAGGTTTTGAAGGATATGATTAATTGTAGAAACATAAAGAAATTTGTCTTATTTTTGAGGACAAATGTATAATAACGAAGTTATGACAGCTTTAAAAGTAAATTTAGAAACCCAGTTAAATAAAGAAATTTCAATGTTTCTTAAGCATTCTGATTTAGTTGTTTATCAAAAAGGTGCAAAGAAAGAAACGACTTTTAACGATTTTTTAGACAATAAGATGTTGATTATTGGAGCCATTAGAGCTGGATTTCCATACAAAATTTTTGATTTAATACAACTTTATGCTCCTTTTACTGAAGGCGATTGGGCGGACTTTCTCAATGTTTCAACCAAATCTTTGCAGCGATATAAGTTAAACAACAATCACCACTTTAAACCAATTCATTCAGAAAAAATTATTGAAATGGCCGAAGTAACCAAACTTGGTCTTGAAGTATTTGGAAATTCAGAGAAATTGTTGCTTTGGCTAAACACCCCAAATTACGCGTTTGGTAATTTAATGCCCAAAGAACTTCTTAAAGATTCTTATGGAAAAGAAATGGTGATTGCAGAATTCACCCGAATAAACCATGGTATATTAGTTTAGGATGGAAGTCTTTAGGCTTGTAAGAGAAAAATTTGCGGAACCGCTCTCAGGAAAGGGAGCGGCAATTCGAGGTGCGAGATGGAATTCAATTGGTGTTGAGCTCATATATACAGCTTTAAATAGGTCTTTGGCAATGGCAGAAGTTGCAGTCCATTTTACATTGGCAACCCTTCCAGACGATTATGTAATGATGACTATAAATGTACCAGATGGTGTTTCAATTAAAACCCTATCTAAAAGTGATTTGCCAGAAGATTGGAATCTATTTCCACATCCAAGTTATACTCAAAAAATTGGCGACCGGTTTGTAATAGAAAATGAATACTGTGTTCTTAAAATTCCTTCTGTTGTAACCCAAGGTGATTATAATGCTTTAATTAATCCAAATCATCAAGATTTTAAAAGACTATCAGTTGTTGAAATTGTGAAGTTCCCTTTTGATAAGCGCATTTTTAGGGGATAAAATGAATGATGGAGTGATTAAACATAGTGCTACCCAGTGGTTGTTGGGAGTGCATTATAGATTTTCAGGTATTATATGATGCCGGTGAAAAACTATTAATTCAACTAATCCAACCTATATCCATTTTAAGTGAAGTGATAGAGTAACAACAACCTAAGCGAAATCATCATTTAAAACTCCTGAGTTTGTAGTAACATTAAACGATCGTAAATTGCCATTGAATCAAGCAATAATAAAAAACTTATGGACCAAACGCAGATTCTAAAAATGGTATCACGTAAAAAAATAGATAAAGATGAGTTGGATCATTGGTGGCCAAATTTCAGAAGTTATGTTGGTGCTCTTGCCACGCTAATTTTATTTGTTCAGTTGGGCTTTAAGTTAAATACCTTTTGGGCATATTTGATTTTTGGTTTACTTAGCTTCCTTTTGCTTTTATTGATTTATTTTAGACTGAATGGCCGTAATTTATTTCCAGTTGAGATAAGTAAAAGCAAAGAAGAAAATCATGCTCTTATCATGTCTTTTGGGACGCAAAAGGAGTGGTTGAGAAATACCAATCATTCTGATTGGGTGATTTTTAGAAGTGAAGGAACTTGGGGTAGAATTGAAAAAATAGTGATGATACCAATGGATGGTAAAATTTACTTGAACCTTAGAACCATGTATTATGATGAAAAAGCACTTTTTAGTTTAGACCGAAAAAAACAAAAGCATTTAGCAAAGGAATTACTTCTTTTTACAACAAATTAACTCTTTCGTAATCCTACCCCAAACTACCGCTCAGTCTCAATAACTCCAACTCACTTACCTTAGCATTATATTTTGCTACCAATAACCTATCTACGTTTTGTAGGTATATTACCTCTGCTTCCCTCAAATCATTCATGCTGATGATGCCTTGGCCATATTGGTCTTGCGCAATTTCATAATTTTGTTTGGCTATCTCTAAATTGCTTTCTTCAAAATGCCATAACTCCAAATTGGTTTGATACATGTTGAAGGCTTGCTGCAAGTTCAACTCAAACCTTAACAAAGAGTCTTTATAAATGTATTCTCCCGTTTTCTCCCCAATTTTCGCAAGGCTTGTTCTTCTGTTTACGTCATTGCCATTAAACAAGTTCCAACTTAATCCAGCACCATAATGATAACCATTGTTACGTGCACTTTGTAAAAAGCCGGCTTCCGAATTGGATGTATTATAATTGTAACCACTCCTCAGTTGCAAACTTGGCAAGCGTTCTGCATTAATTTCTTTGATCAATAAATGGTTAATTTCCAAATTACGCTTCGCCATTTGAAGTCCATTATTATTTTCTAACCCAGCTTTCTTTAAGGCATCTAATTGCATCGATTCCTTTGGTTCAATACTATCTGTTACTTCAAACCTATAGTTTAAATCTTGCGTCATCAGTTGGTTCAAACCGAGCTTACTGTTTTCGTATTGGGTTAACAAACGTCTGTAGTTGGCAAAATCTGCATTATAATAAACTTGTGCCTTTAGCCATTCAGATTTTGCACTTTTGCCAGTTTCAACTTTTGCCTTGGCCACATCAATTCTCTTCTTACTAATGGCTAAAAACTTTTCGGCAGATTTAACTTGTGCTTTACTTAACACAGCATCATAATAAGCCTTTGAAACCCTGGCCAAAACTTGCTCCATTTGCATGCGCACTTTTAGGTCGCCCATGGTCTCAAACTCGGCCAGCTTAGTTTTGGTGGCAAACATTTTCATGCCATTAAAAATGGTCCAACTCATTTCAACCCCTGCATTCAATGAGCGAGATTTTGCCCCATCTCTGTTGTTCTCATTGCCATTTAAAAAGGTTTGTTTGGTATTGGTAACTTGGTTGTCTTGGTTAACCGTTCCATTTAAAGAGGGTAGCATGCCTGCTGCACCAATACTATTGCTGATATGGGCAGCATCGCGTTCGTTTTTCACCAAGGCTATGGAAAAGTTATTCTCAATGGCTAAGGTTAAAGCATCTTTCAAGCTCAATATAGTTTGGGTTTGACCCAAGCCGCTGAGTAAGCATAAGCTTAAGAATATCAAACTTTTTTTCATGCGTTATTTTCTTCTATTTCATCGTGGGCATGCTTTCTTTTTCCAGAGAAAAATTGATACACCACAGGTATAACATAAAGCGTCAAAAATCCAGAGAACAGCAAGCCGCCAATAATTACCATTCCCATGCTTACCCTACTTTTTGCGCCAGCTCCCAAGGCCAAAGCAATGGGTAATGCGCCCAACATAGTAGCCAAACTGGTCATCATAATAGGCCTTAACCTTGATACTGCAGCCTCTTTAACGGCTTGCAATTTTGGCAATCCTTGTTCTCGTTTTTGGTTGGCAAATTCTACAATCAAAATACCATTTTTGGTAACCAAGCCCAACAAGACGATAATTCCAATCTGACTGAAAATATTCATGCTTTGGTCGAAGTACCACAAGGTTAACAAAGCTCCTGCCAAGGCCAAAGGCACTGTAAACATAATGATAATTGGATCTACAAAACTTTCAAATTGGGCGGCCAATACTAGGTAGATAAGTACCAAAGCCAAGAGAAAAGCAAACAAAGTATTGGAAGAACTTTCAGAAAAATCTCTTGAGGGTCCACTTAAATCTGTGGTAAAGCTATCATCTAAAACTACTTTGCCAATGCGTTTCATTTCATCTATGCCTTCTCCTAAGGTACGGCCAGGTGCTAAGCCAGCAGATACGGTTGCTGCCTTGTAACGATTGTAATGGTACAGTTGAGGCGGACTGCTTTGCTCTCCTGCAGTAACAATATTGTCTAGCTGAATTAACTGGCCTTTGTCGTTGCGCACATATAAAGATTTTAAATCAACTGGCGCATCACGGTTGGCACGGTCTACTTGGCCAATCACTTGGTATTGCTTTCCGTTCATATTAAAGTAGCCATACCTTACACCACCATATGTTAATTGTAAAGTTTGGGCAATGGTTTGAACCGAGACCCCAAGGTTCCTAGCTTTTTCCCTGTCTATTCTTATTTCTAATTCAGGACGGTTAAACTTTAGGTTCACATCAACTCCCATGAAGATGTTACTTTTATTAGCTTCTTCTAAAAACTTGGGCAGGTAACTTTGTATTTTGGAGAAATCTTGGTTTTGCAAGATAAACTGCACAGGCAAACCAGAGCGAGAACCACCGCTGCCACTGATGGTTTGGTCTTGGATTACAAAAGTTTTTACGGCATTAATGCCACTTAATTGTTTGCCTAATTGGTTGGCAATTTGCTGCTGAGAGCGTTTTCTGTCTTCTTGGTCTTTTAGAATAATCCTAACAAAACCGGTATTAGCAGCACCACTGCCAATAAAGCCTGGAGCGGTTACTTCTAAGGTCAAGCGTTTTTCTGGCACAGAATCATCCAGCACTTTAGAAATCTGACCCATGTATCTATCAGTATATTCAAATGAGGCACCTTCGGGAGCGGTAACACTCAAGCGCATCCAGCCTCTGTCGTCTAAGGGCGAAAGCTCAGAAGGCAGAGCGCCGCCTACAAGAAAAATAATCACCACACTTAATCCAATCATTAACCAAGCCAACCATTTGTTGTCAAAAAAACTATTTAGGCTTGCTGCATAGGAATCATTTAACTTTTGAAAATAAGGTTCTGTGCGCGTATATAATTTGGTATGCTTGCTGTCTTTTCTTTGCAAATAAACATTTAAAACGGGTGTAAGCGTTAGTGATACAAAGGCCGAAATTAATACGGCCCCAGCCACAACCACCCCAAACTCTCGGAACAACCTGCCCACAAATCCTTCTATAAATATGATGGGTAAGAAAACTACAGCTAAGGTGATAGAGGTAGCAATAACAGCAAAGAAAATTTCATTGGTTCCTTCAATGGCAGCTTGCCTAGGTTTCATGCCTTGTTCTATCTTTTTAAAGATATTTTCGGTAACCACAATGCCATCATCCACTACCAAACCTGTTGCCAATACAATGGCTAAAAGGGTTAAAATATTAATAGAAAATCCTGCTAGGTACATGATGAAAAATGCACCAATCAAAGAAACTGGAATGTCAACCAAAGGTCTAAAAGCAATAAGCCAATCCCTAAAAAAGATGAAAATGATTAACACCACCAGAATAAAAGCAATCAAAAGCGTTTCAGTTACTTCAGTAATTGAAGTTCTTACAAACCTTGTATTGTCTAGGGCAATATCTAGTTTAATGTCGGCCGGAACTTCATTTTTAAATTGATCGTAGCGTTTATAAAACTCATCAGCAATTTCAATATAGTTTGCACCCGGTTGTGGCACCAAACCTAGTCCAATCATAGTAACACCAGAAGATTTTAAAATGGTTTCTTCATTCTCTGCGCCTAGAACTGCCATGCCCACATCGCCAAGTCTAACTGTTTGGTCGCCTTCTGCCTTTAGAATAATTTGATTAAACTCCTCTTCGGTAGAAAATCTACCTAAAGTTTTAATGCTCAATTCTGTATTGTCTCCAGATAATTTACCACCTGGCAATTCGACGTTTTCTCGCTCTAATATGGTTCTAACATCTAAAGGTGTTAATCCATACGCACTTAATTTAATTGGGTCAAGCCAAAGGCGCATGGCATAACGTTTCTGACCCCAAATCTGAATGCTACTTACACCCGGAATGGTTTGCAGGCGCTCCATTACCACATTCTCAGCATAATCATTCAATTCTAATTTAGAGCGCGTATCGCTTTGTAAAGTAAGAGAAACAATTGCATCAGAGTTAGCATCTGCTTTAGAAACAACAGGCGGGGCATCAATGTCTTGTGGCAATTGCCTAATGCTTTGCGAAACTTTATCCCTCACATCATTTGCAGCTTCTTCTAGGTTCGAACCTAAAGTAAACTCTACCGTAATAATACTACTTCCTTGGTTGCTACTCGAAGAAATAGAGCGAATACCTGCTATCCCGTTAATCGCTTTCTCTAAGGGTTCCGTGATTTGGGATTCAATGATATCAGGGTTTGCACCAGTATAATTGGTTCGTACCGTAATAATAGGAGGGTCTATGCTTGGAAATTCCCTAACCCCAAGAAAATTAAATGAAATGGCTCCAAATAATAGAATGAGAATAGACAATACTATGGCCAAAACTGGCCTGTTAATACTTGTACTTGCTATGCTCATGCGTTAATTCCTTTTGTTAATTTTAATCTTAGCACCATTTTTAACATACATGATACCATCCACAATTACTTGGTCTCCAGTTTGCAAACCTTCTGTAATTTCAATTTTGTCTTCCGACCTAAATCCAGTATTTACCTTTACCTCAACAGCAGAATCTCCTCTAACCACAAATACTTTTTGTCCCTTTAAAATAGGAATCACAGCTTGTGTAGGAATTAAATGGGCATTTTTTTGAGAAGGAAAGTTTAGCTTAATGTTTGCAAACAAACCTGGAATTAACTCTCCATTTGTATTCTCACATATAGCTCGCATGCCAATGGCCCTGGTTTGAGCCGATAATGCAGCATCCCTTGCATATACTTTTGCGCTGTAGGTTTTGCTGCTATTGTTTACCGTAAATTGAATTTGGTCACCCACCTTTATTTTACTAGAATATTTCTCAGGTACAGAGAATTCTACTTTAATTTTAGCCGCATCTTGCAAGGTGGCTATGGCAGTGGCAGGCGTAATAAAAGCACCTTGACTTACTTGTCTTAACCCTATAGTTCCACTAAAAGGCGCTTTTAACTCTGTTTTTCTAATCTGTTCTTGCAAATAAGCCACATCAGCCTCCATGGCGCTTAGCTCAGTTAAAGCTAAATCATAATCGGCTTGGGCAATGGCTTCTTTTTTTAGCAGGATTTCGTTGCGTTTTGCATTGTCTTCAAGCAATCTTTTGTTTGCAAGCGCTTTTGCCAATTGGGTTTTAAAGTCGGTATCGTTGAGTTTAAGTAAAAGTTGACCATTGGAAACCTTACCGCCTTCGGTAAAGTAAATTTTTTGAATCAAACCTTGTGTTTCGGCCTTTAAATCTATTTGTTCGTTGGCCAGTAAAGATCCGCTCAATTGATAATCTTGGAAAAGCTCCTCACCACTAACTTCAAACACGCCCACGTTGATAGGTCCTTTTGGTCCCGTTTTTTGGGCATCTCCAGCTTTTGGTTCACCACAAAAAAACTTGGGAATAAGTATAACTGCCAATATACCTAATACAATAAGAAGGGTTCTAAGTACTTTCATGAATAAGTTTTTATGTTATTTTAATATCAAAGGGTCGGTTTTTGTTTTGAAACTTTTCTTGAAAGCCAAACACAAACCAACATTAAGGATGCACCACAAATATAAGGCAGCGAATAATGCATCTGGTATAAAAGTCCACCAAAAGCCGGACCAGCTACTCTGGAGAGGGAGCCAAAGCTTTGGTTCATTCCTAAAGCCTGACCTTGTTCTTCTTTTGGAGCCGAAAACGTAATGAGTGAAATAATTGCAGGAGTGATACATGCATTGGCAAAAGATATGAAAGCCATGCTCACCAACATTAGCCAAAATTGACTTTGCGGTACATAAGGAATGATGAGTAAGCCAACAATCATAAATATACAACCCATGAGTAGTAATTGAGCTTCCCCAAAGGCTTTGTTAAGTTTTCCTACAAAACCACCTTGCAAAATTGCTGATACCAGTCCGATGAACATAAACACAAAACCTACTTCTTTTTCGTTCAGGGCATAGCGGTCAATCCAAAGCAAGGCTGCAGTAATTTGCATCATGGCAAAGGCAGAAATATAAATAAAATTTAAAGTAAATAACTCGCTTAACACAGGTTGTTTTAGGGCAGTAAAAACATCAGTTATCGGTTTGAACCTAAATGATTTTTCGGGTTGTTTTACTTTTAAGGATTCTGGCAACATGAAGTAGGCCATGATTAGATTGATAGCACAAAGCGCAGCAGAAAAATAACCTACTAATGCAACACTGCCATTGCCACTTAAAGCTTTTAGATAGCCACCAGCTGGCGGTCCGAAGATGAATCCTAAGCCAAAAGCAGCTCCTAGTAAGCCCATATTTTTAGCTCTGTCTTTAGGTTCGGTAATATCAGAAATATAGGCTTGTGCGGCACTGATGTTTGCAGAGCCAACCCCAGCAAATATGCGGGCGATAACCAACATGGCAAGGTTGCTGGTAAAGGCAAAAAACAAATAGGCGAGGGTAGTAATGGTAATGCTGATAAGCATCACTGGGCGTCTGCCAATTTTATCACTTAAAGTTCCCCAAACAGGAGCAAAGAAGAAATTCATTAAAGAATAAAGTCCGGCAATAAGACCAATTTCTAAGGCTGTTGCATGCAGTTCTTTTGAGAATACTGGCAAAATTGGAATGACAATTCCAAAGCCTAATAGATCAATAAATATAGTTATAAAAAGAACGAAGAGTGGTTTGTTTTTCATTATTTATAGGTTAGAACATTACCCTAAGTTGAAGATTGAAACTTCTTGGGGGATCAACTTTAGTGGGTCTGGTAGCGTATTCTGTGTTTGTGAAATTATTGACAATAAAAGAAACTCTTGTGTTGGGGTTAACATTACATGCAATTCTAAAATTCTGAACTAAATCGCCTTTTCCAGCGCGGTCAAAGAATTCAGAAGCACCAGGCAAAAATACTAAAATGAATTCATCAACCTTTTCATATATGCTATAATAATTTAAAGTATAACCAAAGCTTAACATGCGATAACTGGCTTCAATATCCCATTTGGCAGTACTTCTGTTTCGGTAGGCTAGGAGTGGCGCATAATATTTAGCACTGTCTAGTCTTTCTACTGAATTTACAAGGGCATCGAGGTAGGTGTTCCAATCCTTCATTTCGGGGTTAGTGCTTAGATTAACTGGCATAGAATAAGTATATCCTCCGAGAGTTCTAATCAAAACATTTCCTATTCTTCCTTCACCTGTTAGGCTTACTTCAAAACCAGCAATGCGCGTTTGTCCAATATTATTGGCCTTGAACCCAATTCGTTCTTCAATAGGCAACCCAGTAGAAGAAGGAATCCATTGTCCAAATTGAAATTCAATCATGCTATCATATTCTTGGTTAAAGAAGGCAAAATCTAGGGCTCCATTAAAGTTCCCAATTTTAAAGCCTTGTTGCATGCCCACTTCTGCGGTCCAACCTTTTTCTGAAACCAAGTCTTGGTTTGGGAAAATCCTAACACCCGCGGCTTTGTCTTCAACAAACTTTTCACCAATGGTAGGGAATCTGTATCCTTCTGAATAATTCGCCCTAAAGAATGTTTTTTCCCCTGCTTGGTAATTAAGTCCAAACCGTTTTAACAACCCAGTTGGTTCTTCAAAATCTGATAATCCATTGATTTCATATCTTCCGCCTACCACTGCGCTCCAGCGCTTATGGCGGTATTCGATTTGTGAGAATGCTGCTCGGCTAAATCCTGCGAAAGTTCCTTTATATACATTACCAACCGCCCAAAGTGCTGTGATATAAGAACCGGCCGTTACATAAAAGTACTTACCTAACTTCCTTTGAAAGTTGTAATCAAAGGCATATAGATTAGCTATGGCATCATTTTCATTGCCTTTATTAGGCAAGCTGGTATCTACAAAGCGATGAATTTGATAAAGTCTTGCTTTGAATTGGTGTGTGCTTTTTCCGCGTTTCCATTCTGCATGTGGGTCAATTGAAATGATTCGGTATAAGTCGTCTACCACATAATCATTGAGAGGCCTAAGCGCGCCAGAGTCGGCATCTTTCCATAAAAAGAATCTTCCACTGCGCTCGTACATGCCATTGAAATTTACACCATAAGAGAAATTTTTGCTTACATTATATCTGGTTTTAATATAAGTTCTTGCCCTTTGATTGTCTGCTCCTTGCAAATGGCTTCTTACGGATTGTGCTTGCCCCGACCAAACCAAGTCAAACTTTCCAAATTTTTGTTTGTGGCTAAAAAACATGCCATTGCTAAAAGGACGTTCAGAAGGTCCCCACCAGATGGTTTCCTTTCTTTGAGGGTTAGAATTTATGCCAGAATAAAAAGTAATTTTAGTTTCAGGTTTAGTTCCAGCCCAGCCTGTTCTAACATTAACAGTGCCATTAAGGGCCGAAGAACCATATAAAACGGATGCCGAACCCTTGATAACTTCTACTTGGGCGGCAGATTCAATAGGCAAGAAATTCCAACGAACATCGCCTAAGTCGGCCCCTAGCAAAGGCATATCATCCAAAAGAATTGCAACTCTGCTACCCGTGTTATATGAAAATCCAACCCCACCTCTGATGGTGGGTTGACCATCTACTACATTAATACCTGGAATTTTATTTAGCACTTCTGATAAATCTGTTGCATTGGTGTTGCTTATCAAATAGGGTTGAATAACATTTACACTACTCACCTCTCTTGCGATTTCCTTAGCATTTTTTGAAGCTGCTATTACTACTTGATTGAGTTGGTTCACAAATGGAACTAAAAATATGGTGAATTCTCTGGTTCCTTCCAGTTGTTCCTCAAAAGAAATTTCTTCATTTTTATAGCCAACCCTGCTAAAAATCACTAATTGTTTACCAGGTTTACTGTTAATACTAAAAAAGCCTATGCTGTCCGATTTTGCAACTTCCTTCCCATTGAGGCGTACACTTACGTCTGAAAGTGGCTTCAAGGTGTTTTCATCTTGAATGAGGCCTTTGATTTTAAGTTGTTGGGCCATCGTTAATTGGCCAATCATCAATACAAAAATCAGAAATGGTAGTTTTAGTTTTAACATAGCAGTCTCGAATTCTAACAACTTGCAAGTAAATAAAATTTGAGATAGGGCGGACAATTGGTGTAAAAAAACTGCAAACTGATAGGTGTAGCAAGATTATTTTATAAATACCTAGGATAAAAATCCCTAACAATTTGTATATGTCTAAAAACAAATAGTATTTTAGCGCGGTTATTTAGTAGTACATCATAATTTAGAGATTTGTAATGAGTCAATTTAAGCAAAAGTTTAACGATAAAGCGCAACCGCTTTCAGGAGAAATCAAGTCATTTGTAAAGGAGCATGCAGATTTTGCATTAGGAGTCTTTACTGTAGAAGATGTTTATGCTGGTATGAAAGGCATAATTGGATTATTAACAGAAACCTCTTTACTTGATGCAAATGAAGGAATTCGTTTTAGAGGTTATACAATTCCTGAGTTACGTGCTAAATTGCCAAAAGTTCCAGGAGGTACAGAACCTCTTCCAGAAGGTTTATTTTACCTAATGGTTTTAGGTGAATTACCAACCTATGAGGATGTGCTTGCCATTCAGGTAGATTGGAAATCTCGTGAAGAAGTACCGGCGCATGTTTATGCAACCATAGATGCTTTGCCAATTACAACCCATCCAATGACACAATTTAGCATTGGTATCATGGCAATGCAAACAGATTCTCATTTTGCTAAGGCTTATAGAGATGGTATTAACAAGAAGGATTATTGGGATCCAACCTACGAAGATGTTTGTAATTTATTGGCTAGACTTCCAATTGTAGCTGCTTATATTTATAGAAGAACTTATAAGAACAATGAGCATATTGCTTCTGATCCAAAATTGGATTGGGCTGCAAATTTTGCCCATATGTTAGGATATGATCAGAATGAATTTTATAAGTTAATGCGTTTGTACTTAACCATTCATGCAGATCATGAAGGCGGAAACGTATCAGCCCACACAACACATTTAGTTGGTTCAGCCTTAAGTGATCCATATCTTGCTTTTTCTGCTGCTATGAATGGCTTAGCAGGTCCATTGCATGGTTTGGCAAATCAAGAGGTAGTTAGATGGATTTTTGAATTGCAAGAAAACATTGGCAAAAATCCAAGCAAGGAAGATATTGCAGATTATATTAATAAAACCTTGAAAGACGGTAAAGTTGTTCCAGGTTACGGTCATGCCGTACTTCGTAAAACAGATCCTAGATTTGTGGCACAACAAGAATTTGCAAAGACCTACATGCCTGATGATGAACTTGTAAATATCGTTTGGAACATTTATGAAGTAGCTCCTCCAATATTAGAATCAACTGGTAAAATCAAAAATCCTTGGCCAAATGTAGATGCCCACTCAGGTGCACTTTTATTGCATTATGGATTCAATGAATATGATTTCTATACCGTTTTGTTTGGTGTATCAAGAGCGTTAGGTGTAATGGCTTCATTATTATGGGATAGAGCCTTAGGATTACCAATTGAAAGACCAAAATCAGTAACTTTTGAGTGGTTGCAAAAAACAGTTGCCGCTCGTAAAGGAAATGCATAAAATTATTGTAGTGCAAAAGCTACAGGGGTTTTTATTCTTTTTAGGGAGCATCTTATTGATAAGTGGATGTGGCGTTTACACCCAAAACGGTGCTTCCATTCATCCGGATGCTAAAACTTTTAGTGTTGGCTACATTGCAAACAATGCAACAATTGTGGCCCCTACTTTAAGTCAGGTGCTTACAGAACGCATAAAAACTAAGTTTATAAATGAAACGCCACTAAAGCTAACAACAGCAATAGGAGATTTGCATTTTAGTGGCAAGATAACCAGTTATACAACAGCACCAGCTGCTATAACTGGTTCTCAAACCAATGCTATTAATAGATTAACCGTTGTAGTAGAAATCACCTGCGAAAATTTAATAGAGCCAGATAAGAGTTTTACTCAATCGTTTTCCAACTTCGTTGATTTTGACGCCCAACAAGATTTTGCAAGCGCAGAAAGCGGTTTTATTACTAGAATCTCGGAAGGTTTGGTTCAAGATATTTTCAATAAAGCGTTTATTAATTGGTAAAATTGCTCCTATGAGGCATTTTTTTTATATTGCCTAATAATTCAAAAGCTTTGAATAAATACGATTTTACAGCATTAGTAAAAAATCCCAGTAATATTGGTGAGATAGAAACTGAGAAGCTAAGGGACTTGGTTCAAACCTACCCTTACTTTTCTGTGGCTAGAAACTTGTTGGTTAAATCTTTATACAAGAGCAGTCATTACGAATATGATAGCGCTTTAAAACAAGCAGCACTGCAAACGGGTAACCGCACGGTTTTATATAATTTGGTGCATGATTTACCGCTAAATACTGATTCTTTGGTATTCGGTGAACAAGTAATTGAAGAGTTAGAAATTTCTCGAAATAATGATATTGCTGAGGAGAATTTGGTTCAAACCGAAACCATAATTGAAGAAAAAATTGCACCTACACCTGCAGTTGAACGCTTAGAAAGCATTCCATCAGTTGGTTTGAACCAAACGCCTAATGAAGCGGATGTGTTCAAAATAGAAACTGAAACTAATCCAGTTGTTAAAGAAGTTGAACCAATAGTTTCAAAGGTTGAGCGTTTTGAAATGCCAGATGAAGAAGAAATTCCTCCTATTGTTGCTAAACCAAGAAGCACTGAAATTACTGAAGAAGAACAACTGGTAAAGCCTACAGGAAAATTTGTTAAGTTCATTCCTAAAAAACCTGCAAAAGAAACTAAGACTGCTCCATCAAGTTCTTTGATTCAGACAAAAAAGGAAGAAGAGGTTTTAAATGAATTCGATATCAGTAGTTTAAATACTATAGGCAATTGGCAGCCTTCTAAACCATTATATGTAGATACTCCTGAGCCGACTGTAGAAGTATTAAAACCAGTTGAAGCAGAGCCAGAAAAAGTAATACCAGCTTCTATTGTAGAAATTGAAACAACTCAAGTTGAGACAACAACTATTATAGAAACTGAAATAGTTACAAGTCCAATTGCATCCATTGAACCAATTGTTATCCCAGAAATTGTTCATTTTTCTGCGCCTAGCATTGAGCCAGATGTGATTGTTCCTTCATCAGTTATAAAGGATTTTGATGGAAAAACTGAAGCCACAGACAATGACTTTTTAAATTGGCTGCTTAAAAAAGAAGCGGTAAAAATTGAGGAGGATGTAAATTTTGTTGAGAATTTCACACAAGCATTTTCAGATCAATCCAATAATGCGCTAGTAAATGAAATCAACTCCCATTTGCCAAAGGTTGAGGATATTACAGAGGCTGAAACAATTTCACCTATTGTAGAGAAAAAGGCATTACCTGAATTTGAGTTTATCTTTGATTTTGAAAAGCAAGAAGTTGCGAAACAGGAAATAGAAGTAGTTTCAGAAAATGTTAAAGAAGAAAATGCTGAAACAGATTTATTAGCAAGTTTAGCATCTTACGAAATTGATATTTTTCTGGCTCAGGTCTACAAAAGCGTCAAGTTTGATGGTCACCTTTTTGATCAACAATTCTCTACTTATTTTCCACAAATAGAAAAGCCGGTTTATGCGCCAATTGAGGTTACTTTACCCAAGACAGAGCCTATCCTAACTTCGCCAAAAGTTGAAGTGCAGGTACCTCCAAAACAGAAAAAAGCTGAAGAAACCGAAATTCACATTCCGAAATTTGTTCCTTTTGAAGTTGAATCATTAGCTAAAGTAGCTGAGGTTAAAGAAATTTCGCCAATTGTTGAAGCGAAACCTGAATTTAAACCTAAGCGAGAGGTAAAAAGTGTGGAATCTATTTTGGATAAGTTTATCCGCGAGAATCCAACTATAGCAAGGCCAAAGAGCGAGTTTTATAACCCAGTGAACATGGCAAAGCAGAGTGTAGAAAGTGATGAGGAGTTGGTAAGCGAGACTTTGGCCGCAATTTATTTGCGTCAAGGCTTTTATAAGAAGGCAATAAACATGTATGAAAAATTAGGGTTGCTTTATCCCGATAAATTAGCGTATTTCGCAGGCCTTATAGAAAAAATTAAAAACGAAAATAATTTAAACTAATATGTTAACCATTCTTTTGATTCTAATTATTGTAGCTTGTTTATTATTAACCTTATTGGTTTTGATCCAAAATCCTAAAGGTGGAATAGCTGCAAATTTTGTTGCACCTAGTCAAATCATGGGTGTAAAACGCAGCACAGACGTTGTAGAAAAAGCTACTTGGTATTTAGCTGTAGCTTTGATAGTATTATCCTTAGCCAGCAATTTTGTACGTCCAAGCAAAGATGGCGTAGAAATAGGTTCTGAGTCGAGAATTAAAGAAAATATCGAACAACAAAATGTACCTGCTGCTCCAATGCAACCAACACCTGGCGCAGGCGCTACTGGTGAGCAACCTGCACAACAACCAGCGCAACAACCTGCTCCGTAATTAAAATAATTCTGCATAAAAAAGCTGCTTCAAAAGTAATTTTGAAGCAGCTTTTTTTATTTGCTACTTTTTGACCTAGCCTTTATCGCATAAACCATTGGCAAAGTATTGTTAAATTGTGGGATGCGGAATTTTTTTGGGCCAACAGCTTCTGCCTTATTAAAACAATTGTAAGGAGAATAATCAAACTCTTCCAAACTAAGAATCTCAAGGCCGTTTTTAATAAGGCTGTTTATTACTTCACTCATGCTATGGTTCCAGGTAATATTAGATTGGGTGATATCGGCTTCCTTATTGGCATAGGTTCCAGTTTCTGTTTCAATAATTGGGGCTACATTGAAATACGAATAGGTTATTTTTTCAAAATTGTCGTCGAACATCCAAACCACTGGATGAAATTCTACAAATACAAATTGACCTTTAGGTTTTAAAAAGTGTGAAACTATTTTAGCCCATTTCTCCATATCTGGAAGCCAACCAATGGTGCCATAACTGGTAAATATAATATCAAACTTTTCGGCTAGGTTTTCTGGTAGTTCGTAAAGGTCACAACAAATAAATTTTGCTGAAGATTCAAGCGTTTTTGCAATTTCTTCTGCTTTGGAGATAGCCTTATCCGATATGTCTATTCCCGTCACACTTGCACCCATTCGGCTCAATGAAATACTATCTTGCCCAAAATGACATTGTAAATGCAGAATTGTTTTACCTTTGATGTCGCCAAGTAGGTTTAATTCAATTTCATTTAAGGATGAGTTGCCATTCATAAATCCTTCCATGTCATAAAATTCTGATTTTACATGCGCGTCAACTCGGTTGTTCCAAGAATTTCTATTTACTTCCAAATAGTTCTTTTCTGAAATCATTTTATTTTAGTTAATCCTTCAAATAAACCATTTCTTATCAATTCTAAAAATGCTTAAAAATAGCAAAAGCCACCCAAAGGCAGCTAATGCTATAAAACACGAATCAAGAATTTTATTAAATGCTTATGGCTTACTGTATAATTTTGAATTATCTCTATAACCCGATTGATTTTTATACCAGTCTTCAAATAGCACTCCACCGCTTTGAACCCATTGAACAAATTTTAAGTGTGCATGAATAATTTGCTCTTTTTCAAGAGGGTATTCAAATTTTTCTGGAATTGAAATAGCAAAAGGCAAACCGTTTTCAGTTTTATAGAACACGTTTCCATTGCTTGCATCTGCATCTGTTCCTAATACGCTTACATTTACTAAAGAACTTGGGGCTTTACCCGGTAAATGTACTTCATGACCTCTTCCTTTACCCATCTCATCTACATAAATAAATGGATTAAAGGTTCCTAAGCTTCCAGATATAGGAGTTGTTAAAGTCATTTTAGCAAACAAGGTATCAGTTCCAATATAAGTTTCTCCAAACATGGTGTTAAAAGTTGGAATTAGCTCTTTGGAATTATTAAATACTTTTAGGATGGCTTCGCTTGCAGCAGATTCAAATCCAACCACTGTTGAGCCTCCATTTAAAGTGATATTGCTTTTGTTAAAAGGAAGGATTACCGAAAATCCATTTTTGAAAACTCCGCCAGCTGCTCTTAACAAATATTTAGCATTAAGATCTTTGATTTGATTATTAGCATTAGTCACAGCATGATAGCGATAATCTACTACAACATCATTGATGTCATAATCTCCTTTGCTTGGCCAAAGATCTTCAAAGGCAACGGAAGCCATGCCAGTAGCAGAAGGATAGTAAATATTAAAAGCTCTTGCAGCATCATTAGGATATTCATCATAATTATCATTAACTCCATCATTATCTGAATCAGTTGCAGGAGTTACTGGAGGAATAGTAGTAGTTTGAATAGCTTTGGTAGGATTGGCAGTTGCATAGAAAATCAAATCGTTAAAGTCGTTGTCAGAAGATCCACTAGGATTTCTGTTTACGTCTTCAAATCCTATTAAAAATCTTTGAGTAGGGTTGTCATATAATAATACGGTATGTTCACGATTCGCTGCATTTGTTTCAGGATTCATAGAACTTATAGAAGTAAAGAAAGGAGCACTCAAAATATTATTGGTTCCACTCCAACCATTGGCAGCAATGGCAAAACCAATCGCAGTATCCGCTCCAAATCTACCTATATACACTTTGTTACCTGCTACTAAACCACCTCCGCTATTCATAAATGAAGCATTAGGTAAAATAGTTATAAATGAATCTACTTGAGCGATTGTGGTTGGTTTATTGTTTTTATTGTAAACAAAGTAGAAAAGGGTATTGCGTTGTCCTGCTCCTTCATGCACAAAGGTAATCCACACATCACATTGCTCGCTTAAAACCAAGTTTTTCTCTGCACTACTTGCTAAATATTGTGGTTTGTTAACAGGTACTGGTTTTCTCTCAGGTAAGCTAGCATTAACATCAGCTAAAAAAGTTGGAGTTAATATATCATTGGTAGGCAATAAGTAATTTGGTACGCCTGCATTTAAACCAAGTGTAAAGGTTCCTAATCTGAAAGAATATTTATTGCTGTTTTTTCCTAAAGGAGCATTTGCTATTGGTAATTTATCTCCACGATTTAATAAGAATTGAGGGTTTTTGCCACCAATTACCACCGAAGCCTTCAAGTTTTCAATGTTCATGTATATGTTGTTTGGCAAACCGATATAGTCGGTATTTACCACAACTTGCTCCACTGCCAAAGGCATTTCTCTTTCTATGATTAACTTACCTTCAGCATTGGTGCTTCCTGTGAAATAAATATTGCCACCTTCTTCTGGTGCATTATCCATGATGTCTACTCTAACTCCCCTCAAAGGTTGGTCGTTATTGTTTAACAAGGTCACAGAAAATTCTACAATCTTTGATGTTTCATAATTAAAGCCAGCAGGAGTTTTCATTTGGTTGATATCGGTAATATCTCCATTTGGAACCTCCGCAATCTCTGTATAAGAGATTATCTCCTTTTTGCAAGAAGCAAATGCCAAAGAAAATAATAAAATAACTAAATACCTTTTCATGATGTGTGTTTTGCTAGTTTGTTACAATAGCGTTGCCACACTTTTAAAATGCAGAAAATCAGCAATTTAAATTTTGTTTGGAAATGGTATTATGTTTCTTTTTGGGAATAATGTTTTAATATGGTTCGGTTTGAACCAAAAAAAACCGCCTTGAAATGAATCAAGGCGGTTTGAGTATTCTTAGAAATTGCTAATTACGCTTGTTGTGTTGCTTTTGGTGCAGCGGCTAAAATTTCAGCATCAACTCCTGAAGCATATTGCTCAAAATTCTTTACAAACATATTTGCTAATTTGTTTGCTTGAGCATCATAAGCAGATTTGTCTTCCCATGTATTACGTGGATTTAATAATTCGCTAGGAACATTTGTACAAGATGTTGGCATCATATACCCAAATACTGGGTGTTGTTCATAAGCTACATTATTTAATTCACCATGCAAAGCTGCAGTAATCATAGCACGGGTTAAAGGTAATTTCATTCTTGAACCAACACCGTAAGGTCCGCCAGTCCATCCTGTATTAATTAACCAAACATTGATATTTGGATTGGCTTTCAATTTCTCCCCTAATAATTTGGCATATTTTCCTGGGTGCAATGGAAGGAAAGCTTTTCCGAAACATGCCGAAAAAGTAGCTTGAGGTTCAGTAACTCCAGCCTCTGTACCAGCAACTTTTGCAGTATATCCGCTTATAAAACTATACATAGCTTGACCAACACTCAGCTTAGAAATTGGAGGCAATACCCCAAATGCATCTGCTGTTAGGAAGAAAATATTTTCAGGTGCCTTTCCGATTGAAGGCACTGCAACATTAGGAATATGATTGATAGGGTAAGCACAACGTGTGTTTTCTGTAACACTAATATTAGTATAATCAACGGAATTTGTCCCAGGTATAAAACGTGTATTTTCTAATAATGCACCTTCTTTAATAGCATTGAAAATTTCTGGTTCTTTTTCTTGTGTAAGGTCTACACATTTTGCGTAACATCCGCCTTCAAAGTTAAATACAGAATCATCTGCCCAACCATGTTCATCATCCCCAATTAGATTGCGCTCTGGGTCTGCACTTAAGGTTGTTTTACCAGTTCCTGATAATCCAAAGAAAATTGCCGTATCACCATTTTTGCCAATATTGGCAGAGCAATGCATTGATAAGGTATTTCGCTCTTCAGGTAAAATATAGTTTAATACAGTGAAAATTCCTTTCTTCATTTCGCCTGTATAGCCAGATCCTCCAACCAAAATTACTTTGCGAGTGAAATCGATGATAGAGAAGTTATGTTGACGTGTTCCATCTTCTGCAGCAATAGCTTTAAAGCTTGGAGCGTTTAATATTAACCACTCTGGCTCATAATTGCTTAATTCAGCTTGCTCCGGTCTTAAAAACAAGTTGTAACAAAACAAGTTGTGGTAGGCTGTTTCGTTAACTACTCTTAAACGAAGTTTAAAATTAGGATCTGCACAAGCGTATGCATCACGCACATAAACAGGTTTTCCAGCATAATGATTGATAACTTTGTTCATCAAAGTTTCAAATTTTGCTGGATCAAATTTTTGATTTACATCACCCCACCAAACGGTATTTTCTGTTTTAGCATCTGCTACAGAAAATTTGTCTTTGGGAGATCTGCCTGTAAATTCACCTGTATCCGCCATTAAAGCGCCGGTGTCATTTAATACACCTTCTCCGTTTTTTAGCGCATGTTGCACCAATTCGGCAGGTGTAAGATTCAGATGTGCTGCTGAAGCACTTTGCATTACTTTTTCTGAGATTTCTTTATTTGTCATAATCAGGTGATTATCGGATTTAACGTTGGCAAAGTTAAACTTTCCTTTCGGTTAACAAAATAGTTTAAATTTGCTAGCAAAAATGGAATGACAAACCCTATATTAAAATGATGAAAATCATTGCTAGTATTGGATTGTTAAATTCTAATTTTTTAAAACTTTTAAATACTTAATATTGTTAAGGAAAACGTATGCTACGAAAACAAATCATCGACCTAATAGAAAAATATGCACACCTGTCTGGACATCAATTAGACCACTTCGATCTTCACGACCAAAAGTTTAGGTATGCAGATGAATATGATGATACTTTTGAAAACTTTTATACACAACTTTTAGATGTTGGTGAATATGTTCATTTTAATTTTGACATGCACCATAAAAGTGTATCAGATTTTAAGGAATTTTTAAAAATACAGAGTTTCCCCATAATTGTATTCAAAAATAGTGAGCTGGGACTAATTCCGATTATTGTAAAACACAAGGAAGGAAGAAAAATTAACTTTATTGAAGATACCAAAAGTGGCTGTATTGAAGGTTCTTTTGAAAATGAGGATAAACTTATTGAAGTCATACAAACTGTTAATCAATTAAAGTTAAATCATAGTTTTTCAGCAGACCAATACATTCAGTTAAAAAGTTGCGCCGAAAATGATATATTATTTATTAGTGGATATAGGGTTGATTCCGGCATAAACGCTAAATCAGGAAAGGGTCATTTAACGCCATTAAAAAGATTTTTTCAATTATTAAGTACAGAAAAGAAAGATATAATCAATATTTACTTTTTTGCCATTATGATAGCTTTGGTAAACCTAACCTTACCATTAGGAATTCAAGCAATCATAGGTTTAATGAGCGGAGGATTAATGCTAGAAAGTGTTTTTATTCTGATGATATTGGTAGTATTTGCTACTGTAATTGCTGGGTGGTTGCAAGTGCAACAGTTAAGCCTAGTTGAGGTTTTGCAACAAAGAGTTTTTGCGAAAACTGCATTCGACTTTGCTTTTAGAATTCCTAGGCTCAAACTAGAAAAACTTAAACATACTTATACGCCAGAACTCGTAAATAGATTTTTTGATGTGTTAAATGTTCAAAAATCTCTTCCAAAAATTTTAATTGATTTTACTTCTGCAATCATTCAAATCATTTTTGGATTACTCTTACTTTCATTATACCATCCTTATTTTATTGTGTTTGGAGTGCTAGTTATCTTAATCATCTTTCTAGTATTTTATTTTACTAGTAAAAAAGGTTTAGAAACAAGCATTTATGAATCCAAATATAAATACAAAGTAGTATACTGGTTAGAAGAGTTAGGCAGAGCAGTGCAATCATTTAAATTAGCTGGTTTTGCAAATTTGCCGATGCATAAAACAGACCGATTACTAAATAAATATATTGGGTATAGGAAAAAGCATTTTTCAATTTTAGTTAAGCAGTTTACTGCCATTATTGCTTTCAAAACACTGATAACAGCAGGTTTACTCATATTAGGTGGAGCCTTGGTATTCGATAGACAAATAAACCTTGGGCAATTTGTGGCTTCTGAAATTATTATAGTACTGGTAATATCTTCTGTTGAAAAATTGGTAGGCAGTATTTCGGTAGTATATGACATGCTTACTGCACTTGATAAAATCGGACATGTCACAGATTTAGAAATTGAAGCCAATGCAGGCAGAGATGTTACAGATTTGGATATTCAAAATAGGTTCGAGCTAAAGCTTGATAATGTGTCCTACAAGTTCCCTGGGGCCAAAAATTACAGCATTAAACACATCAATCTAAACATTATTGGTACCCAGAAAATTTGTATAGCTGGATTTAATGATTCTGGTAAAACTACTTTGGTGAAAACAGTAGCAGGTCTATTTCAAAATTATGAAGGTGTTGTTAGCCTAAATGGTATGTCTATCAAAGAACTTAACCCTAATAGTTACCGCGATATCATTGGTGATAATTTAAGTTTATCTGATGTTTTTGAAGGAACCATTGAAGAAAATATCACGTTAGGAAGAAATGGTATTCTCCTTAAAGATATTTTAAAAGCTTGTGAATCTGTCGGTTTGAACCAATTTATAGCCTCATTAGAAGATGGTTTGCAATCTGAGGTATTGCCATCTGGGGGTAATTTTCCTTCAAATGTGGTTAAGAAAATCTTATTGGCTAGGTCTTTAGTAAAACCTCCAAAACTTATGCTTATTGATGAGTTTTTTCATAATGTTCAATCCTCTGAAAAAATTGCATTAATAGATGGTTTATTTAATGGGAATTATGCTATGCTAATTGTAAGCTCAATTCCTGAAGTTATGCGCCGAAGTGATTTAATCTATGTAATGAAAGATGGTTTAATTACAGATGCTGGGACTTTTAATGAGCTAAAAGATAGACGTTCACTTCCAATGGAATCCTTAATTACTGAATAAGAATGGCTCAGAATAATTATCAATATGAAGAAGTTGGTTTACATGCACTAAGTCTTGTAAATACACCTAAAAAGTTTAAAATTGTTAGAAATTATCTCCTTGGAGCCTTTACCATTCTAATTGCAATATTGTTTTTACCATGGCAACAAAATGTGCAAGGTAAAGGAAAAGTTTCGCCCTATAGCCCAGCAGATAGGCCACAAACTATTCCTTCTGTCATCGCAGGTAGGATAGAACGATGGTTGGTTCAAGAAGGACAATTGGTAAAAAAAGGAGACACCATTTGTGTCATTTCTGAGGTTAAAGAAAAGTTTTTTGATCCTAAATTATTGTCTAGAACTTCTGATCAAATTGCCAATAAGCAAGATGCTATTATTGCAAAAAGACAAAAAATTGAGGCAACTAGAAGGCAAGTGGATGCGCTTCAGGATGGACTAAAATTTAAACTGGAACAGACTCGCAACAAGGTAAAGCAAATGCGTTTCAAAGTTTCTGCTGAAAAGGCAGGTTTTGAGGCAGCCCAAGTGAATTTAAAATTGGTTCAAGACCAATACTCTCGCTTAGAAGCCTTGTATAACAAAGGACTTGCAAGCTTAACTGAACTGCAAAATAGAAACAATAAAACACAAGAAGCAACGGCTAAACTTGTAGAGGCAGAGAATAAATATAACTCGGTTCAAAACGAACTCATAAATGCTGAAATTGAATTGAATTCTGTTGAGGCTGATTACATCGATAAAATTTCAAAAGCAGAATCAGTTATCAATGAAACCACTGGAGAGCTTTTTGAAAGCCAAGCCGAAGTTTCTAAAATGCAAATTGAATTGTCTAACCTTGAATTAAGATCTGGATTTTATGTTATACGTGCCCCACAGGATGGTTATATAGTTAAAGCCTTCAAATCTGGTCTTGGTGAAAATATCAAAGAAGGGGAGGATTTGATTTCAATAGTTCCTGCCAATGCTAGAATGGCTGTTGAGCTTTATGTAAGAGCTATGGATTTACCCCTTATGCAATTAGGTGGAAGGGTGAGGATTCAATTCGACGGTTGGCCAGCTTTGGTTTTTAGCGGTTGGCCTAATGCCAATGTTGGGACTTTTGGAGGCATTGTTCAAGCAGTTGATAAAGTTAATAGTACCAATGGAATGTTCCGAGTTTTGGTAATCCCAGATCCAGAAGATGAGGCTTGGCCCGAATTAGTAAGAGCAGGCGGTGGTGTTTATGGTTGGGCTATGCTTAAAACAGTGCGTGTTTGGTATGAGTTATGGCGTCAATTTAATGGTTTTCCTCCTGATTATGTAACTGGATTAGAAGCCACTAATGAAGTTAAGAACAAGGAAAAAAACAAAGAAAAATGAAAAGAGTAGTAAGATTGTTTTTTTCTTTAATGTACTTAAGTTTTTTTTCACAGCACCTTGTTGCACAAGATTCAATTGTCCTTTCTTTTGATACGTTTTATGAACAAGTATTGCGTTATCACCCTTTGGCAAAATCGGCAAACCTACTTCCTGAAATGGCTAAGATGGAAATTCGTACTGCCCGCGGTGCCTTTGATCCTGTAATTAGTACTCAGGTATATGGTAAACAAACCAAGGGTGATAATTCCTACACATATGTTGAACCTCAAATTAAAATTCCTACCCTAATTGGGGTTGATATCAAAGCTGGAATGGATCAAAGCGATGGTTTACAAGTAAGTGAAGAAAAGTCTAAATACGATCCAGTTACTCAAAGCAGCAAACAAGTGCAATACCAATTGTTTTATGCTGGAATTAGTGTGCCAGTTTTGCGAGGATTAATGACTGACCCTAGGAGAAACGCATTGCGCCAAGCGCAACTGTTGCAAACCTTAAATGAAGCCGAACAAGTTAGTCTTATCAATAAACTTTTTCTAGCCTCGGCCAAAGACTATTGGGATTGGCAACAAAGCTACCAAAAGTATGTGCTTATGCAGCAAAATTTTGTGTTAGCAGACACACGTCTTAATTTTATTAAAAGTAGAATATTTGGAGGGGAAGAAAAACCAATTGATAGTGTTGAAGCTTGGGTAGAATACAAAAGACGCGAATCTTTGCTAGCCGAGGCCAAGGTTGAGTTTAATAATGCTGCCTTATTGTTGAGTAATTATCTATGGGATGAACAGGGTAACGCAATGCAATTAGCATCCTTGGTAATTCCTTCTTCCAGAGGATCTGAATTTCAAAGAGTGGATTTAGATTCAATTCAAGCTTTAAGTAAACGCGCAGAAGCATGGCATCCCGAGGTTCAAAAACTTGCACTTAAACTTAATCAAACAGAGCTTGAAAGAAAATTAGCACTTGAAAATTTAAAGCCACAACTAAATCTTGAGTATTATCCCTTTCAAACTTATACTGCAGGCAGCAGAGATGAAGTGGATGGCTTGTTTATGAAGAATTATAAGTTTGGTGCCACCTTTTATAGCAGCGTTTTCCTTAGAAAAGAAAGGGGTAAATTACAACTCACCAATTACAAAATTCAACAAGGGAAATTCTATTTGCAACAAGGTAAAAGAGAAGTGCTCAATAATATTTTAGTAGCCTATAACGACCTAAATACTTTCGACCAAATGATGCGCATTCAACAGGAACTTGTGCGTAATGCGGATTTATTACTAATTGCAGAAGAAACACGTTTTGAAAGTGGCGAAAGTTCTCTGTTTTTGGTGAACCAAAGGGAGAGAAGTCTAATTGAGGCTAAAGCTAAATTGGTTGAGTTAACGGCAAAATATGCAAAAGCTAAATACCAACTTCAATGGGCTAGCGGTACTAGACTTTTCTAATACCGCCAATCCATTTAATTATTATAAGTGAATACACTCTCCGTAAGCTTGCGCCGCTGCTTCCATAATAGCTTCGCTCATGGTTGGATGTGGATGAACAGATTTGATGATTTCCATGCCAGTGGTTTCTAATTTTCTTGCCACTACAATTTCAGCTATCATTTCTGTAACATTTGCGCCTACCATGTGTGCACCTAAAAACTCACCGTACTTGGCATCAAAAATTACTTTCACAAATCCTTCTTTTACACCGCCTGCACTTGCTTTTCCGCTAGCAGAGAAAGGAAATTTACCAACCTTAATTTCATATCCCGCTTCCTTAGCTGCCTTTTCTGTATAGCCAACAGATGCAACTTCTGGAGAACAATAAGTACAACCTGGGATATTATTGTAATTTAAGGGCTCAGGATGATGGCCTGCAATTTTCTCTACACAAATGATTCCTTCTGCACTAGAAACGTGTGCCAAAGCAGGTCCTTTAACAATATCTCCTATAGCATAAACTCCCTTAAGGTTGGTAGCATAATAATCATCTACCAATACTTTGCCTTTGTCTGTTTTAATACCTAATGCTTCTAAGCCTAGGTTTTCTAAATTGGTTTGGATACCAACCGCAGACAATACTACATCTGCTTCTAGTTCTTTAATACCTTCTGCAGTTTTAACTTTAATCTTACAACCAGCACCAGCTGTATCTACACTTTCTACCGAGGCATTGGTCATGATATCTATGCCACCTTTCTTGAAAGATTTAGCTACCTCTATACTTACCTCTTCATCTTCTATAGGCAAAATGTTTGGCATAAATTCTACGATGGTAACTTTAGTTCCCATGCTGCTATAAAAATATGCAAACTCGCAACCAATAGCGCCACTTCCCATTACCACCATGCTTTTAGGTTGTTGTGGCATCACCATAGCCTCGCGATAGCCAAGAATCTTTTTGCCATCAATTTTTATGTTAGGCAATTCTCTGCTTCTAGCGCCAGTAGCCAAAATGATATGCTTGGCATCATGTGTGGCTTTTGCACCAGCAGCATCCGTAACTTCAACTTTAGAAGCACTAAGCAATTTGCCATAACCAGCAATTACATCAATTTTATTTTTTTTCATTAAAAAGGCAATGCCTTTGCTCATACCATTGGCAACATCCCTGCTGCGTTTAACCACTGCACCAAAATCATGTGAAGCATCGCTAACAGTAATGCCATAATCTTTTGCATGCTTAATATATTCAAATACCTGAGCCGATTTTAATAAAGCTTTTGTAGGTATACACCCCCAATTAAGGCATACGCCTCCTAATTCGGCTTTTTCTACTACTGCTGTTTTTAATCCAAGTTGGCTGGCTCTGATAGCGGCAACATAACCTCCAGGTCCGCTGCCAATCACTATAACATCGTATTGCATTAGGTATGATTTTTAATTTAGTGCGCTAAAATACAAGATAATTTTAAATCTCTCTCATTTTCCATCAAGAATGGGTAATGCCTTTCTGTCAAAATCCCAAAAGGCTTGGTTTTCCCAGGTAGAACCATTGGTGGCTGTGTTTCCTTTATAGCTTACCCATTCGGCTCCCCAATAACAAACGCCCAAGCATTGCTTACTTTCCTTAGCAGTTTGTAAAATTGCCTGCCAATAATCCTTTTGTCCTTCAGGTGTAGGGTCAAACCCAGCTATTAATTGACTATTTGTTCCAACAATATTATTGGTCCAATCGTTCCAAGATAAAGTAAAAGGGTATGCCGTTTCAGCTATTAAGGTTGGTTTTTGTAACTGTTGGTTCAAACCGATTAATGCTTGTTTTAAAGAGTCTAAGGATTTGCCATGCCATATAGGGTAATAACTTAAGGCGGCAATATCATAATCCAAATTACCAATCTGATTAAAAAACCAAGGCGCATCTTTATATCCCGCGCAATGTAGCATAATTTTGGTTTGGCTATTAGCAGCCCTAGTTGCTGCAATTCCTTTACTAATAAGTAGTTTAAGCTGTCCCATGTTTTCTAAGCTGCCATTAGGCCAAAGCATACCATTGTTTATCTCATTGCCAATTTGTACAAAAGCTGGCGCCATGTCTTTAACAACTTTAAAGGTAAAGGCATAAACACTATCTTCTAATTCTGTTTGAACCAAATTATCCCAAGTTTTAGGCTTTTGCTGCTTGCCAGGGTCTGCCCAAGTATCAGAATAGTGTATGGTAAGCCAAATTTTAAAGCCCATTGTTTGGCATTTGGCCGCCAGCTTACCTACACTTTCCAAAGAGGATGTTGGCGTTTCTGGTTGATTCCAAATACGTAATCGAATTGTATTGAAACCTGCTTTTTTTAAGGTAAGCAACATGTCTTCTTCTGCACCTTGTTCATTGCTAAAGCTTAGCCCACTGCTAAGAACTTCTGGGTAAAAAGAGAAGTCGGTTCCAATTATTTGTATGGTTTCGGTTTGAACCGAAGGCGATGGCGCTGGTTTTTTGCAGGCAGCCAGATAGCAAATTGAAATTAACAAAATTGATTTTAGCCCAAGGTTTATCATAACACAATTTTAACCTAAATTCCTTTGATAAAAACTAAAATAAAGATTGTATTAATTCAAATGTATTTTGGCATAAACATTTGTGCCTATAGACCAACAACATTCGACCCCTTCGGGGTCGCCCCATTTTCATTTGTTACTTTTTACTCATATTCAATCCCTTCGGGATTATAAGTCAGATTAAAGTAATACTGTTGTGTTAATTCTTCATCGATTTTTATATATGGTTTTAGACCAATTGCGAGAACCTCGCAGAGGTTCAATACGAATAAATTAGCTATATTGCGCCAAATTGGCTCAAACCTATACGCATTGAAACAACTCATATTAAAGAGCGGCAGAGAACGCTCTATATTAAATAGACATCCTTGGATTTTTAGCGGGGCTGTTAAAACCTTGCCCAAAGCAGAAAATGGCGATATCGTTTCGGTTCATACCAACCATGGCGAATTACTGGGTTTTGGATTCTTTTCTCCAAACAGCCAAATCACTTGTCGCCTGTTTGAGTTTGGTTCAGACCAAATTGAACTAGATGAAAATTATTGGAAATCTAAACTTAAAAATGCATTTGCCCTTCGCAAGCTTCTAATTACTGCTCAAACAGATTGCTATCGTTTGCTGCATGCTGAAGGAGATTTTTTTCCAGGAATTATAACCGATATTTATGGCGAAGTAGCCGTTATTCAATTGCTCATAAAAGGCACCGAACGAATCTCTCCAATTATTTTTGAAGGCCTTAAGGAATTAGGTTTCAAATATATTTATGTTAAAACCAAACAAAGTACGCAACTATTAGAGCAAGTAGAGGAGGGTAGCCGCTGGATTGGCGAAACTTGCCCAATGCCAATAGTGGTGAAAGAATATGGTGTACTGTTTTCGGTGAATGTAGAAACTGGTCAGAAAACAGGCTTCTTCTTGGATCAACGTGAAAATAGAAAATTGGTAGGTGCATGGTCTGATGGTAAAAATGTATTGAACACTTTTAGCTACTCTGGTGGCTTTAGTTTATATGCGCTTGAGGCAGGTGCAGCTTTGGTTCATTCTGTAGATTCTTCTAAAGATGCCATTGGACTTTGTGAAGACAATGTTGCCCTTGGCAAATGGAAAGGCAAACACGAGTCTTTTATTGAGGATTGTTTTGAATTTCTTAAAAAGGCACCAACCGATTTCTACGATATTATTATTTTAGATCCACCCGCCTTTGCAAAAAATGCCCGCTCCGTAGACAATGCAGCAAGGGGATATAAGAACTTAAACATTCTAGGATTAGATAGAGTGAAAAAGGGTGGTTTGGTCTTTACCTATAGTTGCAGTCAGCATATCGACAAAGACTTATTTAGAAAAATTGTATTTTCTGCTGCTGCAGAAACTCGCAGAAATGTGAGAATTCTCAGGCAATTGAGCCAGCCCGACGATCATCCTATAAACATCTATCACCCAGAAGGGGAATACCTCAAAGGGTTGATGTTATACGTGGATTAGGGAATATTGTCCCGAAATGGGATTGATTCCCAAGACTTGTGTATTTTTAAGTTGCTTTTAATCAGATATTTATGCTTTTGGTACGTTGTTAGTAATTAGGTACCCGAGTATGAAAATCATGATAAAATATCTTTGGTCTCTTGTATTGGTCCCCTTTTTACTATTTGTAAAAGGAGATCTATCAATAGACACCTTAGCATCAATTACCCATATTGATGAACCAATTAAAAGCGCGCAGCTAAAAGTAAGTAGTGCCGTCGCAAAAGAAGGCGATATTACCTTTAGCATTCCTGTTAAAGTAATAGCTAGTAATAAGTCTTTTAGTGGCAATGGCCTAAAGGCAAAGTTGTTTGATGAAGAATATACGCAGATTGCGGAGTCGCAAATTTTAAATGGTATGGTTAAGTTCACCATTCCAATAAGTAAAGGAAATATCAAAAATTTTCATGTGGTTTCTGTTGAAACCAGCGAAGAAGTAGTTGTAGAATGTCTACAAAAAATAGAGGTGAGCCTCGAAATAAACGAAGCCCACCTCAAACAATAAATCGTTAAAAAAAACTAAATTTTAATATCCAAAAATATCCTCTAAACTTAACACTTTAACTTTTCCGTATTTTTCTAAATCTTTCATGTCTAATTTCTCTTTTGAACCCATGATACAGAAAGAAAAAGCTTGGTTTTTGTAGTAGGTTTGGTGAAAATTTTGTACGGCATCAAAACTCATACTCGGTAGTTGATCATACAAATTTTTGCGCAAATCTTCTGTTACACCTACTTTTCTTGAAGTCTCATAGTACCAGATTTTATCCATATCATTTATCCGCTGTGTTTCTATGCTGTTCATCATTGAAGCTTTTGCCGATTCAAAACCATTTTCTGATTTAGGTAAGTTAGTTAATAACTCGTTCATTGCTGGAACAGCCTCATTAAACTTATCAGCTTGTGTACCAATATAAGCAATGATATAATAAGGGTCTTGCGGTTTGGTAGGAATGGTATACCTTGAATAAGTTGAATAGGCTAATGCCTTAGACTCACGAATGGTTTGAAATACAATTGAAGACATACCTCCGCCAAAATATTCATTGAACAATTTAATTTCTGAATCTCTTTTAGCATCATATCCATCAACAGATCTTCTCATCCACATGATTTCTGCCTGAACCATTTTATAATCTACAAAGTAAACCTGATTCTCATTGGTATTGTTTCTTGTAAAACTTACAGGTGTTGGATAGGTTTTTGCTGTCTTAGCTAATTTATGAAGCTTACTTAAACTTTTATTTAGTCCATCTAAAGTGAGTGGGCCATAATACATGATCTTGTGCTGGTAAGCTGTTAAATCATGCAAATACTTAACTAGCTCTTCAGCTTTTAATGCCTTTAACTCATCAGTTTTTAGCATGTGTTTGTATGGATTGTTTGCTCCAAACATGGCATAGTTTTGCAAAGCAGCATTAAAAATAGTTCCTTTACTTTTCTTAGCATCTTCTCTACCTTTTAAAGTGCGTTCTACCAAAGATTGCAAAGCTGCTTGATCTGGTTTTGCATTCTTTAGCAAATGCTCAAACAAACTTACTGCTGCTTCAAAATTCTTAGATAAACCACTCAACGACACATACACTTGCTCGTTACCAGCATTTACATTAAAGTCGCAAGCCAGGTTGAAAAAGGCTTTACTGATTTCCTCAGCTGTATATTTATCAGTTCCTAAATAAGGCAACAAATTTATTGCCATTGGTAGTTTCAAATCATGAAACTTGCCCATATCTAAAACATAATACAATTGAAACAATTCGTTATCGGTATTTTGAACTTGCAACACTTGTGCCCATCCCAAATTTCCAAAGTTGATGTCTTTCTTAAAGTCAACAAAAATTGGAGAAATTTTAGGCGATGGAGATTCAGTCATATTTTTAACAAATGGTGATACCTCATCTCTGTTCACATCAACTGGAGTAATTTGTGGCTTTTCTATCTTAACTGTGCTTTTATCTTCACCACTACGTTTATAAATAACTACAAAATCATTGGTATAATAGGTGTTGGCAAAAGCAACCAATTCTGCCTTGGTGATTTTATCAAGTTCCGACAAATCAGCTGAGGCATCTGCCCAGTTTCTGCCTGTTACAAAAGCATCCAACAGCGCACTGGCTCTACCATCGTTGCTTTCTCTTTCTTTGATTTTATAGACTTTTAAATTATCAATTATTGCTTTTACCTCTGCCTCATTAAATTCTCCATTTTTCACTTTCTCAACTTGAGCCAACAAAAGATTTTTTAGTTCTTCTAGGCTTTGGTCTTTTTTAGGTTTCCCTTGAAGAAAGGCTATGCTATAATCTTTATTGGTCCAATAAGAAGAACCTGCGCTCAATACTGCTTGCTTTTTAACTAGGTTCAAATCTATTAAACCCGATTTTGAATTGGATAAAAGCATGTCAACTAACATCAACATGCGGGCTTCTTTTGTACCAGCTCCTGGCAATCTATAACCAATCATAATGTTTTCAGCATCCGGACCAAATATTGAAATTTCTTCTGGAGCATTTCTTCCTACCTCTGGTTTAAAACTAAAGGCTGGTACCTCTTTTGGCTGCATATAAGCAAAATACTTATCTATTAAAGCGATGGTTTTATCTGAGTCGAAATCTCCTGCTAATACGATGGCCATGTTATTGGGCACATAATAGGTGTTGTAATAGTTTCTTATTTTGATAAGCGAAGGGTTTTTCAAATGTTCTACGGTTCCAATGGTAGTTTGAGTACCGTAAGTATGGTTTTTAAACAAAGCAGTCATCATGGCTTCAAACACCTTTCTGCCGTCATTATCTAAGGAGATATTTTTCTCTTCATACACCGCTTCTAACTCGGTATGAAACAAGCGAAGAATAGGATTTCTAAAGCGCTCACCTTCTATTTGCAACCATTTTTCGATATTGTTTTGTGGAATATCATTCACATAAACAGTTTGCTCCAAAGAGGTAAAAGCATTGGTTCCTTGTGCGCCTATGCCTTGCATTAACTTATCATATTCATTGGCAATGGCAAATTTGCTGGCCACGCCACTCACAGAGTCAATGGCCTTATAAATTTGCTTGCGCTTTGCCTCATCGGTGGTTTTATTGTATTGTTCATACAAGCCATCAATAATGTCTAATTGCACTTTTTCTTTTGCCCAATCTTTAGTGCCATACTTGTCTGTACCCTTAAACAACATATGCTCAAGGTAATGCGCCAATCCTGTATTGTCTGCTGGGTCGTTTTTACTGCCAGCCTTTGTTGCAATATAAGTTTGAATGCGTGGCTCCTTGTGGTTTTCGGCCAATATCACCGTAAGCCCATTTTTTAGCACATAGGTGCGCGCTTTCAAAGGGTCGTTGCTAACGATGGTGTAGGTGTATTTGCCATCTGGAGATTGCTTGGTTTCGTTAACAAAAGTTTTTGTTTGGGCATTTGCTTGTAATTGAATGCAAAGCAAAGCCAGCAGTAAAATTCTCTTCATTAAAATTTTGAATATTAAGCTGGCAAAATAATAAAATTATTTCATCAACTTAAGCATCCGTGTTTTCCCTTGCATGTCTTTACGTAAATGGCTTTTTAAGCCCGTCGACGGTAGCCATTGGTTCAAGGCTTCCTCATAAAACTCACTTGTTTCAAAGTAAAGGCTATGGGTTCGGTTTGAACCTAGGAAAGCGTTAGTGATTTCTTTATAGAAAAGTAAGGGGTCTGTATCATTTACAAACAGTGCTAAATGAGGTTCAAATTCTAGCACATTAGGGTGCATTTGCGTCATTTCTGAGGCCAAAATATAGGGCGGATTGCTTACCCAAACCTCTGCATTTAAGTTTTGTAGGGTTTGATGTCCACTTGAACTTAATGCAGAGGCTAAAATAAAATTCACTTTGCAATTGTTTTGTTTGGCATTGCTTGCCGCAACTGCCAGCGCCTCCTCAGAAATGTCAACTGCCGTAACTTCTTTTAAAGGCAAGGCCTGTTTTAAGCTTATGGCAATACATCCGCTTCCTGTGCCAATGTCTAGAAACGAATTTGAATTACGCTGTTCGATTAGCACCCAATCTACAAGTTCTTCGGTTTCTGGGCGAGGAATGAGCACACTTGGATTTACCTTAAATACTAAGTCTTTAAACCATGCATAGCCTAGAATGTATTGCAAAGGTTCGCCTTTGAGCAGTCTTACTTTAACTTGGTTCAACTTTAATTCTTCGCCTAAATTTAACTCCTTTTCTATGAGTTTTAGGTGCGCTCTTTTAATGAGGAGAATGTCTTCAAATATCCAATAGGAGAGGGCTTTTGCCTCATTTTCATCATAAAGTTGGCATAAGTCTTTAACCAATAAGGTAAAGTATTCAGTCGAATTCAAAGCGGATAATAACTAAGGGAGATTAATCTCTTCTTCCCATATATATTTGAAGGTAGTATAGTAAGGTTGCTATTGAGGCAATTGCTGCAACAATGTAAGTGCTAGCTGCCCATTTTAAGGCATCTTTGGTCATTGGATATTCCTCTTTTCTCACAATTCCTTTTGTGTCTAACCAAGCCAAGGCTCTTTTACTTGCATCAAATTCTACTGGTAAGGTAATAACTGAAAATATGGTTGTTAAGGCAAATAAAACAATTCCTAAAAGTAATAAGGCTGGAAAGGCATTAACAGTGAAAACACCAATTAAAAGAATCCATTGCACATATTTTGAAGCAATGCTAACCACAGGTACTACAGAAGATCTAAACTTTAACCAAGCATAACCTTTTGCGTGTTGCACGGCATGACCAACCTCGTGCGCAGAAACTGCAGCAGCAATTACGCTTCTGCCATAATAAACATCATGACTTAAATTAACTGTTTTTTTCTCTGGGTTATAATGGTCTGTAAGTTCTCCTTCAGAACTCAAAATTTCTACATCATAAATGCCATTATCTCTTAACATCATGGCAGCAATCTCAGCGCCAGTCATTTGGTTGGCAAGACCTACTTGCGAATACTCTTTTACCTTTGACTTAAACCTCCAACTAACATAAAAACTTAATGCCAATGGAATAATAATATATATAATCATGCTATTAAAATTTAAATGAAAATTTACAAAGACCGTACCAGCCGAATTACTATGACAACTAGCGCAAAAATGAACATAAATATACTTATCCTATTGATTCCGTGCATGACTTTTAAATTAAAGGATGACGGACTGTCAGGATCTGGTTTTCTCCAGAAAGCGATATAAGAACTAAACTTTTTCCACATATGATTCAATATTAAAGAATGAACAGCTTAAATAAAAAATTGATTTTAAGATTAAATGAAAAAATATTTTTAGACTAGTCTAAAAATATTATTATTGCGATATGTATTCATTTACAGAAGAGAACTATATAAAAGCAATTTATAAACTTCAAGAAAAGTCAGGAATTTCCGTTAATACCAATGCAATTGCAGAGATCATGCAAACAAAAGCGGCATCTGTTACCGACATGATTAAAAAGTTATCTGAGAAAAAATTACTCAGTTATGCCAAATACAAAGGAGTAGAGTTAACAGAGACAGGCAGAAAGATGGCTTTGGAAATGATTAGAAAGCACAGGTTATGGGAGACTTTTTTATACGACAAGCTGAACTTTTCTTGGGATGAAGTGCATGATATTGCCGAACAACTAGAGCACATAAAGTCAACCAAATTAATTGATTGCTTAGATGAATTTCTTGGTTTTCCCGAAAACGACCCGCATGGAGATCCTATTCCTGGAAAGAATGGGTTGATCCAAAGAATTGAACTATATAAAGTTAGTGAATTGGGAATTGGTGAATTTGGCGTGATCAGCGGAGTGGTAAATCATAGCAGTTTGTTTCTGCAACATTTAGAAAAGAACCAACTGGTTCTAGGGAAAGGAATTGAAATTGTTTCTAAAAGTGATTTTGACCAATCACTTAGAATAAAAATAGAGGGAGGAATTCCAATAATGATTAGCAATGAAGTTGCTCGAAACGTTTTATTGAAAAAATCTAGATGAAAAAAGAAATGTCGGAAAAGTCATTAAGTGAGGTGCATGAAAGTGTAGATACTACTAAAAGTTCGGGCAGTTGGCGACGATTTCTTGCCTTTATTGGTCCCGCCTATTTAGTAAGTGTGGGCTATATGGACCCAGGTAATTGGGCCACAGACATTGCCGGGGGTAGCAGGTTTGGCTATAGTTTAATTTGGGTATTATTATTAAGTAATTGGATTGCACTTTTATTGCAAACCTTATCAGCGAAATTAGGTATTGTCAAAGGATGGGATTTGGCCCAAGCCAGCAGGCAGCAATACCCATCATGGGTTAACTATTCATTGTATGGACTTGCAGAAATTGCAATTGCCGCAACAGATTTAGCCGAGATTATTGGAATGGCAATTGGGTTAAATTTATTATTTGATTTGCCATTATTGTATGGAGTACTTATTACCGTTTTGGATACTTTTTTACTGTTGTTTTTGATAAATAAAGGAATCAGAAAGATTGAGTTATTTATTGTGAGTCTGGTGAGCATTATCGGACTTTCATTTTTTGCCGAAATGCTTATTGTTAAACCTGAATTTAGCCAAATAGCTAGTGGTTTTATTCCTAGCGCATTAAATGGAGAGTCGCTTTACATTGCAATTGGCATAATTGGCGCAACCGTGATGCCTCATAACTTATATCTTCATTCTTCTTTGGTTCAAACCAGAAAAATAAAAAAGAACAAAGAGGGAATAAAAGGTGCATTAAAGTACAATTTTTTAGATTCGGCAATAGCGTTAAATGCAGCATTTTTTGTGAATGCAGCCATTCTTATTTTGGCAGCAGCCGCTTTTTACAAAAATGGTCATTATAGTGTTGCAGACATTACCGATGCGCATACGTTGTTAAACGGAATTTTTGGAAACATGGCACCTACCTTATTTGCTATTGCTTTAATTGCTGCCGGACAAAGTTCTACCATTACTGGAACATTGGCTGGGCAAATCGTAATGGAAGGTTATTTAAATTTAAGAATCAGCCCGTGGATTAGACGATTGCTAACACGCTTAATTGCTGTTTTACCTGCCGTAATTACGCTCGTATTTTTTGGAGATAGGGAGCTTGGAGAATTACTCATTTTGAGCCAAGTGATTTTGAGTTTGCAACTTGGATTTGCTGTAATTCCTTTAATTCACTTTACGAATAATCCAGAGTTAATGGGTGAATTTAAGAACAAGCCTTGGGTAAAGATATTAGCATGGACATCTGCCATAATTATTGTTGGATTAAACATTCGCTTAGTAATTGATGAAGTAACGAGATTTAGAAGTTCGGAGGTAGGGTCAAACCAAATTTTTAGCTACCTAATTTTCATAGTATTAACTTACGTAGGCGGTTTATTAGGATATATAAGCTTTCATCCTTGGTTTAAAAAGGCCAGAAGTATGCGATTGACACCGCATTTACCCGTAGATAAACTCATATTTGAAAAGGTTTCAAAATTTGACAAGATTGCTATAGCTGTTGATTTTAGTAAGCAAGATAAATTAAGTATTCAGCATGCAGTAAGTTTAGGGGGGAAGCAAACAGCGTATGTATTAATTCATATTATAGAATCTGCTACGGCTGTTAAGTATGGGGAAGAGGTTATGGATGAAGAGTCTTTATATGATGCTGGAGTTATGAAAGAATATGCAAATCAATTAGAGGCAAGTGGGTACAAGGTGGATTATGTGCTTGGGTATGGAGCAAGAGCTAAAGGGATATCAAAGATTGTTATTGAAAGCAATTCACAGCTCCTTGTTTTGGGGGCACATGGACATAAAGGAATAAAGGACTTGTTATTTGGAAGCACTGTTGAAGCAGTGCGGCATAAATTGGATATTCCAGTATTAGTGGTTAAATAATATGATAAATTTATTTAAGGTAGGGGATGAGATGACTTTTGAACTTATTGTTCAAAGCAGTGATGCTGCAACTTTTGAAACAGGCACAGTTCACCCTGTTTACGCCACATTTGCTTTAGGTAGAGATGCAGAATGGTGTTGCCGGTTATTTGTTTTAGCCATGAAGGAAGAAGATGAAGAAGGTATTGGCACTTTTTTAACCATTAACCATGTTTCTCCAGCATTGGTTGGTTCAGAAATAAAGATTACTTCGGTGATAAAAAGCATAGAAAGAAATGAAATTGTTTGCAGTTATGAAGTTAAGTGTGGCGAAAGATTGGTAGCACACGGAGAGCAAGGCCAAAAGATATTGAAGAAGGCAAAACTTGAAAGGCTTTTTGCGGAGTTAGGTTCATAATGCCTACTTTTGCAATCCAATGGCGCTACCAAAAGAGGTAAATATATTAAATAAACGTGCATCATTTGAATTTAACCTAATTCAAAAATTTGTGGCTGGAATGCAATTGCATGGCACAGAAGTGAAAAGCATTAGGATGGGAAATTGCAGTATCAGTGAGTCCTATTGTTTTTTTAAGGATGATGAATTGTTCATCAAAGGCATGAACATTGGCACCTTGAAACATGCAAGTTACAATAATCATGAGCCTTTCAGACTTAGGAAATTACTCTTGAAAAAACGTGAATTACATAAATTAAAAGTAAAAGGTTCTGAAAAGGGATTTGCCTTAGTTCCTATAAAAATTTATGAGTCGGAAAGAGGTTTTCTAAAACTAGAAATTGCCATTGGGCAAGGTAAAAAGTCGTTTGACAAGCGAGAAACCATAAAAGAAAGAGACGTAAAAAGGGCAATGCAACGTGTAGAGTAGGCTATTACCAAGCTTGGGTGCCAATGAGCGGCACAAATCTAAATTCATCCAAGGCTATATTTTCTAAAGTACCATCAGTTTTCTTGATAAGAATATGCATGGTTTGCTTGTTGTTATCACCCACAGGAATAATCATAATGCCACCAATGGCAAGTTGTTGAATTAGGGAATTGGGCATTTTTGGGGCACCTGCCGTAACAATGATTCTATCAAAGGGTGCTTCGCTTTCACATCCTATGGAACCATCGCCCAATAAGAGGTTGGCTTTATAGCCAAGTTCAATGAATAGTTTTTTGGTTTTAAGGTATAGTTTTTCTTGCCTTTCTATACTAAAAAGATTGGCTCCCATTTCAATTAAAATTGCCGCTTGGTAGCCAGAACCAGTACCTATTTCTAAAACTTTATTATTCGGTTCAACCTGAAGTAATTGGGTTTGATAGGCAACAGTATAAGGCTGTGAAATGGTTTGGCCTTCACCAATTGGAAAAGCTTTATCCAAATAGGCATGATGCCTAAAATCTTTATGAATAAATTGATGGCGTGGCACATTGGCAATTGCATACAGCACCTTTTCATCGGTTATTCCTTTTTCTTTTAATTCTTGAACCAAAAGTTTTCTGGCACCTTTATCCTTGTAAGTATCTGGTTGAAGCATAACTTGCAAATTGACTGATTAGCGATTGAATTCGCAACCCTAAAAGAACCATTTTATTAACAGAATTCAGCAAACATTCTCAAAAAGGCAACTTTTAATAAGTTTATGTAAATATTTGATGCATGGTGTATATTTTTTGTGATAAGCTTAGGTAAACTTGTTTAAATCTAAAAATTAGATGTCGCATTAATATAGGTTTCAAAAAATACATTTGTTGACCCAATCAAAAAAGTAAATGATTCAAATTGGCATAGCAGGCGCCAACGATTTTAGTAAACGTCATATAGAGAAGCTGGTTGAACTGAAAGAGTTCGACCTAGTTGGCTTTTATGACCATGATAGTGCCAGTGCTAAATTGATTGAGGAGAAATATAAATTGGTGAGGTTTGACACTTATGAGGATCTCATCAACAAAGTTGAAGCTGTAGATATTTTAACCCCCGTAGGTTCTCATTACCAGTTTGCAAGTCAGGCTATTAGAAAGTGCAAGCATGTATTTGTGAATCAGATTTTGAGTGAAAACCTGGAGGAAGCAAAGGAATTAAATGAACTAGCTGATGAGGCAAATATTCAACTACATGTTTCTCATCATGATAAGTTTCATCCTAATTATCAAATGCTGAAGCGATTGCTTGATAATCCGTTTTACATAGAATGTGCTAGGTTTGACGAAAGCATTATTAATTACAGTACCGAAAATTTGGTTTTTGATTTATTGCTAAATGAACTGGAGTTAATTTTGAGTTTAGTGAAGGCTAATGTGAAACGTATTAGGGCCACAGGTGCTTCTTTGCACCATAGTCATATCGACTTTATTAATGCCAGAATTGAATTTGATAATGGATGTGTGCTAAACATGGTATGCGGTAATTTTAAATCGGAGCAAAAGAATGTAGTTCGCTTTTTTCAAAAGAACCGCACCTATAATCTTAATTTGGATAATTTTAAGGTGAGTATGTTAAATGCTTCCGTACCCGAACAAGCAGAACAAGAATTAAACATTGCAAAAACTAAAAATCTGTCTGAAATGATAAAAAGGGAATTATCCTATTTTGCTAGTTCTATCTCTAATCATTCTTTAAATTTAAGAACACACTATAACAATTTTCAAAGTTTGGAGGTAGCCCACGAAATTATTGATAAGCTAAATATCAATAAAAGATAATACTTTTGTTAAATAACAGTTTGGCAAGGGATGCGAATTCGAAATATCATTTTTATTGGATTATTATTGTTGTATGGCTGCAAAGTTTCTGACAGAGAGGTGTTTTTACCTTCCTATGTGCATGTTGCAAAGCCGATTTTTAAAACACCATCCGACAATTCTCAAGGGTTTCCTTCTGCCGCCATCAATGATGTCTGGGTTTTTGAGAATGAGATTGTTAGAGGCCTACACTTTATTGGTGCAAATGTTCCAATTCAGAAGTTAGGTAAAACTAAAATTAGATTTACCGCCGCAGTAAAGTCGGATGGAAATTTAGAACAAAGAGTTATTTACCCAATGTTTAACTCATTCTCTAAAGAGGTTGATTTGGTTCAACTCGAAACCGATACCGTTGAGGCTACCTTTTCCTATTTGAGCAATACAGTTTTCCCTTTTATTGAAGATTTTGATGGCAATGGCTCGAGGTTTGAATACAACCCTGCTTTGAAACAAGCTGGTGATACTATTATTAAAGATAAGGGAGAAGGCGCATTTACACCTGGGAATTTCGCTGGTAGAATTGAATTGAAAAGTGCCGACCCAAAGGGAATTCTTGAAGTTTACTCACAAGTTTATACAAGTTGGCCAAGGTTTACACCTTTTTATTTTGAAATGGATTATAAAGGAAATATTCCAGTTACGGTCGGTTTGTACGCTACAAGCTCCTCTGGAGAAACCAAGCAATTTCCAATGTTTATAACTAACCCTATCAGTAATTGGAATAAACTCTATTTAAATTTTGAGCCCGAAATCAACAAAAGGGGATCAGGAATGCAATATCGATTGTTTTTAAGGTTTTCTAAAGGTTCAGTTGCCAATCCCGAAGCCTGGATTGACAATTTAAAGATTGTTTACCTTGATTAAAAAAAGAAGAGCACATACCCAGTTGTTTGTGTTTATGGATGCGTTTTCCGCAGGATTGGCTTGGTCCATTTTTTTTGCCTACAGAAAACAAATCATTGAGTCATATAAATTTGGATACAAGATTCCAGTAGAGTTAGATACTAATTTTTTTTATGCTTTGGTATTGATCCCAATTTATTGGATTAGCTTATATTATTTAGCTGGACATTATAAAGATGTTTGGCGGAAATCTAGGATTAATGAGATTTCTAAAACATTTGGAATTACTGTTATTGGCGTTGTTTTATTGTTTTTTATTTTGCTGCTTGATGATGAAGTAAGTTCTTATCAGTCTTACTACAGCAGTATTTTGGTACTATTTGTTTTAAATTTCGGTTTGACCCTATTCTTTAGGCTGCTCGAAGCAACCATTATTAAGTCTTATATTAAAAGTGGAAAATTGGGGTTCAAGACAGTAGTGGTGGGAAACAATCAAAAAAGTTTAACCGTTGTGGAGGAGTTAATGAACCCTTTGTCTATGCAAGGCAATCTCTTTGTGGGTTATGTTAGGGAAATAAATGACAATGGAGCTCATATTTTACAAAACATATTGCCAGATCTTGGAAGTTATACCGACTTGCCTGAGTTAATAAGAAAGTATGATATAGAAGAAGTTATACTAGGAATTGAAAGCTCTAGGCACAATGAAATCAATGAAGTAAGCAATATTCTAGAAAACCAGAAGGTAGTTATAAAAATCATTCCTGATTTGTATGATTTAATGAGTGGTCAGGTTAGAATTAACAATGTAATTGGTACTGCGCTCATTGAAATTAACCACGACTTTATGCCCGAATGGCAAAAAATTCTAAAAAGAATGATTGATGTGCTTGTTTCCGTTTTTGTTTTGGTTTCCTTTTTTCCCTTGTTTTTATTTGTGGCAATCATTGTTAGTTTAGGTTCAAACGGCCCTATATTCTATAAACAAGAGCGAATTGGACTAAAAGGTAAACCCTTCAATATTTTCAAGTTTAGAACCATGATTGTAGATTCAGAAGCTGCTGGACCACAATTATCAAAAGAGAATGACAATAGAATCACTAGGGTAGGAAAGTGGTTAAGAAAATATAGAATTGATGAATTGCCTCAGTTTTATAATGTGCTAATTGGTGAAATGAGTTTAGTTGGACCTAGGCCAGAACGAAAATTTTTCATTGACCAAATTGTTAGGATTGCACCCCATTACAAACATTTGTTGCGCGTAAAACCTGGCATTACAAGTTGGGGGCAGGTTAAATATGGATATGCCGAAAATGTGGAGCAAATGGTGGATAGATTAAAGTTTGACATCTTATATATTGAGAATCGCTCCCTTGCTGTTGATTTTAGAATATTGATATACACAGTTTTAACTGTTTTGCAGGGAAGCGGACGCTAGCTTAATTATATTTCTTACAACTATTTGTATTTTAAAAGCGCTTCCTTATATTTGCGGTCCTTAAATAATAAATAAATGTTTGCAATAGTTGAAATTGCTGGCCAACAATTTAAAGTTGAAAAAGACCAAACGGTATATGTGCATAGATTGCCACATGCCGAAGGCGCCAGCATTGAACTCGAAAAAGTGTTGTTGATTAACAACAACGGAAATGTTAAAGTAGGTTTACCTACAGTATCTGGTGCTAATATTAAGGCAACCGTTTTATCTCACCTAAAAGGAGATAAAGTGATTATCTTCAAGAAAAAGCGCAGAAAAGGTTACGAAAAGAAAAACGGTCACCGTCAATCTTTTACCAAAATTAAAATTGACACAATCAACGCTTAATTAAAAGGAGAGAAAAAACATGGCACACAAAAAAGGGGTAGGTAGTTCGAAGAATGGTCGTGAATCCCATAGTAAGAGATTAGGTGTAAAAATATTTGGTGGACAATATGCTACTGCTGGTAACATTATCGTACGTCAAAGAGGCACAAAACATCACCCAGGTGAGAATGTAGGAATTGGTAAAGACCATACCTTATTTGCACTTGTGAATGGAAAGGTTGTTTTCAGAAAGAAAGCAAACGACCGTTCATTTGTTTCTATTGAGCCAGTTGCAGCGCAAGCTGTAATTGCAGAAGCATAGTTAATATTAAACAAACTTCATTAGTTATTTGCTTACAGTTAAGCTTTTAAATTAATGAAGTTTGTTTGTTTTAAAGGCAGACTAGGGGGATTAGCTCATTTGGCTAGAGCGCTTGCATGGCATGCAAGAGGCGACCGGTTCGAATCCGGTATCCTCCACCCATATTGGATTAGACTTTCAGGCAACTGGAGGTCTTTTTTGTTTTAGGTGGGTGCTTTAATTGGGAATTACTTAAACAAGGTGCGTTGCTACTCCATAAACAGTATGGAGCTTGAGTGAAGAGAAAGAGCCTAATGCTCCCTTTTTTATTCATTGTTACAAAATGCTTTGTAGTGTCTATATTTATTCTGTTTATGATTTTTGATGTTTAAAAATTATACTTAAAAAAGCATGGTAAATTTTGTTTTGTTGTACTAAATGTTGTTTTATTGTATCTTATTGCCCTCATTGTAAAAGGCAATGTTGGTGATGGTTTCGTTCGTTTGCTTCAGATTTCAGATATAGTACAACATTCTTTATGTCAGATACAAATGGCATCAGTTAAATTAATCCTCGGAACACATCTAGAAGATGCAACTGGACACAGCCCTTTTTATATCAGGATAATAAAGGACAATAGAACTAAATTTCAAACCACAGGAGTAAAGCCAAAAGCTTCCGAATGGGCCGAAGAAAAGCAACAAGTAAAAAAGAGCCATCCCGATAGTGCCAAAGTGAGCGCTTCACCACTTCAAAAAATTGCAGATACCGAAGTGCATGTGGCAGATATTTGAGTGAAAAGTAAAAGTACAACAATTAATTTTTAATAATATGCGCCCTATTTTTGTTTCGTCTTATGTAAAAGAATGTTGGACAGCTCATCAGCAGCAAAATGCTGTAGAAAAAGTAAAGGAAGCCTATTTGCGTTTACGTAAAACAGGTGTGCCCAATGTGAGTATTGTAATCCCAGCATATAATGAAGAAGAAAATATCGTTCAAACCCTCTATTCTTTATGCCATAATGAAACAGATAAAGTTGTTGAAATAGTTGTAGTTAACAACAATTCAAAAGATAATACAGAAGCACTTGTAAAATCTATGGGTGTAAAATGTATTCTTGAAACAAAACAAGGAATTACCGCAGCTAGAAATGCAGGTCTTGCCGTTGCAGAAGGTAATTATATTTTAAATGCAGATGCCGATTCTATTTATCCAAAGGAATGGGTAGCGGAAATGACCAAGCCTTTAGATTTGGATGAAAAGGTAACACTTGTTTATGGTCGATTTGCATTTATTCCTACCGGGAATACTTTTAGAATGATTTATTTTTTTTATGAATACATAGCTGATTTTTCGCGGTTTATTAGAATGCATAAAAAAGATGAAGCGGTAAATGTTTATGGCTTTAATTCGGGTTATAGAAGAGTGCAAGGAATAGCTGTAAATGGCTATGACCATCCTAAAGGCAAAAATGAAGATGGTTGGTTAGCAGTAAAGCTTAGAGAAAAAGGCTATGGTGTTTTACATCAAGTAACCAATAATAAGGCCCTTGTTTGGACTAGCGATAGGCGCATACACATAGATGGTGGGCTTTGGAAAGCACTGTTTCCAAGACTAAAGAGAGTATTATTTGGAAAGAAAGTTGAAAGGATGGATTTGTAAATTATTAAGTTCTAAGTTGTAGGTTTTAGGTAAGAAATAGAACTAAAACCAATTCTTATATATTGAATTTATTTTTTAAATTCAATCATTTACATTTTCATCTGAGAATAACAATTGCACAATACAAAACCTCAACGGTTTGCCTACACAAAGGTGGCGATTTCGGAGACGAAAATTGTCTGCCAACACTGAACTTGATACGAAGCGCAAAGTCTTATTTAACCACAAAACCGCCAATTTCTTGTAGGTGCTGTTACCTGCTGGCCTTCTAGTTAAATCCTTTGAAGAAATCTTGGTCAATTTCATAAACTGTAACTGGTTTAAGTCCTAATCGATATTTTTCAAAAAGTTCAATTAGTCTATCTCCATCAATTAATTCAATAGGAGTAACACCGTCACGATTTGCTTCGCTTTTCGCTTCCTTAGTAAAGCGTCCAGTAGTTATAATTAAGCCTTTCTCACCTCGTCCTTGCATTGCACCGCGAAAGTCGCGCACATGATGAGGCGAGACTGTTTCTTTGTATCGCTTACATTGGAAAACTATGTTTAAACTTACAACATCATTTAACTTCACAATTCCTTTACCATCTATTCCTTGGTCACCAGAACCACCAGTTATGACTATTTCATTTATACCGATTTCCGTTAGTAGTCGTTTACATAACTTTTCAAAGCCTGAAGGGATTAGGTTCTGAATGATATTGATTAAACCAATAGAATGTTCTTCGTCCTCTGTTGGTATATTTTCAAATACTGGATCTGTTTTTTTAGATTTTGATGCAGGCGTTTTCTTAACGCTGTCTTGAACACCTTTAAAAAGATTATAAACACCTTCATCATTTAATTTTCTATCAAGTCCTTCATTTGTAAGTCTCCAAATGCCACGTTGTGCATTGTCAATAAGTCCAGCCTTAAACAGATAAAACCTAGCCCATTGAATTTGGTTTCTTATTCTTGATTGTCCATTAGAGGTAGTTTCTTCTAAGTCTGTTTCTGTAATTCCTAATTTGTCGATAACTTGTTCTATGATATCAGATGAATCGCCTGCTCCTCCATTCAATTGAAGTGCGGTCAAAACTGGATTAACATATTTCAAAAATTCTGGACCTTTCATTTATTATTGTGTGTTTATTTTTTTTAATAGAGTTCTTGAAGTTGGTTGTTGTATGATAGGCTTACAGGTAACTCATAAATCCCCCAAGTATTTATTCGCCCTACAACAAATATACCCATTCCACAACATCCAAAAAATACCCATTAGTGGGTAGAGTTAATGTATTCAAAAAATGCAAATTGAAGTTTATTTTGAGCCTTCAGGCGTCTACTGGGTTTAAATAAACTTAAAAACATTCCTGCCTCACTTACACCTTCGCCAAATTCTCTGAGGTCTGAAACAACTGGGGTTATTTCACTTCTAAATTGAATGGTCTATTGTTTGGTTCAAACCGAAACCTAAATGCTTAACGCTTTTTTGAAAATTACCTTAAATTCGCTTTACTTAATTCGCTTTTATGACTAAGCATTCCACCTACAATGAAAACTACTTTCTTCCTTATAGAAATTTAACCATTGGTTCAAACCATAGCTTTAAAACACCTTATGGGCAAGTGCCTTTGGTGTATGCCGATTGGACAGCGAGCGGAAGGTTGTATAAACCCATAGAAGATAAGCTTATCAAAACATTTGGTCCATTGGTTGCCAATACCCATACAGAAACCAATTATACCGGAACCTTTATGACGCATGCCTATCATGAGGCCATGCAAATCATTAAAAGACATGTTAATGCTAGCAATGAGGATGTCTTGATAAATGTTGGCTCAGGAATGACAGGAGCTTTGGCCAAATTGCAACGGATTTTAGGATTAAAAGTTCCTTCCCAAGTTTTGCCTTATCTCAACTTCCCTGAAAGTGAAAAACCGGTTGTATTTGTAACCCATATGGAGCATCATTCCAATCAAACTTCTTGGTTTGAAACCTTAGCAGACGTTGAGATTATTGCGCCTACCTCAGAGGGTTTGGTGGATTTAAATAGCCTATCTCAATTGCTTGAAAAGTATAAAGATAGAAAGTATAAGATAGCCTCGGTAACCAGTTGTTCAAATGTAATAGGTATTCAAACGCCTTATCACAAAATTGCAGCTTTAATGCACGCTGCAGGTGGCTTATGTTTTGCAGATTTTGCTTGCTCTGCTCCTTATGTTGCAATAGACATGCATCCTGCAAATGAAGCAGAATCTTTGGATGCCATCTTTTTTTCGCCGCATAAATTTTTAGGCGGCCCAGCAAGCAGTGGCGTTTTAATCTTTAATAAAAAACTTTATGGCGCAAAGCAAATTCCGGATCAACCAGGTGGTGGCACTGTTCTTTGGACAAACCCTTGGGGCGAGCATGAATATTTAGAAGACATAGAGCAAAGAGAAGATGGTGGAACGCCAGCCTTTTTACAAACCATCAAAACGGCTTTATGTATCAAGTTAAAAGAGCAAATGGGAGTGGAGGCCATTCGCGAAAGGGAACATCAATTGGTGGGTAGAATTTTTGAACAACTTAAGCCTATAAAAAACCTGCATATTTTAGCTGAAAACATCCAGGATAGGTTGCCTGTGATATCCTTTTATATTGATGAAATGCATTATAATCTTGGAGTTAAAATGCTCAATGATAGGTTTGGCATTCAAATGCGTGGTGGATGCTCTTGCGCTGGAACTTATGGCCATTACTTATTAGGGGTAGAGAAAGAATTCAGTCACCGCATTACTCATAAAATTCACCAAGGCGATTTTACAGAAAAACCAGGTTGGATTCGCATGTCGGTTCACCCAACCACCACGGATGCCGAATTAGATTATATTTTGAATGCTTTGGCTGATTTAGCAGCCAACCATAAAATTTGGGCGAATGATTATGAATATGTTAAATCTGGAAATAACTTTCTACATAAAGCAGAAATATTTGAAAATATTCAGGAAATGTTTAAGTTGTAATTCAAAATTATGTACCAAGTAATCCATTTAAGTGCAGAATGTTTTCCGGTTGCCAAGGTTGGTGGCTTAGGAGATGTGGCGGGTGCCTTACCTAAATACCTTAATCAAGCAGGTGTGCCTTCTTGTTTGGTAATGCCTAGGTATAACTTAAAATGGAATGCTGCGCACGTTTCTCATTCGGTTTTTGAAGGGGTTTGCAGCACTGAACATTTCAATATCCCATTTCATATTGTAAAGGCAGCACAAGATACCTTGGGCTTTGATTTATACATGGTAGATATCCCTGGAATATTGTTTAGAGACCAGGTTTATGGATATGATGACGATGCCTTTAGATTTATTTTTTTCCAGCAAGCGGTTTTGCATTGGCTTTGCAGTTGGGAGCAAAAGCCAAGTGTATTGCATGCACATGATCATCATTGCGGGTATGCAGCCTTTATGGCGGCGCATTGTTATGATTTCCATCCCTTAAGAAATATAAAAACTGTTTTCACAATTCATAATGGCCTTTATACAGCCCCAGTGCCGCATGATTATGCCCGATTCTTTCCACATTTTCCTAGGGAGGTTGGAGGTTTATTAGAATGGGATAACCGAATTGACCCATTGGCAACAGCTATAAAATGTAGTCAAAAGGTTACCACGGTTAGCCAAGGATATTTGCAAGAACTGCAGCAACAACAAAGTTCCTATTCTTGGTTGTATCAAGAATATGCCTATAAAAGTTTTGGTATCTTAAATGGGATAGATACACAAGTGTGGGATCCAAATACAGATGCCTATTTAACCCATAAATTGAGCGAGCAAAATTGGCTTGGGTTCAAACAGAAAAACAAAGAAGAAATTTGCAAGAGGTTTAGGTTTGACCCTAACTTACCATTATGTGTATTTATTGGCAGGCTAACGGGCGAAAAGGGGGGAGACTTAATCGCGCCATCGGTTGGGGAATTTGTGCATCAAACTAAGGGAATGAACTTTTTCTTATTGGGGTCTGGTTCTCCAAATTTAGAAGATGCATTAAGGCATATTTCTGGTGTATTTCCAGAGAATGTTGCCAATTATATTGGCTATAATGAGACCTTGGCGCATGAAATGTATGCAGCTGCAGATTTTTTAATAATGCCGTCTTTTGTAGAACCATGTGGTTTAAACCAAATGTATGCCTTGCGATATGGAACCATTCCTATTGTTAGAAGTGTAGGTGGATTAAAGGATTCTGTAAAGGATTTTGGCGACTTCGAAGGATACGGAATTAGATTTGATCAAGGCACTGTGCAGGATATTCTTTATAGTCTTTACAGAGCCAAAGATTTATATTATTCAAGTTATACTTTCAATCATGTGCGAGCATTGGGAATTAAATTAGATTTCTCGTGGGAAACGGCTGTAAAAAAATACATTTCATTATACTATCAATAGACTATGGAAAAAATAATTAAAGTAGTATGCCTAATTCTAGGTGGAGGTGCGGGTTCTAGGTTGTACCCATTAACTTCTATTAGAAGTAAGCCTGCAGTACCCATTGCAGGTAAGTACAGGTTAATTGATATTCCAATATCTAACTGTTTGCATTCGGGCATTAGAAGGATTTTTGTGTTGACCCAATATAATTCAAGGTCTTTAAATGCGCATATCAAAAACACCTATCACTTTGATATGTTCAGCCACAGCTTTGTTGATATTTTGGCGGCAGAACAAAGGCCTGGAAGCGAGCAATGGTTTCAAGGAACAGCAGATGCGGTTAAGCAATCTTTTACGCACATGGAAGACCATGACCATGATTACATCCTTATTTTAAGTGGGGATCAGCTATACCAAATGGACTTGCGCGAGTTTGTGAATCAACATGTGACCTCTGGCGCAGAAATAAGCATTGCAACCATTCCTGTGAATAAGGAAGATGCACCGGGTTTTGGCATCATGAAGGTAAATGAAAATGGCTTTATAGATAAGTTTATAGAGAAGCCAAAGAGTGAAGAATTGTCAAGTTGGATTAGCCCTGTAAGCCAAGAACAAAAAGAAAAAGGCAATGAATATTTGGCTTCTATGGGCATTTATGTTTTTAACAAAGCCACCTTACATCGTTTGTTTGAAGAGCATCCGCATCATACAGATTTTGGAAAAGAAATCATTCCAACTGCCATATTAAACAACCTTAAAGTAAAGGGTTATTCTTATAATGGGTATTGGACAGACATTGGAACTATTAGCAGTTATTTTGAGGCAAATTTAGATTTGGCCAAAGGCTTACCAAGTTTTAATTTATATGACAATACCCGATTTATTTATACCCGAGCAAGGATGTTGCCCCCAAGCAAGTTTGGTGAAGACACTAAAATAAAAAATGCTGTAATCTCAGAAGGTTGTATTGTGCAAGGTAAAGAAATAGAAAACTGCATCATAGGTAATAGGGCAAGAATAGGAGCGGGCACGGTGATGAAAAACTGTGTAACCTTTGGCAATGACACCTATGAAACAATGGAAGAATTAAGGGCTCCAAAACATGGCATTGTTATGGGATATGGCAGTAACAGTAGATTCGAAAATTGCATTATAGATAAAGATGTTAGAATTGGGGATAATGTTTCCATTGTAGGTGGATTGCATTTGGAAGATTCAGAAACAGAGCAATATTGCATTAAGGAAGGTATTGTGATTATTAAGAAAGGTGCAATTATTCCTGCTGGTACAGTGGTTTAGGTGTTTTTCGGTTTGAACAAAGATGTGTATCCTATAATTAGGATTTAAAATAGGTTCAATACGAAATATTGTTTTTCATGTTGAAGCAAAATTTAACTTTGTAAGTAGATTTTTATAAAGTACATGAAAGCAAAATATATCAATCCGTTTACCGATTTTGGTTTTAAAAAAATGTTTGGTGAAGAAGCAAGTAAGCCTTTGCTAATAGATTTTCTTAATGCCTTGCTACCAGAGGCTAGCCCAATAGTGAATATAGCATTTAAAAATGCTGAGCAATTGGGTTTAACACAAGCCGATAGAAAGGCTATTTATGATATCTACTGTGAAAACGAAAGGGGAGAAAAGTTCATAGTGGAGTTGCAAAAGGCCAAGCAAAATTACTTTAAAGAACGCACCATTTTCTATTCAACATTCCCAATTCAGGAGCAAGCCGAAAGAGGCGAATGGTCGTTTAAACTAAATGCTGTTTATTGTATTGGCATTTTAGATTTTACTTTTGACGATTATGAGTCAGATTTAGAAAAGGGTGAGGTTTTACATACTATTCAACTTAAGAATCAGCATGGTAAAACATTTTATGATAAACTTACCTATATCTATCTAGAGATGCCCAATTTTAAATTGGCAGAAGATGATTTGCAATCTCGATTAGATAAATGGTTATATTTTATTAAGCATCTAGAAGATTTTCAAAATGTGCCGTCTATTTTCAAGGAAGAAGTATTTGAAAAAGCATTTGAAAAGGCCGAATTAGCAAAGTTTGGTGCTGCAGAAATGACAAATTACCAGTACAGTTTAAAAATATACCGTGATTTAAAAAATGTATTAGATACAGCTTTTGATGAAGGAAAACTTGAGGGAAAGCTAGAAGGAATAAAAGAAGGAATTTTGGAAGGTAAAATGGAAGTTGCCAGAACTTTGAAGTTGAGCGGTGTGCCAATTAATTTGATTATAGCGGCAACTGGATTAACTGAAGAAATGCTGCATGCCACTTTTGAAAAGGGCGATTAAATTGTGTGAAGAAATATACTGGGAAAAGCCAATGGTTTTTATAACTTTGAGAATCATTTTTTAAAGAGAATAATAAATATTCAAAAATTAAATAAAAACCAATATGACAACAGAACCTAACAAAAATAAAAGTACCCTTACAATTTTACTTTTATTATTAATCGCCTCAATTGGGGTAAATATTTATCAATATAAAAGTCATTCTTCTGCGGTGGTTTCTCATATCAATGTGGTAGATAGTTTGAAAAATGACCAAGCAAATGTTGAGCGCGAGCTGACAAGTGTGTCTATGGAATTAGAGAAGTATAGAGGCATTGCTGGAAACTTAGATACCTTGTTAAATGATGCAACTGGCAAGATAGCCATGCAAGAAGCTAAGATTAGAAAATTACTCAGCTCAGAGAAAAACTCGCAAAAGTTGAGTGCCGAATTGAAAGTTAAGTTGGCAGAATTGTATAAATTGAGAGATGAGTATTTAGAGAAAATTGATGTTTTATTAGCTGAAAATCAAGCTTTGAAAAATGAAAATGCAGGATTAAATGAATCTGTAACAGATTTAAATGAGCAAAAGAATTTGTTAGAGGAAAAGGTTCTTACCGCTTCTCAACTTAAGGTAGAGTATGTTAAAATGGCTTCATTTAAGAAAAGAGGAAATGGCAAGTTTGCGGAGAGTGTTTTGGCAAAGCGTACAAATAAAATAGAATCCTGCTTTACAATAATGGATAACAAGATTACTAAATCTGGGGATAAAATGGCTTATTTGGTAATTGTTGCACCTAATGGAAAGCCATTGTTAGGATTTACTAAAGCTGAATTTAAGGATGCAAAGGGAGAAACAATTTTTGCTACTGCAAGTCAAAAAGTTAACTATAGCGGTGAAAAGCAAAATTTATGTTTGGCTTATGAAAACGATGAACGCATTTTAGAGTCGGGTACCTACACCATTGAAATTTATATGGAAGGTACGCTTGTGCATCAAAGTGCTTATATCTTAAGATAAGACACTAGGTTTTTCTGGAAGTAGTTTGTTAAGAACTGCTTCAAACAGGGGTAAGGTCCATACAAAAACCAAGACCCCAAAAAAGTTAAACAGCATATGTGCATTGGCCAATGACCTTTCAATAGAAGCGCCAGCGCTAATCAGTTCTACAATATTTATAAAAGGTTTAAATAAAATTAAGCCTAAAATAATTGATATTAAGTTAAAGGTAAGGTGAAAAAGCCCTGTTTTAATTGCAGCTTTGCTTCCTTTGATGGTAGCTATTAATGTATCGCTACAAGTTCCAAGCTCAGCGCCAAGCATAACAGCAACACCACCAGCAAGGCTTAATGCGCCCTTTTTGGCTAAAATGATAGCCATTCCAACTGTGGCAGAGGATGACTGAATAATCAATGTTACAACAGCGCCAATTAAGGCCCCAATTATTGGTTGTTCAGTTTTCTTCATCCATTCAGAAAATAATTCATGGTTTTTAAGCGGCTCTACAGCATTCTCCATGGTATATAACCCAAAGAAAAGCACTCCAAAATAAAGAATTACTTTACCAACATTATTAATCCTACTCGATTTTGAAATTATTATCAATACAAATCCCAAAAGCAGGAGAATAGGTGAGTATTTTCCAACATTCATTGCAATAATCTGGCTGCTTACGGTTGTTCCAATATTTGCGCCTAACACAATACCCATCGCTTGCCTGAATGTTAAAAAATTGGTATTAACCAAAACAATTGTAATAATAATAACTGCAGAGGATGAATCTAACAATGTTGTTGCTACCAAACCAACCAATAAGCTACTAAAAGTATTTGAAGTAAATTTTGTAATCCAATAGTGCGCGTTATCGCCAAGGGCTAACTTTAACGTATCAGATAAATTATTGACTGCAAATAAAAATAGGACAAGGCCTGCAACAATCGAAAGTATAATTTCAGTCATTTCTTTGAGTTTAAAAATATCGGGCGAGCTTAGGCAACTTTCCTAAGAGTAGCAAGAAAAATACAATAACTAATTGTTAAGCTTTAGGTCATTTACCAATATACTTTTCTTCAATTATATTCCTATGATGGATTTCATGGCCGCATATTACCCATGCCAAAGCAGAAGCCTTCACTGGTTTACCATTAGCATTTCCTATTCTAGCAAGTTGTGCGGCGTCCAAGCTCCTGAACAATTCAATGGTGCTGCTCCTTAACACAGAAAATTCTCTTACAATATCTAAAATTCGACGAGAATTGGCATTGGTATTTTTGGCATAGCTGTTTTCATCAAATCCAGGCAAAGGGGTTTGGTCGTTTCTAGCAATTGCTAAAGCTCTAAAGCAGAAAATTCGTTCACAATCCATTAAATGCATTAGAATATCTTGTATAGTCCATTTTCCGGGAGCATAGGCAAATTGCAAGGTTTCATCATCTAAAGAGGTTACCAAATCCACTGTGTCTAAATGCTGCTGATAAAGTTCATCTAGCAAATCATTAGTTTGAGGCACAAGATCGATGTATTTTTGATAGAACTCGGCAATGTCGCCTGAATGAGGTTTAGGTATCATAAAAATTAAAATAAAGTGCAAATTAAAGTAAGTATTTCAGATTTATATTGGAGGCTTAATGTTTTATATTTGCTTATATGATTAACAGAATTGTCAGAATGAGTTTTGAACCAAGTTTAGTGCCAGCTTTTTTGGAATTATTCGAAACCGTGAAAGAGCAAATTGCTGGTTTTGAAGGTTGTAGAGGTTTGACCCTATTGAGAGATGCACATCAACCCAATGTCTTATTTACCTATTCTTTATGGGAATCTGAAGTGCATTTGAATAAATATCGTTTTAGTGAATTGTTCAAAAATACTTGGGAAAATACCAAGAATAAATTTAATGATAAGCCTATTGCATGGAGCTTATTGGTTGAACAACAAGTGAAGTAGTTGTATAAGAAATATGGTTTCCAACATATAAATTTCAGATAACTATGATTTTATGTTAAATAAAATAGTTTACATTTGAAAAAATGTAATGTTCATGAGGAAAAGCCTTTTCATTTTATTTGCGCAGTTTAGTTTAGTTTTATTAGCTTTTGGAGGTCCAAAGGATTCTTTAAGGATTGAAAAAAGGGATGCTAATACTTTTATCATTCATCGTGTAATTAAAAATGAAGGATTGCCGCAATTGGCTAAGCGTTATGGAGTATCAGAATCTGCTATCTTAAGCAGCAATCCTTTGCTTGCAGAAAAACCATATCCTGGTCAATTGCTTAAGATACCACTAAATTCAGAAAAATATGGAGACCTAAAAGCTCCTGAGGTTAAGCCATTAGCGCAATCATCTTTACCAATAGCAACAACATTGCCTACTTCCAATGATACCAAAAAAGTGGAGGATAAAGTTGTTCTAAGCTCTACACCAGAAGCAAAGACAGAAGTGAAAAGCTCGGGAAGGCCAATAGTAGCATTTAATACCTATGTAGTTTCCTCGCCCCAAACCGTGCAGCAAGTAGCCAATTCATTTTCGGTGGACGCTAATGATATAATTAGAGAAAATGACTTGCAAATCTATAAACTTAAGGTAGGACAAAAGATAAAAATCCCCATTTATTCAGATGCACCTATTGCTAAATCAACTGAAAAATCGGTTCAAACCGTAACCAAAAAAGAACAGGAAACAACTACAAATGAATTACCGGTGGTGGCCGCTAAACCTATTCAGACAAAACCAGATTTAGATGCTCCAAAACCTTCACCAACCAAAGCCGTATCCGTTAAAAAGGATTTAGATGCACCAAAACCTGCTCCAACTAAAACTGTATTAGCAAAGAAGGACCCTGATGAACCAAAAAGAGATACAACAGAAATAGTAGAAAGGAAAGTTAAGCCCTTACCAGAAGTATTAGCAACAAAAATTGTAAAAAAGGAAGAAACACCAAAGCAAGTTGAAAAGGCTCCTGTTGAGGAATCAAAGCCTTTAACAGCTGCACAACTCAAAAAGAAAGCCGCATTGGCTAACATAGATTATTTGGACACAACTTACATCCATCCAGATGGTGTTGTCTATAAATTGTTTGATTATCGTCAGATGGATTATCAGTTTGATACCAGAATTTTGCGTATTGCAGAGGAAAATGCCATTGAGGTGGAGGGAGTAAACCAAACCAAGGGACATGGAAATAAGAAAACCATTCATATAGTAAAAAGAGAGGAGTCCCTACAATCTATTGCATTGAAATATAAGGTGAGTGCAACAGATATTATCAATTGGAATGGTTTATTAAATTATAGAGTAAGAGAGGGGCAAGAGCTTGTCATTAACAGTGAGCGAGCAAGTATTTCACCATACCAACGCACGGTTGTTACTCAAGCAACGGTTAACCCAACTACAAGTTTTTTTGAAAGAACCATAAAAGGTTTTGCCTATTATGATAAAACAAAAACCTTTAAGGGTGTTTACGTGAATGATGTAGAGAAAGGTAAATTTATCACTTTGCAAAACAGGGATAATTACGAAAAAACTATTGCAAGGGTTATTGGACCTTTACCAGCAGGTTTACCAAAAGGAACTATTGTTTTAATTGATGGACCTACCGCCCTAGATTTGAAAGTTGAAAATGAGAAAATCAACATTCAAATTTGGATTAATGGGGTAACCAAGGATGAAGAAACAACCTCAAAGGAAACGAATTGAAACGTGATTTTAAATGTTTAGGCATAAAGGTAAAACTAGAACGCTTGAGCATAACTTAAAAATAGCTTCGCTTTTGTCTTTTGTTGCAGGTGTGGTTAATATTGTTGGATTTTTGGCTGTTCAAAAGCTTACAACCAATGTAACTGGACATTTTGCCTTTTTTGTAGATGAGGTTTTTAAGTTAAATTTTCTACAAGGGTTTATTTATTTCTTATATATATTCTTCTTTTTTTTTGGCTCATTCTTTTCCAATTTTTTAATAGAATTTGTTTCTAAAATAAATGATAGATTTATTTATAGAATTCCTTTTTTGATAGAAAGCGCAATCTTAATTTTCGCTGCTTTTTTGGGTGATTTTATAATTAAGACAGCACCAAATGTTTTGGCTTTCTTGCTACTTTTTGCAATGGGCTTGCAAAATTCATTGGTTAACTCCATTTCTAATACAACAGTTAGAACTACCCATTTAACAGGATTGTTTACTGATTTAGGTATAGAGCTTTCTCAGTTGTTTTTCTACAAATTAAAAGAGCAAAGAGAAAAGCTTTTTTCGTCGATTAAACTTAGAGTAACTATTATAAGTTTTTTCTTTTTTGGGGGATTGTTTGGAGGTTTTTTTTATACCATCATTGAGCTAAAAGTATTGGCAATTGTTGGGGTAATCTTGCTTTTTGGCTTAGTCTATGATAACATTAAAATAAGGCTACTTAGAAAACAGCGTTTCTTATAAATGAGGATTAAGCTTATTCTAAAGCTGCTCCATCAAATTTTTGCTTCCAATATTTCTCCTTACTGTAAAGCCTTCTGCATATGGCACTCCAATTTCTTTTCCAAATTCCATGCAACGGCCTTTAATGGCTTCAATGAATTCTTTGGTAGAAATTGGGGTTATAGGTTCATTAGAGTTAGGGTCAAAAAATTGACTTCCATAAGCGGCAATGGAGGCCATTTTTTCCTCAAATGAATCAGTGATGTCAACAATTATATTAGGTTTAGTAATTCTATCTTGGATATAATGATACACTTGCTTTGGTCGCCAAGCTTCTTGGGTTGTGCCGTTATCGGTAGTTTCTATTTTTCGCAATCCAGATAAGAAGCAGGCATCGTGCACCAAGTCAGCTGCTCTGCCGTGGTCGATATGCCTGTCTGTTTCTGCATTGGCAAACACAATTTCTGGCTGGTATTTTCTAATCATTCGAATTACTTCCCTTAGGTGCGTTTCATCGTGTGTGAAAAAGCCATCTCTAAACCCTAAGTTTTCTCTAATGGTTAAACCCATGATTTCTGAAGCCTTCGCAGCCTCCTGACTTCTTAATTCTGCAGAACCTCTGGTTCCAAGCTCTCCTCGTGTTAGGTCGATTATACCAACTTTGTATCCTTTTTTTAGGTGTGTAACCAAAGTTCCACTGCAAGAAAGTTCTACATCATCTGGGTGAGCTGCAAAAGCCAAAATAGCGAGTTTCGTCATTATTAATTGGTTTTACGTTGCTCGTGATCTTTGATAATTTCCTGAATTTGGTCTGCACTAATGCGTTTTGCAATAATTTTTTTGTTTTCGTCTAAGATATATAGAACAGGTGTGCTATAAATATCATAAAGCCTTCTGAAGCCAGTTTCATTGCTTGGATCATATACATTTAACCAAGGTAGTTTATTTTCTCTAAGGTAGGATTTCCAATCCTCAACATTTGGCGTTAGGCTCACCCCGTATATATCAAAAAATTTTGGCTCAGGTAGTGTTCCTGGTTTGGTAGGTTTTTCTTTGCCTTGAATATTGTACTCGTTGTAAATCTTTTTCAACTTCGGAAGTTCTTCTTTGCATTTCCCGCAACCAGCATCCCAAAACACCAATAAAGTATATTTGGCTCTAAGATTATAAAGGCTATGATAAACAAACGAAGAGTCGAGCATAGTTAAGTTTGGACCTTTATTTCCAAGCAGGTTGTTTCTTAAGTTGTTGGCTCGGTCTTGCATTTTTGCAATGACTGTTTCGTCTGCCCAAAATGCTCTGCCTTTTGCATAATAATTATCTACCATATGCACAAAAACCTTATCCATTCCCATAAACTGAGAGGTTTCATAATGGTTCGTAATCCAAAATAGGCAATACTTGAAGTTTTCTTTACCAGCAGCTGCTTTGCCAAGAACAATGTCTGCAGATTTAATGATGCTATCTGGAATTTGTGGGGTTAAACGTTTCATAAAACCTTCTAGTTTTCCGTGGAAAACAGGTGTTCTAACGATGCGCTCATCCGCCCAATCAAAGTTGTCGAAGTAATGTTTATAGTAATATTGGTATTGAAAATTTGAATCAATGATATCACCTTTTGCGTTTCTAGGAGCTTCTGGAATATCGATATCCGTCATGATTCTGAAGATTTTGCTTAACAACACATTTGGGTGAGCTTTCATCAATTCCTTGCGGTATTCCATTAAATCGGAAGTGATTTTTCTATATTCTGCCTCGAGTTTATTTTGTGTGGCGGTATCTTTAGCTGCCTTAGCTGCTTTTATTTGTTCATCTAATTCATAAGCACGTTTTCCTTTTATAGAGGTATAACGTGTGTAGGTAAAAAAGACTTCGTTTTCTGTTGAACCTTTGACCTTCATATTTTTGATAAGGTCTGAAGAGTCGGTTTCCAAAGAGAAGAATTGTTCAGTGACAACAAAGTCGAACATCAATGATTTTTGGGCAGTGGCAATTAAATAGATACCACCTTCTAAAGGTTCGTCTCCTTTAAAGGATATTTTTCCGTTAGCATCTGTGCTTCCACTATCGCGCAGGTATTGTTTGTCGCCAAAGTAATATCCCAAATAGAATTTTTGATTTGGAAATCCTTTTAAGGTAACGCTAATGTTAAAAGCTTCTTTAGGTTTTGAGGCAACCACTTCTTTTTTTGCAGGCTTTGTATCCTTTTGATCCTTTTTTTGAGCGCTTAGGTTCAACCCAAAACTTACTACTAGCAAGGAACTAAATATAATTTTTTTAAGCATAATGTTCACTTTAACGCCGTGAAATTACATAAAAACATAGATTGCTTGCAAGTATTAGCAGATTTAACGGTTTTTTAAGAGGAGTTAAACCAAAACCATTCCATAAAACAATAGGGACAGGCAATAAAAAAACAGTAGGGACAGGCAATTGCCTTTCCCTACTGTTTTTATGGTAACCCTGTAATTATGGCGACATTGTTTTACAATGCCACCACAATTACAATGAATAAAATTAATATTTCAACAGCTTTTTGCTGATGCTAGCGCCGTTGGTATCAATTACTTTTACAAAATACAAACCATTCTGCAAGCTTGATACATTTATGCTTGCAGCATTTTTATCGATTGAAACAGTCGCTTCTGATTGTTTACCTAGCAAGTCGTAAACTTCTACTGATGCAATATCGCTTGCTGCATTCATTAATTGTACGCTTACGCTACCTGTGGTAGGATTTGGAAACATCTCAAAATTGAAGTTTTCGGTAATAGGTCTATTATCAAACAATGAGGTAACACTATTTTGTCCAATGATAATTTTAATATTTTCTGCTGTAGAGGTATTGTTGGCAAGCGAAACATAAGGTGGAATGGTCATTTTGCCTGGCATTTCTGCCCAAACGGTAAAGTTACCAGCGCCAATGTTACTGAATTCAAATTTGCCCATTGGGTCTGTATGGGTAAAAGCAACAGGTTTTCCTTCGCCATCTAATAAAAATATGAGCATTTTTTCCGCTGGTTTACCTTCAGGAATGCTTTGTCCATCTAGTTTAACATTTCTTCCAAAAGTGGCGGTTCCAGCAATTTTTCCTCCATTTTGGTTGATAGGGTTAAAAGGAATTTGATTGATATCTAAGCCACTTCTGTTTCCTAAAATAGTGAGCACATCGCTTCCCGTCCAGTTAAGTTTGTCTCCGTAGTAAGTAGGTAAATAGAACTCTTGCAAACTAGGATCAAATGCAAAATCGGTTTGAATGATATAATATCCTTTTCTCAAAAACATCTCGTAGTAGCCAGTATCATTAGTAATTGTTGAGAATCCATAAGAAAGTAAGCCCGATTGAGGCTCAAACATAAAAGCATTTACATAATTATAAGCGGCGCCTTTGTTTCCTTGTTTAACAGTACCTGTAACTGTGTAAACTGGGCCTACACCTACTGATTTATAACTGGTATCGGCACAATTTACTTGGTTAGATACAATCATTTTGATGGTGTAAATGCCAGCAGAATCATAGGCATGTTGATAGTAGATTTGATTAAGACTATCTACTTCAGAACTTCCATCTCCCCATAATATTTTGATAAAGGATTTGTTGTTACCATTAGCAACAATTTGAGAATTACTTACCACAAAAACTTTGTTTCCATCAGTATCACCGGGAAAGGCATAGAAGGATGACCGACAGATTGGTTCAAGACTATTAACTCTGGCGTAAGTAAAGCCAAAAACGTCTCCACACAATGGAAAGGTACTTTGAATAACAATGACATAATTTCCAGTATCGTTATATAAATGTTCGATATTTTTGTCAGCTGTGGTTAAACTTTGGCCATCTCCAAATTCTATGTGATAGATAGCTGGAAAGTTTAAAGTGTCGCTTATAGAGATTAAAGCCTTTTGATTGATTAAGGATGCTGATACATTTAAATTGCAAAGGCCAGGTCCTGGGTAGTAGATTGGCCAACTATAGGTGCTATTACAAGGATAATTCATTTGTAAAGTTACCCTGTAATTTCCTGCAGCTGCATAAGTATGTTTTGGATTTCTTTCAGTGCTTGAAGTGCTATCGCCAAAATCCCAAAACCAAGTTGCGCTGTCGCCAGAAAAGACACTTTGATTTAAGAAATAATATTCGCCATTTGCAATGGATGTATTAAACCCTGCATAGCAAGGGTCAGGAGCAATTACCACAATAGAAGAACATTGGTAATTGTAATTTTTTTGTTGGTCAAATGCATACAGGCAAACTGTGTAAGTGCCGCTTTGTTTATAATTATAAACCAAAGAATCTCCTTCACCATCTAAGGCAGTTCCATCTCCAAGGTCCCAATAGTGGTGCGTTATTGCACTGCTGGAAGTGGCATCATTGTAAAGCGTTATTTTTCCTGTACTTTCTAGGGTATAAGAAAAATCTGCATAAACTGGAATGTTATTCGAAATTTTAATGCTGTCACAAAAGGTATTATTTGTTGCACAAAAACTGTCTGTTAAACAAACACTAAAAGTTCCTGTGTCCCTATAAGATTTTGCTATATAATCATCAATTGAATATTCAAAACTTCCATCACCAAAATTCCAGATATAGTATGGGTTTAGGGGAAATTTTGAATCTATGTAAAATACCACATCTTTACCACGTTTATAGTAATCGAAGATAGGTTGGCACGTTTGCGACCAAACCATGTTTGGGAACATTAGGCAAAATAATAACAAAAGGTTAATGGTTTTTTTCATGATTTTTAATTTAAATAATATTTGATTCCAAATCTAAATCGGGTTTCATTGTGGGTTATCTTTCTTTCAAATGGATTGAACAAAAGATTAGGAGCGGCTTGAACCCATAAACGTTTGTTTATTGGGTAAGCTGCAGACAAGCCTAAGCTGCTTAAAAGTTGGTAAGAGTATTTTTCTGAATAAGCAGAATTTTCGTTCTTACTTAAGGGATAAGCCTCTAATTGATTGGTTTGTGTATATTTAATCCGGTTGTAAATTCCAATTGAGCTAGTAATCATCATTTTTCCCACTCCAATTCCATATCCTAGTTCAATTGGAATATCAATGTTTCTGGTATTGTTGTAAGTTTTGCGAGAAACAGTTTCTTCATGTTTTCTATAATCATAAACAGAATCCATTACCATAACTATTCTATTTAGACTTGCATCAATTCTTAAGTTGGTGTCAATTCTTATCAAATCGTGACTTTCAAAGGAATGCTTCCAATTTTGGGATTGTTGTGAATTTTTTTGAGCGTATTCTAAACCAGCAGAAATAAACCATCCTTTTCCAAAATCTTTTCCTAATTGAAATCCGGCACCATAATTAATCGAGTTATTCTGGCTATTGGTTACAACAGGAATGGCCCAAACACTTACCCGGTCTGCTTTTAGCGGTCTTTTTATTTTTCGGTTTGAACCAAATGTTAGGGGCTTGGGAACTGCATAAAACGGGATTGAAGGCAGCGCCTTAACTCCTTTAGAGGCTAACCAAATGTTTACAATTTCAGGGTTTGTTATTGCATTAGAATTGGGTTCAGACAATACTAAATTAGGAGAACTAATAGATGTTGAACTAGTGTTTACAAGGCTGCTATTTGTATTTAAAGAAGATTCATTTGGCTCGGTAATGTTTTTTATAGAAATATTCTTTTTACTTTTTGTTTTTTCACTTTTAACTGGGTCATTATTCTTTTTGGTTGCAACTGTTTGGCTTGAATTAGTTTTAGTTGCATTGGAAAAGGTTCTGGCTATAGAACCTTTCCTTGCAACTATTGAGGTTTCTGCTATCTTATTTGTTTTTATGTTGGTTTGAACCAAGAAAAAATAACCCAAAAGTGTAACACTAAATAACAAGCTTACTGGGATTATATACCAAAGAATCGACTTTTTATTTTTTTCTCCTTGCAGATTAATCGCCGCAAAACTTTCCCAGTCAGCCTCTGTGGGTTCTTGTTCAGGAAGCTGTTCAAGGCGTTCCTTTAAAGTTTTATAAAAATCATCACTATTCAAGTTCATGTACAATTTTGTTTAACATTGGTTCAACCATTTGAAGTAACATAGCTCTGGCTTTGGCCAATTGTGATTTAGAAGTACCTTCACTAATTCCTAAGCTACTTGCAATTTCTTTATGAGAGTAACCTTCAATTGCAAATAAGTTAAGAACTGTCCTATACCCTGAAGGTAGCTTTTGCAGCAATGCCAAAACCTTTTCAGGTTCTAAATGCATCAAGGGATTATCCATATAACCGTGCTCTTCTGCTAAGGAAAAAGATTCTTCTAAACTTTCAATTTGATGCTTTTTTCCTTTATGATAAGCATCAATGGCCAAGTTTATCATAATCCTACTCATCCAAGTTTGCAGGCTGCTATTGCCATTAAACTTTTCTAAGTTTTGGAAAATTTTAATAAAACCATCTTGTATTAGGTCTTTAGCCTCATCTGGGTTTGAAGCATACCTTCTACAAATTTGCATCATAGCGCCATAATACCTTTTAAACAATGCCTCTTGCGCTGCCGACTTGCCTTTAATGCAATCGCGAATTAAGGTATGTTCAGCAGTATCATGTTTCATTTTCCGTACATTTGACCCAATTGGTTTAAAAAGTTGCTTAAGTTTCCTAAGATTTTATTTAAGATTTTGTTTTTCAGGGAGATAAATAGCATTGATTTAAAATCAATTAATTTTTACAGCAGGTATGACGGATGTCATTTTTCCGACCTTCTTCATCACCTAATTTTGTTCTTAGATAAGAAATTTCAATAAATATATATGGAAAATAGAGCACACATGGGTGAAATTCACCAAAACTTCACTTCTTGGATGAAAAGTTTGGCTTTTTGTAAAGATGAATTATCAACTTGGCAAAATCGTTTAGACGAAGTTGCTTCAAGAAACAACAATTCTGAAATTTTAAAACAGGTAGAACACTTCCAAAATCAGTTTATCCGTCAAAGAGAAGTGATTGATATTTTAAATCATGACCTTAAACTTGCAGATGCAGCATTGGCTCAAAATGCAGCGGAAAATCCAGTTGCAAGCGACCGTAGATTGTTTGAACAGCCAGAAGGTCTAAAAGACCAATTTGAAACTTTTGAAAAAATTTATAGCGAGTTGAAAGCAGAATTTGAAAAGTTTTTAAGTCCAGTTCTATAATAGATTGTGGCCAATGATATGGCCTCAATTAGAAAAAATACAATACCCTGCATCTTTCTCTAAAAGTTGCAGGGTGTTTTTTTGAGCCATTTTTTAGATGGAATTTTAAGCGTTTTGAGATTATAAGAAGCAAAAACCAAATGAAATTTACTAAACTTTGTAGTTTGGTAATAGGATTTGAGAATGTGATGACTGCTCAAATGAATAATTGCCTACCTTCGTAGCTTCGAATAATTTAAAGCTACTACTGAATGAAATTTCACTTAAACCTAATAAAGGCTGTTAACGAATCTATCTATCAAATTTTTGCTGAGAACCGTTATGCTGATAAAGTATTAGAACGTGTTTTACGGTCAAACAAATTATGGGGAGCACGCGACCGTGCCTTTATCGCCGAAAATACTTATGATATGGTGCGCTATTGGCGCTTAATTAAAGCTGTATCTGAATTAGAAAAGCACGACTTGAATGAAACCAATTTATATACCTTGTTTGGCACTTGGCAATTGTTAAAAGGCCTAGAGATTCCAAATTGGGAGGAATTTAAAAATGTTGACACCAAGAAAATTGAAAGAAATTATAAGGTTCTAAAAACTCAAAGAAAGATTATTTATTCTTACCCAGATTGGATGGATGATTTGTTGTATAAAGAACTTGGCAAGCAGTGGAACATTGAAGCAGAAGCCTTGAACCTACAAGCACAAGTAATTATTAGAACCAATACTTTAAAAATTACAAAGCAGGATTTAGCAACGGCACTTAAAGAAAAGAAAATTGAAACAGAACCAGTAAAGGGTTGTAAGGATGGTTTGTTTTTAAAGGAACGTCAGAATTTGTTTTCATTGCCTGAGTTTCAAGAAGGCATGTTTGAGGTTCAGGATGCTTCCTCACAATTGGTTGCAGAATTTTTACTGCCAGAACCTGGAATGCGCGTGATTGATGCCTGTGCAGGCGCCGGAGGAAAAAGTTTGCATATAGCTGCTATACTTCAAAATAAAGGAAGATTGTTGAGTTTAGATACTGAGCAATGGAAATTGGATGAAACCAAAAAACGCGCGAGAAGGGCAGGAGTAAGCAACTTGGAAACCCGTTTGATTGAAGGTCCAAAAACAATTAAAAAACTCTTTGGAACCGCAGATAGATTATTGTTGGATGTACCTTGTTCTGGTTTAGGCGTTCTTAAAAGAAATCCAGATGCTAAATGGAAATTGAGTCAGATTTTTATTGAACATATTAAAGAAAAGCAGCAAGAAATTTTAACAGAATACTGCAATATTGTTAAAGTAGGAGGTAAATTAGTTTATGCAACTTGTAGTATTTTGCCTTCTGAAAATCAAGAGCAGGTTAATAATTTTCTTTCCAAAAATGCTAATTTCACCTTAGAAGAAGAGAAAGTGGTGCTTCCAAGTGAAAGTGGTTTCGATGGTTTTTATATGGCAAGAATGGTGAGAACAAATTAGAAAAAATAAATTTAGCCTTTTAACAAGGGTATATAGTTTCTTAACATTTTGGTTTAACTAAAGGTACTTGTGCATAAGTCTTTGCAATGTAAAATTCATGTTTTTAAGATTAAAATGAATTTTGTATTAATGTTTAGTTATTAAAAAGAGAAAACTTTGTTAGTCATTGTTAAATAAACTGCTATTTGTTTATTTTGAAATGCGGCGGCCGAAGGCCGCCGCATTAATTTTGTTTATATGAAAAATATCCTCTTTACTACCTTTTTAGTTTTAGCATCCTTTGCGCTTACTGCTCAAAAAACTAAACAAGCAAAAACAAATCCTCAAAGAGGTACACCTTTAAAAGCTTACTTAAGTTTAGCTGAAGCCTACCAAGCGCCCAATCAGGTTAATGTTCTAAACCTTAGGCAACAAAAGCTTACACAACTTACAGACAGTATAGTTGCATTCAAGAATTTGGTTATGCTTAACCTCATGAAAAATCAATTAACAAGCTTGCCTGCCTCATTGCAATACTTGCAAAAGTTAAATATTCTAATTGCCGACCAAAACCTTTTGAATAGCATCGACCCCGCAGTTGGAAATTTGAAAAGTCTTAAAGAGTTGCAGCTTAAAAAAAATCAATTGAATGCCCTACCAACTAGCTTTGTTGGATTGAAGTCATTAGAAACACTTGAATTAGCCTACAATAAGTTTTCAAATTTCCCCGAGGTAGTATCAGAAATGATTTTCCTTAAAAACTTAAGTTTAAGCCATAATACTTTGAGCAAATTGCCAGAATCAATTGCCAATTTAACAAGATTAAAAATGTTAGATTTAGGAGATAATCAAATTCAGGTTTTGCCCGATCAAATTAGTAAATTGATAAACTTGGAAACATTATTACTAGAAAATAATCAATTGACAGAATTGCCTGGAAGCTTTGGAGAGTTGAGAAGATTGAAGGTTTTGGTTTTAACCAATAACCAATTGAATGGCCTACCATCAGGTTTTGAAAAACTTATATTGCTAGAAACTTTGGTATTAACCGATAATCAGTTTTCAGAAATACCAGAGGCTTTGTATTCAATGAAAAAACTACAATTACTAGTTTTGAAGGGAAGCAATTTTGATGAAGATTCCCGAAATCGTCTTAAAAAAGCCCTACCAGATACAGACATCAGGTTTTAGGGTATTGTTGGTTTAATTCCCAAATCTTATAGCATTTTTCCAATTTGTAAGATTTATATTTTGCATAAAATTGTTTAAATAATCATTGATTAGATTCAATTGCTAATTTGCAAAAGCTTGTTAATTTGATAAAATCAAATTAACAAGCTTTTGTTTTTTAATCGAATTAGTGATTATGTTAGGTGAAATTATTTTATATCAACCAAACAATGAGGTTGAGCAAATAGAAGTAAGAATTGAGGGGGAGACAGTTTGGTTAAACCAAGAACAAATTGCAAAACTTTTTCAAAGGAATCAATCAGTTGTATCTAGACACATTAAAAATGTTTTTTCTGATGAAGAGTTAAATGTAAAAGGGAATATGCAAAAAGTGCATATTCCTTTTTCAGATAAACTTGTTGTTTTTTATAGCCTTAATGTTATTATTTCGGTTGGCTATCGGGTTAAATCGAAACATGGAATTGCATTTCGGATTTGGGCTACAAAGGTATTACATGAGTATCTTTATAAAGGGTTTTCAATTCAGCACAATTGTATTAATTTAGAAAATAAAGTAAATCAAATTAGCCAAAAGGTTAATCAGTTAGAAATACAAATAAATTCCCCCTTAATTCCCACTCAAGGTGTTTTTTTTGATGGGCAGGTTTTTGATGCATACGAATTGACCTCCAGATTAATAAGGAGTGCAAAAAGGGAAATTATCCTAATTGATAATTATATAGATGAAAGCACATTATTGCATTTATCTAAAAAGGAAAAAACGGTAAAGGTGAAACTACTTTGTGAAAATATCCATAAAAGTCTGCAATTAGATATTGATAAAGTAAACCAGCAATACGAAGGTTTTGTAATAAAGAAATTTTCTAAAAGTCATGATCGATTTTTAATTTTGGATAATACAGACATTTACCATTTAGGGGCATCCTTAAAAGATTTAGGAAAGAAATGGTTTGCATTTTCAAAACTGGAAAAGGAATCAGTAGAATCAATTTTAGAAGCTGTTAGTAAATTATCATAGGAACTTCCTTAATAAAATGTCCTTTTTTTCAATCAATACAAGTGTTAAGTTTTTTTAGCCCTACCAGATACAGAAATCAGGTTTTAGGGTATTGTTGGTTTAATGCGAGTTAATTCCTTTATCTTGCAAGAAACTAAACAAGATGACAACTGATCAAAATCAAAACCAGCCATCGAGTTTTGAAAACCCGAATAAAACGAATGGCAATCTTTCAAGTAACATTATCCTGTTAGAGGAAGTTAAGTCGACTTTAGCAACTAATGTTTTTGTTAGGTATTTGCGAATTGGCCTCATATACTCGCTTGAATATGGCTTATTGTTGCTTAGCTTGGCTTCCTTAATTAGCGGTCTTTATTATGTAACCTATTTTGTTGGGCAATTAGATAGCCTTTCAAATAATTTTTCTAGCGCCAGCAAAGATTTTTTTGAGTTACAAGCCATCATTAGCAATGCAGAAACATTAGCCTATATTTCAGTATTTACTATTGCTATTTTGTTGTTTATTATCTCTCGCTTTTTTCGACGCTCCAGACAGAGAATGATATTGCTTAAAAAAGCATCAGACCAATTAAATCAAGTCATTTTGAATTTGAAGCCCACTTTAAAATAGTTTTTTGAGATTATTATTGGTTGCACAATATTCTAAATTAACACTTTAATAAAATAGATAGTTATTTGAACCTATGAACAACAACATCATTTACAGAAGGGCAAACCTAACTGATGTATTAAAACTATCGATTTTGTTTAAGCAGGTTTATATTCATACTTATGCAGAGGAGGGAGTTTCTGATGAGTTCGCCAATTTTTTGGTAAAACATTTTTCGCCAGAGCGACTTCAACGCACAATTGCTCAAAACCCAGATCAAATTATTGTTGCAGCTAACAATGAAAATTTAGTAGGGGTAGCAGAAATTGAATTTGATAAAATATGTCCTAGCAATAATCAAACTGCGCCTGAGCTGAGCAAATTATATGTTCTAGAAAGATTTTGTGGACAAGGGATTGGATACAAATTGCTTGCAGAGGTTGAAAATATTGTGAAATCAAATGGTTACCTTGAACTGTGGCTTTGGGTGCTTATTTCAAACCAAAGAGCAATTTCATTTTATGAAAGACAAAACTATAAATGGATTGGAAACGCATTGTATCATATGGAACAAAATACCTATGAAAATAAGATCATGTGGAAGCAGTTGTAAGTAATAATTTCCTGATTTTAAACATATAATACCTTCATTTTATCAGTTAATTTTGACTATTAATCAATTAATTATGAGGAAGTTTTTGTTTTTGATGATACTTTTGTCCTTTTCAATTTTTAAAGGGAAGACTCAAACATGGACTCAGCTTCCTAATTTGCCCTTTCAAACTGTGTTGGACACTTTTATTTCTGTCCGCTACGGCTGTGGCTTTGTCATTGGTTCAAACATTTATTATTTACCCCCAGATACTTCACGTTTATGGAGCTATAATACAGTAACTGCTACTTGGTCTAGAAAAGCGGTTTTCCCGCCTGGTACTCGCTCTAATGCTTCTGGATTTGCCATTGATCCCTATGGATATGTTACATGCGGTCGTAGTTACGGAAGCAGTCCTGGGCAAAAGAATGATTTATGGCAATACAACCCAGCCACAGATGTTTGGACCCAAAAGACAAATATTACACTTGCTACCCGCGAATATGCAATGGTATTTGTAGTTAATGGAAAGGCTTATGTAGGCAGTGGCACCAGTGTTGCAGCACCTCCTTTAGCCCCATATTCGCCATCTATGCGAGAATATAATCCAATAACAGACACTTGGACAAATAAGACTCAAATTCCTGATGTTAATAATCCTCCCTTTAAAGATAATGGCAGAGGTATGGCTACAGCATTTGCATTTGGTGGTTATGGTTATGTAACTAATGGGATAGGCAATGGCAGTTTGCTAACAGATACACGCAGATATAATCCGCTAACCGATACTTGGACAAGTTTAAGTACTCCATTTGGAAGCATTGTTGGGGGAACAGGCATGAGTCTGAACAATAGAGGGTTTTTATGTTTTGGACAAGCAGGAGTGGGACAAACTACTTTTAATACCATATGGCAATTGGATAGTACTTTGGTTTGGACTGCTAAATCTAATTTTCCTGGGCTCACACGTAAATTTACCTTAGGTTTTACAGTCGGTTGTAGTGCTTATATCCTAGGTGGCCTTAATTACAATTCCAGTAATACCCCTGCTAATACACCGCTTGTTGATTTCTGGAAGTCTGAATGCAATACTTTACCTGTAACCTTATTAGATTTTGAAACGGATTGTGCAATAGGAGATTTAGAGGAAATAAGCGTAAGGTGGCGCACTGCCAGTGAAAGCAATAGTAAATCATTTATTGTTAAACTAGTATCAGATGGAAAGCTATATGAAAAAATTGTTCCAGCAAAGGGTAATTCAAATCAAGTTATTAAATATGCCACTTCCTTTTCAATTCCTTCAGGTGTTGGTTTGAACCAAGCAAGGATTAGTCTTATTGAATCAGATTTAGATGGTAATTACACTAAGGTGTTGGAGCAGTATTTAACTTGTGAAAATAAAGAAAAAATTGCATTACTAGTTTTCCCAAATCCAAGTGCTACTAGGGTCTTTAATATTTTTGGAGCAAAGGTTGACCCAACTCATTTAAAAGTTATTGATGGGCTTGGAAGAGAGATGCCATTTGAGTACAATATTAATGAAGAAACATTTTGCATTAGATTAGATAGCAAATGCTTGGAAAGTATTTATTATTTATTGTACGAACAATCTGCATATAAACTCAGTTTGGTGCCCTAACCGAATGGGTTAGATATTTTCAGTAAACATTTATTTGGTTCAAACCGAAGTGATAATTGAAGCACATTAGACATTTATCCATTTTAATAACTTACTTTAACAAGATAATTGCTTCTTGACACGCTATGATGGGTTTATTTATTAAATACATGGTTTCTTTAAGGTGCAAAATGTTGGTAAGGGAGGAGTTGCACAAACTTGGGATCAAACATTTAATTGTTGAGCTCGGTATGGTAGATATCATTACAGATTTATCAGCCGAGAAACAAGCAATTTTAAAGTTGAATCTTGCCAAGTCTGGATTGGAATTATTAGATGATAAAAGAGGCATTCTTATAGAGCGAATTAAGAATGTTATCATTGAAATGATACATTACATGGACGAAATTCCTAAAGTTAATTATTCAGATTATATCAGTGAAAAGTTAGGGTATGATTATACCTACTTGAGTAATGTTTTTCTGAGGTAAAAGGGGTAACCATGCAACAATTTATCATATTACATAAACTAGAAAAAGTAAAGGAATTGCTTTTATATGATGAATTGAGTTTAACAGAAATTGCACATAAATTATATTACTATTACATTCAATTGATTTGAATTGATTGTAATAGTAAATAATTTGTTTATAATCAATCATTCCCTATATTTGCCTCATCACATTCAAATTATTAAGTATGGCAAAGAAAGAAAAATTCCCTTATGGAAAAGCTAAAATTTTTGGGCGTGATATACCCCTTACAAAGACAGGAATGCTAAACAAAGTGGTATTAATGAATCGGTAGATGTATAAGAATTGAAGAGGTTCAAAATAGAAGTGGTTTTAATACCTTCTGAATTGACAAAAACTCAAAAAGAAGAAATAGCAAAGAAAAAGACATCAGTTTATACTAATCCTGACTTATTATTAAAAATTACAAATGGAATAGATGAGTTCTGTGATTCTCCAACAGTAGGAACATTTATTTTAAGCATAATTTAAAGCATAAATTTAAATGCAAATTAAGCTATTAAGGAAATATAATTCAAGTAATTGCAAGAAATGCGCATAAATTTAATTTGCTTATCGAAAACTTTGCGTCAATATTTGTTCATTAATCAGTTAAATAAACCTACAAAATGAATAAAAAAAAACTCGTTATTTTGCTCATACCCCTTCTTTGTAGCGGGCTATTTGCGCAAAACCAAACCGATAGTTTACCTAAAAGGCATGTTGGAATTTCTTTAAACGCTGGCACTACAGGAATTGGTGGAAGTTTAAACTTTAAATTAGCCAAACGCATTGAATTGAGTGTTGGATACAATGTAATAGACGTTTCTGCTAAATTGACCACAAGCTTTGATGGACAAACAGTTGATTTAACAGTTGCCAACAAAAATAATTATACATCTGTTATTTTTAATTTATATCCATCTGTAAATTCTTCGTTCCATTTTCTCTTAGGAGCTTTGTATGGTGGAAACCAATTTTCAATCAAGGCCATTTCAAAAGATAGCCAAGATTACGGAAAAATCATATTCTCACCTGAGCAATTAGGCATTCTAAATTTTAACCTAAAGGGGTCAAAATGGATGCCTATGGCGGGTATAGGTTTCGGGAGAGCGATTCCAAATAAAAGATTAGGTTTAGGCATGGACATAGGAGCTATTTATCTAGGAAGTCTCTCGGCTAGTATTGAGGCAAGTAAGGCATTTGAACCCACCAATGATGCCAACAATGTGAAGGTTTTGAATCAAGCTTTCTCAGATATTCAATGGCTACCATTTATAAATTTTAGATTAAACATTAAATTATTTTAAGTTATGAAAAAAATATTATTCCCCTTAACACTTGTTGTAGCATTTTTCACCCTTCAATGGTCGTGTAAAAATCCACTGAACGAATTAAGTGACTTTAAACTTAACATTAATGGAGGCGCATTGATAAATCCAGTTGCCACGCTAAATTTCGCCTTTGACGACAGCTCAGCGGCTAAACCTAGTAATATTAAAATTGCATTTAATGGCAATGGTGCAAAATTCCTATACGACGAATTGGGACAACACATTTTTAAAGTTTCACCTGATGGCAGTTTAAAAATAATTTTGGGCCCGAACGCAAACCCAACCAAAGAAAACCCAATTATGGTGCGTATTGAGGTTACTGCAGATGATTGCATTCCTTATGAAGACTATATTTATATTTTCGATAGAAATGAAAAGAAGATAACCTTTTTACTAACTAAAAATACGAATGCTCCTTCCAATATTAAGGTGCAAAGTTACTCAGCAAATTTTTTAGGAAAGAAAGCCTCAGACTCATTGGTTTTAGAACATACTAACAAAGAGGGTATCACATTTAGATTTACTTACCCAAAACAAGGCATCATCTTTATTAACCGCAGAGACTTGTATTTTTATGAAGATGAGATTAGAACAGCTAAAGTTCCTATTAAAAAAGATACTACTGTTTTAGACACCATAACAGTTGTTAAAAATGCTACGCGGTTTCATAATAACCAACCTATTGATGGTACAGCAGAAAGGATTCTTGCACCCGTAAATAAAACCATTACAATAGGCTTTTACGATTCTAGTTTTGCTGTGCCTGTGCTAAGATACCAAACTATATGCGATACTATTCCCATTCAAAATGTAAATGCAACCATTTATTCAAATAGTGAAAATATTGTATTCGCTAGTGGTTTCTTCGATGAAAATGGACTTTATGTAGACAAGCCAAGAAAGTTTTCTGGAGCTGTTCAAATTCCTAATGTTCATTTTCAAACAAATGATAAAAAAGGAAACGTATACCCAATATACAAAGGTGCCATGAGCGGACCAACAGTTGAAATCTTTTTTAAAGATGGGGGTAATTACAATATGTTTATGGGGGGCACTGGCTACAACAAAGAAACTGGAAAATACTTTGCGGTTGAAAATATTGTACCCGCTAAAGACATAAAACTGGATGGACAAAATCATTTTAAATTTGAAAATGACCTGTTTTACACTAGCATTCTATTTTTCTTTAAATCTATTGAAGCGGGCTGTGGTTTCGGAACCATTGATTGGAATACCAATGATATAGATTTATTGAATTTTGACATCAACTATGTTGTGCAAACTAAACACCAATACCTTTGGGGATATTTCTCTCCTTTCAATCCCGAAAAAGGAATTAAAATAGCTGGATTTAATGGAGAAGATGAGGCCACTATTACTGTAACATTAGACCATTCATTAAATAAATGCGAAAGAAAACCGATTTTATACAAAAAAACAGAAAAAATAAATGTGTGTAATTATGTTGTTAATCCTTTTGTTTTTAAGGTAGACTATAATACAGACGATTTCTTAAGCAAATACACATTTGCACCTCTTGAAGTGACAACAGATTTAATTTGCCAAACGGGTAGTAAAGTAACATTACCAGACCAAACCATTAATTTTAGAAGGGAAGGTTGCCCAGATATTACTGGCAAACTATACTTAAATGGAGGAAAAGGGAAATACTCTCTATTACCAAATATAGAATATACTATGTTTGTTTACAGCCCAAGTAACCAACAAGAATTGTCTAATAAATTTACTTTAACAGGCAATGCTTCTGAAAAGATTTTAGGTTTAATAAAAGACCAAAATGGCGTTGTAAAAGACACTGCCTACATTGGCACAATGAAGTTTAATGCCGCCAATAGGAAATATGATTTACATGTAGATTTATACAATAAGGTTTTTAAATATAAAATACCAGGTTGTAACTAAATGTTTTTGATCTGAGCAAGAATAAAAGCGGCTTTTTAAAGCTGTTGCTTATTTCTTAAAACAAACTTACCTATTTAAATTGCAAACGCGTGAGGGCTTTTTGTTCCAAGCGTTTGTATATTAAATTGGCTAATTGAGGCGCAATTAGCTTTGCATCGGAGGCATTAAACAAGGCTTTCACCTTGTTTTCATCCACATCTTTTCTATATAATATTTGCCACAATTTCTCTAAATCATGTAATAAAAGCTGAACCAAAACTTCCGCTAATGCCGCTTTTATTTGCTCCTCTGAAAAGGCCGCATTAATCTCAAAGTCTTTCCGAATTAGCTCCTCATGCGTTACCTGTAAAAGTGCTTGGTTCATTATGCGAAGTAAAGGAAAAGATATGGTTCACCATTAATTCTTATGTTTTATTGGAACAATTATTCAAAAATCAGAAAGAATCAATTATTTCGCAGCATTTTTAGTAAGCAATTTTTGGTTCGAACCGATCGGTTTATAAGGGAATATATTTTTCAAAGAGGTTTTTTAGATGGCCGAGCCGGATTAAAAATTGCCAAGGCGCACTTTATATATACCTACAAGAAATATATGTATTTGGGTTTATAATCCCAGTAACAATTTATTGGGATCAGCACCTTGCGTTAACAACAGCGTTGGGTTTTCTAAGCATTGTTTAACTTTTACCAAGAAACCAACCGATTCTCTACCATCAATAATTCTATGGTCGTAGCTTAAGGCCACATACATAATTGGACGAATTACAATTTGTCCGTTTTGTACCACGGCACGCTCAACAATATTGTGCATACCTAAAATAGCAGATTGCGGCGGGTTAATAATAGGCGTGCTAAGCCTTTTGAGGCTCTCTTTTTTTGCTAAACTCTGCATCATAATATCTTGTTATATAAAAAATCTTTTTAAGGTTTTTCAAATGCCTTTAACGATTTTCTAATTTTCTTCCATTTACGGTTAGACAAATCTTGAGGTTTTTCAAAAGCGAGTGAGCTTATCAAGTGTAATTTTGTTTTTTTAGCAGTCCAGCCTCTTTTTTGAGTATATACAAATACAGGTTTCAATGCACTTGCACTAAGCTGGTTCATACCATTTCTATTCACAGCAACATGCGCAATCATGCCGGTTTTACAAGCAGTTGTGTACATTTGGCTACAAAAATTCCCTAGTGAATAATACACCAAGGTTGGAGGTTTATTTTGATGTGCTCTACTTAAATAAACCACGGGTTGTATAACGTGCGGATGGGCTCCAATTATAATATCCGCTCCTGCCTCAGAAAGTGCTTTAGCAAAGTTTTGTATCATCGTATCTGGATAAAACTCAAACTCAAATCCCCAATGCATAAATACAATTTTTAGGTCAATAGAATCCTGCGCCATCTTTGCTAAAGCCTTTATTGGAACTTGCACACTTGTATCAATATTAAATGGATAAGCTAAGGCTTTAACATGATGAAAATTTAAACCTGCATTTTGCAATAAATCTGGATTGTTTAATCCCCATGCCGCGGCATGTATACCAATAGAAACTCCTTTCGCTTGAAACCTTTCATAAAGTGGCAATGGCTCATTGGCAGAAGCACCAAAGGTAACAATACCTTTTGCTTTTAAGTATTCAATCGTAGTAGATAAACCTTCTAATCCTAAATCCATTGCATGATTATTGGCAATGCTCACGCCATTAAATAAACATTGTTGTGAGTCTTTTAAAAATACATGAATTAAACTTGTATCGTCGTTGTAACATGCATAATCTGGAAATAATTTTCTTACCGGATGTTTGGTTGAAATAGGGGTTTCTAAGTTTCCAAAAACCAAATGATTACTCCCTAAAAAGTACTTTATTTCTTTTGATACTAAGTCCTTTTGCTTCCCTCGCATCCACATAATATCTCCAACAAAGGCTAATTGTAAGGTATTTGTATCACTTAAATTGATTGTTTTGGATTCTTTTGGGAAATAGGGGATATCTCCAAGTCCACGGCTTTCATAACTTTTCTGCCAATATTTTCTTATGTAAGGCAAACCATATTTTAAACCTGTTTTTAGCGGCAGACCTTCCATTCGGGTTGCCTCATAGTTTTTAAGTCCTCTAGGATTAATAGGGTATTGGTAACACCCTATTATTAACAAACAAGCCATAACATAACAGAATTTAATCAGTTTGTCCTTCATTCATAATCCTTTAAGATGCGCATTATATTAAAAATAACGCAATATTATCAAATTATAAAATAAACTTAAAATTTGCCGAATCAATAATCACATTTTATTACTTTTAAAAACCTTCAATGTTTTGGTTTGAACCAAACAATATTGCACGAAAATGCCCTTAAATTTTGGTTCAAACCGACCAAAACTTAAGGGCATTGCTGTGGAATAGTAGCTACTATTTGCTTACGCTAAATTTGCTTGTATGGATAATTGCACCTTCTATATCAATAATTTGATACAAATAAATACCAGTTGAGTAATTGTTCAATTCAATTTGAGTTTCACTAGAAGCAATGGCAGTTGTGCTCATTATCTTTCCACTCAAATCCATTACCCTTACTTCTTTTGCATGCTTGTAATCAAAAGAAATATTTAATTTATCCGAAGCTGGATTAGGATAAACACGCATTTCTGAAATGGCTGCGGCAACTTCATTTACTGGTAATGCAATATTAGAACAAGACAGATTATTAGTTTGGTCTGGGTCGATAGTTACATTGCCATTTTGAGCATACAACCTAGCACAGAAAGGAACTGAAACTGGTCCTGTAGTGCCTGTAATGTTTAAGGTAATTCTAAATCTTCTTAAAATTGTATCATTGTTATTAAGAATTCTATTGGTGTTAACTACTGGAGATACACCTGGAATACTCAAAACTTGATTATTGTTCAAAATTAAAATCACAATCATTGAATCTGTTAGTGTAGTTGGAGTTGTGCTGTTGTTTGTAATCACATACTCGATGTCAAATGGAACACCAGAGTTAATTTTGGCATCTGCTGCTGGTTTCACCAAAGTGATTTTCATGTCAGTGGTTTGTGCAATTGCTCCTAAGCCGCTCAGTAAGCAAATAGCTAGTAATAGTTTTTTCATGTTTTGGTTTTTTTGAAAGTCAAAGCTACTGAAAATCCATCACAATGCCTGCTTTTAGGTTTCATTCTTTATTTTTGATTAAACTTTCTAAACTATAAATGAGCCCTACATTTTTTGACAATCCTCAAATTGAAATGGTATCTAGTTTTACTGAACTAGTAACTACAGATTTTTTTGGAGAAATGAATGCGCTGTGCTGGTTTAGGAATTTGGAGGGAGATTTTGAAGCCATTGTTATGAACCTTCAACTCAAAGAAAATGTAACAGTAGTTAGCCTTAAAGATTTAATAGCCCTCGATTTGTCTGAAAGGGGAGAGGTTGCTAGAAATATTATCCTAAATGATTTTAAGTTATTATCCGACCTTGGGGCTTCTCCTACGCTCAATTTGCTTAAGTGTTATGAGAGAGATGAGGAGTTAGATTTTATATCCACTGATGTATATTCGTTTCATGTAGATCGTTCGCCCATAGCAACGGATACTTTTTTATGCACGTATTATGGTGCAGCAAGCGATATCATTCCCAATAACCAAGTAACGCAAAAAATTCTAATTCCAGAAATTAGAAAGAAACTTAAAGATTTACATGAGGGCTCAGCAGAGGACTTTGAAAATTTTTTAAAAGACAATTATTTTGATTTGCATTATCAAGCTAATCCTCAAGCAAACTTTACAAATCTAGGATTAGGGCATCTATGGCGCTTGGCAGTGGATCATCCAAAACAAAAGGTACTTCCATGTATACACAGAGCACCTAAAGAAAATGAAGGAGAGTATAGATTTTTATTAATTTGCTAACTCAACAGTGTTTGACTTGGCTATGAATCAATTTTGTTCCTTATTTAATAAGGACATTGGTTGAATTACTCCAGTTGTTTTTTTATGAATATTCTAATATTTTGCTGATACTATGTTTCCACCTATATCCAAAACTACCTACCTATATGGTTTGCAATGTCACAAGCGTTTTTACCTTAATCGCTTTCATAAAACACTTGCCAACCCAGAAGATGAAGCCACGCAGGCCTTGTTTCAATCGGGCACCGATGTAGGTTTGCTAGCACAACAATTATTTCCTGGTGGAGCAAATGCGCAAGGCGAAGAGAAATTTCATAGCCTAAAAACGGTTAAACGAACTGCTGAGTTATTATTCAAATACCGCGTTATCTACGAAGCAGCTTTTATGTACAATGATGTCTTGTGCGCAGTGGATATTTTGGTTCAAAAAGGAAATAAATTTTATGCGTATGAAGTAAAAGCCACCAATAGTGTAAAAGTACAACACCTTGCCGATGCTGCTTTGCAATATTATGTTTTGGCAAATAGCGGTTTGAACCTAGCCGACTTTTCAGTAATTCATTTCGACAAAGATTATTTGCGCATTGGGGAACTTGAAGTGGGTAAGCTTTTTAAACCTTCGTCTGTGATGAAGGAAGTATTGCTGCAACAAGATTTTATCGGTAAACATATTGCCGACCTCAAAAAGCTGGTAAACCTTAAATCCATTCCAAACATAGAAATGGGGCCACAATGCAATAAGCCCTATGCTTGTAACTTTTCAAATTATTGCAGTGCGCAAAACATTAATCCTGAAGAAACCCTAGTTGAAAGTGCGGCTTTGGATCAAACCATACACATAAACAAGAACGCTTGGGAAAGCTATACGGCAGAACTCAATTATCCTTTGTTTTTCTTCGACTTTGAGACCATTATGTATGGGGTACCCGAATTTGATTTTTCCAGGCCTTACCAACAAATCCCATTTCAATATTCCTTGCATGTATTATTTGGGATGAACCAACCTGCCTTGCACAAAGCCTTTTTAGGAGATGGCATTTTAGACCCACGACCTGAACTAATAGAACAAATGATAAGAGATTTGGGTTCAAGCGGCAGCATTGTTACTTGGAACATGAGTTTTGAGAAAACCATCATAGCTAAATTGGCCATTGATTTTCCTGATTATCATGAAGAACTGATGGCCATTCATGCACGTATCGTAGACCTTATGACCCCATTTAGACCAGGTAAAGCAATCGTATTTAGTGAAGCATTTGAAGGTAGTTATTCCATTAAAAACATATTGCCAGTGTTGGTACCCGAACTTAGTTATAAAAACTTAACCATTCAAGAAGGTGGAACCGCCAGTTTTATGTATGGGCAAATGCGCCAGCTTGAACCAAGCGTCCAAGAACAATTGCGCCAAGACTTGTTAGCCTATTGCCACGTGGATACCTTGGCGATGTTGAAGATTTGGGAGAGTGTTAATTTTAAGTGATGATCTTTGCAGTTTGTATTTACATTATTATATTTCGAAAAATTTATTTTATATGAAACATTTATTACCCCTTTTGATTGCCTTGGTGATAGGCAATCCGCTATTTGCGCAAATCGGTTCCACGCACTTTGAGAATAGTAAGTACAAAAAGATGTTTGTTAATGAAACTAGTACTTCAAGAAACCTATTAGGTGGCTTTATTGGCAGTACAAATGATGGTTTTTTGATTTATGAACAAATCTTTAAGGCAGGGTTTGTTGTTAACAAATTCCTGCTAACCATAGATTATTACGACTTTAATCATGTTAAAAAGCATACATTCCAGCCTTTTTTAACCTATGGAAAGGAGGATCTTAAACTCGTATCTACCTTTATTTCAGAAAATAAAATTGTTCTTATTGCCAGTTGTTACAATCCAAAAGATAATGCCAATTATTTACTAGGTTGCCACATGGATGTTAAGGGTAAGTTGCTTAAAGAATGGACTCACCTTGATACTATATACGAAAAGCAGAAAATTACTCCCTTTTATTTTGGGGTAATTTTATCTACTGATAAGCAAAATTTTGTGGTTGATCATCGTAAAGCTAAAATTGAAGGGCAGCCAGTTGAAATTAGTTATAAGTTTTTTGATTTAGATTTTAATCGTGAAAAAGCTGTTGATTTAAAGCCAAATATTAAAGTTGAAAATTTCAACACATTTCAAAACTTATTGGATAATGATGGAAATTTATTCATATTTTATGATGCGACTGAGGAATTTAATAAAAGATTAAAATCTAATTCGAATATTGAAAATCCGAGGGCTTATTATATTGAAAAAGAGGAAAACACCTGTAATGAATTAGTAATTGCAGATAAAGATAAATTTTATACTGGATTTCATGCAAATTTAAGTAAAGAGGGTAGGTTGTTTTTGGGAGCCTTTGTATTTGATAATCTCAATGGTAATTTGAAAGGATATTTGCGACAAGAAATTGATAGGGAAAATTTTGAACTTGTCAATCCTCAAATGTTGACGATGGAGAACGCCAATTTAGAACGAAGTGCTGGTAGATTACTAAATTTAAACCCTGGATTCAAGGATTTGCAATTTAGCAATGTTAAATACCTAGAAGACGACGATGGAAATAGTTGGGTTATAGCAGAACAACAAATGGTGCATACTTTCAGTTCAACTGTTACCTCTGGAAATGTTCAAAGGTCTGTTGTTAGGCAGGATAATTATTGTAAAAGTTTGTTTGTGATTAGATTAAACATAGAACAAGAGCCAATATGGTTTAAAACTATTCCAAAAAGGCAGTTTCAGGAGTATGATTTTAGAGTTAATTTTACTTCCTATGCTGCAACCCTTAAAAACCATAATTTGTATTTGGTATTTAATGACCATAGGAGCAATTTGAATCCTAATGAGAAAGAAGATAAATCTCATATGCTTGTGCATTGGGATTTAATTAAAGTAAATATTACTCGGGTTGAACCAAACCCTAAAAGCACTATTGCCAGTCAAGCCTTGTTTTCTCCTGATATCAAAAGATTTTGGTTAATGCTTGATTTTGCCCATACTTTAAAAAATGGCGATTTACTAGTTGTTGCAGAACGTAACGAGAAATATCGCCCAGGTACCTTGCGCATCGAATCAAAAATGAAATAGACATTTTATAATCTGATTTAGTTAGTGGTGCTTATATAATTTTCCCAGTTTTAAATCTTTATGCTAAAAATTTGATTTTATTTTAACTTCCTTGTTAGGAGGGAGGAAAAGTCTTTAAAATTAGGCTTCCTTGGCGATGATGAAGATTAGGGAGGATGTATTCAGAAGAATTGAATAAGTGTCTATTACAGAAAGATTAGTTTGGATTAACACAGCCCTTAAGGGGCGTATTCGATATGGATTCAAACACCTTATATACTTCTTGATACATAGCATTATGTACGTGTCTAACATAGGCGATACCCTATGTTAGGATATGACGCCCCTTCAGGGCTTTTAGGACGATGCATTATATTCGTGTGTAACATGGGGAGATACCCCATGTACATGTCTAACATGGGGCGATACCCCATGTACATGTCTAACATGGGGCGATACCCCATGTTATGGTATAGCGCCCCTTCAGGGCTTGGGTTTAGAATATTGAAAGTTAATTATTATAGTCTATGGGACAGTCATTAGTAAAAAACTATGTTCACCTTGTATTTAGTACCAAGTACCGTGAACCTTTAATTTTTCCACCAATAGAGGCTGAATTACATGCGTACCTAGGTGGTATCTGTAATAAACTTGAATGCCCAGTAATAATAGTAGGTGGTTATACTGATCATATACATATACTATGCATGCTTTCCAAAAAGATCGCTTTAATGAAGTTGATGGAAGAATTAAAATCACATTCCTCAAAGTGGATAAAAACAAAGGGCAATGGCTATGAAAACTTTTATTGGCAGAATGGTTATGGAGCGTTTTCGGTAAATCCGGCACAAGTTGAAAGAGTAATTTCTTATATAGCAAACCAACACGAACATCATAATAAAAATTCATTTAAAGATGAATACAGAGTTTTTCTTAAAAAGTATAAGGTGGAATATGATGAAAAGTATGTTTGGGATTAGGAGTTTAAAGTGCAGAAGCGCATTTAAATATGAATCAAACTAATTTCCATAACTTCACCAGCACCTCTTGGCAAAGGCTATTCATTTTTGAAAAGGCAAACCATTTTCTTCCTAAATCTTTTAGTGAGGCTCCCAAATTCGGAATTGGGTTCCTTGTATAGATTTTACTCGATAGCCAACAGATATAATTACATCTAAGTTGTAATTTTTAATTTTGTATTTTTTACCATCAGCGGCAGTTGTCAAGGATTCCTTGACAACTGCCGCTGAAATTAACTCGCCTTCTTTAAAACAATTGTTTATGTGTAAGCTCACATTCTGTTTGGTCTGTCCAAAAAGAATTGCCATTTGAAATTGAGTAAGCCAAACCGTATTATCTTCTATCCTTACTTCAATTTGCTCTGATGTTTCATTTATGTGATAAGTAATAATTTCGTTTTTCATAACAGTTTAAATTTAATTACCTGAATTTTTGCCTGGATTTCTCATTCTAAAAATCTTGTTGCTATTTTAATGGGATTTAAGTTTCATTGCCTCAAAGTTTCTTTATAATTCCTTCTTGCAAATGGGTTTTCAAAACAACAGATTTTTGTTTTAAGATGGGTTTTATGGTCACATGAAAAATCATGTTTTTGGGATTTAATTAAATAGCGCCTTGGCTACACTCAGCTTTTGTTTAAGTTTGCGCAAAGATGATAACGGCGCTAACCCAATCATCTATAAGCGTAAAAATTGAAAACAACCTACTCTTTCAAAATTTTTAATAAGGTTTCGGAACTCCCATTAGCATGGAATGTATTAGGTGCCGAAAATGTATTTTTATCAAACGCCTACCTCCAAGTTTTAGAGCAATCGGCTCCACCAAATATGATTTGTCATTATATTGGGGTATACCAAAATGAAACTTTAGTTGGAATTGCTCTTTCACAATTTCTGAACCTAAACCAATTAGATTCTTTTGGAAGTAGGGATAACCACAAAGTATCTGTTGTTAGAAATATTGTGTTTAAAAACCTCAATGCCCATATTCTCATCATTGGTAACAATATGTTTACGGGTCAAAATGCTTTTATATTTTCTGACACAATAGATAAAATTGAAGCGGTAAAGACACTGAAGTTAGCCGCTGAAAAGCTGAAAGAAATTTTTAAACACAAAGGAATACAAGTACATGTTACCACTTTCAAAGATTTTGTGAATTCAGATGCTGAGATCTTCTTGAAAGCGGGGTTTCATAAGTACTTTCAATTTACTACTCAGCCCAATATGGTATTTGATATTCCTCTTCAGTGGAATACAGAGCAAGATTATATTCAAGCTTTAGCTAAAAAATACCGCGACCAATACAAGCGCGCTAGGAAGAAATCGGAAGGTATTGAGAAAAGAGCCTTAAACCTAGAGGATATCCTTAAGTATGAAAACGAAATTTATGATTTGTACCTTCATGTGGCTAAACACGCGCATTTCAATACCTTCTTTCTTGCTAAAAACCACTTTGGTGTGATTAAATCGTTAATGAATGATAAGTTTCTTTTATATGGCTATTTTTTAGATGGAAAGTTAATCGGGTTTTATTCCCTATTCCACAATGGAAAAGCTATAGATACTTACTTTTTAGGCTATGATGATTCTGTTCAGCGTGAAAAAATGTTATACTTAAATATGCTTTATGATATGCTTATGCATGGCATAAATGCCGGGTTTAAAACAATCGAATTTGGAAGAACTGCTTTAGAAATAAAAAGTTCTATAGGTGCCAAACCACAAGAAATGTATGGCTTTGCTAAACATGGTAATTTTATTATTGATTGTATTTTTGAGTGTGCATTCAATTACCTAGAACCAAAAATTGTTTGGCAGGAGAGAAGTCCATTTAAAGATTAATTAACAGAAAGGTTTTTTGGTTCAATTTGAACCAAACCCCGAATGGTACGGTTTAGAAAACTTAATGGCTTCTTAAAAATAATAAGTGATGTTTGAAAATTTGTATTATTAAATAATTCTACTAACTTCGATTTGATTTTTAGGGATTTACGTATAACCTTTAAGTTTAAACTCAATGAAAAAACACTCACTACTCAACGCGTTATTTTTTCTTTTTGCCTTCATTTCTCTGAGCGAAATCAGTGCTCAGAACTTATGCAATGCCAATTGGTCTAAGCAAAATGATCCTTCAAACAACAAAAAGGTCTATTTTACAGCTGCTTTAAATGATACCAATTACAGGTATTTATGGACTTTTGGTGATGGAACTTCATCCGATAGCAGACTTACTTTTCGTATTTATGCCAATTCGGGTAAATACAAAGTTTGCTTAAAAGTAACTAAGAAAGACTCTACTTGTGTTCAAACCATTTGTGATAGCATTACGGTTGGGTCAAATACAAATTGCAATGCCAATTGGACCAAACAAAATGACCCTACAAACAGCAAGAAAATCTATTTTACAGCTACCTTAAATGATACCAATTATAGGTACTTATGGACTTTTGGGGATGGTACTTCTTCGGATAGCAGACTTACCTTTCGCACCTATGCCAATTCAGGTAAATACAAAGTTTGCTTAAAAGTAACTAAAAAAGATTCTACTTGTGTTCAAACCATTTGTGATAGCATCTTGGTTGGTTCAAACACAAATTGCAATGCCAATTGGACCAAGCAAAATGACCCAACAAACAGCAAGAAAAAATATTTTACAGCCACTTTAAATGATACAAATTACAGGTACTTATGGACCTTTGGCGACAATACTTCATCAGATAGCAGACTTACCTTTCATACCTATGCAACAGGTGGTAAATACAAGGTTTGCTTAAAAGTAACTAAGAAAGACTCTACTTGTGTTCAAACCATTTGCGATAGCATTACTATTGAAACCCCTGTTACCTGCAATGCCAATTGGACCAAGCAAAATGACCCAACAAACAGCAAGAAAAAATATTTTACAGCCACTTTAAATGATACCAATTACAGGTACTTATGGACCTTTGGCGATGGAACTTCTTCAGACAGCAGACTTACCTTTAGAACCTACTTAAACAACGGTAAATATAAAGTTTGCTTAAAAATAACTAAGAAAGACTCTACTTGTGTTCAAACCATTTGCGACAGCATCCTGGTTGGTTCAAATGGAGGTTGCAACGCAAATTTCAATATCATTAAAAGTGATAGCGTTGGTGCAAATCCGCATTATGTGAGGTTTGCCAATACTTCTACTGGCACCCATACCCGTTGTGTTTACAATTTTGGGGATGGAACCTCTTCAGACAATTGCAATCCACTTCACAATTTTGCTACATTGGGCTCAAAAACAGTTTGCTTAACCATTTATAACATTAGCCCCGGTAATGATACGCTTTGCAAAAGCACTACTTGCAAAACATTTAATACCGGAAATAGCAATCCAATTGCGTGTGTTGCCTCATTTGATTATGAAAGAATTGGCAATACCAGCAGCTACCGTTTTGTAAATCGCTCTGCAGGAAGTCCATTGCAATACCGTTGGGTATTTGATGGTGGTGCACCAATTACCACTACAAATGTTGAGCATAATTTTATGAGTCCGGGTTGGCACACAGCATGTTTGTATGTTGTAAACATGCTTGATACCAATTGCAAAAGCTCTTATTGTGTGAGCGTGTTATTCCCTGGAAACGTAACCCAACAACAATGTGCAGCAGATTTTTCGTTTACACCTGATAATACTAGCTCAGGCAAATTTGAATTTAGCAGTATCTCTGGAACAGGCGTAGTTTCTAACTGGAATTTTGGCGATGGAACCTTTAGTCAAGACGCCAATGGACAACATATTTTCACTCAAAATGGAACCTATAGCGTTTGTTTAAGTGTATTAAATAGCAGTGATTCTTGTTCTGATATGCATTGCGAAGATGTAATGGTAACCAATGTTTCAACGGGTTTAGGGTTGAACCAAATGACTATAACTTCAATTTATCCGAATCCGGTTGAAAAAATGTTGCAAGTAGAACTTAATGTTAACCGTGCTCAAGATGCTACCATTCGCTTAATCGACCTATCGGGTAGAGTTGTAATAGAAAATAGCTCAAGCTTACACATGGGCCTTAATACCCTTCAACTAGACATGAGTCAATACAATACTGGCATATACCTTTTACACATACAAAGTGGCGAGGAGCAAATTATAAGAAAGATTATGAAGTAGGGAAGGACTATGCTCAAATAGTCCCTTCCTTTCCTTCCGTTTTGTTACTTTGGTAAAATCCCAGCATTAAGGTCCCCGCATTAAGGTCCTAAAGACAGCGAAGTCGAGGGGGGCAGCTTTAATGAATTTTGTTTTTGATGTCTACCTACTTTAGGACTTTTCTTCCCATAAATTGCTTAGGTTTTTGGTTAACATTGGCAAGTTCAACTATTTCTGAAATTCTATTTTGCCTTGTTTCTGCCCGTTTAGCCAATACCAGCCATTGCAAAATATTCCTTTTATCAGACCTACTCAAACTTAAAAAGTATTCCTTTGCTTTTGGCTTCAAGAGAAAGGCATTTTCTAGGTCGTCAGGAATCGTTAGTGCTTCTGCCTGATCCAAGATGGTCCACGAGCCATTTTCTTTTGCCTTTTCTATAATAGCAAGTCCTGCCTTGGTCATTAGCCCTTCTTGCGTGAGACGTGCAATTTTCTCTTTGTTAATTTTAGACCAAACACTTTTCTCCTTTCTCTTTGTAAAAAACTGCATGAATTTTTCGTCATCTATGGGTTTTGATTTGCTATCTATCCAACCAAAACATAGGGCTTCATCAACGGCTTCATTATACAGAATGCTTGGTATATTTGATTTCTTTTTGTAGTAAATTAGCCATATAGATTGTTTTTTGTCGTGGTTAGCTGTGAGCCAATCGCGCCAAGCTTTGCGGCTTTCAGGGCTAAAGGTTTCAATCTCTTTTTCCATTTTTTTATTTTTGGTTCGAACCCAACCAAAAGTATTGGTTAAAAGTTAAAAAGCAAGTTGGGTGATGGGTGCGGGCTGTAATGAATTTTGTCCTATAAGGGTATCCAATCAAACAAATATTTTTCATTGAATTCAACCTCAAATTTATTTAAAAAATTAATGTATTCTTCTTTAAAAGTTTGTTTTTCATGATGCTTTTCTTGATTCAAAATATATTTACAAACCTTGTCAATTTGGCTTTTTGAGTAAGAGAAAGCACCATAACCTTCTTGCCAATTAAATTTTCCATTATTCCATTGGCTATCATTAATAAATTTGGAAGATCCAGATTTTATATCTCTAACCAAATCAGATATTGTAATGTTTGGTTTGATACCTACCAATAAATGTATATGGTCTGGCATTGCAAAAATTGATAGCATTTTTTGATCTCTATTTTGCACAATGCCTGTAATGTATTGGTGCAGTTCTTCTCTGTTTTGTTTTGCAATTAGGTTTTGTCTGCCTTTTACAGCAAATACAATTTGCATATAGATTTGGGTATAGGTGTTTGGCATTTTATTAACATTTAGCTCCTAGGTAGCAAAATTATTAATTATTGCATTTATAGCTCCAGGGGAGCATCCTGTTTGTAGGAAAAGATTAACAGGTCGCTCCTACGGAGCTATTTTAATTGTGAATGATGCGTTGCTACAAACAGTTAGCCCCAATGGGGCTGAAATGTTAATTATTACATTTTTAGCTCCATTTGACATAATTATTATTTAGTGCTTTTATAGCTCCGTAGGAGCATCCTGTTTGTAGGAAAAGATTAACAGGTCGCTCCTACGGAGCTATTTTAATTGTGATTGATGTGTTGCTACAAACAGTTAGCCCCGATGGGGCAGAATTATTAATTATTGCTTTTATAGCTCCATCGGAGCATCCTGTTTGTAGGAAAAGATTTGAATTTAAACAAAGCTCCATCGGAGCGTTCTGTTATTGGTATTATATTAACATGTGCTACAAACAGTTAGCCCCGATGGGGCAGAGTTTAAGCCCCCAACAACAGCCACTCCACAAATGGTGGGAAGCTACTACCCAAATGGTGGGAAGCAACTATACAAATGGTGGGAAGCAACTATACAAATGGTGGGAAGCAACTATATAAATGGTGGGAAGCAACTACCCAAATGGTGGGAAGCAACTATACAAATGGTGGGAAGCAACTATACAAATGGTGGGAAGCAACTACCCAAATGGTGGGAAGCTGCTACCCAAATGGTGGGAAGCAACTACCCAAATAGTGTGAAGCAACTACCCAAATGGTGGGAAGCTACTATCCAAATGGTGGGAAGCTGCTACATAAAAAGTTTAGAGCACGAGTGAGGAGAAATATTGAATGTGAGCGTGTTAGCAAAAAAAAGTCATCCCGACACCATCCCAAAAAGTGTGTAAATTAATTTAAGGATTAATTCTGTCTTCAAACATAATAATAAATTGACTGACTATTTGGCCCCAATTTTTTATTGGTAAAGTCCATGATTTTGACGCTTCGTGTATGGAGAGATAAACTGACTTTA